>NZ_KB911776.1:0-694619 GCF_000383655.1 Streptomyces sp. 351MFTsu5.1 | reverse complement strand
CCCGCCGCAACCCGGACCGCCTCCGCCCCCACAGCCACACGGCCAGCCCCAGACCCAGACCCCCCACAGCCACACCCACCGACATCCCGTCCACCGACATCTCACCCATGCCTCTCCCCCATGCCTCTCGCCCATCCCTCTCACCGCGCCCTCTCCTCGTCCGAGCCGCGCGTCCCCATCGGCCCGCCACTCCCGCCCCCACCCGAGCCGCCCGGCGTCTCTCACCGTCACCCCGGTCACGTCACCCGCCCTCCCCCGCCGCCTCCGGCAACGCACCCCCGAGGAGCCCCCGCAACCGCTCCCACCCCCGCTCGTGCACGAACGCCTCCGCTCCCCACCGCAGCGCCGGCACCGTCCGCACCCACCCCGAGGCGTCCCGCTCCAGCACCCGCACCTCGGCGATCCGCCGACGCCCGGTCCGGTCACGCACGAGATGCAGTACGACCGACAACGCCGCCGCCAACTGGCTGTGCAGCGCCGCCCGGTCGAGTCCCGCCGCCGTACCCAGCGCCTCCAGGCGGGCAGGGACGTCGGCCGCCGCGTTCGCGTGCACGGTCCCGCAGCCGCCCTCGTGGCCCGTGTTCAACGCGGCCAGCAGGTCCACCACTTCGCGCCCGCGCACCTCACCCACGACCAGCCGGTCGGGCCGCATCCGCAGCGCCTGCCGCACCAGGTCCTCGAGGGTGACGAGTCCCGCGCCCTCCTGGTTGGCGGGTCTGCTCTCCAGCCGTACGACGTGCGGATGGTCCGGCCTGAGCTCCGCCGAGTCCTCCGCGAGCACGATCCGCTCACCCGGCCCGACGAGCCCCAGCAGCGCGCTGAGCAGCGTCGTCTTGCCCGTCCCGGTCCCGCCGCTGATCAGGAAGGACAGCCGCGCGTCGAGCAGCGCCCGCAGCACCCGGTCCCCGCCCGGCGGCACGGTGCCGGCCGCGACCAGCTCGTCCAGCGTGAACGCGCGCGGCCGGACCACCCGCAGCGACAGACAGGCGCAGCCGACGGCGACCGGGGGCAGCACCGCGTGCAGCCGGGTCCCGTCGGGCAGCCGGGCGTCCACCCAGGGCCGGGCGTCGTCGAGGCGCCGCCCGGCCACCGCGGCGAGCCGTTGCGCGAGTCGTCGTACGGCAGCCGCGTCGGGGAAGGTGACCGCGGTCAGTTCGAGTCCGCCGCCCCGATCCACCCAGACCCGGTCCGGGGCCGAGACCAGGACGTCCGTCACGGACGGGTCCGCGAGCAAGGGCTCCAGGGGGCCGCTGCCGACCAGCTCGGACCGCAATCGCGCGGCCGCGCCCAGCACTTCGGCATCGCCCAGGACCCGCCCCTGCTCCCGCAGTGCCTGCGCCACCCGCGCGGGCGTCGGCTCGGCGCCGCTCTCGGCCAGCCACTGCCGCACCCCGTCCAACAGCCCGACGGCCCCGATGGCCTCGCCGTCCACGACGGCCCCGAGCGCCCCGATGTCCTCACCGGCCCCGACCGCACCGACCGCCGCCCCGCCGGCACCCTCACGCAACCGGCCCCGAGTCCGAGACCGGAGCCCCGGTCCAGAACGCACCGTCCCGACCCGGTCCGCCCACGCCCCCTCGAATTCCCCGCTCATGCGCCGCCCGCCTCGGCCAGGGCACGCTCCCAGAACTCCTTGCAGAACCGTGCGAGCGGCCCCCGCGCGGTCCCGCCCGGCGGTGGCCCGCCCCCGTGCGGGCGTTGCAGCGACGACTCCACCGGCACCTCGCCCACCAGGGGCAGACCCAGCAGCCGGGCCACCTCGCGGTCGTCGAGGCCGGGGGCGTACGGGCCGCGTACCGCCACTCTCAGATCGCGCAGGACCATGCCGACGGCGGAGGCCATGCGACCGGCCGCGGCGACGGCGCGCAGTTCGGCGGGGACGACGAGGATCCCGAGGTCGATCTGGGCGAGGGCCTCGGCGACGCCGTCGTCGAGGCGGCGGGGCAGGTCGACGACGACGGAGCCGCCACGGCGCCGGGCAGCGGCGAGCACCGCGCGGACGGCCGGGGGTGGGACGGCGATACGGTCCCCGCGGTCCCAGCTGAGCACCCGCAGCGAGTGCAGGCTCGGCAGCGACTCCTCCAGGGCGCCGCCCCCGACCCGCCCGCGGGAGGCGGCGAAGGCGGGCCAGCGCAGCCCTTCGGTGCTCTCGCCGCCGAGGAGTACGTCGAGTCCGCCGCCCAGCGGATCCGCGTCCACGAGCAGTGTGCGCAGTCCCTCCCGCGCGGAGGTGACGGCGAGCGCGCACGCGAGCGTGGAGGCTCCGGCCCCGCCCCGGCCGCCGATGACGCCGACGGTGAGGGCGGGCCGGCCGACGCCCTCGGCGACGTCGGCGATGCGGTCGACCAGCCACTGTTCGCCATCGGGCAGCATCAGGACGTGGTCGGCGCCGATCTGGACGGCCCGTTTCCACACTCCGGAGTCGTCCTGATCGCGGCCCACGAGCACCACTCCGCGCCGGCGCGCGGCTCCGCGTACGCGCCGGGCGGCGTCGTCGCCGACCAGGACGAGCGGGGCGGTCTCCCAGCTGCCCCTGCGCTCCGGCAGCCCGTGGTGCACCTCGGGTTTCGCCCCGGCCGCCGCGCACAGGCGCAGCAGGTCGTCCAGCAGGTCCTCGTCCTCCGTGACGATCAACGGCTGCCCCTGCCGCCCTCCGGCGGCGGGCTGCGGATCGTGTGTGACGGCTGCGGCCACGTCCTCATCCCCCTTCGCTGCGACGCCCGAAGGCCTCAGGCGGCCCGCGCGTCGTCTTTCTCACGCGGCCCCTTCGGCCCCGCGATTCCCAGACATGTGAAGAACCGGCAAGCGGCCTCCATATGAGCGGCCGATACGAACCGGCCAAAAACACCCGACTAACCGGAACCGGCCATGAAGTCGGCCCGAGCGGGATGCATGGGAATCACGGTGCAGCGATCCCGGAAATCGTGTGGATCTTGGTCGATAACTGTGGACAACTCAGCGGTTGTGAATATCGCCGTCACCCATACCGGTGAGCCCGGTGGTACCCGTGTGCGACCTCCGCAGAGCAGCACAACGACTACGCACGGTCACGAATCATGGACATGCGAAAGAGGCGGCCGAAACCGCCTCACAGGGGCCGCGAGACCGCGACAGGAAGGGGAAAAACACACCCGGACATGCGACGACCCCCACCGGGGGGGAGAGTGGGGGTCGTCTCCACGGCCGACTCGGGGGGGGAGGAGCCGGGCCGGGTTAGCACGGTCGCGAACGATCCGTGACTTCCATGGTGTACCCGAGAGCCCTCTCAGGCAAACCCACGCGCCCCACCTTACGCCGAATGGGCTGCGCCTATGCTCGGGGTCGTGGATAACCACTCCTTGCCCCGCACAGCTGCCTTCTTTGACCTGGACAAGACGGTCATTGCGAAGTCGAGCACGCTCACGTTCAGCAAGTCGTTCTACCAAGGCGGCCTGATCAACCGCAGGGCCGCCTTGCGGACCGCCTATGCCCAGTTCGTCTTCCTCGTCGGCGGTATGGACCATGCCCAGATGGAGCGCACCCGCGAGTACCTCTCCTCGCTCGTGCGCGGCTGGAACGTCCAGCACGTCAAGGAGATCGTGGCGGAAACCCTCCATGACCTGATCGACCCGATCATCTACGACGAGGCCGCGTCCCTGATCGAGGAGCACCACACCGCCGGGCGTGACGTCGTCATCGTGTCCACGTCGGGCGCCGAGGTGGTCGAGCCGATCGGTGAACTCCTGGGCGCGGACCGGGTGGTGGCCACCCGCATGGTCGTCGGCGAGGACGGCTGCTTCACCGGCGAGGTGGAGTACTACGCGTACGGCCCCACGAAGGCCGAGGCGATCAAGGAGCTGGCCGAGTCCGAGGGGTACGACCTGGAGCGCTGCTACGCCTACAGCGACTCGGCGACCGACCTGCCGATGCTCGGGGCCGTGGGACATCCGCACGCCGTCAACCCGGACCGGACCCTGCGCCGCGAGGCTCTCGCGCGCGGGTGGCCGATTCTCGACTTCAACCGCCCGGTCCGGCTCAAGCAGCGGCTGCCCGGGTTCGCCGTACCTCCCCGCCCGGCGCTCGTGGCGGTCGCCGCGATAGGAGCCGCGGCGGCCACGGCGGGTCTCGTCTGGTACGCGAACCGGCGGCGGTCGACGGTGGCGTGAGGCGATTCAGCACACTTGGCGCCTATTTGAGGATAAAAGTAAAGAACTGCCGACGGGGGTTCCGCTTGCCCGGGGCCAGGAGTACAAAGGGTTTAACGGCCCGCGAGACCAAGGACATCCGAGAGGATCACCTTTAACAACGCATTTGGCCCCACGGACCGAGCATGGACATCGAGCACCCACGCGACGTCGACCCGTCGATTACGGGCCAGCCGCACCAGGTGACGGGCAAAGTTCCCGACCTGATGGGCAACATATCGAGGACGCTTGGTAACCCGGTGAACATGCCAGCGGCGGTACGAATCCTCGTACCGCCGCAACTCTGTTCAGGGGCCCTCCTGCGGGAGGGCCTTTTCTGCAATCGCGCTCATGCCGCCCCGCGCTGGAGTGCCTCGCACACCGCCGTCGACTCGCGCGCGCCCAGCTCGATCGCGCTGCCGCAGTGGGCGATCCAGGCGGCCATGCCCTCGGGAGTCCCGGAGACATAGCCGTCGAGCGCCGCCAGATAGGCGGCGCGCCCCAGTTCGGCGTGACCGACCTCCGCCGGGCACACCGACTTCGGGTCGAGGCCACTGCCCACCAGGACGATCCGCGCGGCCGCGCGCGCCACCAGGCCGTTGTGCGAGACGAAGGGCCGCAGCGCGAGGAGTTCGCCCTGCACGACGGCCGCCGTGACCAGGGCGGGCGCGGAACTGCCCGCGATGATCAGCTCGGACAGCCCCTCCAGCCGACCCGAGACCTCGGCCGCGCCGGGCAGCGGCAGTTCGACCAGCGGCTCGTGGACGTCCTCGCCGGCCTGGCGCGGGCGCCCGACCTCGTCGCCCTCGCTCGCCGTGGCCACCAGGTGCAGCCGGGCCAGCACCCGGAGGGGCGACTGCCGCCAGATGGACAGCAGTTGGCCGGCCTCGGCGGTCAGCCGCAGCGCCGCGCCCACGACCCGCGCCTCGTCGTCGACGCCGAAGTCGGAGCGCCTTCGCACCTCCTCGAGCGCCCAGTCCGCGCCAGACAGCGCGGCCGAGCCGCGAGCGCCGCGCAGGGCCGCTTCAGAGGTGATCTCGTTGCTGCGGCGCCGCATGACACGGTGCCCGTAGACCCGGTCCACGGACTTGCGCACGGACTCCACGGAATCGGCCACGCCGGGCAGCGAGCCCAGGGCGGCGAGCGGGTCGGCGGTCGCGCCTGTCGTACTCATGAGTACGACCCTACGCACCCCTGGCCCGCACCCCACGATGGAGTGGTCTTCTTCACGCCCGCCTGCCACCTACAGCTATCAGGCGACTACCCTTCGTGAACATGAAAATTGCTTTCGTCGGGAAGGGCGGCAGCGGCAAGACCACCCTGTCCTCCCTGTTCATCCGCCATCTCGCCACCACCGGTGCGCCGGTGATCGCCGTCGACGCCGACATCAACCAGCACCTCGGCCCGGCCCTCGGCCTGGACGAGGCGGAGGCGGCCGCGCTGCCCGCCCTGGGCGAGCGGCTTCCGCTGATCAAGGAGTACTTGCGCGGCTCCAACCCGCGGATCGCCTCCGCCGAACAGATGATCAAGACCACCCCGCCCGGCGAGGGCTCCCGACTGCTGCGGGTCCGCGAGGACAACCCGGTCTACGACGCCTGTGCCCGGCCGGTGGAACTCGACGGCGACGTCGTCCGTTTGATGGTCACCGGCCCCTTCACCGACGCGGACCTGGGGGTCGCCTGCTACCACTCCAAGACCGGAGCGGTGGAGCTGTGCCTGAACCACCTGGTGGACGGGCGGGGCGAGTACGTCGTGGTGGACATGACGGCGGGCTCCGACTCCTTCGCCTCCGGCATGTTCACCCGCTTCGACATCACGTTCCTGGTCGCCGAGCCGACCCGTAAGGGGGTCTCCGTCTATCGCCAGTACAAGGAGTACGCCCGCGATTTCGGCGTCACGCTGAAGGTCGTCGGCAACAAGGTGCAGGGCCAGGACGACCTCGACTTCCTCCGCGCCGAAGTCGGGGACGACCTGCTGGTGACGGTCGGGCACTCGGACTGGGTGCGGGCCCTGGAGAAGGGCCGGCCGCCCCGGTTCGCGCTCCTGGAGGACGTCAACCGCCGTGCCCTGCACCGGATGCGGACGGCCGTCGACGCGACGTACGAGCTGCGGGACCCGGGGCGCTACACCCGGCAGATGGTGCACTTCCACCTGAAGAACGCCCAGTCCTGGGGCAACGAGCGCACGGGGGCCGACCTGGCGGCCCAGGTCGACCCCGCGTTCGTGCTCGGCGAGAGCGCGGTGGCGGCGGTCTGAGGACAACCGCCGGACGCCTGCCGCTCCTTGGCCGCCTGCCGGACGGCTACCGCTTGGCCGCCGGCGCCCCCGGCACGCCCTTCGGTGCCGGGGCCGGGTGGCCGTTCAGGAAGTCCTGCCAGCCCTGCTTCGGGGCCTCGCCGACGTTCAGGGTGCGGAGCTTGTCCAGGGTGTTCGGGTCCTGGGCGTCCAGCCAGTCGGCCAGCTGCCGGAAGGAGACACAGCGCACGTCGGACTTGTTGCACACCTGCTCGATGGTCTCCTTGACGGCGCGCATGTAGGTGCCGCCGTTCCAGGACTCGAAGTGGTTGCCGATGATCAGGGGCGCGCGGTTGCCGTCGTAGGCCCGGTAGAAGCCCTTGAGGAGGCCCTCGCGCATCTGGTCGCCCCAGAACCGGTACTTGGCCGGGTCGCCCTGGGTTCTGGTGCCGGACTGGTTGACCATGAAGTTGTAGTCCATGGTGAGCTGCTCGTACGAGTGCCCGGGGAAGGGCACGAGCTGCATCGACAGGTCCCACAGGCCCTGCTTCTTCCTGGGCCACAGCTGCTCGTTGACCCCGCTGGTGTCGTAGCGGAAGCCGAGCTCGCTTGCGGCCCTCATGAAGTTCCGCTGGCCCTCGAGGCAGGGCGTGCGGGCGCCGATGAGCTCCTTGTCGTAGTCGAAGGGCAGGGGTGAGGCCTTGGTCATCCCGGTGTTGGTCTTCCAGGACTTCACGAACTTCTTCGCCTGGGCGATCTCGTCCTTCCACTCCGCCACGGACCACTCGCCGACGCCGCCGCCCTTTCCGCAGAAGTGGCCGTTGAAGTGGGTGCCGATCTCGTTGCCCTCCAGCCAGGCGAGGCGCAGCTGCTTGACGGTGTCGGCGATGCCCTGCTCGTCGTTGAAGCCGATGTCGGAGCGGCCCGGGGAGTGCTGCGGCGGCCGGTACTCGGCCCGCTTGTCCTCCGGCAGCATGTACACGCCGCTGAGGAAGTACGTCATGGTCGCGTGGTTCTCCTTGGCGACCTCGCGGAAGTGGGAGAACAGTTTCTGGCTGTCCTCACCGGCGCCGTCCCAGGAGAAGACCACGAACTGCGGAGGCTTCTCACCGGGCTTGAGGCGTTCGGCTCGGGGCAAATGGGGCTGGGCTCCGGTGTAGGCGGTGGAACCGTCGCCGATCAGGCGGAACACCCGCTTGGGCGGCGCCTGGGCGGCGGCCTTCGCCTTCTGCGGGCCGGCGGCTCCTCCCTCGGAGTCGTCGTTGCCGGTCGCGCAACCGGCGAGTGAGGCGGCGCAGACCGCGGCGACCACGGCTCCCGCGGCAATCCTCTGGGTGGCGGCCATCTTCCGCCCACCTTCTTCCTTCTCTCGGGGCCAACGACAGCGCCGCCAAGCTCGCACGGGACCGAGAAGGAATTAGTACGACAAGCCGATGAAATTGCCACTTCACCCATCTAGGTGAGCCGATAACCCATTTGCCCGGAAAGCCTATGCCTGGCCTTTACTCTGCATTACGATCCATTTACCGAGCGTTGATTCATCCCGCCGCTGCACGCCGTGACCCACGGCCGCGACCCGCCCCCGCCATCGACGGGGGACCACCTGTTCCGCGACCGCGCTGCCCCGGAGGAGACGGGAAAAATGTCAGCCTGTGTACCCACCCGAGCCACCGACCCGAGCGACTCGCACCGCGCGAGTCACGTCCACCCACCCCACAGCCCGCCGCCGTCACCGCCGCGCCGCTTCCGCATCGCGAGCGCCGACGTGTCGGCCTCGATCGCGGTCTTCCTGATCGCCCTGCCCCTGTCCCTCGGCATCGCCCTCGCCACCGGAGCGCCCCTCCAGGCCGGCCTCGTGGCCGCCGCCGTCGGCGGGATCGTGGCCGGCCGGCTCGGCGGCTGCCCCCTCCAGGTCAGCGGGCCCGCCGCCGGACTCACCGTGGTCACCGCCGACCTGATCCACCGCTACGGCTGGCGGACCACCTGCGCCATCACCGTGCTGGCCGGAGTCGTCCAACTAGGCCTCGGCTGCCTGCGCGTGGCCCGCACCGCGCTCGCCGTCAGCCCCGCGATCGTGCACGGCATGCTCGCCGGCATCGGCATCACCATCGCCGTCGCCCAGTTGCACATCGTCCTCGGCGGCACCCCCCAGAGCTCCGTCCTCGACAACCTCCGCGCCCTGCCGGCCCAGTTGGCGAGGGTCCAGCCCGCCGCCTTATCGGTGAGCGCGCTGACCCTGGCACTGCTCTTCCTCTGGCCGCGCATTCCCGGCCGGGCAGGCCTGCTGCTGCGCCGTATCCCGGCCGCGCTCGTCGCCGTCGCCGGGGCCACCACCATCGCCTGCCTCACCGGGCTCACCCTGCCCAAGGTCGACCTGCCGTCCTGGAGCAGTCACGCACTGGCCGGGCTGCCCGAAGGCCCCGCGCTCGGCATCGTGGCCGCCGTGCTCACGACCACGCTCGTGTGCAGCGTGCAGTCGCTGCTCGGCGCGGTCGCCGTGGACAAGCTGGCGGCCGGACGCCCCGACCTGCTCGCCGGCGGCCCCGGCTCCGGCCGGGGGGCCCGGGTCGGCCGCTCCGACCTGGACCGCGAACTGCTCGGACAGGGCGCCGCCAACATCGTCTCCGGCGCCCTCGGCGGACTGCCGGTCGCCGGCGTGGCGGTGCGCAGTTCGGCGAACGTCCAGGCCGGTGCCGTCAGCCGGAACTCCACGATGCTGCACGGCGTTCTCGTAGTGATCGCCGCACTGCTGATGGTCCCCGTCCTGGAGTTCATCCCGCTCGCCTCGCTCGCCGCTCTGGTGATGGCCGTGGGCATCCAGATGGTGTCCCTGCACCACATCCGTACGGTGACCCGCCATCGCGAAGTGCTGGTCTACGCCGTCACCACCCTCGGCGTGGTCGTCTTCGGCGTCCTGGAGGGCGTCGCCCTCGGGATCGCCGTGGCCGTCGGCGTCTCCCTGCACCGCCTCACCCGCACCCGCATCACGCACCACGAGAGAGAGGGAGTCCATCACGTACACGTACGCGGCCAGTTGACGTTCCTCGCGGTGCCGCGGCTCAGCCGGGCCCTCCATCTGGTACCCCAAGGTGCGGACGCCGTCGTGGAGTTGGACGGGTCTTTCATGGACCACGCGGCGTACGAGTCGCTCCAGGACTGGCAGAAGACGCACACCGCGCAGGGCGGCTCGGTCGAGCTGACCGGGCGCAGCCCGGGCACGAGCATCGCCGAGCCCTCCGGTGCCGCCGACTGCCGCTGCCGCCCCTGGACGGCCTGGCGCAACCACCAGTGCGAGCTTCCCCATCCCGCGGCGGCCCCGACGGCCGTCTCGGACACCGGGGCGTCGAGCACGGCGGGCGCGGCGGCCACGGCGGCTTCATCGAGCGCGTCGGGCGCCTCGCGTGCATCGGGCGAGAACGGCGGCCCCGATGAAGCAGGTCGACCCGTCCGACCGTGCGGATCCGGTGGCCCGGGCGGCTCAAGTGCGCCGACAGGCTCAAGCGGACCCGGCGGACTCGGCGGACCCGACACGTCACGTGGACCGGCCGGCTCAAGCGGTCCCCTCGCCCCCGCGGGGCCGGGCGGGCATGAACTGGCCCGTGGGATCAGCGCGTTCCAGCGCAACACCGCGCCCATCGTGCGGGGCGAGCTGGCCCGGTTGGCGCGCGAGGGCCAGCAGCCGGCCCAGCTCTTCCTGACCTGCGCCGACTCACGCGTGGTCACCTCGATGATCACCTCCAGTGGCCCGGGCGATCTCTTCGTGGTGCGCAACGTGGGCAACCTCGTACCGCTGCCCGGCGAGGAGAGCGGGGACGACTCGGTGGCGGCAGCGATCGAGTACGCCGTGGACGTGCTGAAGGTGCGGTCCATCACGGTGTGCGGGCACTCCGGCTGCGGGGCCATGCAGGCGCTGCTCGACTCCGAGCCGGGCGGCGCCCGGACCCCGCTGAAGCGGTGGCTGCGGCACGGGGAGCCGAGCCTGGAGCGGATGGCCGACGACAGCCGTGCCTGGGCGAAGCTGGCCGGGCGGGCGCCGGCTGACGCCGTCGAGCAGCTGTGCCTGACCAACGTGGTGCAGCAGCTGGAGCACCTCCGGGCGCACGACTCGGTCGCCCGGGCCCTGCGGGACGGGGAGTTGGAGCTGCACGGGATGTACTTCCACGTGGGCGAGGCGCAGGCGTACCTGCTCACCAAGGTCTCCAGCGAGGGGGTGTTCGACCGCGTGACCGACGCGGACGGTCTGCGCAGTCCGGCATAAACAGGCGCCCCGGCGGCCCGGCACCCCGCCCCAGCGCCCACACACCCGGAACCCGTCCGGCACTCACCCGCCCGGCACCGCGCCCCAGCACCCCACACCCGGCACCCCACCCACCCCCGCTCAGCGGAGCCCCGACGTCTCCGCCGGGCGGGGATCCGGGGCCGGCACCGGACGGCATGGGGCGACGTCACCGCGGACGAAGCCGAAACCGGTGACCGGCTGGAAACTCCCGTCGGGCGCGCGCTGCCCCAGCCTCTCCACGACCAGGGAGTCCCCGCGCCGCAGGTCGAACACCTGGCTGGGGCCGTCGCTCGAGGAGCGGCCCACGACCCCCCTGCCCCGGGGCTCGGTGCACTCGTAGCCGTTCGGTACCTCGTCCACGACCACGTGGACGCCGTACGCCTGGAGGCGTTCGACGAGGCCCTCCGGCAGGGTGCCACCGAGGCCGAAGTCGTTCATGGTGACCGTCAGGCTCCCGTCCGAGTGCGACACCACCGCGTAGGCGGGGCTTTCCGCCGGGGAGCCCGGAGTCAGCACCCAGGCGCCCGCGACGGCGGCGCAGGCCACCGCGACGACGGCGAGCCTCGGCACGGTGAGGGCCGTACGGCAGCGCCGCCACACGGACACGGGCGTCGCTGCCGCCGTACGGTCCGCCGCCCGCAGGGCGATCTCGTGGCGCAGTTCCGCCAGCAGCCGGTCCTCGAATGTCGTCCTGGTGGTCATGCCTCTCCCCCGGTTCCGCCGGTGACGTAGGACAGAGATGTGCCGCGGGCCCCGTCGGTGAACTCACCCGTCTCGCGCAGCGACTTGCGCGCCCTGTGCAGCCGTACCCGCGCCGCGACCTGGCTGATGCCGAGCGCCGTCGCGGCCTCGCCGACCGTCAGTTCGTCGACCGCGACGAGTTCCAGGACGGCTCTCTCCCCCGCGGGGAGCCGTTCCAGGGCGGCCAGGGCGCGGCGGCCCGGGCTCTCCGCGTCGAGCTTGTCCTCCAGGCGGGCGATGTCGTCGGGCTCCAGCAGCCGCCGCCCCGAGATGCGCCGGTCGCGGTCGGTCTCGCGGGCGACCCGGCGGCGCTCGGAGGAGACGACGTTGCGGGCGATGCCGTACAGCCAGGCCCGTTCACTGCCCCGGGACGCGCGGTAGGTGTGGGCGGAGTCCAGGACCGCGAGGAAGATCTCGGCGGTCAGGTCGGCCACCGTGTGCGGGTCCGCGACACGCCGGGCCAGGAAGGACGTCATCGCATCCACATGGCGTCGGTAGAACTCCTCGAAGAGCTGTGGGTCGCGAGCCGCGGCCCGCGGCCCACCCCGTATCCCGTCCACTCGGGCTCCCTTCACGTAAGGCGTCGATGGCGCTGCACCCGTACTTGGGCGGGAGTGTGAAAGGCGTTACACGTGCCGAACTCCGCCGGACACATGCTGAACTCCGCCTGGTCGGCGTCCGTGGGTACGGATGGGCCGGCCGCCGGACTCGACCCGTCCACAGGTCTAAACCAATTGCAGATCGGCCCTTGTCATCGCACCCCCGGTCTGATGAGCTGTGGCCTGGGACACAACGGACACCCTGGGAAAGGCAGATGCCGTGAGCAACGAAAGCCTGGCCAACCTGCTCAAGGAAGAGCGCAGGTTCGCACCCCCCGCCGACCTGGCCGCACACGCCAACGTCACGGCGGAGGCGTATGAGCAGGCCAAGGCTGACCGGCTCGGGTTCTGGGCCGAGCAGGCCCGCCGACTGAGCTGGGCCAAGGAGCCGACCGAGACGCTGGACTGGTCGAACCCGCCGTTCGCCAAGTGGTTCCAGGACGGCGAGCTCAACGTGGCGTACAACTGCGTCGACCGGCATGTCGAGGCGGGCCACGGCGACCGGGTCGCCATCCACTTCGAGGGCGAGCCCGGTGACAGCCGCGCGCTCACCTACGCCGAGCTCAAGGACGAGGTCTCCAAGGCGGCCAACGCGCTGCTGGAGCTGGGGGTCCGGAAGGGCGACCGGGTCGCCGTCTACATGCCGATGATCCCCGAGACCGCGGTCGCGATGCTCGCGTGCGCCCGGATCGGCGCCGCGCACTCCGTGGTCTTCGGCGGCTTCTCGGCGGACGCGCTCGCGACCCGCATCCAGGACGCCGACGCGCGCGTGGTCATCACCAGCGACGGCGGCTACCGCCGCGGCAAGCCCTCCGCGCTCAAGCCCGCCGTCGACGAGGCGGTCGGCAAGGCCGGCAACGTCGAGCACGTGCTCGTGGTGCGCCGTACCGGGCAGGAGGTCGCCTGGGACGACAGCAGGGACGTGTGGTGGCACGAGATCGTCGAGCGGCAGTCCGCCGAGCACACCCCGGAGGCGTTCGGCGCCGAGCAGCCGCTGTTCATCCTGTACACGTCCGGTACGACGGGTAAGCCGAAGGGCATCCTGCACACCTCCGGCGGCTACCTCACCCAGGCCGCGTACACCCATCACGCCGTCTTCGACCTGAAGCCGGAGACCGACGTGTACTGGTGCACCGCCGACGTCGGCTGGGTCACCGGGCACTCCTACATCGTCTACGGCCCGCTCGCCAACGGCGCCACCCAGGTCATGTACGAGGGCACCCCCGACACCCCGCACCAGGGCCGTTTCTGGGAGATCGTCCAGAAGTACGGGGTGACCATCCTCTACACCGCCCCGACCGCCATCAGGACGTTCATGAAGTGGGGCGACGACATCCCCGCGAAGTTCGACCTGTCCAGCCTGCGGGTGCTGGGCTCGGTGGGCGAGCCGATCAACCCCGAGGCGTGGATCTGGTACCGCAAGCACATCGGCGCCGACCTCACCCCGATCGTGGACACCTGGTGGCAGACCGAGACCGGCGCGATGATGATCTCCCCGCTGCCCGGTGTCACCGCGACCAAGCCCGGCTCCGCGCAGACCCCGCTGCCCGGCATCTCCGCCACCGTCGTGGACGACGAGGCGGGCGAGGTCCCGAACGGCGGGGGCGGCTACCTCGTCCTCACCGAGCCGTGGCCGTCCATGCTGCGCACCATCTGGGGCGACGACCAGCGCTTCCTGGACACCTACTGGTCGCGCTTCGAGGGCAAGTACTTCGCCGGCGACGGCGCGAAGAAGGACGACGACGGCGACATCTGGCTGCTGGGCCGTGTGGACGACGTCATGCTGGTGTCCGGCCACAACATCTCGACCACCGAGGTGGAGTCGGCGCTGGTCTCCCACCCGTCGGTCGCCGAGGCCGCCGTCGTCGGTGCCGCCGACGAGACGACCGGACAGGCCATCGTCGCCTTCGTGATCCTGCGCGGCACGGCGAACGCCGAGGACGAGAACCTCATCGCCGACCTGCGCAATCACGTCGGCGCGACCCTCGGCCCGATCGCCAAGCCCAAGCGGGTCCTGCCGGTGCAGGAACTGCCCAAGACCCGCTCCGGCAAGATCATGCGCCGGCTGCTGCGGGACGTGGCCGAGAACCGCCAGCTCGGAGACGTCACCACGCTGACGGACTCCACGGTCATGGACCTCATTCAGGCCAAGCTGCCGGCCGCGCCCAGCGAGGACTGAGCAACCGCCACGGCATGGGGGGGCGTCCGGCGCGAGAACGCGCCGGGCGCCCCTTTTAGGTAAACTAAGCAAAACAGCGTGACCCTCAAGGTGTGCCGGGAAGTCTGGTCGGCGACAGCTCAGTCCTGCCCACCGACCGGAGGTCCCCCCGATGCCCGCGCCCACCCGTAAAGTCCTCGGCCGGCTCTCGCTCCCCGAGCGGACCTTCGTCGCGGACGCGCTGCGCACCGAGACGGTCGGCGGAGTCCTGCTGCTCGCCGCCGCGGTGACCGCGCTGGTCTGGGCGAACGTCCCCGCACTGCACGACAGTTACGAGAGCGTCAGCCACTTCCATTTCGGTCCCGAGGCGCTCGGCCTCCATCTGTCGATCGAACACTGGGCGGCCGACGGCCTGCTCGCCGTCTTCTTCTTCGTCGCCGGCATCGAACTCAAGCGCGAACTCGTCGCCGGTGACCTCAAGGACCCCAGGGCGGCCGCGCTGCCCGTGGCCGCCGCCCTGTGCGGGATGGCCGTACCGGCGCTCGTCTACACGCTCACCAACCTCACCGGCGGCGGCTCCCTGTCCGGCTGGGCCGTGCCCACGGCCACCGACATCGCCTTCGCGCTCGCCGTGCTCGCCGTCATCGGCACCTGGCTGCCGAGCGCCCTGCGCGCCTTCCTGCTCACCCTCGCCGTCGTCGACGACCTCTGCGCGATCCTGATCATCGCGGTCTTCTTCACCGCCGACATCGACCTCGCCGCGCTCGGCGGCGCGTTCCTGGGCCTCGCGGTCTTCTGGCTGCTGCTGCGCAAGGGCGTACGCGGGTGGTACGTCTATGTCCCGCTCGCGCTGGTGATCTGGGCGCTGATGTACAACAGCGGGGTGCACGCCACGGTCGCGGGCGTCGCGATGGGCCTGATGCTGCGCTGCACCCGGCGGGACGACGAGGAGCAGTCCCCCGGCGAGCGGATCGAGCATCTCGTACGACCGCTCTCGGCCGGCCTGGCCGTCCCCCTGTTCGCCCTCTTCAGCGCGGGCGTCTCCGTCTCCGGCGGCGCGCTCGGCGATGTGTTCACCCGGCCGGAGACGCTGGGGGTGGTGCTCGGGCTGGTCCTCGGCAAGGCGCTCGGCATCTTCGGCGGGACCTGGCTCACGGCCCGCTTCACCCGGGCCTCGCTCAGCGACGACCTGGCGTGGGCCGACGTGTTCGCGGTGGCGACCCTGGCCGGCATCGGGTTCACGGTGTCGCTGCTCATCGGGGAGCTCGCCTTCGACGGCGACGCGTCCACGACGGACGAGGTGAAGGCCGCCGTACTCGTCGGATCGCTCATCGCGGCCACCCTCGCGACCGTGCTGCTGAAGCTGCGCAACGCCAAGTACCGCACGCTGTACGACACGGAGGAGCGCGACGAGGACCTCGACGGCATCCCGGACGTCTACGAGCAGGACGACCCTGCGTACCACCTGCGCATGGCTGCCATCCACGAGCGCAAGGCCGCCGAACACCGGCGGATCGCCGAGCTCAAGGCGGCCGAGCGGCGTGCCGAAGTGACGGGCGGGGCAGGCGAGGACGACGACCGTCGGGCATGATCTGACGGGACGGTACAAAAGACACGGCACACCCAGCAGTCCCATGGAGAGGGAGACCGCGATGAGCGCACCCGACGGCAGCCCGGTCGGCGCCGAACGCAGCATCGGCCAACTGTTCGCCTCGGCGACGACCGAGATGTCCGCGCTGGTGCACGACGAGATCGCGCTGGCCAAGGCGCAGTTGAAGCAGGACGTCAAGCGCGGCGCCGTGAGCGGCGGCATGTTCAGCGTGGCCGGCGCGGTACTGGTGTTCTCCCTGCCGATGCTGAGCTTCGCGCTGGCGTACGGCATCCGGACCTGGAGCGACTGGAACCTCGCGGTCTGCTTCCTGCTGTCCTTCGCGGCCAACGTCCTCGTCGCACTCGTCCTCGCGCTGATCGGCGTGGTCTTCGCGAAGAAGGCACAGAAGGGCAAGGGCCCGCAGAAGGTCGCGGCGTCGATGAAGGAGACGGCCGGCGTCCTCCAGAACGCCAAGCCGCACCCGCGGCCCGGCAACGACAACAAGGTCCTGGAGGAGCGAGTCCGGGAGACCAAGGCCATCGAGGCTGTGGCACGCTCATCGTCATGACGGATCCCGCCGCCTCTCCGGCGCAGCAGCCCGCGTCCCTCGTACGGCCCGACGGTCCCTGGACGCACCGGGACGTGGCCGCCAACGGCGCGCGCTTCCACATCGCCGAGATGGGCGACGGACCGCTGGTGATGTTCCTGCACGGCTTCCCCCAGTTCTGGTGGACCTGGCGACACCAGCTGGAGGCCCTCGCCGACGCCGGTTTCCGGGCCGTGGCCATGGACCTGCGCGGGGTCGGCGGCAGCGACCGCACCCCGCGCGGCTACGACCCCGCCAACCTGGCGCTCGACGTCACCGGCGTGATCCGCTCCCTCGGCGAGCCGGACGCCGCCCTGGTCGGCCATGACCTGGGCGGCTATCTGGCGTGGACGGCGGCCGCGATGCGTCCCAAGCTCGTACGGCGGCTCGCGGTCTCCTCGATGCCGCATCCCCGGCGCTGGCGCTCCGCGATGCTCTCCGACGTCCGCCAGACCCGCGCCGGCTCCTACATCTGGGGGTTCCAGCGGCCGTGGATCCCGGAGCGGCAGCTCACCGCGGACGACGGCGCGCTGGTCGCCGAGCTGATCCGGGACTGGTCCGGGCCGCGCCTGCCGGACGACGAGGCGGTGGAGACGTACCGGAAGGCGGTCTGCATCCCCTCCACGGCGCACTGCTCGATCGAGCCGTACCGGTGGATGGTGCGGTCGATGGCGCGGCCCGACGGCATCCAGTTCAACCGGCGGATGAAGCGGCCCGTCCGGGTGCCGACCCTGCACCTGCACGGCTCGCTCGACCCGGTGATGCGGACCAGGAGCGCGGCGGGCTCCGGGGAGTACGTCGAAGCGCCGTACCGCTGGCGGCTGTTCGACGGTCTCGGGCACTTCCCGCACGAAGAGGATCCGGTCGCTTTCTCGACCGAACTGATCAATTGGCTGAAGGATCCCGAACCCGATCGGTGACCTTTCCGTCGCGCCCGGTATCCGGACCTGAACACCTGTCCTACGAACGGCCACTTGCCCGGCGCATAGGCCAATTGGGGGGCGTGGGGGAGGTTATCGACCTTGGGGCAGGGGCACACGTCGGGGTATGGGCTGGACGCACGACTACGGTGACGCAGCACGCAATCGACGCTCGGGCGCTGCCCTGAGCTCCCGCCACCAGGGGGGTTCCCCGCAACTCGCGGGCGGCACGGACCTGAGGGTGGGGATCCCGCGCATCCTGCGCCGCCGGGCCCGCTGGGTCTCGGTGCGCCTGCGTCACCCCCGAGGCTGACGCGGCCCCCTTCCCGAACCCCTCAGAGCGCGTAGCCGCTTCTGAAACCCCTCACAGCGCGCAGCTGTCGCTGTCCACCTGCTGGTTCGCGGTGCGCCCCTTGGCGATGTCCGGCTGGATCTCGTCCGCGGTGAGCGCGTACCCGGTGTCGGGGTCGTCGAGCGACTTCGCGAAGACCACGCCGTAGACCTTGCCCTCCGGGGTGAGCAGCGGACCGCCGGAGTTGCCCTGGCGGACGGTCGCGTAGAGGGAGTACACATCGCGGCTGACGGTGCCGCGGTGGTAGATGTCCGGTCCGTGGGCGTCGATGCGCCCGCGCACCCGCGCGGGGCGGACGTCGTACGAGCCGTTCTCCGGGAAGCCGGCGACGATCGCGCTGTTCCCGCTGGCCGCGTCCTCGGACGTGAACTTCAGGGCGGGCGCGTCGAGATCGGGCACGTCCAGTACGGCGATGTCGCGCTGCCAGTCGTAGAGGACGACCGTGGCGTCGTACTTCCTGCCCTCGCCGCCTATCTGGACGGTGGGCTCGTCGACCCCGCCCACGACATGCGCGTTGGTCATGACCCGGCGGTCGCCGAAGACGAACCCGGTGCCCTCCAGGACCTTGCCGCAGCTCTGCGCGGTGCCCATCACCTTGACGATGGAGCGCTGGGCCCGGGTGGCGACCGCACTGTTCGCGAGCTTCGGGTCGGGCGGCTGGACCTCCTTGATCGGCTCGTTGGAGAACGGGCTGAAGACCTGCGGGAAGCCGTTCTGCGCGAGGACCGAGGTGAAGTCCTTGAACCAGGTGTCCGCGTCGGCGGGCAGGGCCTCCTGCACGCCGAGGAGCACCTTGGAGCCGCGGACCTCCTTGCCGACCGTCGGCATGGTGGTCTGCGCGAGGGTGGCCCCGATCAGCCAGGCGACCAGGAGCATCGCGAGGACGTTGACCAGGGCGCCGCCGGTCGCGTCCAGGGCTCGGGCCGGGGACCACGTGATGTACCGGCGCAGCTTGTTGCCCAGGTGGGTGGTCAGGGCCTGCCCGACGGAGGCACAGACGATGACGACCACGACGCCGACCACGGCGGCGACCGTGCCGACCTCCGCGTGGTCGGTCACCGCGTCCCAGATGACGGGCAGGGTGTAGACGGCCACGAGGCCGCCGCCCAGGAACCCGATCACCGACAGGATGCCGACGACGAAGCCCTGGCGGTAGCCGACGATCGCGAACCACACGGCGGCGACCAGCAACAGGATGTCCAGCACGTTCACGAACGCCACCCTGTCATGCGCGCCAGTCGAGCGGGACCTGCTTCTCGCGGTCCCAGGGGCGCTCCCACCCCGCGAAGTGCAGGAGCCGGTCGATGATCCCGGCGGTGAAGCCCCAGACAAGGGCCGATTCGACCAGAAATGCCGGACCTCGGTGGCCGCTGGGGTGCACGGTCGTCGCACGGTTGTCGGGGTCCGTGAGATCCGCCACGGGGACGGTGAAGACGCGGGCGGTCTCGTTCGGGTCCACGACGCCGACCGGGCTCGGCTCGCGCCACCAGCCCAGCACCGGGGTCACCACGAAGCCGCTGACCGGGATGTACAGCTTGGGCAGCGCCCCGAACAGCTGGACACCGCGCGGATCGAGGCCGGTCTCCTCCTCGGCCTCCCGCAGGGCGGCCCTGAGCGGACCGTCGCCCTGCGGGTCGCCGTCCTCCGGGTCGAGGGCACCGCCGGGGAACGAGGGCTGCCCGGCATGCGACCGGAGGGAACTCGCCCGCTCCATGAGCAGCAGCTCGGGACCGCGCTCGCCCTCGCCGAACAGCACCAGCACGGCGGACTGCCGCCCGGCGCCGTTCTTCGGCGGCAGGAAGCGGCTCAGCTGGAGCGGCTCGACCGTCTCCACGGCGTGCACCACCGGGTCCAGCCAGCCCGGCAGACCTTCCTTGCTGAGCGTCACGCCCTCCGTATGGCTCGCCCGTGTCATCGCCACCCCCGTCGTCCTGCACCACTCAACGCCCGAAGGGCCCTAGATCGTTCCGTCCGGGCTGTGTGTGTTTGCGGTGGCGGGGGTCCGGGGCGCTCAGGGCGGCGGGTGCCGGTGGCGGCCGGTTCGGCCGGGGCCGACGCGGGCCGCGGAATGGCGGTCGGTTCCACCGAGGCCCCCGCGGGCCGCGGAACGGAGGCAGCGCCCGGCGCCGGCAGAGGCCGCGGCAACCGCCGGCTCCCGACCTCCGCCCCCGGCTCAGCCGTCCGCCGCGGTGAGCGCTCCGGGGCCGGTGAGTGCGCCCCGCGAACCCCGCCCCGCCGACCGGACCGCACCGGCCACCGCGCACACCGCGCCCCGGCTCCTTGCTCCGCCGACAACCCGGTCCACGCCCTCACCCTCACCCGGCGGCCCCCAACGGCGGCGCGGCCTTGCCACCGGCGTCCAGGTAGGCCTGCGGTGGGTTCAGGCGCTGCCCCGGGAAGCCGCCCTTCTCGTACTTGAGGAGCTTGGCCGCCTTCTCCGGGTCCGTCTCGCCCTCGCCGTAGGCCGGGCAGAGGGGCGCGATGGGGCAGGCGCCGCAGGCGGGCTTGCGGGCATGGCAGATACGGCGGCCGTGCCAGATGACATGGTGCGAGAGGTCGGTCCAGTCACTCTTCGGGAAGAGCGCGGCGACGGCGGCCTCGATCTTGTCGGGGTCGCTCTCCTCGGTCCACTGCCACCGCCTGACCAGCCGCTGGAAGTGCGTGTCCACGGTGATGCCGGGCCGCCCGAACGCGTTGCCCAGCACCACGAAGGCGGTCTTGCGGCCCACGCCGGGCAGCTTGACGAGGTCTTCGAGCCGCCCCGGCACCTCACCCCCGTGGTTCTCCACAAGGGCCCTCGACAGCCCTATCACCGACTTGGTCTTGGCCCGGAAGAACCCGGTCGGCCGCAGGATCTCCTCGACCTCCTCGGGGTTTGCCGCGGCCAGGTCCTCGGGGGTGGGGTACTTCGCGAAGAGCGAGGGAGTCGTCTGATTGACCCTCAGGTCGGTGGTCTGCGCGGACAGCACGGTGGCCACGATCAGCTGGAAGGGGTTCTCGAAGTCCAACTCGGGGTGGGCGTACGGGAACACCTCGGCGAGCTCGCGGTTGATACGCCGGGCGCGGCGCACGAGGGCGGTGTGCGACTCGTTCCGCGGCGGCTTCGGCGCGACCGTCTTGGCAGCCGACGCCTTCTTCACCGCGGCAGCCGCCTTCTTGGGAGCCACGGTCGCCTCCTTGACCGGAGCGGCCTTCCTGACCGCAGCGGCCTTCTTGCTCCCGGCAGTCTTCTTGCTCCCGGCAGCCTCCTTGGCCGGGGCAGCCTTCTTCGCCGAAGCGCTCTTCTTCACCGGGTTCACCGGAGCCTTCCCTGCCGCTTTTGCCGTTTTCTTTCCACCTCCGGCGTCCTGTTCGCCCACAGCGGAATCCCGACGTGCAACCACCTGCCCAGCCCCCTCGGCCTGTGCTCTCACCGGCGTTTTGGACACCCGGCCAGCCTAGGGCCCGGCACTGACATCCGCCCCGGACCCCGGGGACCGGCCCCCAATTGGACCCCTGCCGCTTACCCCGGGACATGTGTGCGGCATCCTTGTGACAGATCACACTGTTTGGACCGTCCGGCAAAATGGGCACCGGGTTCCCCTGGTACCAAGGGGGAACAAGATCCCCTGAGCAGGTCGACAAGGAGAGAACTCGTGGACGACGTCCTCCGGCGCAACCCGCTCTTCGCGGCACTCGACGACGAGCAGTCCGCGGAGCTCCGCGCCTCCATGAGTGAGGTGACCCTCGCGCGCGGCGACTCGCTGTTCCACGAGGGCGACCCGGGCGACCGGCTCTACGTCGTCACCGAGGGCAAGGTCAAGCTCCACCGCACCTCCCCTGACGGCCGCGAGAACATGCTCGCCGTGGTCGGCCCCGGCGAGCTCATCGGCGAACTGTCCCTGTTCGACCCGGGCCCGCGCACGGCGACCGCCACCGCGCTGACCGAGGTCAAGCTGCTGGGCCTCGGCCACGGCGACCTCCAGCCCTGGCTGAACGCCCGCCCCGAGGTGGCCACCGCACTGCTGCGCGCCGTCGCCCGCCGCCTGCGCCGCACCAACGACGCGATGTCCGACCTGGTCTTCTCGGACGTCCCCGGCCGGGTCGCGCGCGCCCTGCTCGACCTCTCCCGCCGCTTCGGCGTGCAGTCCGAGGAGGGCATCCACGTCGTCCACGACCTCACCCAGGAGGAGCTGGCCCAGCTGGTCGGCGCGTCCCGTGAGACGGTCAACAAGGCCCTCGCGGACTTCGCCCAGCGCGGTTGGCTGCGCCTGGAGGCCCGCGCGGTGATCCTCCTGGACGTCGAGAGGCTCGCCAAGCGCTCGCGCTGAGCGCGGACAGCCGTACGACTTCGAAAGGGCCCCGCCGCACAGCGGGGCCCTTCGCGCTGCCCCGCGCGGGCACGACCCGGGCATGACGCCAGGTCATTCCGGTGCTCGCCCACGGAGTCCACGCAGGTCCCGCAGCTCCAGCAGCTCCAGCAGCCCCTGCCCAGCCGCACGCGGGCCACCACAGACGACGGACCTCCCCCTCCGGGCCCGTTCGGCCCCACACGGCCCGCCCAGGGCCGTAAATGAGCTGTCCCAGGGCCCGCACCCGGGCACAGTGGCCCCATGGCCGCCGAAACCGTTCCCGCTGTCGCCGCCAAGGGACTCGACGCCGAGGGCTACATCGAGCGCGAGGGATCCCTGGGACGCCTCCCGCACCCGTTCCGCCCGGTCGTCGCGGCCGCGCGCGACCGCGTGCTCGGCCTGTTCGGGGCGAGGCTGCACAGCGCCTACCTCTACGGCTCGATCCCGCGCGGCACCGCGCGCGTGGGCCGCAGCGACCTCGACCTGCTGCTCGCCCTGAACGAGGAGCCGACCGAAGCGGACCGGGAGGACGTACGGAGGTTCGGGGAGGCACTGGACGAGGAGTTCCCGCAGATCGACGGCACAGGGACGCTCCTGTACAGCCGGACGCAGCTGCTGAGCGAGCCGGAGCGGCACGACCTGGGCTGGTTCGTGGCCTGTCTGTGCACCCCGCTGCTCGGCGACGACCTGGCGGAGTACCTCCCGCGCTACCGCCCCGACTCCCTCCTGGCCCGCGAGACGAACGGCGACCTCGCCCTCCTGCTCCCGCGCTGGCGCGAGCGGATCGAGGCGGCGGACTCCGACGAGACCCGGCGCCGACTGGTCCGCTTCATGTCCCGCCACCTGGTCCGCACCGCGTTCACCCTGGTCATGCCGCGCTGGAACGGCTGGACGAGCGACCTGGCCGAAATGGCCGAGGTCTTCTCCGCGTACTACCCGGAGCGCGCCGACCAGGCCCGCCGGGCGGCCGTCCTGGGCCGCACCCCGACCGCCGACACGACCGTACTGCGGACGTACGTCGACGATCTGGGCCCGTGGCTGGCGGACGAGTACACGCGCGTGCACGGCACGAAGACACCGAGACCCTGATCCCCACAGCCGCGGACCCTGTGGTCCTTCGGACGGGCCCTAGATGAGCCCGTGCTCCTCCAGGTACTCCAGTTGTGCCCGTACCGACAGCTCGGCGGCCGGCCACAGCGACTGGTCCACATCCGCGTACACATGTTCTACGACGGCCCCGGGCGCCCGGTGTCCGTCCTCCACGGCCGTCTCGACCTGGGCGAGCCGGTGGGCGCGGTGGGCGAGATAGAACTCGACGGCACCCTGGGCGTCCTCCAGGACGGGCCCGTGGCCCGGCAGGACGGTGTGGACGCCGTCGTCGACCGTCAGGGACCTCAGACGGCGCAGGGAGTCCAGATAGTCGCCCAGGCGGCCGTCGGGGTGGGCCACGACGGTCGTACCGCGCCCCAGGACGGTGTCGCCGGTCAGGACGGCCTGATCGGCGGGGAGATGGAAGCACAGCGAGTCCGCGGTGTGCCCGGGCGTGGGCACGACCCGGAGCTCCAGCCCGCCGACCCGCACCACGTCCCCGGCACCGAGCCCCTCGTCCCCCAGCCGCAGCGCGGGGTCGAGGGCCCGCACCTTGGTGCCGGTCAGCTCGGCGAAGCGGACGGCGCCCTCCGCGTGGTCCGGGTGGCCGTGCGTGAGCAGGGTGAGGGCGACACGCTTTCCGGCGGCCCCTGCGGTGTCGACGACGGCCCGCAGATGACCCTCGTCGAGCGGACCGGGGTCGACCACGACCGCCAGGTCCGAGTCCGGTTCCGACAGGATCCAGGTGTTGGTCCCGTCCAGGGTCATCGCGGAGGCGTTGGGCGCGAGGACGTTCACGGCCCGTGCGGTGGCAGGACCCGAGAGAACCCCGCCCCGCGGCCGGCCCGGAAGTGCTGCGGCGTCGGTCATCGGGAGGCTCCCCCGGTCGGGATGTGCTTGGTGAACTCGTCGTGCCCCGGCCAGGAGAGCACGATCTGCCCGTCCACGAGCCGGGCCTGCGCGAGCACGGGGGTCAGGTCACGCCCGGGTGCCGCCGCGAGGGCGTCGGCGGCGCTGCCGTACCCGGCGATCTGACGCAGCGTGGCGATGGTGGGCGGCATCATCAGCAGCTCGCCCTTGTCGTAGCCCTCGGCCGCGTCCTGGGGCCGGATCCACACCGTGCGGTCGGCCTCCGTGGAGGCGTTGCGCGTGCGCTGCCCCTCCGGGAGGGCAGCCACGAAGAACCAGGTGTCGTAGCGGCGCGACTCGAACTCGGGAGTGATCCAGCGCGTCCAGACCCCGAGCAGATCCGACCGCAGCACGAGCCCGCGCCGCTCCAGGAACCCGGCGAAGGACAGCTCCCGGGCGACCAGGGCGGCCCGGTCGGCCTCCCAGTCCGCCCCCGTGGTGTCCCCCACCACCGACTCTGGCGTCGGCCCGGCCAGCAGCACCCCCGCCTCCTCGTACGTCTCCCGCACGGCCGCGCAGACGATCGCCTGGGCCGCCGTCTCGTCGACCCCGAGCCGCGCCGCCCACCACGCGCGCGTGGGCCCCGCCCAGTGGATCTGGTGCTCGTCGTCCCGGGGGTCGACGCCACCGCCGGGATAGGCGTACGCACCGCCCGCGAAGGCCATCGAGGCCCGCCTGCGCAACATGTGCACGACGGTCCCGGTCGCCGTGTCCTTAAACAGCATCACGGTCGCGGCCCGCCGCGGCTCGACCGGCACGAGGTCACCGTCCGCGAGCGCACGGATACGGTCCGGCCAATCCGCTGGGTACCACTGCCCGTTTGCCATGGCCGGAGGCTAACTCTTGACGGGCGGATGTTCGAGGGGGCGGCTAATGGGGTGCCGGGTGCGGTTGTCTGGCGGGTGCGGCCCGGTGGGGGCTGGTCGCGCAGTTCCCCGCGCCCCTGAGGAGTTGCAGTCCACCTGCGCCACCCCGGAACCGACCCACCCACCGAACCGCACACGCTACGCACGCCCCCACCGAAGCCGCGCGGGCCGCCGCAGGCATCTCAGGGGCGCGGGGAACTGCGCAAAAACGCCCGCCCCCACCCAGCCGCACCCGTCACGCCCCCGAAACCAACTCCACCTGCACCTCAACCTCAACCGGCGCATCCAACGGCAGCACGGCAACCCCCACCGCACTCCGCGCATGCACCCCCTTCTCGCCGAGCACCTCGCCCAGCAGCTCACTCGCCCCGTTGATCACCCCGGGCTGCCCCGTGAAGTCCGACGCCGAAGCCACGAACCCCACGACCTTCACCACCCGCGCAACGAGATCAAGATCACCCGTCACCGACTTCACCGCCGCCAACGCGTTCAGCGCACACGTCCGCGCCAGCGCCTTCGCCTCCTCGGCCGTGACCTCCGCCCCCACCTTCCCGGTGACCGGAAGCTTCCCGTCGACCATCGGCAGCTGTCCCGCGGTGTACACGTACACCCCCGACCGCACGGCCGGCTGATACGCGGCCAGCGGCGGCACGACCTCCGGCAGCGTCAGCCCCAGCTCCGCGAGCCGCGCCTCAACGGTCCCGCCCCCGCTCACGCGGACTTCTCCCGCTTCAGGTACGCCACCAGCTGCTCGGGGTTGTTCGGCCCGGGCACGACCTGGACGAGCTCCCACCCGTCCTCGCCCCAGGTGTCCAGGATCTGCTTCGTGGCGTGGACGAGCAGCGGCACAGTTGCGTATTCCCACTTGGTCATGCGGCCGACTCTAGCCCCTGCTCACCCCCTGCTTTCAGCCCTCGCCCCCCACAGCCCCCACCCGCGTTATCCACAGCCTCCTGCTTAGGTTCGCCCCCGACTGGTTACGCTCGAATACGTGAGCAGGCTCCAGGTCGTCAGCGGCAAGGGCGGGACCGGAAAGACCACGGTCGCCGCAGCCCTCGCGCTGGCCCTCGCCACCGAGGGGAAGCGGACGCTTCTCGTCGAGGTAGAGGGCCGCCAGGGAATCGCGCAGCTCTTCGAAACGGAGGCGCTGCCTTATGAGGAGCGGAAGATCGCCGTCGCTCCCGGGGGCGGGGAGGTGTACGCACTGGCCATCGACCCCGAACTGGCCCTTCTGGACTACCTCCAGATGTTCTACAAGCTGGGCGGCGCCGGCAGAGCCCTCAAGAAGCTCGGCGCGATCGACTTCGCCACCACCATCGCGCCCGGCCTCAGGGACGTCCTGCTGACGGGCAAGGCCTGCGAGGCGGTCCGCCGCAAGGACAAGTCGGGCCGCTTCGCCTACGACTACGTCGTGATGGACGCACCCCCCACCGGCCGTGTCACCCGCTTCCTGAACGTCAACGACGAGGTCGCCGGGCTCGCCAAGATCGGCCCCATACACAATCAGGCACAGGCCGTGATGCGGGTGCTGAAGTCCAAGGAGACGGCCGTCCACCTGGTGACCCTCCTGGAGGAGATGCCGGTCCAGGAGACCGCGGACGGCATCGCCGAACTCAGGGCCGCCCGCCTGCCCGTGGGCCGGATCATCGTGAACATGGTTCGCCCGGAGGTGTTGGACGGGGAGGACCTGGAACTCGTACGGACCACACCCCGTTCGGCCGTGGCGAAGGCGCTGTCCTCGGCCGGACTCGGTGGCGCCCGTCGCGGGGGCAACGCCGAGAAGCTGGTCGACCCGCTGGTCCGGCAGGCTGAGGAGTACGCCGTCCGGTACGAGCTGGAGCACGAACAGCGCTCGGTTCTGGGCGACTTGGGTCTCCCCCTGCACGAACTGCCTCTGCTGACCGAGGGCATGGACCTGGCGGGTCTGTACGAACTGGCCACCGAGCTGCGGAAGCAGGAGATCTCATGAGTCCGGACCAGGACCGGCACCACCGTCTCTCCCCCGCCCACCGTCTCTCCCCGGCCCCGAGGCTCGACCTGGACCCGTTGATCGACGACCCGAAGACCCGCATCGTGGTGTGCTGCGGCTCGGGCGGTGTCGGCAAGACGACGACCGCCGCCGCGCTCGGTCTGCGCGCCGCGGAGCGGGGCCGCAAGGTCGTGGTCCTCACCATCGACCCGGCCCGCCGCCTCGCCCAGTCCATGGGCATCGACTCCCTCGACAACACCCCGCGCCGGGTGAAGGACGTCGACGGCGAGGGCGAACTGCACGCGATGATGCTGGACATGAAGCGCACCTTCGACGAGATCGTCGAGGCGCACGCGGACGGCGAGCGGGCGGCCGCCATCCTGAACAACCCCTTCTACCAGTCGCTCTCGGCGGGCTTCGCGGGCACGCAGGAGTACATGGCGATGGAGAAGCTCGGGCAGCTGCGGGCCCGGGACGAGTGGGACCTGATCGTCGTCGACACTCCCCCGTCGCGTTCGGCGCTCGACTTCCTGGACGCCCCGAAGCGGCTGGGGTCGTTCCTCGACGGCCGGCTCATCCGGCTGCTGACCGCTCCGGCCAAGCTCGGCGGACGGGCGGGGATGAAGTTCCTGAACGTCGGGATGTCGATGATGACCGGCACCCTCGGCAAGCTCCTGGGCGGCCAGCTCCTCAAGGACGTCCAGACGTTCGTGGCCGCGATGGACACCACCTTCGGCGGCTTCCGCACACGCGCGGACGCGACGTACAAGCTGCTCCAGGCGCCCGGGACGGCGTTCCTGGTGGTGGCGGCCCCGGAGCGGGA
The DNA here is from genome assembly GCF_000383655.1 of Streptomyces sp. 351MFTsu5.1. Classification (NCBI taxonomy): domain Bacteria; kingdom Bacillati; phylum Actinomycetota; class Actinomycetes; order Kitasatosporales; family Streptomycetaceae; genus Streptomyces; species Streptomyces sp. 351MFTsu5.1. The sequence continues at coordinate 667,008 of NZ_KB911776.1, read as the reverse complement.
CGCGCTGCGCGAGGCCGCGTACTTCGTGGAGCGGCTGGCCGCGGAGAACATGCCGCTCGCCGGCCTGGTGCTCAACCGGGTCCACGGCAGCGACGCCGACCGCCTCTCGGCCGAACGGGCACTCGCCGCCGCCGAGACCCTCGAAAATCTTGAAGAGCCCCGCATTGTCGATCAGGAGGGCGGGAAAGCTGGACTTCGTAACTCTCCCGACACGTACGGCAGTTCAGATTCTCCCGATTCTTCGCCCGCTTCGTCGCGCGCTTCCGAGCCGGACTCCCCCGTCGACCCGGAGCGCACCGCCGACCTGCTCACCGCAGGCCTGTTGAGGCTGCACGCCGATCGTATGCAGTTGCTCTCCCGCGAACAGCGCACACGGGACCGCTTCACCGCACGCCACCCCGAGGTGGCGGTGGCCGAAGTGGCCGCGCTGCCCGGCGATGTGCATGACCTCGCGGGGCTGCGGGACATCGGAAACCGACTCGCGGCCGGACGGCCGGAGCTGCCCGAACCCGGCACCGACGCGGGCTGAACCGACCCCCGCCGCACCGCGGCGACCCCGCGCACAGCGAACCGAGAGCACGGCGACCCAGCGCACAGGCAACCGAGACCACAGCGAACCGAGAGCACGGCGAACCGAGAAGCGAGCCCTCAGCCCTGCCCACAGACCTCAGCCGCGAACGCCTCGCGTCCAACAGCCCTCAGCCGTGGACGCTCAGCGGCCGGCAACCGTCACCCCTGAACGCCCCGCGGCCGGCAACCCTCAGCTGACCGCCGCATAGTTCTCGTAGATCTCGTCGTCATCGAGGGGCAGGATGCCGACCCCTCGCTCGTACTCGACGCGCGCCGTCTCCAGCAGCCTGCGCCACGACGTGACCGTCGGCCGCCGCCGCAGCAGGGCGCGGCGCTCGCGCTCTGTCATGCCTCCCCACACGCCGAACTCGACGCGGTTGTCCAGCGCGTCGGCGAGGCACTCCGTGCGTACCGGACATCCGGTGCACACTGCCTTCGCCCTGTTCTGCGCTGCTCCCTGAACGAACAGTTCGTCCGGATCGGTAGTGCGGCAGGCCGCCTGCGCACTCCAGTCGACTACCCAGCCCATACCGGCGCCGTCCTCTCCCGAATCGAGGCTCCCCCACGGCGGCAGCGGCATATTCACCGCCGCCAGTTGAGGACGTTACGGAAGGCAGGCACAGCGCAACACCCCCTTCGGGCCCAATCTTGAATGGCCCGAACGGACTATGCGTAAGCGGCAGATCACCCGGGGGAGTGAGGCTGCGACATACATGACTATCCCGGCAAACCAGGACACTTGTCTTGCGTCACAACGGGCACCTGATGGCACACGAGGCGGATTCGGACACGCCCCCACCAAAAAAGTCGGGGAACGACCGGAACGATTCGGGGTCGCCGGACGTATTGATACGTGGCCCTACTGCTGTGACAGTTGAGAGCAGCTTAGGCCAAGGCCTGTGCGCGTGTCCGGCGAATGAGAAGGTAGGGCGCTGCCCTCGCCATGCCCGCTCCGACGCGGTCGTGCCCTCTTCCGTCGCCATGCCGTGACATGGGCTCCCTCTGAACGCTCATGAGTACGGATTAGGCTGCCCTCTATGTCGAAGAAGCGCTCGGGCGGCGGTCTGTCGTCCACGCAGCAGGCCGCCAAGTTCCTCGGTGTCAGTGTCCTCGCGGGGGCGGTGATGGCCGGTATCGCGCTGCCCGCGGCCGGTGCGCTGGGGCTCGCGGCCAAGGGGTCGGTGGAGAGTTTCGACGAGCTCCCCGCCAACCTGAGGACCCCGCCGCTGAGCCAGCGCACCACGATCCTCGACGCCAAGGGCGGCACCATCGCCACGGTCTACTCACGTGACCGCACGGTGGTCGAGCTCAAGGACATCTCGCCGTACATGCAGAAGGCGATCGTCGCGATCGAGGACTCGCGCTTCTACCAGCACGGCGCGGTCGACCTGAAGGGCGTGCTGCGCGCCCTCAACAAGAACGCCCAGAGCGGCGGGGTCGCCCAGGGCGCCTCCACACTCACCCAGCAGCTGGTGAAGAACGTCGCGATCGAGGAGGCCGGTGACGACCCGACGAAGGTCGCCCAGGCCACCCAGCAGACCATCGGCCGCAAGATCCGCGAGCTGAAGTACGCGATCCAGCTCGAAGAGGAACTCGGCAAGAAGAAGATCCTCGAGAACTACCTGAACATCACGTTCTTCGGCCAGCAGGCGTACGGCATCGAGGCGGCCTCGCAGCGCTACTTCTCCCGGCACGCCAAGGACCTCGACCTGGAGCAGTCGGCGCTGCTCGCCGGCATCGTCCAGTCCCCCAGCCGCTACGACCCCGTCAACGACGAGGCCGAGGCGACCAAGCGGCGCAACACCGTCCTCCAGCGCATGGCCGAGGTGGGCGACGTCTCACAGGCGGAGGCCGACAAGGCCGCGAAGCAGCCTCTGGGCCTCAAGGTCAGCAAGCCGAAGAACGGCTGCATCACCGCGGTCAAGGGCGCCGGGTTCTTCTGCGACTACGTCCGTGAGGTCTTCCTGACCGACCCGGTCTTCGGCAAGAGCAAGGAGGACCGGGCCAAGGTCTGGAACCAGGGCGGTCTGACGATCCGCACCACGATGGACCCGCAGGCCCAGAAGTCGGTCCAGAGGTCCATCAAGGACCACGTCTACCAGAAGGACCAGGTGGCCACCGCCGCGACCATCGTCCAGCCCGGCACCGGCAGGATCCTGGCGATGGGCCAGTCGCGGCCGTACGGCATCGACACCAAGAAGAACGAGACGACGCTCAACCTCTCGGTCAACTCGGACATGGGCGGCGGCGCCGGCTACCAGCCCGGTTCGACGTTCAAGCCGATCGTGGCGGCGGCCGCCATAGAGGGCGGCAAGCCGGCGACACAGATCTACCCTTCGCCGTACAAGATGGACTACCCGAGCCCGGTCCAGCTTTGTGACAACAAGGTCTGGAACGAGAAGGGCGTCTCGCTCACCAACGAGAACGAGTCCGAGGTCGGCCCGTACGACATGAAGACGGCGACCGCGAAGTCGGTCAACACGTACTACGTGCAGCTGATCAGCGACATCGGCGTCTGCCCGGTGACGGAGATGGCCGCGAAGATGGGCGTCGAACGCGCGGACGGCGGCAAGATCCAGCAGCGGCCGTCAATCGCCCTGGGCACCCAGGAGGTGTCCCCTCTCACGATGGCGAACGCGTACGCGACCTTCGCCTCGCGCGGCATGTACTGCACCCCGGTCGCCATCGAGTCGATCACCCAGCGGGTCGGCGAGAAGTCGAAGTCCCTCGAGGTCCCGAAGTCGACCTGCTCGCGGGCGATGTCGGAGAACACCGCGGACACCATCAACACGCTCCTCAAGGGCGTGGTCGAGGACGGCACCGGCTCGCAGGCGGGCCTCGGCCCCAGCCGTGACAGCGCGGGCAAGACGGGTACGACCGACGAGCGCTACGCGGCCTGGTTCGTGGGCTACACGCCGAACATGGCCGGCGCGGTCTGGGTCGGCGACCCGGCGCACAAGCGTCAGATGAAGAACATCAGCATCGGCGGCGTCTGGAACGAGAAGGTCTTCGGTGGCCAGGTCCCCGGCCCGATCTGGCGCGACATGATGACCGGCGCGCTGGAGGGCATGGACGCCCCGCAGTTCAAGACCGTCTACATCCCGGACATGCCCAAGAAGGAAAAGCCGGGGAAGGGCGACGACGGGGGCAACGGCGACACCCGCGGGAACGACAACGGCGGCAACGACAACGGCGGCAACAACGGCGGCGACGGCAACACCACCTTCCCGAACCCGACCTTCTCGATCCCCGAGGGCTTCATCCAGGGCCAGAACGGGAACGGAAACGGCAACGGAGGCGGCCGCGGCTGACCCCACCGGGCCACCCCCATGAAAAGGGCCCCTCGGCCGCCGTAGAAGAAGATGTTCTACGACAGCCAAGGGGCCCTTCCGCCACCCAGCACCCACGATCACCCACCCGGCGCCGCACCCACCCAGAGCCCGGCGTCGACGCTTGGGCCGATGTCGTCGCTCGGAGCGGCGTCTGCGCTCGGGCCGGCGTCGTCGCTCGGGCAGGTGGGCGTCGGCGCGATCAGCCCGCGAGGAGTTTCTTGACCGCGGCGGCGACGCGGCCGCCCTCCGCGAGGCCCGCGACCTTCGGGTTCACGATCTTCATGACGGCACCCATCGCCCGCGGCCCCTCGGCACCCGCGGCCTTCGCCTCTTCGACGGCCTGGGCGACGATGGCGTTCAGCTCGTCGTCGCCGAGCTGCTTGGGCAGGTACTCGGCAAGCACCACGCCCTCCGCCTTCTCCCGCTCGGCGGACTCGGCGCGGCCACCCTTGGCGAAGGCGTCCGCGGCCTCGCGGCGCTTCTTCGCCTCCTTGGTGATCACCTTGAGGACCTCGTCGTCGGAGAGCTCGCGCTTCTCCTTGCCCGCGACCTCCTCGTTGGTGATCGCGGCGAGCGTCATCCGGAGCGTCGAGGAGCGCAGCTCGTCACGCCCCTTGATCGCGGCGTTGAGGTCTTCCTGGAGCTTCGACTTGAGCGTGGTCATGGGGTCGATTGTCGCAGGTGTGCGGCGACGGGCGCCCGCGTATTTACCGCGCGGGCGGCGGCCTGCTTACCGTGCGGACGGCGGCCGGTCAAGGACGCCTCCGCGATCTGACACGATGGAGGCATGCGCGCGCGATACGGAGTCCCCTTGGGAATCGCGGCGGTTGGCGCCGCCGGACTGGCCTACTCCGCGGGTTTCGAAGCCCGCTCCTTCCGCCTGCGACGGGTGACGGTCCCCGTCCTGCCGTCCGGCATGCGCCCGATCAGGGTGCTTCAGGTCTCCGACATCCACATGGTCGGCGGCCAGCGCAAGAAGCAGCGCTGGCTGCGCTCGCTGGCGGGTCTGCGCCCGGACTTCGTGATCAACACGGGCGACAACCTGTCGGACCCGGAGGGCGTCCCGGAGGTCCTGGACGCGCTGGGCCCGCTGATGGAGTTCCCCGGGGCGTACGTCTTCGGCTCGAACGACTACTACGGCCCCAAGTTCCGCAACCCCGTCCGCTACCTGTTCGAGAAGGCCCAGGGCCGCCACGGCCTCAACGGCAACCCGCCCGCCGTGGGCGTCGTCCACAACCCGTGGGAGGACCTGCGGGACGGCTTCGACGCTGCGGGCTGGCAGAACCTCACCAACACGCGGGGCATGCTGAAGATCGAGGGCGTGTCGGTGGAGCTGACGGGCCTGGACGACCCGCACATCAAGCGGGACCGCTACGCGGAGGTGGCCGGCGGCCCGTCCAGCGCGGCGGACTTCTCCATGGGCGTCGTACACGCCCCGTACCTGCGCGTCCTGGACGCGTTCGCGGCCGACGCCTACCCCCTGATCCTGGCCGGCCACACCCACGGCGGCCAGGTCTGCCTCCCCTTCTACGGCGCGTTCGTGACGAACTGCGACCTGGACACCGACCGGGTGAAGGGCCTGTCCCGGCACACGGCGGAGGGCAGGACGTCGTACCTGCACGTCTCGGCGGGCTGCGGGGCGAGCCGCTACACACCGGTACGGTTCGCATGCCCGCCGGAGGTGACGTTGCTGACGCTGGTGGGACGCTGAGGCCGAGGCCGGCGCGGGCCGCCCAGGCGTACCCGAGGTGGGATCGGTCGGCGGATTAACCCGCACGGCCCGCCCGTATCGCCCCTTTTGCCCTCTCTGTCTAGCGTGAGGGCATGACCGCGCCGATACCCAGGGACATCCCGGACCTCCCCGCCCTCCAGGGTGTGCCCGCTTTCCTCCCGTCCGCCGTCCCCGCGACAGCGGTGGTGACTCCCGTACGCCATCCCGTGGCCGCCGTGTACCGCGTACTGGTGGCTCTGGCCGCCCTGGCGACCGTGACCGTGGAGATACTGCTGAGCAGCCCGGTCCGCGCCCTGAGCTACTTCGCGGTGCAGAGCGCGGTCCTGCTGGCCGGCGTCTTCCTGCTCTCGGCCCGCAGGGCATGGAAGGCCCGCCGCCCCCTTCCCTCGGCCCTGACAGGCGCGACACTCCTCTACGCCGCGATCACGGCGGGCGTGTACCACCTGCTCCTGACGAACACGTCGAGCCCGTTCGCCCTGACGGGCGCGGCGGCGAACCCGACGGGCTGGCACGCCGTGACCACGCACCTGCTGCACACGGCGATCCCGGCAGCGGCGGCAGCGGACTGGCTGTTCCTGACGGCACCGGGCCGCCTGCACCTGCGCCAGGCGGCGACCTGGCTCCTCTACCCCCTGGCCTACCTGCTCCTCACTTTCACCCGAGGCGAGCTGATCCCCCCGGGCACACGGGGCCGCTACCTCTACCCCTTCCTCGACGTAGACCTTCACGGCTACAAGAGCGTCCTGGGCAACGCCCTCCTCCTCGGACTCTCCTTCTACGCCCTCGCGATCCTCCTGGTCGCCCTCGACCACGCCCGCCCGAACCCCATCCGCCACCGCGCCAAAACCGGATTTCGTCTCCAGCCACCGGTGGGCTAAAGTAAACGACGTCGCCGCGACAAGCAGCGACGATCGGGGTGTAGCGCAGCTTGGCAGCGCGCTTCGTTCGGGACGAAGAGGTCGTGGGTTCAAATCCCGCCACCCCGACAGTGAAACACCAGGTCAGGGGCCTGATCCGCATCGCGGATCAGGCCCCTGAGTGGTCTCCAGGGACCCTTGGGAGAAATCTGGGAGAAAATTTCGGATTTCTGCTCCCAGAGGGCCTCGCTCACTCCAGCGTAAGTAGCCCCCTCACCTTGTCGCTAGCGCGGCAGTCATGCCGCTGGACACACAGCGATCCGAACGCCATCAACGCCGGCCCTCCGGAGCAGACGTCGGTGAGCACGCCTTCAATCAAGCCTCACCGGATGACTTGCAGGCGACGAAGGGGAGACGCGCGCTCACGCCGCTCCCTTCACCTGAGCGCGCCGCGATCGGCGAAACCTCGGCCCGAAGGCATACCCGAGCCCTCCACGAGTGAGTGCCCCACAGGCGGCCAAGTCCACTGAACGGTGTCCGCAGCCGGTTACTCGCAGCACGCGCACAGATGCAACTGCCCCATGGAGGCGGACTACAAGATTCCGCGGTCGAGGACATCGCACCACGAACTCCGCCGCAGATGCCATCAGAACCTCTACCTCTCTCCGCAACTCGTTTAAACGCATCTGCGGCGAGTGAGGGACCACCAAAACTCCAACCGCGGTTGAAAGTTGACGCTCCGTCGTCTACGGTAACGGCTCATTGCGGCGTATCCGGCGCCCAAAGGGAAGGACCTTCATGCCCAGCACCCTGAAGCCCGTCACCACGGGCTTCCCTCTCAAGCTCACCGTGGTGCGCGAGACACTCGCCATCGGGACGCTTGACATCGAGAACCTGCTGTACATGGTCAATGACCCGGTGAAGGTGGAGCAGGACGCGGCCAAGGACGCCAAGGCGGGCCACGAACCCGACGAATACGCCAAGCTCCGGGCCATGGTTCAGCGGATGATCGGTACCGCCGCGAGCCCCAAGGCCAAGAACATCGGCAGCTACGCCGACTACATCGCCGCTGGTCTCAGGGGCGACCTCGGCCACTCCTGGTCGATCCCCCCGATCACCCTCTGGTGCCCTCGGCCGCTGGACATCCAGGAGGACGGCAGCGCCTTTTTCCCCATCCGAGATGGCCTGATCACCATCGACGGCGAGACTCAGATCACCGCCATGCACCGCATCAAAAAGAACCCCGGCGCGTTCGACCTTCTTGACTTCGATTTCGACGGTGCTGTGATCGCCTTCGAGGTCTATCACGGCATCAGCCCCTTGGCGGCCCGGCAGATTTTCCACGACCGCAACCTCAAGGGCGCCCCCGTGGACAAGTCGCTCGCCATGTCCATGGACATGCGCGACTTCGGCACCTCCGTCACGCAGACGCTCGTCGACTCCACCACCGTCACCCTGGATGGCGTGGAGACCCCCCTCTCAAAGCTCATCCTCACGGGCAAGCGTCAGGTCAGCCCCAGCGCCCCCGAGTGGTTTACGCTCTCCGGCCTGCGAACTCTGGTCGTGACGACCATCCTCGGCAAGACGGGCATCCACGCGGCGTCCGGCGACGTGGAGCCCACGGACATCCCCGGGGAGCCTGACCCCCAGACGGTGAAGCGGGAGACGGTCGAACTCCTGGCCGAGTTCATGCGTGCCAACGCCGACCTGTTCAACACCAAGACCGCCATCGTCGCGCCCGCCGTACTGGCCGGGCTTGGGGCGGTCATGCACCGTGAGACCTCATGGACCAAGGAACCGTTCCCCGCCGGGCAGACGGTCGATGGCCTGCTGAAGAACGTGCAGTGGAAGCGTGAGGCGGCCTACTGGGGCGGCATCGCTGCCAAGGTCAACAGCAAGGGCGTTGTCTCCTGGGCCGGCGGCGCCCGCGACTCGGGACACAAGGTGTACGACGCGCTCAGCGACCCGACCTCTGTCGCTGGCCAGCAGGTCCGTGGCCTCGTGCCCAACCAGACCACCGTGTAGGTATTGCACCTGGCCGATAGACAGGTGCCCCCTCCCCGTTTGCGCCGGGGAGGGGGCATCGCCATCTTCGCACGGTACTTCCCCGGCGCCCCCGCCTGGGAGGATCACGGAAAGGAGCGCGAGCTCAGATCATCGAGAACCGCGTGTCGTACTCGTGCGCCATGCGCTGCACCATCGAGTCGTAGTGGAGCACGTCGTCTTCCGCCGGAGCCGGCGGCGTGGTGACCAATGCGCACGGACTAGTGCCGTCGTTGTTCATGTCCACAACGACGATGCCCAAGCCATCAAAGCCCTGCGAGCTGTGGTGACTGCGCCTCGGAAGGTCGGTGACCTGGGCAACAGCTCGTTTCAATGCGTGAGGCTGGTTGTGCTTGTTCGGGCCCGGATTGGCCGTGTTGGTCGGGCTGTAGAACTCCTCAGCCGCATTCACCATGAAGAAGCCGATAGAGAGTGCCTGACTTGAGTGCCCGTGCACGATCTGATGGCTTGAGTTGAGCTCGTCGTAGAGCCGCGGCAGCGCCTTGATGTGCTCGGTCATGCACGCCTTCGCCTCCAGCGCCACGAGCACGCTGCCAACCGGCCCTTCCTTTATCTCGGGAAGATCATCCAGAAGCCCTTGCTGCTTGGCTGTGAGCTCGATGCCGTGCTTCGTCACGAGCGTCTGCAGAGTTTGAGGCCGCTTCGGAGCAGGCGCACCAGCCTTCGGGCGGCAGAGCACGAGGTCAAGACGCTTCTTCTTCTCAGGGGAGAAGCTCCTCAAGGTGTGGTTGATGCCGAAGACCACCTTGCCCAACTCGACATGTGAGCGCAGCAGATCGCTCGTCAGCATCAGGTCGAACAAGATCCCCCAGCAGATGAGCTGACCGTGCCGGTCACTGCGACCGTGGTACTGAAGCATGTTGCCCTTAATGGGCACGGCCTTGCTCAGGCTCTTAGTGAGAATGTCTACGGCTTCCAAGACTCACCCCTCTCAGGGGTAACCCTATCGGCCTACACCGACAGCAACCGGAGGCTTTCCCGCAGGGTCCATCAGCTCAACGTGCTCCTTCATGTGGAGGATGAAGTCTTCGTTGAACTTGAGCTTGGCCTTCTGGGTGCGCGAGTAGAACCCCGCGGCTGCACGGTAGCTGAGCGCCGTCAGTCCGCCCCGGTCGACAAGGTCCATGAGGTGGACGTAATCGCGGTGCTCCGGCCACATGGAGACGTACGAACGCCATCTCTTTCCACCGCCACCCCATGCTGCGGTGGGCCAGCGAGCGCCGTCCGCCATGAGGTCGGCTTCGGACTCGTCGTACTGCCCCGGGGTCAGGAGTCGTTTACCGAGCCACTCCGAAACGCCAACCGTGACCGCGTTGCCGACCAATTTCCAGCGGTCCCGGCCGCTCTTCTTGTCGGCCGTGGCTTCGGTCAAGGTCCAATCCCTGTCGAAGCCCTGAAGCTGCTCGGCATCGGTGATCGACGGTGTCACGATCCGATGACCCGCTGGGTTGCTGGGAATCCAAATAGCTGGCGGAGAGGGGATGCTTAGAGCTGACCCTCCCTTGACCGTGGGCACCGCGTCTTGAGCCCAGCCCAAGCCGCGCAAGCCCTCTGTCCAGTAGAAGCCATGAGCGTCGTTCGCCCAACCTTGCCCGTCCGGCTCACCGGCGTCGTCAGCCAGCAGCACGTTACGAGGATCTTCGGTACGACTGGCCACGAACAGGACACGCTGACGACGCTGGGGTACTCCCGTAAAACGAGAGTCCACGAGGCGGTATGCCCATGCGTAGCCGAGGGCTTCCAGTTCTTGCACGAGGTGGAGCATCGCCTTGCCCTTATCGAGCACCAGCATGTTCCGCACGTTCTCCAGCACGAGCCACGTCGGGTGGTGCTGTTCAAGGAGACGGAAGACATGTGAGACGAGGCCAGACTGCTCTCCTGCGATACCAGCAGTGCGGCCGGCCTGTGATAGGTCCTGGCACGGGAAGCCCGCGGTGACGACGTCAACGTCACTGGGCAGGGCTTTGAGGTGTTGTACGTCTTCCTCAAGAGGGACACTCGGGAACTGCTTGGCGAGAACTGCCTGAGCGGGAGCCCACACCTCGCAGAGCAGGACGGTCTCGAGTCCAGCCCTCTTGAGACCGAGCTCAAGCCCGCCGACACCGGCGAAGAGACCCGCGACTCGTAGGGATGACTGGCTCACGTCTACCTCATTGCTCACGTCGGAATCCTGTCATAGAGGTCTGACACCGCAGGCCGAAAGGTTCGGGACTGCCTGCCAGGAGGGTGCTGTCTTGAATGGGCCACGTTGTGCGGCTCGGCATTTAGGGGCTACGCGATTGGATGCGCAGCCCCTGAGAAGCCCCAGGTGTCGCCTACCGACGCACGCTCAGCCTCTCCTTCAAGAGATTGTTGAGCGCCGCAACCGGTGACGTAGGCCACATATCAAGCCGGGAGTCGAGAGAGGCTTCCCAATCCGCGGTGAGGTTCGCCAACAGCTCCTTGCGCATCTCTTGAGTGATGTGCGTGTAGCGCGCCTGGACCGAGCCGTCGATGTGTCCCATGCGCTCATCCATGAGCTTCGGCGGGGTGCGGAACCACTCCATCCGCGTCTTGTGCGTGTGACGCAGTCCATGGGGCGTAAGCCCCTTCGCGATCGACACCCAGCAGGCATCCGCCCGCTCTTGGGCACCTCTCCCCCGCGTCGGCACGCCGGGCCAGGGGTGGGCAAGCACGGGTACAGGCCGCGCTTCCTGCGGCGCCTTCTTCGGGTACCAGCCGGAGGTGGCCGGTGTGAAGAGCCACGTGGCGAATCCGTTCCTCCGCCAGTGCGCAGCCTGGTTGACGGCACCCCCGCCGCGGGTGAACCCGAGAGCGTCGATGGCCTCGCGCACCCGAGCCCTGGTGGCTTCGGCCACGATGTCCGGCCGGTTGAGGACGTTGGACACCGTGCCCGTGGAAACGCTGGCACGTCTCGCCACGTCCACCACCTTCGCTCCGGTCTCCCCTGTACGGGACACGCCCTGTCCGCGGAACATGTAGGTCTTGCCGTGGCAAGCGCACGGAATCGGTTGCGTACGGGCTATGTGACCGGCCCAGAGGCGGGTGAGCCACGGTGGGGCGTCAATGGTGCGATAGCTGTCGTCCTTGGGCGGACAGCGCTCAAACTGTCCCGAGTCGAGTTCGTAGAGCTGCCATTCCACGCGCACGGCTTGCGGACGGATGAACTCGGTCTCCCAGCCCACGATTTCTGCCCACCGCATCCCGGTGTAGCCCTTGGTGACGAGAGCTACGAACTCGTCATCGCGTCCAGAGAGGAGTGACGCGCGCTCGGCACACAGAAGGATGCCGAGTGGATCCGTGACGACCTTCTCCGGCCCTCGGTCACGCGAACGACCTGCGCGCTTGCCTCTGCCGCGTCGCTTGGTGGCGGGGTTGGAACTGATGAGTTCCTCGTCCACCGCGTCTTCGAGGACCAGGTGGAGCGTGCCTCTCCACGTCTTCACGCTCGATACGGCGTAGAGCGCCTTCTCCTTCTTCTCCCAGACATCGACGTCCGCGCGCTGGATCGACGCAAGCGGGTGATCCTCGAACTCTGGAAGCAGGTGCTCTTCCAGGTGACGGCGGTAATTCTGCATCGTGGATGCGGCTAGGTCCTGCGCGGCATACCACCGTGAGGCGTACTCGCCGAAGGTGATCTGTCCGGCCGCCGGGTTCTTCCAAGTGCCACTCTCCACCTTGGCCTCTTCGGCATCAGCGGCTTTCTTGGCTTCGCGCTTCGTACGGAAGCGGATGACGTTGCCGTTCTCGTCAGCCACAGTGCCGTACTTGCCCGGCGAGATCTTGTAGCGGCCACGCCAGTACGTGCCTCGGTTCTCGACGAACCCCATGCTCCCTCTCATCACAAAGAGGCGGGCGAGAGCCGGTGTTCGACTCTCGCCCGCCATGGTTTTCCTGCTGTCAGACTGCATTCCGAGCGCGCCGCGGGCGCCGCGCCTTGAGCTGTACCGCGGGTACGTCGAAGGGGACGAACGTGCGCCGGCGGGTCGAAGCGGCGCTGGTCTCCGGCATGTTCACCGGGCCGGGACGTTCCTCGAGAATCTGGAAGATCTCCTCTACGTGGCTCCGTGTGAAGCGGTAGCCGCTCCCGCTCCGGAGGAACGGGATACGGCGCCGCCGTGCCTGCTCCTTCACCCACCACTCGGAGCAGTCGAGCGCCTCGGCTACCTCCGCAACCGAGTACGACTTGGGAAGGGCGGAGTTCGTCTCACCCGAGTTCATGGCTCCTCTTCCTCTCAGGTCCGCTACTTCCGCTACCTCCGCTACCGCCCTGGTCAGGGGCCTGATGCAAGTAGCGGATAGAGGTAGCGGTAGCGGATGGAGCCGCTACCTGCCCTGGGTTCGTGGCCGCGGGGCGGGTAGCGGATGGGGGGTTGCGGTAGCGGATGCGGAACGCACATCCGCTACCGCTGTCAGAGCTCTGACCTGCCCGGTAGCGGAGGTAGCGGAAGTAGCGCACTCTCCGCGGGGGGTGGGCAGTAGCGCTGCCAAGCGTCGTGCAGATCGCTCGCGTAGTAGCCCTTCATGACGCTCCCGCCTGCCTTGATGTTGCGGGCCGCGATGGGTGTGTTGTCCGCGGTCATGTACTCCCGCAGCATCCGCGACAGCCCGCGGGCATCGAGCGGCTTGCCGCTCATGTCCGCCCACGGCGCCTCCTCGAGGCTGTGCAGCCTGTCGAGGACGGCGACAGTGGGCAGGCGGTCGATGCCGTTGAACACGTAGTCGCGCAGGTCGGTGAGCAGGCGGATGCCGATGCTTCCCTTGTCGCTGGTCTTGGCCGCGTTCACCAGCTCGATGCACGCGGTGCGGGCCCGCTCCGGCCACGCGCCACCGGCGGCGTCCGCGATGGCAAGCAGGGGTTCCCACACGTCCGCGGGCCGGTCGCTGATGCCCTCCGGCAGTGCCGGAAACACTCCGTCGACCAAGTGGCGCACGGACTGTGCCCAGGCGGCGAGCCGGTCACGCAGCTCGTGTCCCTCCTTCTCGTGGATGCGCTGCCGGAACGGCTCAACCCGCTCGTTCGGTGCACGTCGGCGCATGCGGACGATGACCGAGCGGGTCAGAATCGTGTCCGGCAGCGAACCCAGACCGGCGACTGCGACCCCGCAGAACGACGGGAACTCCTGTACCTGCTGATTGGAGCCGTCGCCCACGCAGCGCCACATGACGCCGGAACGGCGATGACCGGCGTTCAGGAAGCCTCGGAGCTGCTCGTTCTCTCCGGCCTTGGGGCCGAAGACGGTGTCGATCTCGTCGAACAGGATCGTGGGTCGTCCCTCCATCCCGGACACCGCGCGGAAGAGCGCGGAGGCGGAGGCGTTGACCGCGACCATCGGTTGCGGCACGAGGGTTTCCACGATCTCCAGCGCGCGGGATTTACCCGAACCCGGCTCCGGGGAAAGGAACGCGAGCCGCGGTGTGGAGTCGAAGCAGTCGAGCAGGTGCGCGTGTGCGTCCCACAGCGTCACGGCGACGTACGCGGCTTCGAAGGGAAAGATGTTGAAACGGCGGTGGAAGGCTTCCACCTCATCGAGCAGTGCGGAGCCGTCCAAAGCGGGTGCCGGCGGGTTGGTACTCATGCCGCCTGCCTCCCTTCCTGGTTGGTGCGGAGCGGGCATGCGTCGCGGTGGGTGGTGTGGTCTTCGATCAGGGCGAGCACCTTCGTGTGGCCAACGGCGCTGCGGTCCCTGCCGCACTGGCACTTCGAGGTGGCCGTAGGCACGGCACCGCGCGGTGCGCAGATGCACAGCCACGCAATCGGGTACCGGCCGTCGCCCCGGTGCGGGTCAGGACGAAGAGCAGAAGGGACGCCCTTGCGGGCGGCGCCCTTCGGCTCGCCCACGGCCGGACCGAGCGCGGCTTGTGCGGCGGCGCCCGGACCGGTCGGGGCGGTGGGAAGGCTCTTCAGTGCATGGCGGGGCCGGGTGCTCATGCCGCCCTCCCCTGACCGTTGCGGGCAATCGACCAGTTCAGACCGCTGCGAATGGTCGCTTCACACGACCGCGGTGACAGGCCGGCCTGCTCCCCCGCCCACTGAAGAGCCTCCTCGACCTGCTCCCTGGGGAGGTCGCCCCACGCGATGAACCGCCCCAGGGCTCGCGCCGCCCGCAGCAACGTGGCGTTGCGCTCGCCCTCCGGGGCCTGCCTTACGGACGCCGTTTCCGCGTTCAAGCCCGCTGCGGCGTAGCTGGACGCCCGTACGGACGACGGTGCAGCCGTTAGTGCCCGCGAAGTCTGACGAACCGTCAGGCGGGTGTACAGCCATTCCGGCAGTGGTGCGGGCGGCATGTCGTTGACGACCGCGTAGGCGCCCGTGGGGGTGATGCTGCCAGGGGCGACGACGTAGCCACCCCACGCGCGGGTGTCGATGCGCTTGCCGAGCCGTCCGGCCGTGTTGCCGAGCCGGACACCAGGCGGGGCGGTGAAGTACAGGTGGACCCCGCCGCTCGCGGTCCGCACTGTGCGGGTGGTGGGCACGGCCTGCCCGGCGCGCTCGCAGAGCGCCGTGAAGGTCGTCACGCCGTTAGGCGTGTCCGTACTGCTCTTCCGCTTGGGCATGTCGAGGTCGACAACGACCAGCCCGGACGGGCCTGTCGCGATACCGACGTTGAACGGCAGGTCGCCCCACGCGCGGCGGATGCGGTCCAGGTCGATGGTGGCGCGCTCTTCCCATTTGCGGTGACCGCCGGCGCAGTCCCCGATGCCGGGGCAGACATCCTCACCATGCAGGGCCGGACGCTTGTCACCGGGGCGCAGCGGGAGGACAGCCCATCCTCGCTCCGCAGCGTCCAGCGCGGCGTACAGGAGGTGGCGGTTCATGCGGCCACCCCTAGGGCGCGGGTCGCGAGGAACGCGCGGCCAATCCACTCCGCGTAGGCGGGCGGGATGGCTTCGGTGAGTTCCTCGCGTACGTCGGTCCACGTGATGCCCATCGCGGCCTGAAGCTCCGGGATGGACGGCTTGCCCCCGCCGTTGCCGTACGCAGCCACATACGGGCCGTCGTAGAAGCGGCCGTGCCGGTACCCGCGCACCCGCCCGCGGTGCGGGACGTGCGCCGGCTGCTCGATTGTCCAGCCGCCCAACTCGAAGTTACGGTGCCGGATCACCCCGAGCCCGAACATCTCGCCGCACAGCGTGAGGTCTTTGCGGATCCCAGCGCGGCCATTGGGCTGCTCGATGACGTACGGCAGACCGGTTTTGTCGAGCAGGTCTCGGGTGGGCGCTACGAGGTCTTCGTGGATTCCGCCCCACCCCTGGGACCGATTGGTGCCCACGGTCAAGGCGCACTTGTCCTGGCACGGAGGGGAGGCGTGCACGATCGTGTACCGCTCGATGTCCCCGGAGAGGATGAGCGCGGCGAGCCGCTCGAGCGCGTCGCCCCGGTGGTGTGGGAAGGGGTAGTTCGGCCGGTCGGCGATGTCGACACCGTCCACGACAAATCCGGCACGGGCGTAGCCCATGGCGGCGCCGCCGGCGCACGAGAACAGATCCAGCAGGCGCGGCCGGAGTCGGCCGCGCCCCATCGGGGTGGCATGGGCCGGATGGCCCTCGCCGAATGCACGACGTTCGGTCATGCTGGAGGTCTCCTTGTTCTGTTGGAGGGACAGGAGAACCGGGGCGGGCGCAGGCTTGTGGTGAGACGGCGCCCGCCTCGGGCGTAGCTAGCCGTGGAAGTGGTTGCGCTTGAAGACGGCCTTGCGGATGTTGACCGTGGTCCCGCTGCCGTGGCCGCTCGCGCTGAAGACCTGTATGGCGACCCAGCCGCCAAAAATGACGGCGGCGAGGGTAATGAGCTGAGTGATGAGCGCGGTCAGCGCGGTGATGAACGCGGTCAGCAGGAACAGTCCGCCGCAGACGGCACCGAATCCGATGCCCCCGAGGGCGATGTTCACCGCCGCGCGGGAGACGGGCGGCTTGGCCGCGACGGGTTCGGGCTTGGCGGGTTCGAGGGCGTAGCCGGTGACGACGCGACCGTCCGACAGGACGACACTCGTCACCGACGGGATGGCGCCCGGCTGTACCGGTACGACCGGCGCCGACGGCACCGGAGCGAGCGGAGTGGGCCGGTGGACTTCCACGGTCGCCTCACGGCGGCCGGGCACGAGGTTGGTGTGCTCGTACACAGCGAGCCTCCTTCAGTTCCCGAGGGCGGACAGGGCGTCGGCGGACGCCTGCACGAGGTTGTGGATGGGCTCGTACGCGCCGGTCCCGGCGACGAAGAACCCGAAGAGGAACAGCACGATGGCCGAACCTCCTCCGGCGGACTTGGTCTTGACGGCGAGGGCGGACGCCGCGCCGAACAGCAGCACGGCGGAGATGTTCAGGATCATCGGAGCCTTCCGGTCAGGGGGTGTCGGTGCCCGCGCGGTAGATGCGGGCCCAGCGGTTGTAGAGCCAGCGGCCGACGCGTATGCGCTTGCCGGTGGCCTTGCAGCGGCGGCAGTCCTTGCCGCGCTTCATGCGCCCCTTGCGGTCGGTCTTCATCGCGAAGCCCCAGCCGTTGCACTTGCGGCAGTTACCGAATGGCGAGGCAGCGCACACGGCGACGTAACACAGCGTTACGTCTAGAATCAGGGTGATAGCGAGCAGGACAGGGGTCATGACGGGCCCTCCCAAGCGGGTTTCAGGGGTTTCCGCAGGTGGGCCGCTATCCGCTAGCGGCCTGATCAGAGCGGGTTTGGGGCGCTAGCGGGGCCGCTAACGTTAGCGGGATGTGCCGCTAGCGCTAGCGGCCACGGATCCTCAGCCCGCGTCTCGCTTTCCATCACGCTCCGCAATCGCCGTGACGATGTGGGAGCGGTCGATGCCGCGCCGGTTGACGACCTTGCCCTTGACCCGGCGGCCCACCTGGATCGTGGAGACGCCGTGCGGCTTCAGGGCCGCGGCCAGTCCCTCGGGGTCCCAGCCGTCGTAGACCTCCTCGCGCAGCTCTGCGAGTCGGGCGACGACGGTCTCGGACCACACCTTGGGCTCATCGGCCGGCACAACGGCGAGAATGTCGCGCAGCAGGTCATACGCGCTGGTGACAGGCTCGGGTGCCTCCCCGAGCGCGTGCCCGGACAGCGTGCCCGCTTCCTCACGCAGACGGCGAGCGCGGGCGCCGACGTCTTCGGCGGCACGGCCGTCGACGTAGATAGCGCGCACGATCCTGGCGTCCGAGCCTTCACCGACGAAGTAGTGAATGCCCTTGTCACCCCAGGCGAACATGGTCGCGCGCACGCCCCGCTTGTACGCGGACGTGCCGAGCACCATGTCGTTCTCGAGCTGACCCATGACCTTCAGGCACCAACGCGCCGACGCGTTCGCGCTGATGCCGGTGGGCAGCGCCTTGGCGTCCGGGCGCTGCGTGGCGAGCAGCAGCACGATGCCGGTGGCCGGACCGCGCTTGACCAGGTCGGTTGCGATCTCCTCGAACTCCTTGGCGTGCTCGGGGTGCTCGAACAGAACCTGGCACTCATCCACTCCGATCACGATCGGGTGCAGACCCAGGGAGCGCTTGTCGGCGAGAGTGCTGGTCACCTTCGACTCCGGGCAGACATCCCGCGGAAGCGAGCGGATCACCTTGGTGCGGCGCCGCAGTTCCTCGCGCAGTGCCCGGAAGTCGTTCAGGCAGTACTCGATGGACTCGTCATCGTCGCCCGCGGCGTGGCGGTGGGAGACGGCGTCACCGACCGGGTCCAGGTCGCCGGTGCCCTTCATGTCGTAGGTGTGCAGCTCCGCGCGGGGGTCCAGCGCAGCGATGAGCAGCAGCAGCCTGAGCAGGAAGGTCTTGCCCATGCGCGGGATGGCGCCGATGACGCCCGCGATGTACATCAGCGTCGCCTCAACCCAGCGTCCACGCTGGTCAGTGCCGTAGGCGACCGGCTTGAACAGGTCCACCGAACCCGACTTGAGCAGCGGCCACTTGGGCTGTTTGGCGCGGGACATGTCCTGATCCCCCACCCACAGCACGAGGTGACCGGTGTGCTCATCCGGGACCGCCTCGGGCCACACGCACCCGAGCGGGCGGCGCAGGCCGGAAGCGAGCCGGTCGCGACGCTCGATGACGTCGGTCACCGTGACGCCGTACGGGAGGTTGCCCTCCGCACGCCAACCGGGACCGTCACGGGTGATCGGGGCGGTGAACTCGAACCCATCGCGCCCCTTGGCCTGCGCCTGGTTGATGGCGGGGATGCCGAGAGCACCCAGCGCCCGCAGCACGATGTCGCTGGTGAGCTTGACCGCCTTGGGCAGTTCCACCGCGCGGTGGATGACCGGGGCATCCGCCTGCTGTCCGGCGAACCCGAGCGCCATCACGACCGCGCTCACCGACACCGCCTGAAGCCAGTCGGGGGCGAGCACGTAGATGGCTAGCGCGGAGCCGAGTCCGACGAACATGGCGAGCACGGCAACGAGGGTGCGCAGTCGGACCCGTCCATCGCGCTGCCGCGACAGCTTCAGGTACTCCGCGGCGTCCTCACGCCGGACCGCGGCGAGTCGGACCGGTTCGCCCTCACGGTCAGCCACCCATCGCATCGTGCCGCCCACGAATCGGGCGGCGGCGGCCGGGGCTTGCAGGGCGAGCTGGGCGGCGTAGACCGGGGCACGCAGCGCGTGATACCCGGCAGCGTGGGCGTAGTGACGGGCCACCCACGCCGTGGCAGTCCGCAGTTCCGCCACCGACCGCAGCCACACGGGAACGACCGCACGGCGCTGGGCACCGAGCAGCCGACCGAGGTAGCCCGGACCGGCGGCCGTCGGGGTCGGCAGGTCGACCATCACGCGCGCGGTCGGGTCGCCCGACTCGGCACCCGACCGACCGGTCTCGGAGTCGGCCGACGGGTCGGAGTCGGGTCGAGCAGCCGGGTCGGCCGACTCGGTACGGGCCGACCGCGCCTTGTCTAGGTCGACTACCTCACCCCCGGAGTCGGCGCTCATCTCCGCTTCGAGTCGGTTGAACAGTTCGTTGTCGTCGTCGGGGTGCTTCACTGAAAGTCCCTTCCAAGGGGAGGAAAGGCGGGGTCCGGCCGTCGCTGTAGGAGGTGGGCGGACGGGCCCCGCCGGATCGTGATGTGCAGGTCAGGCGGTGCGCTGTTCCTCGGGGTAGGCGCAGGGCACGCACATGCCGAGCGACGTGGGGATGACGTATCCGGCGTCCTGTCGGCAGGCGGGGCACGTGCGGCGGGCACGGTTCGCCTTGGCGAGCGCGGCCCACTTGCCCGGCGTCATCGGCCGGACGGGCTTGGCGCGGTCGACGCGGTAGAGGTAGGCGACCAGTGGGCCGCGCCGGTAGCGCGGGCGCATGATCTGCGCCGCGATGGACTGCCCACCGGGCCGTAAGCCGCGGGCCCGTAACTGCCGTTTGGTAGCGAGTCCGTCGGGGGCATAGCGCCACGGGTAGGTGGGCAGTCCGTGCCTCGCGCCGGTCGGGTCGAAGCACTTGGCGAACATCAGGCAGCCTCAGCCGTCGTGCCGTCGCCCTCCGCGTCGTCCACGGAGTGCAGCGGACGACCGTCGGCGCGCTCGGCCTTCAACTGCTCCCGCAGCTTGCGGGCGTTGGCCTGCGAGACATGCAGCGTGGTGCGCAGACGGTCCGCGGTCAGCTCCGCCTCGGACCACTCTGCTGTGACCGTGCGCGCCTCGGTCAGCGCCTCCTCGAAGGTGCGCTGTGTCTTGGCCTTGCCCTTGGCGAGGGTCCGGCGACGAGGGCGCCGCTTGGCGTCGACCGGTGCCAGCGGATTGTCTGCCGGGGGCGGCGCGGGCGTCTCCTGCTCGGCAGCGGGGGCCAGGTCGCCCATCCGCAGCATCACGCGCTCGCGCCGCGGGGTCTTCGAGCGCCACTTACGGCCGTAGCGCTCGCGCAGGTCCGCGCGGGCCAACTGCCGTTCCTTCTCGCGCGCCAAGGCATCGGAGTAGGAGGTGATCTCCCACAGCGTCATGCGGCGCCACAGCGCGAATGTAGAGGGGAAGGCAAGCAGCCAGCGGGAGAACCGGATTTTCTCCATGCGGCGGCCGGTGGCAGCGCCGATCCTCACGGCGTAGATGTGCGCGCCGATCTCGGAGAACACCACCCACAGCAGCGGCATCGTGCCGTGGGCGACCTTGGCCCACATGCCCTGTCCCGCGGCGACGTTCAGCCCGCAGGTGATCAGGGTGAGCACCCACGGCACGAACCGCACCCACGCGAGCGCCATGTCCATCCGGATCAACAGCAGGTTGGCGACGGTGAACACCGGGATGGCCACATCGATCCCGACCGGCAGCATCCACGGAACGTGGAAGCCCCATCGGGCAGCGGCGGCCGACACAGCGTCAAACGAAGAGATCAGACCGAGCGCGCCGACGCCGGCCGCAGCGAGCGCGCCAACTCCGGCGAGTCCCATCTCCGGCTTCGTCAGCGGCGGCACTCCGGACGCAGGCGCCTCGGGAGCAGGGTTGGTGGTCATGCCGCTGCCCCCTTGCGTGCCGCGCGGCGGCGCCGGGCGGGGCGGGTCAGGGGGATGACGTCGAACAGGTCCGGATTCTCCTCGATGACCTGCGCGGCGATGCGGATCAGGTCGTCGGGAAGGTTCGGGTCGTCGGCGAGGATGTCGCGCGCCGCGTCCTCACGGGCCGCGCGCTCTTCGTCCGTCTCTCCCTCGACCCCAAGCCACAGCTCAACCGGGGTACCGAGCGCCAGCTCCGCGAAGTCCGCGGCAGAGATGGCCTGTTGGTGGCCGATGTACGTACGCATGACTGCTCCTGAAGTGGGAGGGACACAGAGCCGAAGAGCCGCAGGCGTTTGGTGAGACGGCGACAACTCCGGAAGAACCCGAGCCGCAGCACGGCAGGGCAAAGTGCCCCGACCAGGAGTCGAACCCGGTCTACGACCATCGGGGCAGTGGTGCTGGGTCAGCCGTTGCGGACGCGGCCGGAGACGGTGTTGGCGGACACGTTCAGGTGCCGGGCGCCGGAGATACGCACGTCACCGGAGACGCTGTTGGCACTGACGGGCCCGGCAGCGCCATCAGTCGCCTGCACCCTGATGTCCCCCGAGGTAGTGCCCAGGGTCGCGCCGCGACCGTCGTACAGGTCGACCTCGATGTCACCGGAGACCGACTGTGCGCTGATCAGCTCGGTGACGCGCCCGGCGTGGATGTCGCCGGAGGTGGTGTTGGCGCGCAGTTCCCGGACGCCATCGGCGTCGACGCTGCCAGACACGGAACGGAACTCCATCCGGTCGACATAGCCGAAGACCTCCGCGTCGGCAGACTGGGAGACGACCGCGAGGGAGGAGTGCGGGGGCAGGCACACCGTGGCCTCGATCGGGCTGACGGTCGGCATGGTGTTCGTGCCGCCGGTGATGACGCGACCGTTGACGATGGTCAAGCCGGTCACCGAACCGTAGACCGTGCCGACGTTCTGCACGATGCGGTTGCCGCGCCGGCTATGCACCATCACATTGCCGGGCATCTCCGGCACCTCCATGCCGAACGCCTGCCCGCTCTGCATGCTGCGGGCGCGGTTGATGGCGTCGGCCGCGGGTCCGGTGGCGTCGTCGGTACGCAGCACGACGCGGGCGGTGATCAAGCTGTCGAGGACCTGAACGCGGACGCTGCCGACCGGCAGCGACAGGCCCAGCATGATGGGGCCGGAGGCCTCGGAGACGAAGGTGCGCTCAGTCATGGTCAAGCTCCCAAGGCTTGTTGGAGTGGAGCACGGGATGAGCGAAGGAGCGGGACGGCCGCGGCATTGAAGTGGTGAGACGGCGGCCGTACCGCGAAGCCCTCATGCCGCGATGCGGCGGGGCGGCGCCCCCGAACCGAGTCGAACGGCTCGTACGACCATCGAGGCGGTAGTGCATGTCTCCTTCATCGCGACCGCGCTCCCGTATCAGGTAGAGCTGTCCGGCCTCGAAGTAGGCGTATGGAGACGTGACCTTTCGGTCTAAGCCCTCCGGTTAATGCCAAGGCGCCGGGTCGCCTCCCCCCGTCCGATGCGGGGCTCCTGGTCGTGCGGGTCTTGCAGGCCAAGCACTTTCAGACACAGCCGGCCGAGCCCTTCCGGATTCGCCGTACTGACGTGTAACAGCATGTACTAGTACGTAGCACGGCGCAAGAGGGTCGCGGAGATTCGTGCTAGGCCGTACTAGGGGTGGGTACGCTCGATGGCGTGATGAGCGCTGAAATCTCGAAAGACGACCCCAGACCGGAGTCCGAGCAGGCGGCCGACATCCTGCGGCAAGAGATCCTGCGTGGCGACATCAAGCCGGGGGCCCATGTGGGCTCCGTGCGAGACTTGGCCACACGGTTCAAGATCTCGGGAATGACGGTGCAGCGAGCCCTCACGATCCTTCGCGAGGATGGGCTCATCCTGACCACCTCGCGCGGCAGCTACGCCCGTGATCCACAGCAAGCCACCGAAGACGACGCAGACGTCGACCTTCCCGAAGTCCTGCGTCAGCTCGAACATCTCACCTCCCAAGTCTCGGAACTTCGCGGCAGGCTCGAAGCGCTCGAAAGCCGCTCCGTGCCGGGTGGTGCGTGATCTGCAACCAGCATGCGCGGAACGGGAGTTGAGAGGTAAGTGACAGCCAGGGGACGGAAGAACGGAGCAGGGGACATGTCCGGTGACACCGGCCTGTCACCTTCCCTGTCCCCCCGGCTCGCGCGCGAGACTCGGAGCAGGCACTCGGAGGAGGGCGCATGACCGACAACAGGCCCGCATGGGCGCGGCGTATCGCGGCTGAGCGGATGGCGCGCGACTGGTCGCAGCGTGACGCAGTCAGGGCCCTGCGCGCGCACGCTCCCACGGAGCTGCCCGCGGAAGAGAGCATGATTCGCCAGTGGAAGCGCTGGGAGTCGGGCCAGGCACCGAACGACTTCTACCAACCGATCATCGCGGCCACGTTCGGCACCGTGACGCACGCGCTCTTCCCTGCGCCCTCACGGCGGGACGGAGACAAGGAGATCTTGGCAGCGTCCGGCATGGAGACACTGGAGATCGTGAGCCGTCTCAACCGGTCCGACGTCGACAACGCCACGCTTGACGCTCTGCGGATCACGACGGACCGACTCGCCTCGGAATACCCGTTCATGCCGAGCGAGCAGCTTCTCGTTGAGGGACGGCAGTGGCTTCGCCGTGTCGTCGAACTTCATTCGAAAAGCCTCACGCTCGCGCAACACCGCGAAGTTCTCGCGCTGTCCGGCTGGCTCGCCCTACTGGTCGGATGTGTCGAGTACGACACGGGCGACCGCCACGCGGCCGAGTCGACGCGACAGGCCGCGCTCTCCCTCGCGACCGAGGCAGACCATGCAGAGGTTGCCGGGTGGGCGCACGAGATGCGGGCATGGTTCGCCCTCACCACCGGCGACTACCGCGGCGTCATCGCGGCCGCGCGGGCCGGAGCCGAGACGGCGGCGCACCACGGCGTGGCCGTGCAACTCGCTGCCCAAGAAGCCAAGGCATGGGCGCGGCTCGGAGACCGCCGGCAGGTCGAGGTCACCTTGGACAAGGGGCGGCGAATGCTCGAAGCGATGCCGCACCCCGAGAACCTGGACAACCACTTCGTGGTAGACCCTGCCAAGTTCGACTTCTACGCGATGGACTGTTACCGCCTGGTCGGCGAGGACAAGCTCGCGCGCACGCTCGCCGAGGAGGTGCTGAGGGTAGGAACGGACTTCGACGGCACCGACCGCTCGCCGATGCGTAACGCTGAAGCTCGCGTCACGCTGGGCGTCACGGCTGCACGTGAGGGCGACTTGGAACAGGCACTGGTCATGGGCGAACGCGCCCTCGAAGGGGACCGGCAGTCGGTGCCGTCGCTCATCATGACCAGCCGGGAGCTTGCTGCCGAAATGAGGCGCCGGTATGCCTCGGAACCCGCGGCCCAAGACTATCTGGCGAGGCTCCAGGCCCTAGGACAGGAGAAGCCTGGATTTCTACCTAACCAATGAGTCTCAATTGGCCAATTGGCGCAATCCTGAGTTTCGATTTGGGGTTTGCGAAATCTCGTACTCGAACGCACAACTCTGCACGTTAAGTCACGGAGTGTTGTCGCGAGAGTAGTCAGAGATATGCACGAATGCTCCAATTAGTGCAATTACCGCCAGAGCTTCGCATGAGCCCAAAAGCCACCCGGAAGTGCCCGCATCACCTTTTCCAAAGAAAATCGCCAGAGAGACTGCCGACGGCAGACAGAAAGTGCCGATGTCGACTACACTCTGAGCGATTTTCCGCCAGACGCGATTACTGTCTGACCTGTGATAGCTCTCCCATCCAAGGGTCGTCGCGCTACTACCGCTGCGACTCCTGATATCAGGCAACAAGCGTTCGCGTATATATCTGCCAATAGATGAGATCTTTTCATCATTGACGAGATAGGTCCAGCCCAATACCGACAGCGCGAACGGCGGAATAAGGAGCACGTACTGGCGCTCCTCTTTGCCGAAATAGAAGGCGAAGATAGCGCCAGCCACGCCGAGAGCTACATAGATCAGATTGTCGCGGAATCCGATCCGGCGCACTTGTTCTTCTTTGAGTCGCTCATACTCGACTTTCAGCATGTCTTCACTCACTGCAGTCTGCCAGCCACTCTCACGCTAGTAACGGAACCGTCAGATCAATGGGGGTAAAACGGCATCAGTTCGATGGCTTGAAGCTCATGGTTAACTTCACCAGGCCTCTTTTCGCTTATGACGAGACAGTCATCCCCCCCTATCTCGAAAATCCAGTCCATACAGCCCCCGCAGGGGGTAAACCGCTCCCTTTCGGCCGCGATAAGGACAGCTACCAACTTGCGAGCGCCGGCTCCGACCAGTGTGGAAATTGCATTTGTCTCAGCATGAATGTCATGAGACCTAAACCTGTGCTCAATGTTGCAACCTTGGAAAATGCGCCCATCGTCCGCCAAGGCGCCACAACCAACAGGTGTGGGACCGTGAACCCGCGCGCGTGAGCGGGCTTCCCAGGCTGCCTGAGAGAGAGCAGCACGCTGCTGCTCAGTCAGCCCGGTCACCTGGACGCCTGACCGGAAGAGATGCTGGCCATCAACGTGTTCCACCTATCCTGCTGGAAAGAATTACGTGACATGCTGGCAAGTTGCTGAACGAGGGGTGCGACCGATTCTGGCCAGCTAGCCGGCTGTGGACGTACGTTGAGCACTCGACCGAGTTCATAGAGCATTTTCTCATCCAGTTTTTTAGAGGAGAGCTGTTCCTCAAGCCACGAGACGATGGCTTCCCGCAACCCTAGATCGTGCGTGTTGGAAGCGACTTCGATGAGAGCTCTAACTGCTCCATACCTCACCCACTTATCGCTATCGAACATTAGAGTCTGCACCACGCGGGCAGTCTCGGAGCTTGGGTGTAAACCCAGCACGTGTACCGCACGCCACCGTGTGACCGATGATTCGCTACGGGCGATATCGACGAGCTTCCTCTCTCCTGCTGCCGTAAGTCTGCACCTTCGCAAGACATTGGCCAGCGTCCAAGCTTCGATCGGATCATCCGACGCTAGGCTCTGGACTATGTCAGGACCGACATATTCTCCATCCCCAATCGTGAAAATAGTCCTCCATCGAATGAAGGAGGGATTCAACGAGGGAAATTCTTCCACGACATCGAACAATCGATCTCTCGTCGGGGCCCCTAGCATAGCTTTCGCCGTTTTAGTGCTATTCAATCTCAAGGCATCCGTCACCGCTTCGACAGTCGCCGCTACGGGGTCCCAACGCTTATCTGCGAGCATCGCAAGAAGTGCTACTTGCATCTCGCTTGTGACGCGCCCAGGAACCAGAGAATAGGCGGCGCCAAAGTAGTTCCAGTTATAGACCATCCGCACGAAGTCATCGGCTACTACGGGGTCGTGAATCTGGTCCACTGCAAGACGTAGGGAGTCAAACGACGCTGCGCCGGTCGTCACTACATCAAAAGCGTCTGGCCCCCACAGCATCTTGTGTTGAACGAGATATCGTGACGCAAGGTAGTCATGGAATAGATGGTGAGAAAACCAAACAAAGGTCTCGCTCGCACGGACAAGCTCTGCCCCTTCCAGCGATCGATAGAGGGAAAGATCGACCTGCGCGACAAAGTCTGACCGAGGAATAAGCATCCCACGCTCGCGGGAGTAAGACTCATAGCAGACTTTACTGAGCCTATCGAGGCCCTCCTTCCTTACATTGGCTAGCTTGGAGAAGTAAGCCTCGATCACCTTTGCTGCGCTGCCCTCAACAAGATCAAATGCAGTCGCCTTATCGAGGAAGAATGGATTACTCAACAACTTTGCGGCATCGGGTGATGGAGTGCGGTCCTTTTGTGTTGCTTCCCAAATTTCGGCTACCTGTTCCTCGGACAGAGGAAGCACTGTTGCAAGTTTCCAACGATCGAGAGCAACGGGGCGTCTAACCAAACGCTCACTCACAATGACACTGATGAAAGGATAGCGCCGAGCAAGTTCGTCTAGGGCGTCCAACGCGGGCTGCGAAATCTCACGAGGGATCTCATTCAGGCCATCGGCCAGAACGAGGAGCCTTGGAGCGCGTGCGGAGCTTGTCAATACTGGCTTTAGTGAGGGTGTGCTCAAGCTAATCAGGGCCTGAACGAAAGACTCAGGCTCAGCGCTACGCATAGCGGACGGAAGATCCCTCAAAGGCAACCAGATAGGGATGATGTCTTCGCTGCTTCTGGTCACGGAAATGCCAGTTCGGGCAAGGACATGCGTCTTACCGCTCCCCGCCTCTGCGGAAAGAAGAACTCTGCCGCGCTCTATGGCGACCCGCGCAAGTTCCCTTTCGGGAGTCACATCTTCCCATTGGCCAGAGATAAGCTCATCATAGGATTCAGGGAAAGCGATATTCAGATTGAAAGGCGTGCGATCGCCTCCCATCGCGGTAAAGATCTGCTCCGCTTCCGACCTCATACGCTCCCGGGCAGCCGCTTCGTTCTCGATCGCGGTCATGCTGCAGCCTCCGGGGTGCGCCGAGGATCTGGTTCCATAGCTACAATATCGGTGACAACTCGCCATGTGAAGGTGCTCGCGATTGCACAGGCGTGCGGTCGCCACACCTTGCGCGTTTCGTCATTGTGCGGATCATCGATTATGTCTGACACGCTTCGGACGATCAAGAGGCGCGGGTTGTATTGGGGGTTATTCCTAGACGCGGCTACCCCCCGACAGAGTCCGACCGACTCCATGTCGACTGCAACGGCTTCGTCATACTCATGCACGATCCGCTGCTGTTCCTCGGAATTTGGATCACCATAAATCTTGTCACCAGCCACAAGGCTCTCTATATGCACTGTGGGTTCCCAACCATCAGGCAGAGAGCTCCTGAGCGACTCAGTGATCCAGGAACGGTCATCCCTTAAAGGGGCTACATAATCCTGGTGCAGATTGATCGACGGATAGTCAAATGGAATGTAACGTCGCCGGGCCCCGTAGTTGCTTAGTTTGGCGAACGAGCAATAGTGGATGTACGGCGGGATGATTACATCACCGACAGAAACTTCTGCATGACCGCTGATACCACCCGCAATCCCACTCAGGACCAACAGCTCAGGCTGCCAGTGCTCAATTACGTCTCGCACTTTCTCGCCAGACTGGATATTGTTCCTGTCGATCTCCCGGTGGATGACGTCTGGAAGTTCCGGGTTGCTTTCAGGCGAGATGTAGTAAGGACTTCCGTCAATGCGTTGCGTGAGCCCTCCAATACTTCTGAAGGATTCACTCTCTTCCTGTACAGCAGTCAGAACCGCCACACGTGCATGACCGCGTCGGCCTCTCGTAAATGGCACAGCGCCCCCCTGAGTCCCGGCCTGGCACAGAACGACGCTTGCGCGCCGTGGGTGTTGATGTTACTTGGGCCGGCAGATGCTGGGGAGAGCAAGGGAAACTGACGGCGCCCTCATTGCTGCCGCAGCCCGAGAGACTGACGGCCTGTCACCCCGCTCGCGAAGCGTTGCACCGATCCTCACTTGCGTGCGCCCTTGGGGCGCTACATGTGCCTACGCGCGGCACGCAGCCACGGCCGGTCTGCAACAGCGTGACAACACTCAGACGGCCGGCCAGGCTCAAGCAGGGGACCAGATCGCTCACAGACATCGCGAAACGAGTCGAGGCAAGAGTGACCCCGCCTCCACCGGTCGTTCTCCCCGACCGCGAGGGACGATTGTGGTGTTCGGCATCGGCGTTGTGGTTGGCAGCGTCAGATCGATCTTGTATGCGATCTACGCCTGCGGTCGTACACGCGGGGGATCGGGGCTGCGCCCCAAGGAGTGGGAGAAATCTGGGAGAAGATCTTCTCCCATGCCCTCTCAGCCACCCTGCAATGCCAACCCACACCAACCCTCTGACCTGCGCGAACGCTCCCGAGAGCAGGTATCGATCTTGCCCGGACCTTATTCGGGACGAAGAGGTCGTGGGTTCAAATCCCGCCACCCCGACAGTGAAGTACCAGGTCAGGGGCCTGATCCGCGAGAGTGGATCAGGCCCCTGATGCGTCGCGTGACTAACTGCGTGACTATGCGCCCCTCATCAGGGCGTGTGCCTTGAAAGTTCGTGTCCCGCTGAGGCACGCATGGCGCTAGTGTGATGCCCTCACGTTCCAGGGACTCAGGCGTCTGACCGACCAGGTCGGCCACCGGCTACCAGGAGAGGCTAGCTGGGTAGTTCGCGAGCGTCTGACCGACTAGGTCGGCCGCGACGGGTGTCTTTCGAGGTTCGTCCGGCGCCGCGCTGCCGAGGTTCCGCGAATCACCCAGCCCCCTCCGTGAGAGTCGCTGGTGTGGGTGCCACCACACCGGCAGCCCCCTGTACCTGTTGTGATCTTCTGGCGCTGGCAGAACTCACCTCGACCGCGAACACGGTCGGGCTGAGCCTGCTCTAATGCCCAGTCTGGCTGTGTCATCCAGAAAGGGAACATGGCCAGTGGCTTGGGACGACAGCGTCAATTTGTGGCTACTTAGCCTCTTCGGCGTCGTGACGCTCTTCCTCCTCCTTCTGCCAGGACTGCTAGGAGCATTCGCTCCCGTGATTAAGGCTGTCCGAGATCTGCGAGACCTTTTGCGCGGAGGTAACGGAGACGACAGACATAACACCTAATGGCCCACGAGACCACGAACAGGTGTGGGCGGCGGTCACCAACGACCGCCGCCCACACCTGCTGACTCCCTATTGGCCCTTGCGTCTCTGGAAGATTTGATCCATCGCTTTCGCCCCTGTCTGGATCACGGGCCGGATCTGCTTCCGATAGACCTCCTCTGTCACAGCCGTACCGGAGTGTCCGACGAGCCGGGAGATCTCCTCCAGCGGGACGCCACGGTCGGAGAGCAGAGACACGAAGCTGTGCCGGAGCTCCCGGGGTGTCCACTCGTCGGCGTTGACACCGTCGACGTCCTTGAGCGCCTGGCGGAAGGCGCGGCGGACGTTCGCTGCGTCGAGTGGCTTGCCCACGGCCGAGGAGAAGACGAGCCCGTGTTCCTCCCACTTCTCGTCAGCGGCGAGCCGATCCCAGCCCTGATCTTCGAACTGCTGCCAGAGAGCTTCGATGCAGCGCGCCGGCAGGGCGAGGGTGCGCCTGGACTTCCGCGTCTTGGTGTCTCCAGTGCGCCGGACTGATCGCCAGACGGCGATGTGGGGAGGTTGGGGCGGGTCCATGTCGGGTCGCCCTTTCAGGAAGACGTGGTCCCAGGTGAGGGCGCGCAGTTCCTCGGTGCGGGCGCCCGTCAACAACGCGAGGACGATGTAGGCGTACATCGAGGTCCCTTCAGCCCCCTTCAGCACGGCCTCAGCTTGGGAGAAGGTGAGCGCCTTGGACGGCCGCCCGGCCTGCCCCTGAGGGACCGAGCACAGTTCGACGACGTTGCGCTTCACCTTGTCTCGCGCCATGGCCCGCTTGACCGCACGATTCAGGCAAGAGTGGAGGCCCTGGAGAGTGCGTGTGCTGAGCGTCTTCGCCTTGGTGGCCAGCCAGCGGTCAACGTCCTCCGCGCTGAGGTCGCGGAGCTTGCGAGCGCCGAGTGACGGGATGACGTGCTTCTCGCTCATCAGGGTGGTGGTCTCGACGGTGCTGGGGTCGAGGCCGGCCAGGCCGTAGGTGAGCCAGTCCTTCACCGCGTCCTTGACCGTGTAGTTGGTCGGGGCGATGGCAAGGCCGTCTTCGTGGTCCCGCAACACCTCCTTGAGCTGATTCTTCGCCTCCGTCTTGGTCTTGCCGCTCCCCCGCTTCACGATCCGCTTGCCGCTCGGATCAAAGCCGAGGTTCGCCGTGGCGATCCAACGCTGTCTCTTCTCGTCCCAGTGCAGGCCGCCATCACCGCGGCTACGACGCTTCGTCATCAGGCCGCCTCTCCCATCTGGCCCCGGATGAAGGCGCGTACGGCGGTGTCGGGGATGCGGCGGCATCCGTCGACCTTGATGGAGACCAGGCGGCGGGTGCGGATGAGGTCGTAGACCTTGGTGCGGCCGAGCTTGAGCCGGGTCATGACCTCCGGAACGGTGAGCAGTTCGGGCGCCCCCTCAGTCATGTGGTGGGCCCTCCTTCCGTTCCGAGGGCGGGTGCAAGGGAGGCAGTTAGCCAGGTCTCGGCGGCGATGAGGCCAGTTCCGGCGAAGACCCAGTGGGCGAGGACAAGGGTCGATTCCACCTCCGAAACTTCGGAGGTGCCGTTGCTGGCTGCTATTGCTTGGGCACGGCGCCACTCGGCACGGGCCTCACGGAGTGCCCCGAGCGTGGTCGAGTAGCGGCGGGATTTGGTGGAAAAGTGGCCACGGAAGCCGAGCATGTGGGCCCAGGCACGGAGCCTGAGGTCTGCCAGCTCACGGCGCGCGCCAAGGGACCGTGCGGTACGGATCATGCGCCTCGCATGATCCGTGATCCGAGCTTGGGCCAGTTCGGCGAGGAAGCGGATTTACCAGGTACAGAGCCTTCGACTCGGGCTCCAAAGGCTCCTCTGGTGCAGGGGGGTTGTCGGCCGTCCCCCCTGCTTGCGGGGCGCCGGCGCGACAGGAGACGTCGGCGACCTCGCGCTCGGACCGGGGCATCAGCAAGGTGTGGGTGTCCGTGTGGCTAGCGATCACCCCAGCCGGAGATGTGGCCGCTCGCCTCTCGGCGGGAAGTACCGCCAAGGTCACCTGGGTCAGCCTGGATGGCGCCGCCTGCCGTCTGGACACACCGTCGTCAGTGCCCAGCCGCGGTCTGGCTGGCCCTCCATTCAGGGGCCTCGGGCGCGTCCTGGAACTCCAGGAGGTGCTGTCCGGCGAGCCGCTGCAGGGCGTCGCGTACCTCTGCCGGTGTGACGTAGAAGAACTCCCGGCGGAGGTTGACCCGGTTGACGCGGCGGGACTCGAACTCCTGGTGCAGGCGGCGTTCCAGGCCGACGGCGTCCTCGCTGAAGATCAGGGCGTGTACGTCGAAGCGGAAGGGGACAGACGCGTCCCCGAGTTCGATGACGCGGTCCATGGGATCGAGGCGCCGGGTCATACCGATCTTGACCATGCGTTCGCCGAACGCTCCGACATTGGAGATGACGTAGACGTATCCGGCCCGGATGTTGGCCTCGCGAGCCTCGACCGCCTCCAGTTCGGCGCCCAGTTCGGCGAGCTTCCCTTCGAGTTCCGCGATGGAGGCCGCATCGCCCGTGCCGGAGCGCAGGCGGCGCAGGGCGCTCTCGTAGTGACTGCGTTCCTTCTCCAGCCGCTGACGCTCGCGCTCGATCTCGCGCTGCAGGCGCTCCTCCTCGCGCTGCTGGGCGCGTAGCTCCCGCTGCTCCTCCCGCTCAGTCTCCTTCCTCACCAGGTAGTCGGCCGTCAGCTCCAACTCCTGCACCCGCAGCAGGTGGTAGTCATCGCCGATGCGGATCTGCATGGTGGCGCCGAGCCGGGCGATTGACTCCCGTGTCTTGCCGAGCCGGTCGATCAGCGAGTCGAGCCGGTGCGGCTTCATGCCGCGCACCGCGTTGTCCGCTTCGGCGTTGTACGCGCGCAGCATCAGCTTGGAGAAGTCACGGACCATCTTGCGACCCTTGGCCGCTGAACCGTCCACCATCCAGTACTGGTTTCCGAGCACGGCCCGGTCGTCCTTCGCCAACTGCTTGTAGCGCGCCTTGAGACCGTCGAGCCGGCCCTTGTAGGCGAGCGCGTCGGCGAGCGGATGACGGTACTCGTAGATGCCGGCTTCCTGCAGCATCCGCATCTCGTCGGTGAGCACCAGATCCCGGCGCGCGGCCGTGAGACGCTGTTCAGCCTCCGCCGTCTGGCGAGCCATGTCGTCGGCTTGGCGGCGCACGTCGACCAGGGACTGCGCGGCGCTCTCGGCGGCGTGCTCTATCTTCTCGTCGAGCAGAGCGTCGATCCGTCCGATCTCTTGGAGCTTCTCCTCGTGCGCGCGGCGCAGCCGCTGCTGCTCGGCAGCGATCTGCGCGCTGTCGGCTCCGATGACCCGACTCAATTGCTCCGTCAGGTGACGGTTGTCCTCCTGTAGCCCGAGTACCTGTGTTTCCATCAGCGCCAGCTCGCCCGCCAGACGCGCCGCCTCGGACTCCGCTTGCTTGCGGCGTCGGCCGAACAGGCCCCCACCTGTGGCCGGGACCG
This sequence comes from Streptomyces sp. 351MFTsu5.1, assembly GCF_000383655.1. NCBI lineage: Bacteria > Bacillati > Actinomycetota > Actinomycetes > Kitasatosporales > Streptomycetaceae > Streptomyces > Streptomyces sp. 351MFTsu5.1. The sequence continues at coordinate 633,908 of NZ_KB911776.1, read as the reverse complement.
TCGCGTGAGGACCGTAGGAGGACTGCTGGGGAACGGGTGCGCTCGGTTGCGGCGCGGCCCCCTCCGGGATCCAGATCTCCCAGCCTGGGGGTGTGGGCCATGCGGGGTCCGGTTCCCAGCCCGGTGGCGGGCTCCACCCCTCCGGCGGGGCGGGCCAGGTGGGCGGCGGGTTGAACCGGTAGGTCATGGGGCAACGACTCCTGTCGCGAGGGCGAGAGACGGCCGGCGTATCCCCGATGCCGTCCGGCAGCCAGCGGGCCGAGTCGAACGTACTCGGCCTTGTGGACCTTCGTCCTGCCATCTCCTGTTTTTGGCCCTCCTGGCAGCAGATCTGACGAGGTGGGTAAGCCGCAGGGAGCCGTTGGACTCCGGCCTCTGCCAGGGCGACCCTCCGCCGGCACTTCGTCCTCGAGGGACCGATCCGGCGACCCCGGGCACGGCCGACCGCCCCTGACGCACCGGGTGAAGGTGAAGCGAGGATGGCCACCCCTCTGTGCGCGGACAAGTGCCTGTCCGATCTCAAGAACGACTCGGCGTTGTCGAACACGGATCCTTGCGCACCCATAACCGCGACCAGCACGGCAACTGGGGCCCGTGAACGGGGTGATGATCCATCACACCGGGGCGTACTCCTCCGAGGACGACATGGGTGCTGTGCCAGACCGGCTACGGCTTCGAGGCCCATTTACGAGCTGGACCGTCCTCTGCTGCTCATGCCCGGGTACCAAGTGCATCGCTGAGGTCAACAAGTGATCGTCAACGCGCGGTCGGGAACGTGGTGGCTCCAACCGGCCGTTGGGAGCCGTGGTGCTGGGAGTGGCGCCTTCTCTGACGATCGCATCTGTACGGCAGCGCTCAGGACGCCGCGCCACAACCGCACCAGATCGAGCGGGGACCAGCGGGGAGCCACAGTGAAAGCAGTCGAGCCCGACGAGGCCACGCACCACCTATTCGCCCAGGTCAACGCTCGAATCGGCTGCAAATGCCCGCAGCTTCCCAAGCTGATGGCACGCGTTGCTCGGTCCAGGAGCAGAGTCAGAGGAGGTCTCGCCAGAAGGGGACCGTTGCCCTCGGGTTCCAGTCCTCGTCGACGTCGCCGCGTGCCTCGTCGAATTCCCGGGGCACGTAGTCGGCCAGGTCCAGCCCGTAGTGGATGACATCGGTCTGCCACATCGAGAGCACCGGATGACCGAAGCTTCCCCGCCCGGCCGGCAGGTATCGGTGGGCGTACACAGGCACCAGCACCGGCGCCGCCTTCAAATGACGCGCTGCCGTATCCAGTGCCGTCGCCCCATCCGACGGACGCTCGCCCCAGCCATCCCACCAGAACGCGCTGTGCTCGACGCTGAGGAGGACACCCTCGACCGGCCAGGCGAGCTGTCGACTCAAGCTGTCCAGGTCGCCGCCCCTCCACTCCGGCCAGGGCTTGGACCAGGTCTGCCCGTCCTCGGGAGGAACGTTGACCGGTAGGCCGGCTGCAAGGAACGCTCGGTGATCGTCTGCGAACTCGAAGCCGTACTCGCTCTCGATACGGGCGAACTCGGCGTCCGTCAGCCCCGGCTCGAACTCGTAGAGCCCCGTCTCTGCCAGGCGGCGGGCGGCTTCCGCGCCCAGACGTACTCCCTCGCTGCTGATCACGGCGGCAACGCTAGAGCCAATTGAGGCCCGCAGTCACCCGAGTTGTGCGAGAGCCTCCGTTCCAGAGGACGTCGAGGAAGTGCGGACGTGATCCTACGATCTTCGCACTCACGCTCACCCCAAAGAGGAGTTCGACCACCGTAGGAGCCGCACCGGGAACAGTGTCGGCCGCTTGGTCAGCATCTCCATTTCACGACGTGTGGTTCAGCCAGCGTTGCAGGGTGGTGTTGATGCTGGCGGGCAGGGCGCTGAGCTGGTCGATGGCGTCGCGGTCCTCGGGGCGCGGGGGGATGCCGGCGGTGGTCAGCGCGGCGTGCAGGGCCAGACGGCGGTGGTCGCGAGGGGCGATGAGGGTGTTGAGGCGCTCGGAGGGGTTGGGCGGCGGGAGCAGGTAGTCCATGTCCTGCCCTGCCGAGGCTACGGCCGGGGGCCAGGCGTTCTGTGCCGGGTCGGCGGCGTAGGGGTCGACGAAGGTCTGCGTCGTGTGGTGATCCAGCGCGATGGTCATGTCGGTCTCCTCGCGGGCTGCGGGTGGATGTGCGTAGGGAGAGCCGTCCGTGCCCATCGGCGGTTGCGGCTGCCTGATGACATCACGCCGACGGCGTCTTCGGCGGCTCATCGTCTTCTCCGACCAGCACAGCAGCGCACGTCGGCTGCGCGTGACCAGCCGCCCGTAGGGAACGGCGCCGGGAGAGGCCGGAGGCTGTTACGCACTTTCGGGTGGCGGGTGGTGCGGCTGCCGGGGTGGCGCGTCCTGGCGATCGCGGCGGGCGGGCAAGCCCCGTACGGCGTGTTCGCGTGGCGGGACGTCAACTTCGCGCATACGGCGCATGAATGGACGTTACAGGCGAGAGTCACGACAACATGGGCGAACGGTAACGGAGCGCCCGTATCGCGTTCACAACCTGCACGGCGGGGCCATGGTGTGGATGCGCGGCCAAGCCGGCCGCCACCCGCACACACCGCACCAGCCCGTTCCGCCCGGTCATACGGCCGGGGCCGGAGTCGGCCAGGTGCCCGTACAGCCTGGGGGCCTTTGTGTCTTCTTCCACGGTGACCGCCCGTCGTCTGTCCGCCGCCGCTCTCGCGGCCGCCGCGATCGTCGGGGCGGTGGCGCTGCCGGCGTCGGCGGCCGACCACGCCCGGCCCGACCGGCCGAAGGTGGAGATCAGCGCGGTCCAGTACGACTCCCCCGGCCCCGAGGACCGCTCGCGGCGCTCGCTGAACAAGGAGTGGGTGGAGCTCACCAACACCACCCGCCACACCGTCAACCTCGACGGCTGGACCCTGAAGAACAAGGACGGCCGCACCTACACCTTCGACCACTACCGCCTTGAGGGCCGCGCCACCGTCCGCATCCACACCGGCGAGGGTCGCGACACCGACAGCGACCTGTACATGGACCGCCACAACTACGTGTGGGACAACTACTCCGACACCGCCACCCTGCGCAACGACCACGACCGCTTCATCGACGCCGCCTCCTGGGGCGGCCGCCACCACCACGGTGGTCACCACCACCACTGACCCCTCTCTGCCCGCCCGCGGCATGACGTGACGACGAGGGCGTAGGGGCGCGGTCCAGCAGGTACGTCCTGCCGGTACGTCCTGCCGGGCCATGCGCTGAGCCCCGCAGACACCCCCTCGCCCTCACAAATGCGGCTGTGGCCCTGACCGGCTTACCGGTCAGGGCCACAGCCGCGCTCAGAGCCCGAACTCAGGTCGCACAGCGCCATGTGAAGGGGCATCGACAGGAAGAGCCGTGTGGCTGAGGATCCTGGGGTGACTGACGACGAACTCGTCCTGGCGGTACGTGCGCATGTGGCCGACCGTGGATTGCCTGGTCCTGCGTCTGCTGAGGACATTGCCGCCTTCGAGGAGGTGGTGGGGCATCCCATGCCCGAGCTGTTGAAGCGGATCTATCTCGAAGTCGCCAACGGTGGCTTCGGGCCGTGGCAAGTGGTGTCCCTGACCGAGACCGACGACTGGTTCAGCGACTGCGCGGACATCACCATGGCGTACCGCGGATTCACCGGACCCGACGACGCCGTCCCGCCCGGGATCGTCCCGTTGATGGACCGGGGCTGCGCGATGTGGACACTGATCGACTTCCGTTCGGCCGACGGACAGATGTGGGACTGGGATCCCAACCAGTGCTGCATCCGGCATGCCGCTGCGCCGATCGGACAGTCCCTCGCACAGTGGCTCACCGAGTGGTTGCGGGGCGCAGCTCACGAAGGCCCCTACCCCCTTCGCGCACCGGCCGACTCCGAGTGCGGCAACCCGTGAGGGCGGATCAAGGACGCTGCCGACGAGCGCCGCTGATCCTTCACCGACCCCCGCCGACGCGTCTCCCCGTGGCGCCGCCGCCAACGCCGTGAGGCCCCAGCCGGCCACGCTGGGTCTTTCTTTTTTCCCCAACCTCTAGTCGAATAGCGCCACTTGAAGCACGCGTGTGCCATGCGTTGCGGATGTCCCCGACCAGGACCTCAACCACCTGCGGCCGACCGCGTCACGGGAAGGACCCCCCACAAGTGACCAACAGACCCTTCGCGATGGCGCAGGCCACGGGGGCGCACCGAGGGCGACCGTGGGCCGGCCCGATCCGACGGGACATCCCGAGGCACGACCACGACTTGGCGCCAACATCAAGACCGAGAGACGAATGCGCGACGGCCGACTGAGCAGGCCGAACAGCCGCCTGTCCACAGCCACCTGAACGCCCCCGGTCCGGCATGCGACGAGGGCAAAAGGCGACCAGCCACCGTACCGACGACGCCCGGTGCCGCCTGGCGCCACCTGATGCCGCCGACAGGGGCCACCCCCACCCCCCCTCAGGGCGATGCACCCCGCCCCCCGGGATTCACCTCCCTCGGCGAGAGATCGCCACGTCAAACGGAGACACACATGCCCCGCTCTCCCCTGAACCGTCGCGCGTTCATCCTCCTCGGTGCCACGGTCGCCGCGGCCGCCGGCGCCCGGACATCGGTGGCCGCCGCGGCGACCTCCCCGACCGCGCTCGCCGGCGTGCCGACGCCGGTCCGGATCGTCGACGACAAGGCGACCCCCGCCACCCGCGCGCTGTTCGCGTATCTGAGGCGGCAGCAGGGCAAAGGCATCCTGTTCGGTCACCAGCACGACCTCACCTATGGCTTCACCTTCACCACCCCGGACGGCAAGGCGTCCGACACCAGGGCGGCAGTGGGCGACTACCCCGCGGTCTTCGGCTGGGACACCCTCATCCTCGACGGCGACGAACGCCCCGGTCGCCCCGATGTCGAAGGCGGGACCGAAGCCGAGAACATCGCCGCGCTCAGCCGGTGCATCCGTTTGGGGGACGCACGCGGCGGGATCAACACCCTCAGCGCTCACCTGCCGAACTTCGTCACGGGCAAGGACTTCTACGACACAACGGGCCGCGTGGTCGGCCAGATCCTTCCCGGAGGCGCGAAGCACGCGGCCTTCAACGCCTTCCTCGACCGCATCGCGAAGGCGGTCAAGGGCGCGCGACGTCCGGACGGCACCGCCATCCCGGTCGTCTTCCGCCCCTTCCACGAGAACAACGGAGCCTGGTTCTGGTGGGGCGCAGGCCACACCACCTCGGCCGAGTTCACCGAGCTGTTCCGCTACACCGTCGAGTACCTGCGTGACACCAGGGGCGTCCACAACCTGCTCTACGCCTACTCGCCCAACTCGAGTTTCGGAGGCGATCCGACCGGCTACCTGAAGACCTACCCCGGCGACCGTTTCGTCGACGTCCTCGGCTACGACTCCTACGACGAGAACGCCGGACCCACCCCCTGGCTCGACGGCGTGGTGAAGGATCTGGCGATGGTGGTCCGGCTGGCGAACGAGCGGGGCAAGGTGCCTGCCTTCACCGAGTTCGGGGAGGGGGGCACCGAGATCCGCAACCTGCAGTGGTTCACGCAGCTGTTGCAGGCCGTCAAGGCGGACCCGTTGGCCCGTCGGATGACGTACATGCTCACCTGGGCCAACTTCGGTGGCACCAAGCGTGCTTACGTCCCGTACCCGGGCCACGCCCTGCTGCCGGACTTCGTCGCCTACCACCAGGACCCCTACACCCTGTTCGCCGCCGATCTCCGCGGGGTGTACTCCGCTCACACCACCGCTGTCAGGAACGCCCCGTTCCTGCACCTCGTGACCCCGACCGACCGACAGCGCGCAACGGCCTCCAGAACGACCGTCCGGGTGCGTGTCACGCCCGCGAGGGCGAGCCGGGTCACCTACTCCGTGAACGGCGGACGCGCCGGACGCCTGCACCTCGACGCCGACGGCTTCTACTCGGGCGACTGGTCGATCGACCCGGCCTTGCGGAACAACCGCTCGGTGACCCTCACCGTGAGCGCGCAGGTGGACGGCAGGACGCTCACCGACTCGGCCGTGGTCCTCCTCGGCGAGGTCGCACCCCTGCCTGCCGGCTGGGTCGACGACTTCGAGGGATACGCCGGCGACGACACCGCCCTGAGCGAGGCGTACACCCATGTCAACTCCCACACCCTCACCCTGTCGGCCGACCACAAGTCCTCGGGCTCCTACGGACTGGCCTACGCGTACGACTTCACCGGCGCCGAGTACACCGGCACGGGCAGGCCGGTCGACGCGGACTGGTCCGCCTTCACGTCCCTTGCGCTGTGGATGCAGGGCGACGGTTCCGCAAACGGCGGGGCGCTCCAGATCGTCGCCGGGGGAGGCGATTTCTGGTACCAGGTTCCGCTGTCCGACACGAGCGGACAGGAGGTCAGGGCACCTTTCGGCGAGTTCACGCCCGCGCCCTGGGACACCGCACACGCCGGAGCCGTGCTCGACGCGGCTCACCTCGCCCAAGTGACGGCGTTCAACCTGTACCTCGTCCACGGGGACGGGGCGGCGACCAAGGGCATCGTGTACGTGGACGACATCAGAGCCGAATGACCCACCCCCGGCACAGGAGTTGTGGCTAGCCGATCCCCGCGCCCCGAGTCGACGTCCAGAACGTGACCGTCGGGCCGTACGCGGTGTCCTCCTCGTCGGTCACCTCGACCGTGATCTCGCGGTCGGGGTAGCGGGTGGTGAGGAGTGCCTGCCAGGTCTCGCCGAGGGCGAGGGCCAGTTGGGGGAGTTCCTCGGCCAGGTGGTCGTCGTCGGTGAGGGGGGTGTTGGTGAAGAGGGTCCAGAGTTCCACGTGGTTGGCGACCGACTCGACGCGTTCCCGGTTGCCGGACAGGGTGGTGAACCAGGTGTCGACGGTGGACGGGGTGAAGCGGTCCTTGAGGAAGATCGCGCCGCGGTACTCCACCGTCTCCGGGCAGAACAGCCAGGCCGCCGCCAGGACGAAGCGCAGGCCGCCCTCGAAGTCGAGGTAGTGGGACGGGGTGAGGTCCTCGTCCTTCCAGTCCTTGCGCCAGCGCGTGAAGAAGGCCGGCAGCTTCCGGTCGGACCACGACGGGCCGTTGCTGCTCACGAGGTCTCCTGGGGGAACATCCGCGCACTCTACGTCGGCTCCCGGCCGATCCAAAGCTTGCGCAAGCTCTAAACTGTTCGGTGTGGAAGCAGTGGAGAACGTGGAGTCGGGCGGCTTGAGCGGGTGGGAAGTCGCCGTGCTCGATGGTGGGCCGGCCGACGGGATGCGGGTGAAGGTCGCCAACCGGCCCCGGGTGGTGCAGGTGACGTATCCCTGCCGGGCCGAGGGTGCGGCGGCCGGGGTGCGGGTCGAGGGGGTCTACGTCTATCGGCTCGACCACGGGGTGACCGAGGAACCGCTGCGGTACGGGTTCGACATCGCCTGCCCCTGACCCCGGGTCCCTGACCCGACGCCCTGATCTGCCCCCCTGACCCGGAACGGTCCGCAGCCCGTCCCTGTCCGTCAGGCCACTGGCGCCACCGGCGTCTTTCAGGCCACTGGCGCCACCGGCGCCCTCGGCGGCCTGCGGTCCTGCCGTGCTCTCGCCGTCATCAGGCCCGCCGCGTACAGGGTCAGGACCGCCGCGAGAAGGCCGTAGTAGATGCCCGGCAGGGGGCTCAGGCCGAGGAGACCGCCCAGTGCGGACATGGGCAGGAAGAGGCCGGTCGCGGCCAGGGCCGCCGCGGACCAGGTGACCGGGCCCGGGCGCCGGGCGCTCGTGCCGCGTGCGCCGAGGGACAGCAGGACCATCACCACGGCCTGGGTCAGCAGGTTCTCGGTGAACCAGCCCGAGTGGAACAGGGCCTCGTCGTCGCCCGGACCGCGCAGGGCGAAGGCCAGCACGCCGAAGGTCGCGAGGTCCGCCACGGCGTTCAGGGCGCCGAAGCCGACGATGAAGCGGAGCAGCGCCCGGGGTTCCAGGACGGTCGGGCGGCGTAGCGCGGACGGGGCGGGACGGTCGTAGGCGAAGGCCAGTTGGGCCGCGTCGAAGCACAGGTTCTGGACGAGGACCTGGGCCGGGAGCATCGGCAGGAAGGGCAGGAGCAGGCCCGCGGAGAGCATCGCGATCACGTTGCCGAGGTTGGAGGAGAGCGTGATGCGCAGGTACGAGGCGATGTTGCCGCCCGCGTGACGGCCCGCGGCGACCGCGTGGCCGATCGCGGTGAGGTCCTTCCCGGCGAGGATCAGGTCCGCGTTGTCCCTGGTCACCCCGGCGGCGTTCCGGGGGGCGAGGCCGACGTCGGCGGTGCGCAGGGCGGGCAGGTCGTTGACGCCGTCGCCGAGGAAGCCGACCGTGTGGCCGCCGGTCTGGAGGGCCCGGGTGATCCGGGTCTTGTGTTCGGGGGTGCAGCGGGCGAAGACGGTCGTACGGCCTGCCAGTTCTGTCAGTTCGGGGTCGGTGAGGGTGTCGAGGCGGTCGGCGGTGAGGACGCCGGCGACCGGGATCCCGAGGTCGCGGCAGGTGCGGACAGCCGTGCCCGGGTGGTCGCCGGTGAGGACCTTGACGGTGACGCCCCGCTCCGCGAGGCCGGCGAGGGCTTCGGCGGCGGTGGGGACGAGGTCGTCCCGGAGGGTCACCAGGCCGCGGAAGGTGAGGCCGCGTTCGTGGGGGCGGGTTCCGGCGGGGCGTTCGGCGGTGGCGACGGCGAGGACGCGCAGCCCGTCGGCCGCCTGCGCCTCGGCGAGGGCGCGCAGGCGGTGGCGCTCCTCGTCGGTCAGGGAGCAGCGTTCCAGTACGGCCTCCGCGGCGCCCTTGGTGATCAGGGTGTGCGTGCCGAGCCGGCCGGGGGCGCGGACGACCACGGTCGCCAGGCGGCGGGCCGGGTCGAAGGGGAGGGCCGTGACGCCGTCGTACGCCATGAGGGCGCCCTCGTCGGCGGTGGTGAGGAGGGCCTCGTCGAGGGCGTCGGGGGCGGGCAGGTCGGCGAGTTGGAGGGACCACCAGGCGGCGGCCGCGGCCCAGCGCAGTACCTCGGGGTCGTCCTGGCCCTCGGCGTTCAGGGCCCGGTCGACCACCGGGCGGTCCTGGGTGAGGGTGCCGGTCTTGTCGACGCACAGGACGTCCATGGCGCCGATGTCGTGCAGCGCGGGGAGCCGGCGGACGATCACGTCGTGGGTGCGGGCGAGGAGCGCCGCCCCGCGGGCCAGGCAGGTCGTGACCAGGACCGGGAGCATCTCGGGGGTCAGGCCCACCGCGACCGCGACGGCGAAGGGCAGGGTCTCCAGTCCCCGGCCGCGGAGGGCGGCGTTCGCCATCAGGACGAGGGGCGGGGTCAGCAGGGCGAAGCGGATCAGGATCCAGGAGACACCCTGGACCGAGCGCTCGAAGGAGGTCGCCGGGGGTTTGCCGGTACGGCGGTGAGCCGCGGCGAAACGGGTGTCGGCGCCGGTCGCGGTGACCACGGCGGTGGCGCTGCCGGAGGCGACGCTGGTGCCCTGGAAGCAGAGGTGGGGCTGCTGGAAGACACCGGTGCCCGCGGGGTCGGTCCCGGCGGTGCCGGTCCCGGCGATGCCGCTCTCATCGGCGGACTTCGGCACCGGGGCGGACTCTCCGGTGAGGGCGGCCTGGTGGACGGTGAGTCCGGTCGAGCGCAGCAGTCGTACGTCCGCGGGGACCAGGTCGCCCGGGCCCAGCCGTACGACGTCGCCCGGGACGAGTTCCTCGACCGGGATCTCGCGGGTCGCCGGGGCGGTGTCCTCGTCGGCCCGGCGCTGGACCGTGACGGTGATCGCCACCAGGTGGCGCAGGCCGGCCGTGGAGCGGTCGGCGCGGTGTTCGCCGGAGGCGCGCAGGACGCAGCTCACGGCGACCAGGAGGAGGATCACCGAGGCTGTGCCCCAGGCGTAGACGGCGGCGGACACCAGTCCCAGGCAGAGCAGTACCGCGGTGAACGGGTCGCGCGCACTCCGGGCGAGCAGCCGGGCCCAGGAGGGGTCCCGGGTGTCCGGCACCCGGTTCTCCCCGAACCGCCCGAGCCGCTCCTCCGCCTGGCCCTCGGTCAGACCCCGCGGCCCGGCGTCGAGCCCACGGAGGACTTCCAGGAGGGTGGGGGTGGCGGTGGGGGTGGACTCCGGGGTGTCGGAAGCAGGAGTGAGCGGCCCGGCGGACACCGGCGCCTGCTCACCCGGACCCCCCGCACCACCAGCCCCGGCCGCCACCGCCTCCAACCGGTCCGGCTCGCCCGCGGCCCCCGCTCCCGGCCCACCGGGCCCCCCTCCGGACCGGGCCGGTGGTGTGGGCTCGAGGTGGGGCTTCGGGTGGTCAGACACCGGCCTCGTGGAGCCGTGGGGACGACGTGGCGGTGGAGGTCTCGCGAGCCGTGAGCTGGCCGACCATGACGCGGACCACCGTGACGATGTCCGGGTCGTCGACGTAGTAGACCTGCCTGCGGCCCTCACGGCGGGAGCGGACCAGACCGGCGAGCTTCAGCTTCGCCAGGTGCTGGCTGACCGCGGGGAGCGCGCCGCCCACCCGGTCGGCGAGGTTCGTCACATCGCTCTCGCCCTGGGCCAGCGCCCACATGATGTGCAGCCGGGCCGAGGAGGCGAGCAGTCCGAACGCGGCGGCCGCCTCGGCGAGCACCTCCGCCGAGGGGTCCTGGAAACCGCCGACGGCACCGACGCCCTTCGCCACAGCCTGCTCCCGTCCTCCCACGTCGACCACATGAGCCCGCCGGCATTCACCGGTGCCGGCCAGTGTAGGCGCGGCACTGTGACCGCCCCGCTTCGTCCGGTACCGGTCCCTCCCCTCGTGGGGACCGGTACCGGAGGAAGCGAGTGATCGTGGGGGGAATGCGACGGAAGACTTCCGGCGCGCCGGTTGGCGCGCGGGGCGCCCGAACGGTGGCCTGGAGGTCGGTGTCAGGGCGTCGCCCGAGGGCTGCGCCGCGGAGTCATGATCCTGCCAGCCGAGGGGCTCCATGAGGAGGTTCCGGTTCCGGAGGCAGTGCGTTGCCGCAGGTCAGCCGTATAGGGTGAGTTTTCCGGTCCGGATTCAACCGCGAGGGAAGTAAGGGGTGGAAGACCTTGAGTTCCGACTCAGGGACACGCACGGCCTTCGCGGAGCGTCTCGCCCTGCTGTACCGAGAGGCAGGGAATCCGCCCCTCAAGCGGGTGTCCGAGGGCGTCGGCCGGCTCCAGCGGGTCGACGAGCGCGGGCGCCCCGTGCGGGTGTCGGCCCAGCGGATCAGCGACTGGCGCCGGGCCCGTAACGTACCCGCGCAGTTCACCGCGCTCGCGGCCGTCCTGCACATCCTCATTCCCGAAGCCCGTCGTCTCAGTCCCACCCCCGTCTCGGCCGGACTGTACGACCTCACCCAGTGGCAGCGGCTGTGGGAGCGGGCGGTGGCGCCGGAGGAGGACGAGGGGCCGCAGCAGACGGAGGCTCCCGCCGGTGTCTGCCCCTACCGCGGTCTGGCCCCGTACCGGCAGGAGGACGCCCGCTGGTTCTTCGGCCGGGAGCGCAGCACGGAGGCGCTGGTCAAGCTGCTTCGCTCGGCCGCCGAGACCGGCACGGGCGGACTGGTGATGCTCGTGGGCGCCTCGGGCGCGGGCAAGTCCTCGCTGCTCAACGCCGGTCTGGTGACCGCCCTGGAGGAGGGTGCGCTGGACGGGGAGGGCGGCGGCCGGACCGTGCTCCAGCTGGTGCCGGGCGCCGATCCGCTCGCCGAACTGACCCGCCGTATACCCGACCTGGCTGCGGTCGTCGCCGACGCCGGCATCGGCATCGGCTCGGCCGACGGCGATACGACCGCCCCCGTCCCGACGGGCCGACCGCATCACGGACTCACCGGCCCGACGGGCCGACCGCATCACGGACTCACCGGCCCCGGCCAGACGGACCGCTCTCCCGATCTCACCGGCTCCGGCCCGACGGACCCCACCAACCGCTCCCCCGAACTCACCGGCACCACCCCCACCGACCCCCCTCCCGGTTTCCTCGACGCCGCGCGGGAAGCGGTGGCCTCCTGGGCTCGGCACGAGGGCGCCACCGCCCCGCCGGTCGTGATCGTGGACCAGTTCGAGGAGGCGTTCACGCTCTGCTCGGACGAGGCGGCCCGGCGGACCTTCGTCCAACTGCTGCACGCCGCCTGCACCCCCGCCGGGCCGCAGGCCGAACCCCCCGCCCTGGTGCTCCTCGGCATCCGCGCCGACTTCTACGAGCGCTGCCTCGACCACCCCGAGCTGGCGGACGCGCTCCAGCACCGGCACATGGTGCTCGGGCCGCTGACCGGCGGGGAGCTGCGTGAGGCGGTGACCGCTCCGGCCCGGGCCGTGGGTCTGGAGCTGGAGCCGGGGCTCGCGGAGCTGATCGTGCGCGAGGTGAGCGCCGACGCTCCGCGCGGGGGCGGCACCTCCCCCGCCTTCCGGACCGCGGGGGAACACGGCGCGGGCGTGCTGCCGCTGCTCTCGCACGCCCTGCTGGCGACCTGGCAGCGCCGCAGGGGCGGCCGGCTGACCGTGGCCGGCTATCGCGCGGCCGGCGGTATCCAGGGCGCGGTCGCGGCGACCGCGGAGCGGGCCTGGTCCGGTCTGGACCCGGCGGCGCGTACGGCGGCGCGGTTGCTGCTGCTGCGGCTGGTGCGGCTCGGCGAGGACACCCAGACGACCCGCAGGCGCGGTACCCGGCGGGAGCTGGCCGCGGAGTCCACCGACCCGGGCAAGACCGAGGAGTCGCTGGAGGCGCTGGTGCGCGCCCGGCTGGTGACGCTGGACGCGGAGACCGTGGAGATCACCCACGAGGCCCTGCTGACGGCGTGGCCGCGGCTGCGCGAGTGGATCGACGAGGACCGCAGCGACCATCTGCTGCGTCAGCGCATCGAGGAGGACGGCCGGTTCTGGGAGGGCTCGAACCGCGACTCCTCGCTGCTGTACCGGGGTTCGCGGCTGGAGCAGGCCCGGACCTGGGCGAAGTCCGCCGGGGACACCTATCTGACCCGCAGCGCGGTGGAGTTCCTGGCCGCCTCGGTGCGGCTGCGCCGGCGCACGGTCCTGATCGCGCGGGGCGCGGTGTCGGCCCTGGTGGTCCTCGCGATGGTGGCCGTGGGGTCCGCGGTGGTCGCCTGGCAGCAGCGCAACGACGCCGTGTTCGAGCAGGTCGTCGCGGAGGCGGACCGCGTCCAGTACACGGATCCCTCGCTGTCCGCCCGGATCGACCTGGTCGCGCACGGGCTGCGGCCCGACGACGAGGGCACGAACACCCGGCTGATCTCCATCGTCAACGCGCCGCTGGCCACCCCGCTGTCCGGCCACACCGGTGCCGTGTACCTCACCTCGTTCAGCCCGGACGGCAAGCTCCTGGCGACCGCGGGCTACGACCGGACCGTACGGCTGTGGGACGTGCGCGACCGCCGGCATCCCGAGGCGCTCGGCGCCCCCCTCGCCGGTGGCACGAGCTGGGTGAGCAGTGCGGTGTTCAGCCCGGACGGCAGGACGCTGGCCAGTGCGGGCGACGACGGGCGGATCCGGTTCTGGGACCTCCGGGACCCCGGGCACCCGAAGTCCCTCGGCGCTCCCCTGACCGGCCATCGCGGCACCATCTACCTGATCGCGTTCAGCCCGGACGGGCGCACGCTGGCCTCTGTCGGTGAGGACCGGACCGTACGCCTGTGGGACCTGGGTGACCGGGCCCGGCCGAAGCCCCTCGGGGTGCTGACCGGGTCCGGGGCCGCGGTGCGGTCCGTGGCGTGGAGTCCGGACGGGCGCACGCTGGCGGCCGGAGGCGATGACAAAACGATTCGGCTGTGGAACACCACCGACCCGCGGCACCCGAAGGCGTACGACCGGGCGCTCGCGGGGCACACCGGGCTGGTGCACTCGGTCGCCTTCAGCCCGGACGGGACCGAGCTCGCGAGCGGCAGCGCGGACGACACCGTCCGGCTGTGGGACGTGGCCGACCCGTCCGCGGCGCGCCCGATCGGCTCGCCGCTGACCGGCCACACCGGACCCATCTGGTCCGTGGCCTTCAGCCCCGACGGCAGCACGCTCGCCGCGGCCAGCGCGGACAGCACGGCGAGCCTGTGGAACGTGAGCGACCCGGCGTATCCCTCGCAGGTCGGCGAGCCGCTCGCCGGGAGCAGCGGGGAGATGTACGCGCTGGGCTTCAGTCCGGACGGCCGCACCCTCGCCACCGGCAGCGGCGACAGCAAGGTGCGCCTGTGGTCGATCCCGCGGGGGGACATGGTGGGCAGCAGCGGGGCGTTCCGGCGGGACGGCAAGGTGCTCGCCACGTCCGGCCGGGACGGCCGGATCCGGCTGTGGAAGGTGACGGACCCGGCCCGGCCCGTCGCCCTGGGCGAGCCGTTCACCCCCGAGGTGCGCGACCCGGACTCCCAGGTGCAGTTCTCCCCCGACGGCCGTGTTCTCGCGGTGCTCGCCACCGGCCGGATCCACCTGTGGAACGTCACCGACCCGGCCCGCCCCGTGCCCTACGGCCCGGCGCTCGTCCTGCACTCGCGGTTCATGGGCCCGGACGCGCTGGCGTTCAGCCCCGACGGACGCACCCTGGCCACCGCGTACGACAGCCGCAGACTCCAGCTGTGGGACGTCACCGACCCCGCCCGCCCGGTCTCCCACGGTCCGATCGCCGGCCACCGGGGGTACATCGACGGCCTCGCGTTCAGCCCGGACGGCCGCACCCTGGCCAGCAGCAGCGCGGACGGCACGATACGGCTGTGGAAGGTGACGGACCCGGCCCGTCCGACCCCGCTCGGCAGGCCGCTCACCGGGCACACCGGGCCCGTCAACGTGCTGGTCTTCAGCCCGGACGGGCGCACCCTGGCCAGTGGCGGTGACGACGACACGGTCCGGCTGTGGGACGTGACCGACCCCGCGCACGCCGAGCGGACGGGCGCCCCGCTCACCGGGCACACCGAGGCGGTCGTGTCCCTGACGTACAGCCGCGACGGCGCGAGGCTGGCCAGCGGCGGCAACGACAACACGGTCCGGCTGTGGGACGTGGCCGACCCGTCCGCGGCCGGTCCCATCGGGCAGTCGATGAGTCCCAACGCCAAGACCGGCAACTTCCTCTCGTTCAGCCCCAAGGGCCGCATGCTCGGGGTGTCCAGCGGCTCCGACACGATCCGGCTGTGGGACCTCGACGTCGACGACGCGATCCGTCGCATCTGCGCCACCACCGGGAACGTTCTGACCCGCCAGGAGTGGAAGGAGTACCTGCCGCGGCTCTCGTACGATCCTCCGTGCGCCTGAGGCATATGACGTGATCCCGATCACAACTTCTCGCCCCGGCCGAGCAGTCCGCTCCCGCTGTTCCATTTGCCTTGTTAGTCTTGGCCACAGCCCGACCGCTGGTGCATCCCCCGTCGCCAGCGGTCGGGTCTTTTCGTGCATGGCCCACGTTTTAGGCTGTGGCCGTGCACATAACGATCATCACGGCCGTCCACGCACCCTCCGCCCGCTTCCTTCCCGAGGCCTACGCCTCGGTGTGCGCACAGGATCTGCCCGAGGGCTGGGAGTGGCGCTGGGTGATACAGGAGGACGGCCGGACGGACGAGGTGCACCCGTACGTCCCCGACGACCCCCGGGTGACCTTCCGTCAGGGGCGCCCCGGCGGACCGGGAGTCGCCCGCACGATCGCACTCGCGCACGCGAGCGGGCCGTACGTGAAGGTCCTGGACGCCGACGACCTGCTCACCCCGGGCGCGCTCGCCCGTGACCTGGCCGCGCTGGAGGCCGATCCCACGCTCGGCTGGGCCACCTCCCGTGCGCTGGACCAACTGCCCGACGGCTCCACGGTCGCCTTCCCCGGCGACCCCGACGAGGGCCCCCTCACCCCCGGCGCGCTGCTCGCGCACTGGAAGGCGCACGCCGTTCCGCGGGTCGTGCCGGGAACCCTGTTCGTCCGCCGCGAGCTGCTGCTCGCCCTCGGCGGCTGGATGGCCCTGCCGGCCTCCGAGGACACCGGCCTGCTGCTGGCCCTGGACGCGGTCAGCCCCGGCTGGTTCACCGCCGAGCCGGGACTGCTCTACCGCCAGTGGGAGGGCCAGGTGACCGGACAGGCGGCGCATGTGGACGCGGGCGAGCTGGAGGCACGGCTGGCGGTGACGGAGGCGCGGGCACGGGCGTTGACGGCGTTGGAGTGGAGCCGCTGAGGGGGCGTGGCGGTTGGTACGGTCCCGGGGCGGCGCGTGCGGCGGCCGGCTGTATGAGGGCTCGACGTTGGTGAGGATGTTCCGATCGCCCAGCGGTTCTGTGCAGCCGAGCCCTGAGAAACCGTCGGCGACGGACTGCGGGTAGACATAGCCGCGCTTCGCTGTGGGGCTGTGGGGCTGTGGGGCTGTGGGGCTGTGGCACGATGCCGCGGTGATCGCCTCAGCCGTACCGCCCGTCGTTCCTGCAGGCCGCATGGCCAAGCAGGAACAACCCGTGCTCACTCTCTCCAGCGGTCTGGAGCTGCGCCCCTGGCGCGCCGACGACGCCGGCGCCTTGATGGCTGCTGGGCAGGATCCGGCAATTCGCCAGTGGAACCTACTGGTCGTGGCGTCGCCTGAGGAAGCAGGCAGGCGTATCGAGCGCATGCACGAGCGCTGGCAGAACGAGCAGAGCGCGATATGGGCCATCGCCCACCCCGACGGCGACCAGGCCATGGGCTTGATCGGCTTGGGTGATATCGATCTCGCCGGTGGCAGCGCCGAAGTCCTGTACTGGGTCCTGCCCTCAGGACGCGGTCGAGGCGTCATCGTCGAGGCCACGAAGCGCCTCAGCCAGTGGGCGTTTGACGACCTCGGACTGCACCGGCTCCGGCTGTGCCACTCGACGGCCAACCCGGCGTCGTGCCGAGTGGCGACCAAGGCCGGCTTCTCCGTCGAAGGCACGATGCGCAGCGCGCTGCTGCATGAGGACGGGTGGCACGACCAGCATTTGCACGCCCTGGTCGAGGGCGACATCTGACGGTTCCGTGCAGCCGGCGTCACGACACCGCAAGTAGGCGTGCAGGGCCCGGGTCTGCGCGGGGCACTCGTCCTCCTCGTGAAGTCGGACGAGGGCAGGCGCGAGACCTATGGTGTGCGCCTGCCGCGTTGCGGCCTTTCAGCCCCGCGGTGCCACGCGGATACGGTTCCCGTCAGGATCCGCTGCGAGGAAGGTCGGCCCGAACCCCAGATCATGAGGCTCACGCAGGATCGTGACCCCCTTGGACTGCCACTGCTTGAAGATCGCGTCGACCTCGTCGGGTCCACCGTCGACGGCCAGGCGCACCTCACTGGTGCGCGGCACGTCCGGTGACAGATCCTCGAACTGGCCGGACCACACAGCGAGGTCGGCGCCTGGCCCGAGATCGAAGGTGATGTACCCCGGAGTCTCGAAGGAAGGGCTCATGCCGAGGAGGTCGCCGTAGAAACGCGCAGCGGCGGGAGCGTCGTTCACGTAGACGATGGACAGCACGGATGTGGTCATGGTTGTTCCTTCTCGCAGGTCGTTGGCACGCGTCCATCAGCCTGACCGGGATATGCGCCGCATCATGTCGCCATTCCTTGAAAAAATCGGTGTGTGACCCCAGACCGCTTTTTCACCCTGATGCTGCTCCTCGCATCAAGGGATGCCGTGACCACACAGGAACTCGCCTCAGCGCTCGGGGTGTCCCTTCGAACCATCACCCGGGACCTGAACTGGCTCCGCGACGCCGGTCTGCCGGTGACCGCACAACGGGGCCGCCTCGGAGGCGTGACCATGCTGCCCGGGTCAGGGCTCGACCTCACGCGACTTACACCGGGTGAGCGTGAGCATCTGTCACTCACCGGGCTGGACGAGAAGCAACGTGCGGAGCTCAACGCGTCCGTCGAAAGCCGACGCGCGCTCTCCAAGATCGCCGCGGCTCAGCCACGTCGAACTCATGAGCTCCTGCCGCTCACCGACGTAGTGCACGTGGACAGCCGTCCCTGGCTCCAGGCCCGTACGTCCGGCGCGACTCCGGCTTCACTGATCGGCCCGGTGCGGCGCGGTCGCCGGCTACGGATCGAGTACGACAGTCCACGCGAGTCATGCCCACGTGACCTGGTCGTGGATCCCTACGGGCTGCTCGCCAAGGCCGGCACCTGGTACCTCGTCGCCGACCGCGCCCGGGTGCCACGGATGTACCGACTCGAACGGATCACGGCCTGGAGAGAAGTCGACCAGCCACGACGGATCCGCAAGAACCAGACCCTGGCCACCGTCGCCGCAGCACTCGTTGATCAGTGGGAACACAACCACGCGATAGAGGTCAGCGCCACCATCGACCAGACCCAGATCGAGCGAGCGCAACGGATCTTCGGCCGACGACTCGTCCGGGACGACCATGAAGAATCCGCCACCGGTCACAAAGTGACGATCCGCTTCCTGCAACTGGAGGACGTGCGAGCACTGCTGCCGTTCGGGAACGCCGTCACTGTGCACGGCCCCACCGAAGCCAGGGCTCACCTCAGCGACCTCGCCGCCAGTCTTGCCCACCACTATGCGCCGTCACCCACGTCCTGACCCGTAGCAGCTAGCGGTCGAAGTCGAGGTCGAGCATGCGGATCGCGTTGCCCCGCATCAGCTTGTAGATCACCTCGTCCGGCAGCCCGGCCACATGCTCCTCGGCGACCTTCTTGGTGTGCGGCCAGGTCGAGTCGACGTGCGGGTAGTCGGTCTCGAAGGTCGCGTTGTCCACGCCGACGGTCTCGATGGCCTCGATGCCGTGCCGGTCGCGGAAGAAGCAGCAGAAGATCTGCCGGTAGTAGTACGTCGAGGGCGGCTCCGGGATCAGGTCCTTGACCCCGCCCCAGGCCCGGTGCTCCTCCCAGACGTCGTCGGCGCGTTCCAGGGCGTACGGGATCCAGCCCATCTGGCCCTCGCTGTACGCCAGTTTCAGGCGGGGGAACTTCACCAGCACCCCGCTGAACAGGAAGTCCATCATCGAGGCCATGGCGTTGTTGAAGGACAGGGACGCCTGGACGGCGGGCGGGGCGTCGGGAGAGGCGGCCGGCATCTGGGAGCTGCTGCCGATGTGCATGTTGACGACCGTCCCGGTCTCCTCGCAGGCCGCGAAGAACGGGTCCCAGTAGCCGGAGTGGATCGACGGCAGTCCCAGATGGGTGGGGATCTCACTGAAGGTGACGGCCCTGACGCCTCGTTCGGCGTTACGGCGGATCTCGGCGACCGCCAGCTCGACGTCCCACAGCGGGATCAGGCACAGCGGGATCAGCCGGCCGCCGCTGTCGCCGCACCACTCCTCGACCATCCAGTCGTTGTAGGCGCGCACACAGGCGAGCCCGACCTCCTTGTCCTGGGCCTCGGCGAAGGTCTGCCCGCAGAAGCGCGGGAAGGTGGGGAAGCAGAGGGAGGCCTCGACATGGTTCATCTCCATGTCCTCGATCCGGGCCTTGGGATCCCAGCAGCCCTTGCGCATCTGCTCCCGGGTGATCCCGTCGAGCGTCATCTCGTCCCGCGAGAAGCCGACGGCCGCGATGATCCGCTTGTACGGGAAGAGGAGGCCCTCGTACTCCCACCAGTCCGTGAGCTGCCCTTCCGGATCGGTGGTGAACCGGTACTTCCCTCCGATGTACGCGAGCTCCCCGATGCCGGCGGTGAGCGGCTTCGGCCCCCTGTCCCGGTACTTGGCCGGGAGCCAGGTCTCGAAGAGGTGCGCGGGTTCGATCACGTGGTCGTCCACGCTGATGACTCTGGGAATGTCCCTGCTGCCAGGTCCGGTTCCGGTCCCGCTCTCGGTGGTGACGGCCATTGCCTGCCCCCTAGCCGGTATCTGATGGGTCGTCAGATTGCAGGCTAGGGGGAGGGATCGGCATCGGCAAGGGGCGGGTTGGGGGGATACGGGGGGCGCGGGGAGCGGGGCGGTGGAGTGGAGTGGGGTGAGACGGGGTGGGGTGGATGGCAAGGGGGCGGGACGAGCAGGCCGGGGGAGGTGGGCCGGGCTGGGCAGGCACCGCGGGCGAGGTCGTGGGGCCCGTCGCTCAAGGCGAGCCAAGTCGGCTGGGCGGGGCGCTCCGGCGAGGTCAGCGGGGCGGGACGGCCATTGCGGGCGAGCCGCCCTCGCGAACGAAGTCGGCGCGGCCCCAGGGCGTCAGCCCAGTCGCGCAGGCGCAGGGAGCCGGGCCGGCTGCCGGCTCGCCGGGACCGGCGTGACCGGTGGCTCACGGCGGTCGGTGGTCAGTTGTTCCAGGTCTCGTCGTACGGGTCGGACGGGGTCGGTACCGGCTTGGCTGTCGTGACCTGGAGGTAGGGGATGGGGCCGCCGTTGACCGTGTCCTTGGTGCGCTTGGCGGTGTAGGTGCCGGTGACCTGCAACCAGCCGTCCGGCTTGAGGACCGGCGGGACCTGACCCGTCAGGCCGATCTTCACCGGCTGCGCGTCCGCCGCACAGCAGTTGAGGGCCATGCGGACCAGGTAGGGCGCACCGGAGTGGTCCAGCGCGACGAACCCCGTGATGGTGATCGGCCGCCCGGTGAGGCCCTTGCCGTGCTCGTAGACCGCCCGGCCCGCGTAGTCGGCCAGCCCCAGACGCAGCGGGCCGGACGCGGGGAGCTTCTGATAGCCGTACGCCTGCTGAAGTGCCGTACCCGTGCGCATCGCGCTGTAGGAGCCGAGGGCCGGCGGGGCGACGAGGATGAGGGCGAAGAGGGGAAGCACCAGCAGCCAGGAGACGCGCGGTTCGCGATGGACGTGCGCGCCCTCCTCATGGGCGCCCTCCTCATGGGCGCCCTCGTGATGGGTCCCCTCCTCATGAGGCTCCTCACCACGAGAACGCTGCCGCCTCGCGTCGGCCCGCCACTCGTACCAGGCCGTCGCCAGCGCCGTCACGATCAGCACCACCCCCGCCGCCAGGACCAGCGGACGCAACCCCGCCTTGACGTACCGCAGGTAGAGGTCGGTGAGGCCCGCGTGCAGAAGGGCCGCACCGAGGACGAACAGGATCGCGGACTGTGCCTGTCGGTTCACAGCAGCACCCACCCGGTCAGGACCGAGCCCACGATCGCCAGCACGAGAGTGGCGGGGGCGAAACGCAGCGCGAAGGCGCGGCCGAAGGTGCCGGTCTGCATCGCGAACAGCTTGAGGTCGATCATCGGGCCGACGACCAGGAAGGTCAGCCGCGCGGTCAGCGAGAACTGGGTGAGCGAGGCGGCCACGAACGCGTCCGCCTCCGAGCAGATCGACAGCACCACGGCCAGTCCGGCGAGGGCCAGCACGGCGATCACCGGGTTCTCCGCCGCCGTACGCAACCACGTCTGCGGGACCACCGCCTTCAGCGTCGCCGCCGCCATCGCGCCCACGACCAGGAAGCCGCCCGCGTGCACCACGTCGTGCCGCACCGAGCCCCAGAAGGCGGCGCCCTTGCCCTGGCCCTCGTACGCGTGCCGGGCCGGTGCCTTGATCAGGTCGGTGCGGCCGAGGCGCAGCCACAGCCAGCCCATCGCGCACGCCACCAGCAGGCTCCCGAACAGCCGGGCCACCACCATCTCGGGATTGCGCGGGAAGGCCACCGCGGTCGCCGTGAGCACGATCGGGTTGACCGCCGGGGCGGAGAGCAGGAAGGCGAGGGCCGCCGCCGGGGTGACACCGCGCCGCACCAGCGCCCCCGCCACCGGCACGGACGCGCACTCGCAGCCCGGCAGCACCGCGCCCGCCACCCCGGCCACCGGCACCGCGAGAACGGGGTTGCTCGGCAGTGCGCGGGCGAAGAACGACGGCGGCACGAACACCGCGATCGCCGCCGACAGCAGCACCCCGAGCACCAGGAAGGGCAGCGCCTGGACGAGCACGGCGACGAACACCGTCATCCAGCTCTGCATCACCGGCGCGCCGAGCGCCGCGCGGATCGGGCCCTGGCAGAGCACCACCAGGAGCATCAACAGGGTCAGCGCGAGCGGGGAGTTGAGGCGCCGCGTCTCCGCGTCCGGCGCGGAGGACGGTGCCGGGGACGGCGCAGGCCGGAGGTCCTCGCCGGTGTCCCGCGGGTGCGGGGGTGCTTTGGTGACGGCCACGGCCGGGATCCCTCCGGTGGTGAAATGCTGGCTTCCCCACCGGTGCGTACGGGACAACGGGTCCGATTGCTCAGTGTGCGCGGCGGTTTGGGGATTTCTTGGGAGTTCACAGGAGCGTCAGGACCCGGTCGTGGCACCACTCGCCCCGGTGAGGCAGTCTTCTCCCTCGTGGGGAGCGTTCCGAATCAGGGTCCCGGGGTGCCGGGCGACACGGCCGCGCACATGGTGGTGTGCGGGGACGACGGTCTCGCGCACCGGTTGGCGGCCGAGCTCAGAGGGGTCTACGGCGAGCAGGTCACGCTGGTCGTACCGGCCTCCGAACGGTCCGTCCGGCCACCGGTGGTGGTGCGGGCCAGGGCCGCGTCCGCGCTGCTCGACCGGGTGGTGACCGCGGCGGTCGGCCTGACCGGCAACGGGACCGCAGGGGGCAACGGGGGCCACGGGACCGCCGGTGGCCACGGCAGCCCCGCACACGCGAGCGGCGCCGGTGACCCCCGGGGCGGCATACGGCTGATGGAGGCCGCCGAGCCCAGCGAGGCCGCGCTCGCCGAGGCGGGGGTGGAGCGGGCGGACGCGCTCGCCCTCGTGTACGACGACGACGAGACCAACATCCGCGCCGCCCTCACCGCCCGTCGGCTCAACCCCCGGCTGCGGCTGGTCCTGCGGCTCTACAACCGCCGCCTCGGCCAGCACATCGAGGCACTCCTCGACCAGGCCTCCGCCCTGGCCGCCGGGAACGCTGACGGCGACTCGGCCGACGGCTCCGGCTTCGACGCCTCCACCACCGTGCTCTCCGACGCCGACACCGCCGCACCGGCGCTGGCCGCCACCGCCCTCACCGGCACCAGCAAGGTGCTCCAGACCGGCGGACTGCTGCTGCGCGCGGTCGAACGGCCGCCGGCCGGGGCCGGGGTGAGCGCCACTCCGGGGCTTGCCACGCTCGCCCTGCTCTCGCCGACCGACCCGACCGACCCCACCGACACCACCGGACCCGGCGGTGACCTGGGACCGACGCTGCTGCCGGACGCGGCCGCGGTACGGGACGGCGGCGAGCGCACGACCGTCGTGCTGGAGCAGGTCTCCTATGCCGGACCCGCGCTGCCCGACGGCCGGGGTGTGATGCCCTGGTTCGCCTCGCTGTTCTCGCGGCGGCTGCGGTGGTCGCTGGCCGGCATGGTGGGGTGTGTCGTCGCGCTCGCCGTCGCGCTGTGGCTGGTGACCGGGATTCATCCGCTGCGCGCCTTCTATCTGACCCTGCTCGATCTGTTCGCGATCGACGACCCCGCGATCGGACAGTCCGTCGGGAGGCAGGTCCTCCAACTCCTGTCCGGATTAGCCGGACTGCTTCTCCTCCCGGTGCTGCTCGCGGCGGTCCTGGAGGCGCTCGGCACCTTCCGCACCGTCTCCTCCCTGCGCAAACCGCCTCGCGGTCTCGGTGGACATGTGGTGCTCCTCGGGCTCGGCAAGATCGGCACCCGGGTGCTGACCCGGCTGCGGGAGCTGAACATCCCGGTGGTCTGCGTCGAGTCCGACCCGGAGGCCCGCGGACTCGCCACGGCCCGCCGGCTGCGGGTGCCGGTGGTCCTCGGGGACGTCACCCAGGAGGGGGTCCTGGAGGCCGCCAAGATCCATCGCGCACACGCACTCCTCGCGGTGACCAGCGCGGACACCACGAACCTGGAGGCCGTGCTGTACGCGCGGGCCGTGCGACCCGACCTGCGGGTGGTGCTCCGCCTGTACGACGACGACTTCGCGACGGCGGTGTACCGGACCCTGCGGGCCGCGCACCCGGGTGCCTCGACGCGGAGCCGAAGCGTGTCGCATCTCGCGGCTCCCGCGTTCGCCGGGGCGATGATGGGGCGGCAGATCCTGGGGGCCTTCCCGGTCGAGCGGCGGGTGCTGCTGTTCGCGGCGGTGGAGGTGGGCGGCCATCCGCAGCTGGAGGGGAAGACGGTCGGGGAGGCGTTCCGGGCCGGGTCCTGGCGGGTGCTGGCCCGGGAGGAGTCCGGGGACGCGCCGGGGCTGGCGTGGGACCTGCCCGACACGTACGTGCTCCAGCCGTCGGACCGGGTGGTGCTGGCGGCAACGAGGCGGGGGTTGGCGGAGTTGCTGGGGCGCAGGGGCCGCGCGACAGCGTAGCCGTACGCGAGGGTCGTGCCGGGTCGGGCGGTAGTGCGGCCGCGGACGGGTGGGGGCTGATCGCGCAGTTCCCCGCGCCCCTTGGGTGGGTACGGCTCGGCCGACTTCGACCGCACCCACCCGAGGACAGGGGAAGCTGCGCTCTCGCCTACCCCAGATGCCTCGCCGCGAAGTCCAGTTCCAGCTTCACCTGCTTGATCCGTTCGTCCACCACGAGCGAGCCGTGGCCCGCGTCGTAGCGGTACACCTCGTGCACCGCGCCGCGGGACTCCAGCCGCTTGACGTAGTTGTCGACCTGGCGGATCGGGCACCGGGGGTCGTTCACCCCCGCCGAGATGTACACCGGCGCCTTCACCTGGTCGACGTAGGTCAGGGGCGACGACGCCTCGAACCGCTCCGGCACCTCCTCCGGTGTGCCGCCGAGCAGCGTCCGGTCCATCGCCTTCAGCGCCTCCATCTCGTCGTGGTACGCCGTGACGTAGTCGGCGACGGGCACCGCCGCGATGCCCAGGGTCCAGGCGTCCGGCTGGGTGCCGAGACCGAGGAGCGTGAGGTACCCGCCCCAGGAGCCGCCGGTCAGGACGAGCCGCGCGGGGTCGGCGAGGCCGGAGGCGACGGCCCATTCCCGCACCGCCGCGATGTCCTCCAGCTCGATGAGACCGACCCGGTGCTTGAGGGCGTCGGTCCACTCCCGTCCGTATCCCGTGGAGCCGCGGTAGTTGACCCGCACGACCGCGTACCCGTGGTCCACCCAGGCCGCGGGGCCCGCCGCGAAGGCGTCGCTGTCGTGCCAGGTGGGGCCGCCGTGGATGTCGAAGACCGTCGGCAGCGGTCCGCTCGCCCCGGCGGGCTTCTGGACGAGGGCGTGGATGCGGCCGCCCGGGCCCTCCACCCACACGTCCTCCACCGGCACCGAGCCGGGGGACTTCAGGCCCGGCGGGTCGAGCACCACCTGGCCCGTCGTGGAGCGCACCGCCGACGGCTCGGCGGCCGAGGACCACAGGTACTCCACGCTGCCGTCGGGACGGGCCGTCGCCCCGGAGACCGAGCCGGGCGGGGTCGGGACCTTCTCGAGGGTGCCGCTCGCCAGGTCGTACCGGAAGAGCTCGCTGCGCGCCTCGAAGCTGTGCACGATGAGCAGTCCGGTGCCGTCCGGGTACCACTCGGCGCCCACGTCGCCGGGCAGGTCCAGGTCGAGGTCGGTCTCCTCGGACGTGGCCACGTCCCACACCAGCGGCTCCCAACGGCCGCGTCGCTGGTGGCCGATGAGCAGCCGGCTGTCCCCGACGACCGGCGCGAAGCCGAGGACCTCCAGGCCCAGTTCCTCGCTGCCGCCCTTGGTGTCGTCGAGTTCGGCGACCGCGGTGCCGTCGGGGCGGACCACGCGCAGCGCGGAGTGCATCGCGTCGCCGTGCTCGGTGTGCTCGATGGCGATCAGCGTGCCGTCGTGGGAGAGGTCGCCGACGCCCGCGGACTCGCGGTGCCGGTAGATCTCCACCGGCTCCTCGCCGTCCCGTACGAGATGGATGGAGGTGCCCTCGTCGTCGGTCGAGCGGCCCACGAGCGCCGTACGGCCGTCCCGGCCCAGGGCCAGGCCCGCGGGGTAGGAGGCCTCCAGGCCGGGCGCGGCGGGCTCGTCCGCGCCGCCCTCGAAGGGCTGGCGGCGCCAGACGCCGAACTCGTCGCCGTCCTTGTCGTCGAACCACCAGATCCAGGCGCCGTCCGGGGAGAGCACGCCGTCCGTGGTGCCGTTGGGCCGGTCCGTCACCTGGCGCTGCTCGCCGGTGGCTCTGTCCCAGGCGTACAGCTCGTAGGTCCCGGTGGCGTTGGACACGAACAAGGAGCGGTCCGGGGCGTCCTCCGCCCAGTCGGGCAGGGACACCCGGGGCGCCCGGAAGCGCTTCTCCCAGTCCGGCATCTCGTTGTTCCGCTCGGCCGCGGCGGACCCGTTGCTCTCAGTCATGACCCCATACTGCCTGCCCTCACAGACAATCCGCAGACGAGGTCCCCAGCCTGTGGAAAACTTCTACCGGCCGCTTACCCGGACCCCTTCCCACCAGGCGCGCAGGCCCGCTCCGGGGCGATTGTCAGTGGCGGGGTGCAGACTCGTCCGCATGACCGATCTGCGCAAGACCGTGGAGAATTTCTGGGCCTCCGCCGAGGCCCGGGACTGGAGCGCGTTCGCGGACACCCTGGCCGAGGACGTCGTCTACACCCTGCCGCAGACCCGCGAGCGCATCAGCGGGCGGGCGCGGTACACCGAGTTCAACCGGGAGTACCCGGGCGACTGGCATGTGCGGATCGAGCGGATCGTCGCCGAACCGGCCCAGGTCGTCACCTGGACCCACTTCACCGTGGGCCTGGAGGAGATGTACGCCGTCTCGTTCTTCACCGGTGACGCGAGCGGCCGCATATCCGAGGTCACGGACTTCTGGCCGGAGCCGTACGAACCCCCGGCGGGCCGGGACCACCTCACCGAGCGGTACTGACCCCGCCCCAAGCGGTACTGACCCCGCGCCCCTTCGCCCCGGGGCGGCCCCGTACCGTGGGAGTGTGTACCGGTTTCTGCTGACGCCCCGCTGGTTCGGCATCAACGTCTTCGTGCTGCTCGCCATCCCGTTCTGCATCTTCATGGGGTCGTGGCAGCTGAGCCGGTTCGAGGACCGGATGACGGAGAGCCGGGAGGCCGAGAAGGCGGTCGTCACGGATGTGCGGGAGACCCCGCGGCCGCTGGCCGAGCTGCTCCCGGTGGACAAGGCGACCTCCGGCAAGCAGGTCACCGCGACCGGGCGGTACGACAAGCAGCTGCTCGTCCCCGACCGGCAGCTGGGCGACCGCGAGGGCTACTACGTGCTGACGCTGCTGCGCACCGACGGCGGCCAGGCCCTTCCCGTGGTCCGCGGCTGGCTGCCGGGCACCCCCGATCCGGCGAGGGCCCCGGCCCCGCCGAAGGGCGAGGTCACCGTCACCGGCGCGCTCCAGGCCTCCGAGACCCCGGGGGACAACGGCGTCAGCGCGCGGGGCGGCCTGCCGGCCGGGCAGACCGCGGCGATCAGCGCGGCCTCGCTGATCAACCTCGTGCCGTACGACGTGTACGACGCATGGGTCACCCTCAACACCGGTGACTCCGGGATGAAGGCAGTACCGGCGACCGCACCCGCCGACAGCGGACTGGACCTGAAGGCCTTCCAGAACCTCGGCTACACCGGGGAGTGGTTCGTCTTCGCCGGCTTCGTGGTCTTCATGTGGTTCCGGCTGCTGCGCCGCGAGGTGGAGTTCGCGCGGGACGCGGAACTGGGGATCGTTCCGGACGACGCGGAGCAAGGACAGTCCCAGGAGAAGACGCCCGCCTGAACAGCACCTCCACCGTCACGACGTGAGCACACCCGTCCAGTACACGGTCCCCGCGCACGCGTTGGACACCGTCGTGGACATCACCGGGCCGCCCGCCTCCCCCGTGTTCGTCACCAGGACGCTGCCGTCCGCGGTGCCGTCCGCGGTCATCAGCTGGGTGGAGGTCCCGGTGTCGCCGCCGGTGGAGGAACCCGCACTGCTGGAGGCGTCCGGCGAGGAGGTGGGATCGGGGGTGGGGTCGGTCGAGGGGTCCGTGGTGGGACAGGTCTCGGACGGCACCCAGGCGAACTTCACGTCGTAGGAGGAACCGGGCTGGAGCAGCAGCTGCGAGACCTCGGCCGAGGGGTCGGGCAGTCCGGTCGCCGCGTCACCGGAGGCATGCCGCTGAGCAGCGATCCTGCTCCCGTCGGCGGCGCCCTGCGGGCTGGCGGTCACGGTGCCGGGACCGTTGACCGTGCAGGCGGCGGTCGAGCCATTGGTGATGTGGAAGGTGCCGTAGACCGTCCCGGAGGCGTCGGGCGCGGCCGTGCTCGCCGTGGGCGTGCCCAGCTGCGCCGCCGTACAGGCCGGGGTGTTCGCGGCGGACGGGGCGGACGGGTCGGCGCCGCTGCTCGCACCGGCGCTCGCGCCGGCCGACTTGCCCTTGTCGTCGCCCTTCGTCTCGCCCCTGCCCTTGTCCTCCGTCTTGCCTGCGGAGCCGCCCGAGGTGGACTCGCCGCCCTCCTGGTGCTTGCCGTCGCCCGCGCCGCCCTGCATCTGGGAGGTGTGCCCGGCGTTGGAGGTGTTGGCGCTGGTTTCGGCGGAGGAGACGTGCACGACGGCGGGGATCGCGGTGCCGAAGAAGAGCGCCGCGGCCGCCATGCCGACCAGTGCCTGTCGCTTGCGTGCCCGGCGGGCGGGCACCGCCTTGCGCAGGTGCTCCAGCGTGCCGTCCCGCGGCTCCATCTCCTGGACCGCCTGCTGAAGCATCCGTCGCAGTGCCAGCTCGTCCGAGTCGAACTCCCCCGTGGAGCTCAGATCGTCGGGGCCGTGATTCACAGTTCCGTTCCCAGCGTGCGATTGCGTGTGCTCTTGCTGTGACACCCACGTCGGCTCGTGCCACTCGTAGGGTTCGTGTCGCCGTTCCTCGGATCCACTGTCGCCGCTCATGCCGGCGTCTCCATGGCGACGCGCAGCGCGGCGATGCCCCGGGAGCCGTACGCCTTGACGGAGCCCAGCGAGATGCCGAGCGCGTCGGCGACCTGGGCCTCGGTCATGTCGGCGAAGTAGCGCAGGACCAGTACCTCGCGCTGGCGGCGCTGGAGGCCCTTCATGGCCTTGATCAGCGAGTCGCGCTCCAGCTGGTCGTAGGCCCCCTCCTCGGCGCTCGCCATGTCGGGCATCGGCTTGGACAGCAGCTTCAGTCCGAGGATGCGCCGGCGCAGGGCCGAGCGGGAGAGGTTGACGACCGTCTGACGCAGGTAGGCGAGCGTCTTCTCCGGGTCGCGGACGCGTTTGCGCGCCGAGTGGACCCGGATGAATGCCTCCTGGACGACGTCCTCGCAGGAGGCGGTGTCGTCGAGCAGGAGGGCGGCGAGACCCAGCAGCGAGCGGTAGTGCGCCCGGTAGGTCTCGGTCAGGTGGTCGACGGTGGTGCCGGCCGCCGCCGCTTCCTCGGCGCCGTCGCGCTGACTGGGTATGCGGGCGGGCCGCGCTGCGGGCATGGGCGCGATCACCGGCATGCCACCGGGCGCCCCGGGCCTGCGGGGCCGGAGGACAGCCGCGCCGCTCGGCGCGGCAGGGAAGTCGAGTACCTGAGCCACGCCAGTTGGACACGCTCACCCCCGTGAGGGTTGTACGCGCCTGACCGTCTTCTCTCAGGCAGCACAACTGACCGTGCGTCAAACGCGCTCATGCCTACCCGCTCTTCCCCTGTGTCCTGATGGAGCGAGGCGTCCCCACGCCTCGTCGCGCATCCCACACCCCCTGAAAGGGCGTTCGCAAAGACGCTCCCCGCCCTTCGCACGGTTGCGGAGAGCGGGGAGGAAAATCTTCGGACGCCCGGGCGCCGGGATCAAGTGGTACGGACTATTGGTCGCACCACATGTCGCTCATAGATCCTACAAAGCGTTTCGGCCATGGCCAGGACTTTTTCCGTGCCCACGCCTGCGTTCGGTCACCCGAACTCGGCCGCCACCAGCTCCGCGATCTGCGCGGTGTTGAGCGCGGCACCCTTGCGGAGGTTGTCCCCGCACACGAAGAGTTCGAGCGCCGTCGGGTCGTCGAGGGCCCGCCGGACCCGCCCGACCCAGGTGGGATCGGTGCCCACCACATCGGCGGGAGTGGGGAACTCCCCGGCCTCCGGGTCGTCGAAGAGGACGACCCCGGGGGCGGTCGCGAGGATCTCGCGCGCCTTGCGGACGGTGACCTCGCCCTCGAAGCGGGCGTGCACGGTGAGGGAGTGCACGGTGACGACCGGGACCCGCACGCAGGTCACGGCGACCGGAAGCGCGGGCAGTCCGAGGATCTTGCGGGACTCGTCCCGCACCTTCATCTCCTCCGAGGACCAGCCGTCCTCGCGCAGCGACCCGGCCCACGGCACGACGTTCAGCGCGACCGGCTCCGGGAACGGCCCGGTGTGGTCGCCGACGGCCCGCCGCACATCGCCGGGGTGCGTGCCGAGCTCGGTGCCGGCGACCAGGGACAGCTGCCGGCGCAGGGTCTCCACCCCGGCCCGCCCGGCCCCGCTCACGGCCTGGTAGCTGGACACCACCAGCTCCCGCAGCCCGAACTCGGCGTGCAGCGCGCCCAGGGCCACGATCATGGAGAGGGTCGTGCAGTTGGGGTTGGCGATGATCCCGCGCGGCCGCATCCGGGCCGCGTGCGGATTGACCTCGGGGACGACGAGGGGCACGTCGGGGTCCATCCGGAAGACTCCGGAGTTGTCCACGACGACGGCACCGCGCGCGGCGGCGACCGGCGCCCACTGGGCGGCCACCTCGTCGGGTACGTCGAACATGGCGACGTCGACCCCGTCGAAGGCCTCCTCCGACAGGGCGACCACCTCGACCTGCTCCCCGCGCACGGCCAGCTTGCGGCCGGCCGAGCGCGGGGAGGCGATCAGTCGGATCTCGCCCCAGATGTCCGCGTGCTGGGACAGGATCTGGAGCATGACGGTGCCGACGGCCCCGGTCGCGCCTACGACCGCGAGCGTCGGACGGACGGTCATCGGCCGGTGCCTCCGTAGACCACGGCCTCGTCGCTGTCGGAGTCGAGGCCGAAGGCGCTGTGGACGGCGCGAACGGCTTCGTTGACGTCGTCGGCGCGCGTGACGACCGAGATGCGGATCTCGGAGGTCGAGATCAGCTCGATGTTCACGCCGGCGTCGGACAGGGCGGTGAAGAAGTCCGCCGTGACGCCCGGGTTGGTCTTCATGCCCGCGCCGACCAGGGAGATCTTGCCGATCTGGTCGTCGTAGCGCAGCGAGTCGAAGCCGATGCCGGACTTGTTCTTCTCCAGGGCGTCGATGGCCTTGCGGCCCTCGGCCTTGGGAAGCGTGAACGAGATGTCCGTCAGCCCGGTCGAGGCGGCGGAGACGTTCTGCACGATCATGTCGATGTTGATCTCGGCGTCCGCGATCGTGCGGAAGATGACCGCGGCCTCACCCGGCTTGTCCGGCACGCCGACGACCGTGATCTTGGCCTCGGAGGTGTCGTGCGCGACACCGGAGATGATGGCCTGCTCCACCTGCTTGTCCCCTTGCTCGATCGGCTCACTGCTGACCCAGGTGCCCTGAAGCCCGCTGAAGCTGGACCGGACGTGGATCGGGATGTTGTAGCGGCGCGCGTACTCCACGCAGCGGTGGAGCAGCACCTTCGAACCGGAGGCGGCGAGCTCCAGCATGTCCTCGAAGGAGATCCAGTCGATCTTCTTCGCCTTCTTCACCACGCGCGGGTCGGCGGTGAACACGCCGTCGACGTCGGTGTAGATCTCGCAGACCTCGGCGTCGAGCGCGGCGGCCAGCGCCACGGCCGTGGTGTCGGAACCACCGCGGCCGAGCGTGGTGATGTCCTTCTTGTCCTGGCTGACGCCCTGGAAGCCGGCGACGATGGCGATGTTGCCCTTGTCCAGCGACTCCCGGATACGGCCCGGCGTGACGTCGATGATCCGGGCTTTGTTGTGGACCGAGTCGGTGATGACGCCGGCCTGGCTGCCGGTGAAGGACTGGGCCTCGTGGCCCAGGTTTTTGATCGCCATGGCGAGCAGTGCCATGGAGATCCGCTCTCCGGCGGTCAGCAGCATGTCGAACTCACGCCCGGCAGGCATCGGCGATACCTGCTCGGCGAGATCGATCAGCTCGTCCGTCGTGTCGCCCATCGCGGAAACGACGACGACCACCTGGTGGCCGTTCTTCTTCGCTTCGACGATTCGCTTGGCGACGCGCTTGATGCCCTCGGCATCGGCTACGGAGGAGCCTCCGTACTTCTGCACGACAAGGCCCACGTGCGCTCCTCGCTCAGTCCGTTTGTGTCGGCTCAGTTTAACGAGCGTCCGGTTTCCACCCCTGCGGTATCGCATCGTGAGATTCGGACGCCCAGGTCAGCGCATGCCCAATTCGGCACCCCGGGAAAAGTGCACCGCGTCACACACCGCGTCACACACCCGGCTGCACACCGATGTGGGGCCCACGTGACGGCTGTGAATTAATTTTCAAGCACTAGGGTGCGGGCGTGCGCGTACTCCTGGTGGAAGACGATGAGCCGGTCGCCCAGTCCCTCAGACGCGGCCTGGTCCGGTACGGCTTCGAGGTGGAGTGGGTCTCCACCGGCGCCGCCGCCCTCGACCACGCCGGGCCCTACGACGTCGTCCTGCTGGATCTCGGGCTGCCGGACACCGACGGCCTGGACGTGTGCAAGGCGCTGCGCCTGCGCGGTGACGTGCCGATCATCGTGATCAGCGCGCGCAGCGACGAGACGGACCGGGTGGTCGGCCTGGAGCTCGGCGCCGACGACTACGTGTCCAAGCCGTTCGGCGTCCGTGAGGTCATCGCGCGGATACGGGCCGTGATGCGGCGCGCGCGGCCTCGTACCCCTGATGCCGACAGCGGCCCCGACCGGTACGGCTCCCGCCTCACCGTCGACCGCAAGGCCGCCCGGGTCCGCCTGGACGGCGAGGAGGTGCCCCTCGCGCCCAAGGAGTACGACCTGCTGGCCTTCCTCACCGAGGAGCCGGGCGCGCTGATGTCGCGCGAGCAGATCATGGAGGCGGTCTGGGACGCCAACTGGTTCGGGCCGACCAAGACGCTGGACGTGCACGTGGCCGCGCTGCGGCGCAAGCTCGCCGGGGCGATCAGCATCGAGGCGGTCCGCGGGGTCGGCTTCCGGCTGGAGATCGTCAAGGACGACGGGGCTTCATGAACCGGCAGCTCATCCGGAGCTACATCCTGCTGGTCGCGGTGGCCATCCTGCTGTTCACCGTGCCGGTGGCGTTCACGCTCACCGACCAGCTGCGCGACGACACGGAGTCCTCCGTCAAGCGCGAGGCGAACACCATGGCGTTCCTGCTGGGCAACGGCGACCGGGCATCCTGCGACGCGCTGACCGAG
This sequence comes from Streptomyces sp. 351MFTsu5.1, assembly GCF_000383655.1. Classification (NCBI taxonomy): domain Bacteria; kingdom Bacillati; phylum Actinomycetota; class Actinomycetes; order Kitasatosporales; family Streptomycetaceae; genus Streptomyces; species Streptomyces sp. 351MFTsu5.1. The sequence goes on along the minus strand of NZ_KB911776.1, from coordinate 600,817 downwards.
GTGGCCAAGGCGTACGGCAACGTCCAGGCGACCCCGACCGCCCACTGCGACCCGCGGCTCGAGGCCCCCACCGCGGACGCGGCGCTGCGACGGGCCGTGGAGAAGAACGAGCCGACCACCGACTGGGGCTCCGACTTCGTGTGGGGCAAGCACCTGACGGTCACCGTCCCCGCCGAAGGCGACGCGGCCGTACGCATCGTCTACTCGACCTCCGACATGACCACACGGCTCTGGCAGATCTGGGGCTTCCGGGCCGCCCTCGCCGTGCTGGTCCTGGCCGCGGCCGCCGCGATCGGGGCCTTCGCCGCCCGCCGCATCACCGCACCCCTGCGCGCACTCAACTCCATGGCCAGCAGGTTCGGCGACGGCGACCTCACCGCCCGCTCCCCCGTGACGGGTCCGCCGGAGACGCAGACCCTCGCCCGCACCCTGAACCAGGGCGCCGAACGCCTCGACACGCTGGTGGCCTCGCAGCGCATCTTCGTGGCCGACGCCTCCCATCAACTGCGCACCCCGCTCACGGCGTTGCGGCTGTCGCTGGACAACATCGCGGACGGCACGGACGACGAGTCCGTGCGCGAGGACGTGGAGCAGGCGACGGCGGAGGTGGTCCGGATGAGCCGGCTGGTGACCGGCCTGCTGGTGCTGGCGCGGGCCGAGGCGAAGGTGACGGCCGCCGAGCCGCTCGCCCTCAGGGACATCGTGGACGAACGGCTGACGGTGTGGAGGCCGGCCGCCGACGAGCGCGGAGTCACCATCGCGCTCAGGGGGAGTGTGGTCGACGACCGGCCGTCCGTGCTGGCCGGCCCCGGTCATCTGGACCAGGTGCTGGACAACGTGCTCTCGAACGCCCTGGAGGTCTCGCCGGACGGCGGGCGGATCACCGTCGAGGTGGAGTCCCGGGCGGACACGGTCGTGCTGTCGGTGCTGGACGAGGGGCCCGGCATGTCCGATGCCGACAAGTCCCGTGCCTTCGACCGCTTCTGGCGCGGCCAGGGCCTGACCGGGCGCTCCGGTTCGGGCCTCGGCCTCGCCGTCGTGAAGCAGTTGGTGACCGACGACGGCGGCACCGTGACGCTGGCGGACGCGCCGGGGGGCGGGCTGAAGGTGGAGATCAGCCTTCGGGCATCGCCGAGGAGTGGTGGTTGACGATCTTCCACTGGCCGTGCCGCTTCTCGTACTCGTACGTGTAGCGCGCCTCGACGACCCTCTGGGCGCCGGTCTTCGGGTCGGTGAGGGTGAACTCGTAGACGCCGGTGTCGATCGCGGAGTTGCCGTCGAGGACGTTGACGATCGTGTGGACCTTCTTGCCGACCGGCTTGTTCTTCAGGAAGTGCTCGAAGTAGTCGACGATGCCGGCGCGGTCGGTTCTCACCTTGTTGGAGACGGTGGGCAGCAGCACCGCGTCCTTCGCGTACAGATCGGCGACCTTGTCGGCGTCGCCGGTTCGCAGAGCAGCGTTCCAGGTGGTGAACAGGCCCGCGATCTCCTTCCGGGTGGGCTTCTTCGGGCTGTCCGTCCCGGCGGTGGCGGCGACGGTGCCGACGGTTCCCACGGCCACGATCGCGGTGGCGGTGACGACGGCTGTGCGCTTGGTTATGGAACGACGGGTCATCGCTGTCTCCAGTGCGGTGAGAGGTGGTGCCGTGAACTGACTCCAGCCTGTCCTCACACCGGTTAGGGCCCGTGCAGCCGCGGTACAGGGCGAAGACAACGGACGCCCAATTCACGTCCCGTGAGCGCCTGTTCACACGAGCCCGTTCCCCCGACGCGGGGTGCGGTGCGGTACACCTTGGCCGTGATGGCAGACGTGCTTCTGACGGGCATCGTGCTGCTCGGCTCGTCCGTGCAGTGGCTCACCGGCATGGGCTTCGCCCTGGTCGCCGTACCCGCGCTGGTCCTGCTGCTCGGGCCGGCCGAGGGGGTCGTCCTCGCCAACTGCGCGGCCGGGGTGATCTGCTGCGTCGGGCTGGCGGGCGGGTGGCGGCTGGTCCGGCCGCGGGCGATGGTCCCGTTCTGCGTGGCGGCGGCCTGCACGGTACCGGCGGGGACATGGCTGACCCACCGACTCCCGGAGCCCTGGCTGCTGTTGGTCATGGGCGGCCTGGTCACGGTGGCCGTTCTGCTGGTGATGCGCGGCTTCGCGGTGCCCGCACTGCGCGGCACACGGGGAGCGGTGGCCGCGGGCGCGGCGGGCGGGTTCATGAACTCCGCGGCCGGGGTGGGCGGCCCGCCGTTCTCCCTCTACGCCGTCAACGCGGGCTGGACGGTAAGGGAGTTCGTCCCCAACGCGATGTTCTACGGCGTGATCGTGAACGCGTTCTCGGTGGCGTCGAACGGGGTGCCCGGACTGGGCCTGGTGCAGTGGGTCCTGGTGGCCGCGGCGATGACCGCGGGCGGCCTCGTCGGCAGAGGCCTCGCGACCCGGATACCCGAGAAGCAGGCCCGGCTGCTCGTCCTGCTGCTGGCCCTGACGGGCGGGGTCACAGCCGTGGCCAAGGGCCTGTGGGGACTCTGACCGGCACCCGGGCAGCTCCGTTCACGCAATCCCGTGCTCCCCGCGCGGCTCCGTGCCTCACACCCGCCCCCCGAACAACTCCACCAGCCCGTGGTCCAGTTCGGCCCCCACCGTCTCCTCGTCCGCGGCGACGACCGTGTACGTGCGGGCCAGGAAGCGCAGCAGGTCGGCGGTGGTGAAGCGGAGCCGGGCCATGCCCTGCGGGGAGCGGAACTCGATGTACGTGTGGCCCGGACCGGCCGGGCGGACCCGGACGTTGCCGATCCCGGCGGGCGAGCGCAGCCCCTCCCCCAGCAGCATCCGCGCGAAGGTCCAGGTGGCCACCTCGCCGTCGACCGTGACATGCGGCGGGAAGTCGATGTGCACGGCCGGCGGGTCGGCGGAGGTGTAGCGCAGGGTCGCGGGGATCGCGATCTCCTGGTCCGCGGCGGTGATCAGACGGGCGCCGGTCGGCTGCTGGAGGGTGACGTGCATGCGGGGCTCCGATTCGGGCGGCGGGGGCACGGGCCGGGTGTGGCCGTCGTGCAGTCAGACCACCCCGGATGCCCGCGCATTACGCCGTTTCAGAAGCCCGTTCGTATGACCCGCGTCACATCGGGTCGGGAGCCCCTGTCCGGACCCGCTACTTGGACGCCGGCCCCAGGCCCAGCGGACCCGCGATCTCCTCCACCATCACCTTGCCCGCCTCGAACTCCAGCGTCTCGTCGCCGATGGCCTGGTCGGTGTCGAGGCCGTCCAGCTCCGCCAGCGGCTGGTTCAGGCGGACGTGCGCGACGACCGACTGGAGGGCGCGCAGGGTCGCGGACGCCGTGGAGCCCCAGTTGGAGAAGTAGGAGAACTGCCACCACCACAGCGCCTCCGTGGTGCGGCCCGCCCGGTAGTGGGCCATGCCGTGGCGCAGGTCGGTGATGACGTCGGTCAGGTCGTCCGAGATACGGGCCGGCACCGGGGCCTTGCGGGGCTCGTAGGGGTCGAAGACCTCGGAGTAGACGTCGATCGGTTCCAGCAGCCGGGCGAGGTTCTCGCGGAGCTCGTCCACGTCGGCCTCCGGGCCCAGATCGGGCTCGTAGCGCTCGTCGGGGACGATGTCCTCGTGGGCGCCCAGGCGGCCGCCGGCCAGCAGGAGCTGGGAGACCTCCAGGAGCAGGAAGGGGACGGCCGAGTCGGGCTCGTCGCCCTTCGCCACCTCTATGACGGCCACCAGGAAACTCTCGACCTGGTCGGCGATCTGGACCGCGAAGTCGTCCGGGTCCTGCGCGGACGCGTGCAGTGTGGCGTCAGACATCTAGGAGTCGTCTCCCCTCGAAGGCGCGGCCGAGGGTCACCTCGTCCGCGTATTCCAGGTCGCCACCCACCGGGAGGCCGCTGGCCAGGCGGGTGACCTTGAGGCCCATGGGCTTGATCATGCGGGCGAGGTACGTCGCTGTGGCCTCCCCCTCCAGGTTCGGGTCCGTGGCCAGGATCAGCTCGGTGACCGTACCGTCGGCCAGGCGGGCCAACAGCTCTCGTATGCGCAGATCATCGGGTCCTACACCCTCGATCGGGCTGATCGCGCCGCCGAGGACGTGGTACTTGCCGCGGAACTCCCGGGTGCGCTCGATCGCGACCACGTCCTTGGGCTCCTCCACCACACAGATGACGGAGGGGTCGCGGCGGGTGTCGCGGCAGATGTTGCAGAACTCTTCCTGGGCGACATTGCCGCAGGTGGCGCAGAAGCGGACCTTCGCCTTGACCTCCATCAGGCACTGCGCGAGCCGGCGTACGTCCGTCGGTTCCGCCTGAAGGATGTGGAAGGCGATCCGCTGGGCGCTCTTGGGACCGACGCCGGGCAGCCGCCCCAGTTCGTCGATGAGGTCCTGGACCACGCCTTCGTACAACGGACTGCCGTCCTTCCTTGGTTCCTTGCAGTACGTACGCTAGTTGGCCGACACCCGGCTGTGAAAGACGGGCACCGCCGAAAGACCGGCGCCGCCGACGGCCGGCTCCCTAGAAGGGCAGCCCGGGGATGCCGCTGCCGCCACCGCCGAGGCCCTGGGCCAGCGGGCCGAGCTTCTGCTGCTGGAGCGTCTGCGCGTTCTCGTTGGCCGCCTGTACGGCCGCCACGATCAGGTCGGCGAGGGTCTCGGTGTCCTCCGGGTCCACCGCCTTGGGGTCGATCTTCAGCGCACGCAGCTCGCCGGCGCCGGTCACGGTCGCCCTGACCAGTCCGCCGCCCGCCTGTCCGTCGACCTCGGTCCTCGCGAGCTCCTCCTGTGCGTTCGCCAGGTCCTGCTGCATCTTCTGGGCCTGCTGGAGCAGCTGCTGCATGTTGGGCTGGCCACCACCGGGGATCACGATCAGCTCCTGTGTCGGTACGGCTGTGTGGGCGAGGTTTTCCTCCCTGGCACGAGCCTACGTGGTCGGGACGGGCGTCGCCCCAGCACTCTTTCGAGTGAGTCGACGTGGAGTCCTATACCTGATCAAGGCCCTCTTCCGAGCGGAAAAGCGACCAAAGCACCCCCTTCGCCACCCATTGGGCGGTAGGAAGGACCGGCACATCAGCATCAGGCGTCACGCAGGGTGACCGATCAGTAGGGAGCGCCGGGTGGCTCAGCCGGAGATGCAGCCCGAGGGCCGGCCTCAGGACGGAAGGGCGGATCTGGCCGGGCGGACGTTTCCGCTCGGCGACTGGGGCGAGCCCGCCGTGCGGCTGGACGAGCTGTACCGGTGGGTGGAGCACGGGGCGCTGGAGACGGCGTCCTGGTATCTCGCGGACCGGGTGTGGAAGCGGCGCAGTGCGCGGGCCCTGCGGGGCGGGGCGGCGGCGGGGGCGGTGACCGGGGCGGTGCTGCCGCTGCTGGGCCTGACGGGGGTGGCCGGGACCGGGGTCGCCGCCTGGGGCTATCTCGGGCTGCTGCTGGCGGTGGCCTGTGTCGCCGTGGACCGCTACTTCGGGGTGACGTCCGGCTGGATAAGGGACGTGGCCACCGCGCAGGCCGTGCAGCGGCGGCTCCAGGTGCTCCAGTTCGACTGGGCCTCGGAGAACGTCCGGGAGGTCCTCGGCCCGACGGAGGGCACGGCCGCCGAGGCCACCGAACGCTGCCTGGGCGTCCTGCGCCGCTTCTCGGAGGACGTCACGGAACTGATCCGGGTGGAGACCGCCGACTGGATCGTGGAGTTCCGCAACGGCTCCGCCCCGATGGGCATCCAGGGCGCGGTCACCTCCGCCGGCCGCCAGGACCCCGGCGCCGCACAGGGCCGCTTCCCCCTCCCCCCGGCCCCCCCGACCAGACCGAACATGCCCCGGCAACGACCACCGGAGCCCCGCTGACCACGGTCTCAGGGTGAGGCCGGCACGGACGACGAAGGTGCGGGGGCCGGGTTGTCGCTGTTCAGGGCTGTGTGGACCGCGCTGCCCGCCCCCAGGGCGACCACCACGGCGACGGCTATCAGGGCCGCCGTGACGGGGCGGCTGCGGTGGGCGGGGGCGCCCTCCTGGTCCGGGGTGTACGGCGGGAGGTAGGTGCCGGGCGGGAGGTGTTCGCGGGAGGGGCCGTGGTCGGGTTCCGGTTCGGCCGCGGTGTGCTCCTCCGGGTCCTCCATCGCAGGCCCTCCCCCGAGACCGCACACCCGCACAGCCGCACACCCGCACGACCCGGTCCAGTGTCCACGCCCGCCCGCTGTCCGTCGAGAGCCGGTCCAGTCGGCCGGTGCACGGTCGCGGGCAGCCGGGCCGGGGCTTCCCGCGGGCACCCTGGACAACCTGTCGCGGAAAGCCGCCGTCCGCAGACAGGACGCCGATACCGCTTCCGCATCGCGGACATTTACGCTCACCGCATGACCCCTCAGCCACACCCCGAGGTCGGCGCCGCCGTGAAGGCCGCGGACCGTGCACACGTGTTCCACTCCTGGTCCGCGCAGGAGCTCATCGACCCGCTCGCCGTCGCCGGTGCGGAGGGGTCGTACTTCTGGGACTACGACGGGAACCGCTATCTCGACTTCACCAGCGGGCTCGTCTACACCAACATCGGCTACCAGCACCCGAAGGTCGTCGCCGCGATACAGGAGCAGGCGGCGAAGCTGACCACCTTCGCGCCCGCCTTCGCCATCGAGGCCCGCTCGGAGGCGGCCCGGCTGATCGCCGAGCGGACGCCCGGGGACCTGGACAAGATCTTCTTCACCAACGGCGGGGCCGACGCCGTCGAGCACGCCGTGCGGATGGCCCGGCTGCACACCGGGCGGCCCAAGGTGCTCTCCGCCTACCGGTCGTACCACGGCGGCACGCAGCAGGCCGTCAACATCACCGGCGATCCCCGGCGTTGGGCCTCCGACAGCGCCTCCGCGGGGGTCGTGCACTTCTGGGCGCCCTTCCTGTACCGGTCCCGCTTCTACGCCGAGACCGAGGAGCAGGAGACCGCGCGGGCGCTGGAGCACCTGGAGACGACGATCGCCTTCGAGGGGCCCGCCACCGTCGCCGCGATCATCCTGGAGACCATCCCGGGGACGGCCGGGATCATGGTCCCCCCGCCGGGTTACCTCGCCGGCGTGCGCGAGATCTGCGACAAGTACGGGATCGTCTTCGTCCTCGACGAGGTGATGGCCGGGTTCGGCCGGACCGGCGAGTGGTTCGCCGCCGACCTGTTCGACGTCACCCCCGACCTCATGACCTTCGCCAAGGGCGTGAACAGCGGATACGTGCCGCTCGGCGGGGTCGCCATCTCCGGGGCCATCGCCGAGACCTTCGGCAAGCGGCCCTACCCCGGCGGGCTCACCTACTCCGGACACCCGCTGGCCTGCGCCGCCGCCGTCGCGACGATCAATGTCATGGCGGAGGAGGGTGTGGTCGACAACGCCAGGCATCTCGGTACGGCCGTCCTGGAGCCCGCGCTGCGGGAGCTCGCCGCCCGCCACCCCAGCGTCGGCGAGGTGCGGGGCGTGGGCATGTTCTGGGCGCTGGAGCTCGTGAAGAACAAGAAGACCCGCGAGCCGCTCGTGCCGTACAACGCGGCCGGTGAGGCGAACGCCCCGATGGCCGCGTTCGCCGCCGCCGCGAAGAAGCAGGGCATCTGGCCGTTCGTCAACATGAACCGGACGCATGTCGTGCCGCCGTGCAATGTCAGCGAGGCGGAACTGAAGGAAGGGCTCGCCGCGCTGGACGTGGCGCTCTCCGTGGCGGACGAACACACGGAGTAAACTCCCCGGGCCTTCGAACGCGTAAGGTGGCGTGCTCGTAGACATATGTACGAGCACGCCATTTGCACCTGCGCGAGGGAGGCGCCCCGACGATGCCCGGCAGCAGCGGCTACGGCGCCGTCACCCGCAGCACGCTGCGGCAGCAGATCGCGGACGCGCTGCGCGACGAGGTACTGGCCGGGCGGCTCCAGCCGGGGCAGGAGTTCACCGTGAAGGAGATCGCCGAGCAGTACGGCGTCTCCGCGACCCCGGTGCGCGAGGCGCTCGTCGACCTGTCCGCGCAGGGACTCCTGGAGGCCGACCAGCACCGCGGCTTCCGGGTCCACGAGTACTCGCTCGGCGACTTCCGCGGCATGATCGAGGCCCGCAGCCTGGTCACGGACGGTATGTTCCAGGCGCTCGACGCCGGGCACCGCATCTTCCAGGAGCTCGACGAGCCCCGTACCGCGGCCGCGGTGGCGGGCGTACGGCGGCGCGGCGAGGAAGCCCGGCGGGCCGCCGCCGCGGGCGACCTGTCCATACTGATCGGCTACGACCTGCGCTTCTGGCGCGAGCTGAGCGTCCTGTTCGGCAACCCCTACCTGGCCGACTTCCTGCACCGGCTGCGCGTGCAGACCTGGGTGTGCACGGTCCAGCACCTGCGCCGCGTCACCGATCTGCGCGGCCGTCTGTGGGCCGGGCACACCGAGATCACCGACGCCCTGTACGAGCGCGACACCAAGACGGCCCGTGAACTCCTCGCCGGGTACAACGGCCACTATCTGGCCCTCATCGAGGACCTCACCGCCGACTGACCGCCCCCGGCACGGGTAAGGGACCACCACGAGCACCACGACCACCACGGACCCGCACAGGGGGCCCCGCGCCGGGTCTCCAGCGACTACCCTTCCCTGACCACCGTGTGACGATATCCGCGCACAGCGAGTATCCGAGGAGCTGTCTTTTGGCCTGTGACCTGTGGCTGGTGCCGCTCGTCGACGTGTTGTGCCACACCCCGGACAACCCGTTCGCCGATGAACTCGCGCAATACAACAAGGTGCTGGCCGAGGCAGGGCTGCCGCCGGTGCCGGTGTACCAGTACATGCCGGGGCTGTCCGGCGAGGTCGCCCCCGTGGCCGGGTTCGACTACGACGCCCTGCACTTCCTGCGCCGCGCCTATCTGCTCCAGGTGTGCGGTCTCCCGGTCACCCCGGTCGACGAACTGGGCGGTGACTACGAGCAGTTGCTGGAGATGTTCGAGACCACGGCCCAGCAGTCCCATCTGGTCTGGCACTACGACCACGCGGGCGCGTACGTCCCGGTCGACTTCCCGCACCCTCTCGCCAACGACGAACTCCTCGCGGGCGGCGGCCCGTTGGGTTCCGCGCAGGCGCTGCTGCGGGAGCTGGAGTTCGTGGCCCCGGTGATCGGGATCGACCCGGCCAACCCGCCGGCGCCGCCCGAGCCGCCGCGCGCGCCCACGGAACTGGAGGAGCCGGCCGTCCCCGCGCCGTACGACCCCAGCCCGTTCGCCCGGGAGCGCCATGTCTGGCTGGGGCTGCACGGGGCGGCGACCCGGAGCCTCGCACAGGGCTCGATGATCATCTTCAGCTGACGCGGGCCGGGGGTCGACGAGGGGTCAACGCCCCAGCTGGGAGAGGCCCTTCTGGACGTCCTCGTAGTTCATCACGGGGGTGTACGTGATCTTCGCGCCCAGGTTCATGAAGAACGGCTCGCTGATCACCGGCATCAGCGAGCTGTCCTGCATGTCGAAGACCATGTAGGCGGTGCGCAGACCGTTCTCGGAGGTGAAGTAGGCCGCCTCGGGCTTGATCTGCTCCATCGACGCCTCGATCAGCTTCGACAACGTGCCGTGGCTGATGGCCTCGTTCGCCTTCTCCGTGTCCATGGACACCTTGAGCAGTACGCGCATCGCACTCACCTTCTCCGGATCGACACGCACGGATGCACGATTCCAGAATAGGCCTGTATGCGGCATTTATTCGCGGCAACGCCGGGGCCGGTGCGCGTGGCCGACGACCCCGGCGATTCCCACACCCGGGCGGACAGGGCTCCGGTCAGAAGACCGGGGTCCCCTCCTGGGTCAGCCGCCAGTTGGTCACCGCGAAGTCCTTCGGGTCCAGGGCGCCCTTGGCCGTCACGTAGTCGATCATCAGCTGGCGGATCTCGTTGGTGGAGCTGTAGGCGATGTCGGCGGCGGCGATGTGCGGGTAGCCGGAGCCGCCGTTGGCCCGGTAGTTGTTGACGGCGACGACGAAGACCTGGTCGTCGGCGACCGGAGTGCCGTTGTAGGACAGGTTCTTGATCCGCGAGCCCTCGGCCTGCGCGATGTCGATGTCGTACGAGACACCGGCGGCGGTGTCGTACATGTAGTCCCAGAAGCTGTTGGCGTTGGTGAGGGTCGCGGTGTCGACCTTCGTCCCGGCCGGGACCCTGTAGTAGTACTTCGCCGCGTACTCCAGGTAGTCCTTGAGCTGGGCGCCGGTGAGCTTCTTGCCGTAGAGGGTGTTGTCGTAGATGTAGAGCCCGGCGATGTCCTTGATGGTGACGCTGCCGGCCGGGATGTCGGCCGTGCGGGAGAAGGGCGCGGCGACGGAGATCAGCGGGAGCGCGGCGTCGGCGGTGGAGAGGCCCGCCTTGACCGTGTCCATCTGGACCTGGTGGATGAAGTCCATGATGGGGACGTCCTTCCAGCAGGACTCGGCGGCCGAGAGGTCCTCGGTACAGGTGCCGACCGGGGTGTTGACGTACTTCACGACCAGTTCGTGGTCGGCCTCCAGGAGCTTCCTGATCTCCGGGTCCTCGTCGACCGTGTTGGGGTTGAGGGTCTGGGCGGTCTTCCTGGTGACCTTCCACTGGCCGCGCACGAGTTCCAGCTCGAAGTCGAAGACGCTGAGCCGGTAGCCCCAGCAGTACGGCTCGGACAGCAGCACGTCCTCGCCGGTCTCCTCGTTCTTCACGGTGTACGACGGCACCTCGACGTGGGTGTGGCCGACCAGGATCGCGTCGATGCCCGGGACCTGCTGGGCGACGAGGTTGGAGGCGTTCTCGACGTACGGGAGCTCGTCGCCGTAGGACGAACTGCCGTCCAGGCCCGAGTGGTCGGTGAGGAAGACGACGTCACAGCCGAGGGCGCGCAGCCGGGGCACGTACTTCTTCGCCTGCTCGACCAGGCCCGGGAAGACCATCTTCCCGCTGACGTTGTCCTTGTCCCACAGGGCGATACCGGGGTTGGTGAGGCCGAGGATGCCGACCTTGATGTCGGGGGCGCCCGGTACGCAGATGCGCTTGACGGTGTACGGCTGGAAGGCGGGCTTCAGCGTCTTCGCGTCCAGCGCGTTGGCGCCGAGCAGCGGGAAGCGGCACTGGCTCTCGAACTTCCTGAGCACCTCGATGCCGTAGTTGAACTCGTGGTTGCCGAGGGCGGCGGCGTCGTAGCGCATGTGGTTCATGGCGACGGCCATCGGGTGCTTGGGGGCGCCCTTGTCGGTGATGGGCTGCACGCGGGCGAAGTAGTACGCCAGGGAGGTGCCCTGGATGATGTCGCCGGCGTCGACGAGCAGCACGTGCTCCTCGCCCTTGGCGGCGCGCTGCTGCTTGATGAGGGTGGCGACGCGGGCGACGCCGACGGAGTTGCCCTTGCTGTCGGAGTAGGCCTTGTCGAGGTAGTAGTCCCAGTCGAAGACGTGGCTGTGCAGGTCGGTGGTGCCGAGGATGGAGAACGTCCAGGTCTTCGGCGGCTTGGCGGGCTTGTGCTCGGCGGCCTGCGCGGGTGTCGCGGCCACGGTGCCCGCGGCAGCGACGGCCGCCCCGGTGACGGCCGACTTCTTCACGAACGCACGGCGGTTCATGGGACTGACGGGCATGCAGAGCTCCTGGAAACGTGGCGCGACGCGCGTAGACATGGAGGCGGTGCGGGGCTACTCGCGTAGAGCGTGCCGGGTGCCGGACCGCCCGGGGAACCAGGAATCGGCCATGTCCAGTTCAAGGATGGGTCAGCTCGCCCGACCGGGAAGGGCCCCCGTGACGCGCTCGATGACGAGGCCCAGCAGCACGGCCGCCGCGAGCATGAGCGCCTCCGCCACCACGAGGGCGGCCATCGAGCCCGGAGCCAGTCGGCCCGCCACCACGAGCACCGCCGCGTGCGCGACCCAGGCGGCCCACCACAGGTTCACCAGGGTCGTGCCCCGCTTCCGCTCCCAGGCCGGGGAGCTCGCGCGCCCGATGTCGAGCACGAGCCGGCGCGGGACGAAGAGGTTGACCACCGGGATGAACCACGCGCCGATCGTCCAGCCCCGGCTCGGCACCGGGGCCCCGGGGGACAGCTCCTGGGCCGCGCTCCGGGAACGGACGAGCCACACCAGGAACAGCACGGTTGCCAAGGTCATGACATACAGAAAGATCATGGAGACGACACCGGACCGGTGCAGGGAGGCGGCCGTCGGGTGCAGACGGTGGTCCCGGACGGCGACCGCACGGAACGCGTCCGCGACGGCGGCCGCCGCCAGCGCGAGCTGGGCGCAGCGGGCGAGGATCCGGGGAGCTCTGCGGGAGGTGTCCGTCATGGTCGTCGGCCTGTCCAGGGGGAATGCGCGGGCGCCGGGCGCAGTGATCATAGGGGCCCTGAAGACGACGGAGCCGCCCCCCCGGGGGGGGCGGCTCCGTGGTGCTGAGGCCGGGTCGGGCCGGTGTGGGGGTCAGAGGAACGAGTTGATCTCGATCGTCTCGTCCCGGCCCGGGCCCACGCCGATCGCGGAGATCGGGGCGCCGGACATCTCCTCCAGCGCCTTGACGTAGGCCTGGGCGTTCTTCGGGAGGTCGGCGAAGGTCTTGGCCTTCGTGATGTCCTCGCTCCAGCCGGGCAGGTTCTCGTAGATCGGCTTCGCGTGGTGGAAGTCGGTCTGGGAGTACGGGAGTTCCTCGACGCGCTTGCCGTCGATCTCGTAGGCCACGCAGACCGGGATCTGCTCCCAGCCGGTGAGGACGTCGAGCTTGGTGAGGAAGAAGTCGGTGAGGCCGTTGACGCGGGTCGCGTAGCGGGCGATCACCGCGTCGAACCAGCCGCAGCGACGGTCCCGGCCGGTCGTCACGCCCCGCTCGCCGCCGATCCGGCGCAGCGCCTCGCCGTCCTCGTCGAAGAGTTCGGTGGGGAAGGGTCCGGAGCCGACACGGGTCGTGTAGGCCTTGAGGATGCCGATGACCCGGCTGATCTTCGTCGGGCCCACGCCGGCGCCGGTGCAGGCACCGCCCGCGGTCGGGTTCGAGGAGGTGACGAAGGGGTACGTGCCGTGGTCGATGTCCAGGAGCGTGCCCTGGCCGCCCTCGAAGAGCACGACCTTGTCCTGCTCCAGCGCCTGGTTGAGCACCAGGACCGTGTCGGCGACGTACGGCTTGAGCCGGTCCGCGTAGCCGAGCAGTTCCTCGACGACCTGCTCCACCTCGATGGCCCGGCGGTTGAAGACCTTGGTGAGGAGCTGGTTCTTGCCGTCGAGGGCCGCCTCGACCTTCTGGGTCAGGATCGACTCGTCGTACAGGTCCTGGATGCGGATGCCCACGCGGTTGATCTTGTCGGCGTAGGTCGGGCCGATGCCGCGCCCGGTGGTGCCGATCTTGCGCTTTCCGAGGAAGCGTTCCGTCACCTTGTCGACCGTGACGTTGTACGGCGTGATGACGTGGGCGTTACCGCTGATCAGGAGCTTGGAGGTGTCGACGCCGCGGTCGTTCAGTCCGTTCAGCTCGGAGAACAGGACCGACGGATCGACGACGACACCGTTGCCGATGACCGGGGTGCACCCCGGCGACAGGATTCCGGAAGGGAGGAGGTGGAGGGCGTACTTCTGGTCGCCCACGACTACCGTGTGGCCGGCGTTGTTGCCGCCTTGGTAGCGCACCACATAGTCGACGGATCCACCTAGCAGGTCCGTCGCCTTTCCCTTGCCTTCGTCACCCCACTGAGCACCGAGCAGCACAAGTGCGGGCACGCGCGTACACCCCTTCCGGGCGGGGCATGTCCAAGGTCAGGGGTGGACGCGTACGGTTCTCCGTCGCGTGCACCAACGGCCGTCGTCGGCCGCTGCCCGTCGGACCCGGATGCCCCGGAATAGACGAAGCCCCTGGCGCAATAGCGCAAGGGGCTCTTGCACAAAGATGCTACCCGAGGAAGCGAGGCATGGCCGAGGTGGCGACTTCCGCGACTTCCGATCAGCTGCTCGTGGTGATCGATCCGGTCGCCAGGCAGACGGACGGCGAGTCCGTACGGATCGTGAAAGACGTGCTCAGCGCGGGTGCGGCGACGAAGGTGTGTCTGCCGGAGGGACCGGAGGAGTTCGCCAGGGCGCTGACCCGGCGGGGCTCCCGGCGGCCGGTGGTGGTCGGTGACGACCGTGCGCTGATGCGGGCGGTGGTGCTGCTGCACCGGCAGCGGGAGCTGGCCGAATGCGTGCTGTCGGTGGTGCCGGTGGGTCCGGCCCTCGGCGTCGCGCACGCCCTGGGGGTGCCCACGGGGGCGGTGGCGGCGGCGCGGGCGGTCCTGGACGGGGCCGAGCGGCGCCTGGACATGCTGGTGGACGACAGCGACGGGGTGGTCCTCGGCGCGCTGCGGATCCCGGCGCTGCCGGCCGCCCCGGCGGTCGACACCTCGGTCCGTCCCTGGCTGCGGACCTGTCAGTCGCTGGTACGGACCCTGGTGCCGGCCAGGCCGCCGCGCGAGACCGTCGTCCCGGCCCCCGGGCCCGCGCGGCTGCGGGTGGAGGTCGACGGGGTGACGCTGGTCGACCTGGACCACCCCCTGGAGACGGTCTCGGTGACCCCGGGCCAGGGCGGACTGGCCTCGGTGGAGGTGCGCCCGGTGTCGGTGGGCGCGGAGGCGTCCCCGCTGCTGGCCTCCGGCAAGACGGTGACCGTCACGGGCACGGACTTCCGCTACCGGGCGGACGCGGGGGTGGCGGGGCCGGTACGGCGGCGGACGTGGACGGTACGGGAAGGGGCGGTGGGGCTGGTGCTGCCGGTGCGGTGAGGGCGCCAGCCTGGCGGCCGGCCCCGCTTCAGAGCAGGCGCTCGCGTGTCTCTTCGTCGGCGGAGTCGTCCTTCAAGGCCACCCCCGTGAACCCCAGCTCCCGTGCCCTGCTCATCAGGGCCGCCAGCTTCGCTGCCGCCTTCTCGTACGACAGGCCCCGTGGGGGACGGATGTTGGAGAGGCAGTTGCGGTCGGCGTCGGTCGTCGTGCCGGGGACCGGGCGGTGGGTCAGGTACGCGCCCAGGGAGTCCGCCGCCGACATACCGGGGCGTTCGCCGATGAGGACCACCGCCATCGCGGCTCCCATGGCGTGGGCCACGTCGTCGCCGAGGGCCACGCGGGCCTGTTCGGCGAGGACGACCGGGGCCACGTTCCAGCCCCCGAGGCGGGCCGTGGTCTCCCGGACGACCACCGCCGCGTGCTCGTGCACGGCCCGACTGGAGAGCCCGTCCGCGACCACGAAGACCACGTCCCACTCCCCCGTGGGCAGATGGGCCCGGTCCACGGGGTCGAGACGGCGGCCCAGGTCAGGACGCTGGAGGTAGGTGAGCCGGTCGGAGGCCGTGCTGCGGACGCGTACCGTCGGCGTCCCGGGCAGCGCCGCCGCGATCACGTCCGGGGCGAACGGCGAGTGCACCGCGTCCCGGGCCGCCGCGTGCGCCGCCTGGAGTTCGAGGCGGTGCCGGGTGGGCAGGGCGGAGCCGGCCCGGCCGAGGCCGATCCGGGCCTGGGTCCGCTGCCGCAGCGCGGACCACAGGTCGGACGCGGCCACCGGTACGGCCGTCTCACCCACGAACTCACCCGGCTCCACGGCGACTCCGCCCACGAGCTCGCCCTCCAGCCCACCCTCCTGCACAGCGACGTCGCTCATGCCGCCAGTTCCTTCCCGATCGCGGTCAGCGGATGGCCGTCCCCGGAGACCTCGCGGATCCCGCCCCGTTCGTCCAGCAGCCCGATCGAGTCGAGCCAGGCCTCGAACTCCGGTGCCGGGCGCAGCCCGAGCACCTCGCGCAGGTACAACGCGTCGTGGTACGAGGCGGACTGGTAGTTGAGCATGATGTCGTCGCCGCCCGGCGTGCAGATCACGAAGGACGCCCCGGCCACCGCGAGCATGGTCAGCATGGTGGCGATGTCGTCGTCGTCGGCGTCCGCGTGGTTGGTGTAGCAGATGTCCAGGCCCATCGGCAGACCGAGCAGCTTCCCGCAGAAGTGGTCCTCCAGGGCGGCCCGCAGGATCTGCCGGCCGTCGTAGAGGTACTCCGGGCCGATGAAGCCGACGACGGTGTTCACGAGCAGGGGCCGGTACCTGCGCGCCACCGCGTACGCCCGGGCCTCCACGGTCTGCTGGTCCACCCCGTGGTGCGCGTCCGCCGACAGGGCGCTGCCCTGCCCGGTCTCGAAGTACATGACGTTCTGCCCGACGGTCCCCCGCTCCAGCGCGAGCGCGGCCTCGTACGCCTCGTCGAGCAGCCCCAGGGTGACGCCGAAGGACGCGTTGGCCGCCTGGGTCCCGGCGACGGACTGGAAGACCAGGTCCACCGGAGCGCCCCGGGCCATGAGGTCCACGCTCGTCGTCACATGGCTCAGCACGCAGGACTGGGTGGGGATGGCGTACCGCCGGATCACCCCGTCCAGCAGCTCCAGCAGGTCCCGGACGGCCCCCGGGCTGTCGGTCGCCGGGTTGATGCCGATGACCGCGTCGCCGGAGCCGAGGAGCAGTCCGTCGAGGAGGGCCGCGGCCACGCCCGCCGGATCGTCGGTGGGGTGGTTGGGCTGGAGCCGGGTCGCCAGCCGTCCCGGCAGCCCGATCGTCGAGCGGAACGCGGTGACCACGCGGACCTTGCGGGCCACGGCCACCAGGTCCGCGTTGCCCATGAGCTTGGAGACCGCGGCGGCCATCTCGGGCGTGATGCCCGGCGCCAGCGCGGCCAGCGCCGCCGCGTCCGCCCGCTCGGACAGCAGCCACTCCCGGAACTCACCGACGCTGAGCCCGGCCACCGGTGCGAACGCGGCCGGGTCGTGGGTGTCGAGGATCAGCCGGGTCACGTCGTCGCTCTCGTACGGGATCACCGGCTCGGTCAGGAACCGGGCGAGCGGCACCTCCGCGAGGGCCCGGCGCGCGGCCACCCGTTCGCGTTCGGAAGCGGCCGCGAGCCCGGCCAGCCGGTCTCCGGAGCGTTCGGGGCTCGCGGCGGCGAGGAGACGGGCGAGGGTCTCGAAGCGGTACCGCTCGCCGCCCAGGACGGACGAATAGCTCATGCGGCGACGCTACGAGCCGCATGTTGCCGCCAGATTTCTAAAGGTCTGGTTGACAAACATTTAACGCGCCGAGACCCTTGCTCGACTCATTCGGTCTACAGAGTTCCGGTCCAGCAGACAGCGCACACGCAAGGAGAGGGGCCAGCCCGATGGCAGTGGACGAGGGAGTCGCCCCAGCGGCGAGGACGGACGAGGGCGGCACGGTTCACCGGCTCAAGCCCAACGCCATCGGCCTGCTGGGCGTGGTGTTCATGGCCGTGGCGACCGCCGCGCCGATCACCGCGATGACGGGCAACGTGCCCTTCATGGTGTCCGCGGGCAATGGCATCGGCGCCCCGGCGAGCTATCTCGTCGCAATGGTCGTCCTGGCAATCTTTTCCGTGGGCTTCACCTCGATGGCCAAGCGCATCACCTCCACGGGCGCCTTCTACGGCTTCATCTCCTACGGCCTCGGCCGCACCGCGGGCCTCGCGTCGGGCCTCCTGGCCACCTTCGCGTACGTCGTCTTCGAGCCGGCGCTGATCGGCATCTTCTCGACCTTCGCGACCGGGACGCTCAAGGACCAGACCGGGGTGCACATCCCCTGGTGGGCGTTCGCGGCACTGATGCTCGCGGTCAACGCGACCGGCACCTGGTTCGGCGTCTCGGTCGCCGAGAAACTGCTGGTCGTGCTGCTCGGCACCGAGGTGACGATCCTCGCCGCGATGGCGATCTCGGTCGCCCTGCACGGCGGCGGCCCGGACGGCTTCAGCCTCGACCCGGTGAACCCGGTGCACGCCTTCCAGGGCACCTCCGCCGGACTCGGACTCTTCTTCGCCTTCTGGTCGTGGGTCGGCTTCGAGTCGACGGCGATGTACGGCGAGGAGTCCCGCAACCCGAAGAAGATCATCCCCAAGGCGACGATGATCTCCGTCCTCGGCGTCGGCGTCTTCTACGTCTTCGTCTCCTGGATGGCGATCTCGGGCACCGGCGAGGGCAACGCCGTCAAGGTCGCCACCGCCAACCCCCTCGAGCTCTTCTTCGGGCCCACCGAGCGCTACGTCGGCCACTGGGCGGTCGACGTCATGCAGTGGCTGATGATCACCGGCTCGCTGGCCTGCGGCATGGCCTTCCACAACTGCGCCGCCCGCTACATGTACGCGCTGGGCCGCGAGGGCGTGCTGCCCTCGCTGAAGCACACGGTCGGCCGCACCCACCCCCGGCACGGCTCGCCGCACGTCGCGGGCCTGGTGCAGACGGGGGTGACGGCCGTACTCCTGCTGGCGTTCTGGGCGGCCGGGAAGGACCCGTACACCGGCACCTACGTGCTGCTCGCGATCCTCGGCACCATGGCGATCCTGATCGTGCAGGCGGTGTGCTCGTTCGCGGTGCTGGTGTACTTCCGCTCGCACCACCCCGAGAGCCGGCACTGGTTCAGGACCCTCGCGGCCCCGCTGATCGGCGGTGTGGCGATGCTCGCGGTGGTCGTCCTGCTGATCTCCAACATGGGCGCGGCGGCCGGCCCGGAGTCGGGTTCCCTGGTCCTGAAGGCCACACCGTGGCTGGTGGCGGCGGTCGCGGCGCTGGGCATCGGGTACGCGCAGTACCTGAAGCGACGGTCACCGGAGCGCTATCTGCTGCTGGGGCGGACGGTGCTGGAGGAGACGAAGGAGCGGTGAGCACCCGCTCGCCGGACAGGCTCTAGGGGGTTCGGAACAGCTTCTCGCGATGCACCCGCCAACGCTCCATCATGGCCGCGACCTCGACTTCGACGAACTCGAAGAAGGCGAGCGTCTCGGCCATCCGGCGTCCCGCGGGGGTGTCGGCGCCGAGACTGGCGACACCCTCGCGCAGGGCGACTTCCCAGCGCTTGATGACAGCCTCACGGTTGGTCAGGGCCTCGTACCACTGATCGCCGTGCACCCGGTACCGCTCCCGGCGCGAACCGGGCTCGCGCTCCCGCGAGACCATGTGCGTCTGGGCGAGATAACGCACCGCTCCGGAGACGGCGGCGGGGCTGATCTGCAACTGCTCGCCCAGTTCGACCGAGGTCATCGAGCCGTTGTCGCAGGACAGGAGGGCGGCGAAGACGCGGGCCGGCATGCGCTGCATCCCCGCCTCGACGAGCTGGGCCGCGAAGCCCTCCACGAACTTCGAGACCGCCTCCGGGTCCCGCTGCACCGCATCCGTCATGGCCACCACCCTAACCGGGCTTCATACGCTTCCTTAACTTCACAAATTTCTGAAGGAAGCGTACGTTCTGAAGCATGACGAAGGCCATCACCGTCTCCGGACTGCGCAAGTCGTTCGGGCGGACCCCCGCCCTCGACGGACTCGACCTGGACGTCGAGACCGGCGAGGTGCACGGCTTCCTCGGGCCCAACGGCGCCGGGAAGTCCACCACCCTCCGCGTCCTGCTCGGCCTGCTGCGCGCCGACTCCGGCGCCGCACAGGTCCTCGGCCGCGACCCGTGGACGGACGCGGTCGAGGTGCACCGCCGGATCGCGTACGTCCCCGGCGACGTGACCCTGTGGCGCAACCTCTCCGGCGGCGAGGTCATCGATCTCTACGGCCGGCTGCGCGGCGGCCTCTCGGCGACGCGGCGCGCCGAGCTGATCGACCGCTTCGAGCTGGATCCCACCAAGAAGGGCCGCACCTACTCCAAGGGCAACCGCCAGAAGGTCGCCCTGGTCGCCGCGTTCGCCTCGGACGTGGACCTGCTGATCCTGGACGAGCCGACGTCAGGCCTGGACCCGCTGATGGAGGAGGTCTTCCAGCGCTGTGTCGAGGAGGAGCGCGAGCGCGGCCGTACGGTCCTGTTGTCCTCGCACATCCTGAGCGAGGTCGAGGAACTCTGCGACCGGGTCAGCATCATCCGCGGCGGCCGTACGGTCGAGACGGGGTCGCTCGCCGACCTGCGCCACCTCACCCGCACCAGCGTCACGGCCGAACTCACGGGCGCCCCCGACGGGTTGGCGCAGCTGCCCGGCGTGCACGACCTCGACGTCCGGGGCCACCGGGTCCGGCTCCAGGTCGACACCGACCGACTGGACGCCGTGCTGCGGTCGTTGGCCGACTCCGGGGTGCGCTCGCTGACGTCGACGCCGCCGACGCTGGAGGAACTCTTCCTGCGGCACTACCAGGACGAGGCGGCGGCGCGATGACCTCCCTCACCGGCACGGGCCTCCTGCTCCGCTTCCACCTGCGCCGCGACCGGCTGACGATCCCGGTGTGGGTGGCGGTGAACGCCCTGATGGTCCTGTCGATGCCGAGCACCCTGGAGGGGCTGTACGGCACCGGGGCCGAGCGCGCCGACCTGCTGGGCCAGGTCGCCGCCAACTCCTCCTTCCGCGCCCTGATCGGGCCCGCCTTCGGCGACTCCCTCGGCGCCCTCACCGCCTGGCGCGTCGGCGTCTACGCGGGCGCGCTCGCCGCCGTGATGAGCCTGCTGATCGTCGTACGGCACACCCGGGACGAGGAGGAGAGCGGGCGGCAGGAGCTGATCTCGTCCGGCGTGGTGGGCAGGCGGGCGTCCCTGACGGCGGCCCTGCTGACGGCGGCGACCGCGAACGCCGTCCTGGCGCTGCTGGTGACGGCGGGCCTGGCAGGCCGGGGCGCCGCCGGGGCCCTGGCGTTGGGCCTGGGGCTCGGGGCGGTGGGGATGCTCTTCGCGACGGCGGCCGCGATCGTGGCCCAGCTGACGGAGAGCGCGCGGCTTGCACGCGGGCTGACGGCGGCGGTCCTGGGCGCGGCCTTCGTGCTGCGCGCGGCGGGGGACGCCGCGACGACCGACGGCTCGTCCGTGCCGACCTGGCTGTCGCCGCTCGGCTGGCTGTCGCAGCTGCGCCCCTTCGCCGGTGAACGCTGGTGGGTACTGGGCCTGTTCGCGGCGGCGGTGGGGGCTCAGGGCGCGCTGGCGTACGTCCTCGCGGGCCGCCGGGACGTCGGCATGAGCTTCCTGCCCACCCGCCCGGGACCGGCCTCCGGCCGGCTGGGCACGGCGGGCGCACTGGCCTGGCGGCTCCAGCGGGGCGCCGTGCTCGGCTGGTCGACCGGCTTCTTCCTCGCCGGGGTGGTCTACGGCGGTCTCACGGACGGCGTGGCCGACCTGGTCGGCGACAACGAGCGGGCCCGCGAGATCTTCGAGCGGATGGGCGGACAGTCCGGCATCACGGACGCGTTCCTCGCCTCGATGACCGGGATGCTGGGACTGGTCGCCGCCCTGTACGTCGTCGCCGCGGTCCTGCGACTGCACGGCGAGGAGACCTCCGGACGGGCGGAACCGCTGCTGGCGAACCCGGTGGGTCGGCTGCGCTGGGCGTCCGGCCATCTGGTGATCGCCTTCGCCGGCTCGGCACTGATCATGCTGCTCGCCGGCCTGGGCTTCGCCGTCGGCTACGGCAAGGAGGTGGGCCCGGTCCTGGGGGCGTGCCTGGTGCAGGTGGCGGGGGTGTGGGTGATCGGCGGTGTGACGGTCCTGCTGTACGGGGTGGCTCCCCGCATCGCTCCCCTGGCCTGGGCGGTAGCCGGGGCGGTCCTCCTGATCGGGTGGGTCGGCCCCGCGCTGGACGCCCCGCGCGCGGTCCTCGACCTGTCCCCCTTCGGGCACCTGCCGAAGCTGCCGGGCGGGGCGATGGAGTGGGGACCGGTCCTGGTCCTGCTCGCGCTGGCGGCGGCCCTGGTCACGGGAGGCCTCGCGGGCCTGCGCCGCCGTGACCTGACGACCTGAACCGCGGACAGCGCCCCGGACGTCCCTCCCGACATGAAACGGCGTGTCGACGGAGTGACCTGCGGGGGCTGTGCGCTGTCGGCGGCGGGGGCGACTGCGGCCCCCCTGCTGTGGCTGTCGCTGCCCCGCACCGGACGCCACCTGGGCGGCGGCTTCGAGAACGAGGGCATGGACCTCACGGTCCTCCTGACGGAGCTGCCCCTGGTGATCCTGGCGGGAGCCTTCCTGCCCGTACTGATCCTCACCCTGATCGTCCGGGCCCGCCGCAGCTAGTCGACGTACTGCTTGAGAGTCGTACGAGGTGACGTCAGTGATCACCCCACCTCGACGGACAGTCCCTCCAACCCCCTGATCACGAAGTTCGGTTTGCGGGTCGGTTCCGTCGCCAGGGTCAGGGTCGGGGTCTTCTCCAGCAGGGCCCTCATGGAGGCGGCCAGTTCGATGCGGGCCAGGGGGGCGCCGATGCAGTAGTGGATGCCGGCGCTGAAGGAGATGTGGGGGTTGTCGGCGCGGGTCAGGTCGAGGCGTTCGGGGTGCGCGAAGGCGGCCGGGTCGTGGTTGGCGGAGCCGAAGAGCAGGGCGATCTCGGCGCCCCTCGGGACGGTCGTCCCGTCGATCTCGATCTCGTCCAGGACCCACCGCTCGAACAGCTGGAGCGGGGTGTCGTAACGCATCAGTTCCTCGACGGCCCTCGGCACGAGCGAGTGGTCCGCGCGCAGGGCCGCCAGCTGCTCGGGGTTGCGGAAAAGGGCGTACCAGCCGTTGACCGTGGCGTTCACGGTGGCCTCGTGGCCCGCGTTGAGCAGCAGCACACAGGTGGAGATCATCTCCTGCTCGGTGAGCCGGTCGCCCTCGTCGTACGCGGCGATCAGCCCCGAGATCAGATCGTCCCCGGGCCTGCCCCGCCGCTCGGCGATCAGCTCCCGCAGGTACTCCGTGAACTCCACGGAGGCCCGCACCGCACGGGCCGCGGTGTCCTCGGACGGATTCAGCTCGTACATCCCGCAGATGTCCGCCGACCAGGGCCGCAGAGGCGCCCGGTCCGCCTCGGGGATCCCCAGCATCTCGGCGATCACGGCGACCGGGAGCGGCTCGGCGACATCCCGGAGCAGATCCCCGCCCCCCGCCTCGACGAGCCGGTCCACCAGCTGCCCGGCCAGCCCGGTCACGTACGGCACCAGCCGCTCGACCGTACGCGGGGTGAACGCCTTCGACACCAGTCGCCGGATCCGGGTGTGGTCCGGCGGCTCCAGATCCAGCATCCCGTGGTCGTTGAGGGTGTGGAACGGCTCGTGCTCCGCCGGCGGTGCCGTGCGCCCGAACTCCTCGTGCGTGAACCGGTGCTGGTAGGTCCGCCCGAGCCTGCGGTCCCGCAGCAGTGCGGAGACGTCCGCGTGGTGCGGGACGAGCCACTGGTCCGTCGGCTCGAAGTACTGCACACGCCCCTTGGCACGCAGCTCGGCGTAGGCGGGGTAGGGGTCGGCGAGGAACGCCGGGTCCCAGGGATCGAAGGCTGCCATGCGGGGACGCTAGCCCGGGAACCCCGCCGCTGACCAGGGGGGACTACCAGGAGGACGCTCCCCTACCCCGGTGTCACCAGTCGTGCCTCGTACGCGAACACCGCCGCCTGCGTACGGTCCCGGAGGCCCAGCTTCACCAGGATCCGGCTCACATGGGTCTTGATCGTCGACTCGGCCACCACCAGGCGCCCGGCGATCTCCAGGTTCGACAGGCCCTGCGCGATGAGGACCAGCACCTCCGTCTCCCGGTCGGTCAGGTCGCCGTAGGCCGCCTGGGCGGAGGCCAGGACGCGCGGGGTCTCGGACAGCTTGGAGAACTCCGTGATCAGGCGCCGGGTGACCGAGGGGGCGAGCAGGGCCTCGCCGGAGGCCACCACCCGCACCCCGTCCGCGAGCTGCCGGGCCGAGGCGTCCTTGAGGAGGAAGCCCGAGGCGCCCGCGCGCAGCGCCTGGTAGACGTACTCGTCGAGGTCGAAGGTGGTCAGGACCAGCACCTTCGACGTGCCGTTCGCCGCGACGATCTCCCGGGTCGCCTCGATGCCGTTCAGCTCCGGCATCCGGATGTCCATCAGGACCACGTCGGGGGCGAGCTCCCGGACCCGCTCCACCGCCTCCCGGCCGTTGACCGCCTCGCCCACGACCTCGATGTCCGGCATCGCGTTCAGCAGCACCGAGAAGCCCTCACGGACCATCATCTGGTCGTCCGCGACCAGCACCCGGATCGTCATGCCGCGTCCTCGCCGACGAGCGGCACCGGCAGGAACACCGTCACCTCGTAGCCTCCCTCGTCCGTGGCCTCCGCCGTCATCTCGCCGTTCAGCATGGAGACCCGCTCCCGCATGCCGGTGATGCCGTGTCCGGCCCCGGGCGACGGCTTCACCAGCGCCGCGTGGGGCAACGGGCCGTTGACCACCCGCAGTCCCAGGCCGCCCAGCACATACCCGAGCTCGACCCGCGCGCTCGCCCCCGGGGCGTGCCGCAGGGTGTTGCTCAGGGCCTCCTGGACGATCCGGTACGCCGACAGCTCGACGCCCTGCGGCAGCTCGCGCACCGCCCCGGTGACCGTCTTGTCCACGCTCAGACCCGCCTCCCGCACGTTGTCGAGCAGGGCGTCGAGGTCGGCCAGGGTGGGCTGCGGGGCGTCCGGCGCCTCGTAGTCCTCCGCGCGGACCACGCCCAGGACCCGGCGCAGCTCGGTGAGGGCCGCCACCGCGTTCTCCCGGATGGTCGCGAAGGCCTTCTCCAGCTCCGGGGGCGGGTTCTCCACCCGGTAGGGCGCGGCCTCGGCCTGGATGGCGACGACCGACATGTGGTGGGCCACCACGTCGTGCAGCTCGCGGGCGATGGTGGTGCGCTCCTCCAGCAGGGTGCGCCGGGAACGCTCGTGCGCGGTCACCGTCTGCTGGGCGGTCACCGACTGCTGGGCGTCCTTGCGTATGTGCCAGACACTCACGAAGAGCATCGACAGGGCGGAGACGACCAGCAGCTCCAAGGTGTTGGAGTGGCGGTAGTGCCAGCCGCCGCCGCCGAAGGCGCCCTGCCACACCAGGCCGTAGACCAGGGTCAGCAGCCACATCCACGCCGCTGTGCGCGGCCTGGTGCGGAGGGCCACCACGGTGAGCACCACCAGGTGGCAGGCGAAGCTGCCCGCCAGCCAGGGCCACTCGTCCCACTGGCTCGAAGCCAGCGCGTAGCTGATCGCGGTCGCGGCCAGCGACAGCCAGAAGGCCATGACCGGCCGGACCATGGTCAGCAGGACCGGGGCCAGGGCGAGCACACCGACGAGGAGGTTGGTGGTCGCGCCGCGACCGCTGTTGTCCGAGGCGATGAGCATCGCGAGCAGGCCGGCCGCGGTGATCAGCGCGTGGGGCGTCCAGACCGCGTACTCCCCCAGCCGGCCGGGCAGCACGCGGGCCAGGCCCTTGTCGGCGGATGTCGGCGGCAGCGGCCGGTAGGCGAGCGCGTCGGTGATCAGGTCGTGCCGCAGGCCGCGCAGGGCGTCCACGGCGGCCCGGAACTCCGGGCTGCGCGGCTTGTACGGGTCTTTCCCGTCGCCGCCGCGCTGCGGGAGTGTCGTGTGCGTCTCGGTCGTATGGGTCACGGTCGTCTCGGTCACGGTCGAAACGGTAGGCGGGGGCGGGGGTCCCCGTCGTCCCCGTTGAGGGGGGTCCTCGGGGGTCCGTCTCAGGTACTACGGGTGTCACCGGGAGGAGGCGGACAGCCGCGGATCGCCCCGCTGCCCCGCCGTCACCACGCCAGCTGGGCGATCTCCTCCGCCACCACCGCGCACGCGTCCGCCGCCGGGTCGATCAGCGGGAAGTGGCCGGCCTCCTCCAGCAGTGTCAGCCCGACCACCTCGCCCGCCTTGGCCGCCGCGTCCGCGTAGGCCTCGGCGACCGCCTGCGGTACGACCAGGTCGGCCCGTCCCTGGACGAGGGTCGTCGCGATGCCGGTGGGTAGCAGGAGGGCGGGGTCGGCGTACGGCACCCGCTCGGTGAACGCCTCCTGGCCGCCCAGGAGTTGACGGCAGGCCCCACCGCACACGTCCAGCTTGTCGGCGACCGTGAAGTCGGCGATCGGGGCCAGGGCGACGACACCGCGCAGCGGCGCCGGGCGGTCGGTGCGCCAGACGGCGTCGGCCGGCAGGACGTGCCGCGCCGCGGCCCACAGCGCGAGGTGGCCGCCCGCGGAGTGCCCGGTGACGACCATGCGGTGCGGGTCCGCCTGCGGGAGCGCCTCCCGCACCAGCGCCGGAAGCGCGTCCATCGCGGCGGCCACGTCGTCGAAGGTCTCGGGCCACCGTCCGGCGACGGGGCCGGTCTCCCCCGCCCCGCGCTGTGCCGGCAGGGCGGCCCCGCCCCGGCGGTACTCCACGTTGGCCACCGCGAACCCCCGCCGGGCCAGGAAGTCCGCGAACGGCGTCACATGCCGCCGGTCGTACGGGGCCCGCCACGCCCCGCCGTGCAGGACGACGACCAGGGGCACCGGACGGCCCCCGGGCGCCGCGGTCTCGCGCGGGGCGTAGAAGTCGATCACCTGGTCGGGGTCGTCCCCGTACGCCAGGGTGACGTCGGGGTCGACCACCGGGTGCGAGAAGGCCGACTCCTCCTCGGCCGCGGCACGGGCTTCCGCGGCGGCACGGCCTACGGCGTCGTCGGGCATGCTCCAACCTCTCAGCGACGGAACGGTTCTGACGGACCGTGAAGCATCCCGGAAGGAGATTCGGCCGTTGGCCGGGACGGTATCAGGCTGGTGACGTGCGCGGACATGGGGATGTCACGCTGGGTGAGGACCGGCGGTCTCCGCCGGCACCTCCGCCGGCACCTCTGTCCGCACCTACACCTGCACCTCCGTCAGCACCTCGGCCAGCACGCCCGCCGCCCGCTCCACGTCCGCGAACCCGACGTACAGCGGCGTGAAACCGAACCGCAGCACGTCAGGGTGCCGGAAGTCGCCCACCACACCCCGCTCGACCAGCCGTTTCATCACCGCACCGGCGTCGGCGCAACGCAACGCGATCTGGCTGCCGCGCTCCGCGTGGGCCACGGGGGTCACGCACTCGACGCGCCCCTCGTCGACACGGGACGAGACGCACTCCAGGAAGAAGTCCGTCAGGGCGAGGGACTTGGCGCGCACCGCGTCGACCGACACCCCGTCCCAGACCTCCAGGGCGGCCTCCAGGGCGAGCATGGAGAGGATGTCGGGCGTGCCGACGCGGCCGCGCACCGCGCCCTGGGCCGGGACGTAGGAGGGGCTCATGCCGAAGGGATCGGCGTGCGAGGTCCAGCCCGGCAGCGGGGAGTCGAAGCGACCCTGGTGCTCGCGGCGGACGTAGAGGTACGCCGGTGAACCTGGGCCGCCGTTCAGGTACTTGTAGGTGCAGCCGACCGCGAGGTCGACCCCGTGCGCGTCGAGCCCGACCGGCAGGGCGCCCGCGCTGTGGCACAGGTCCCAGACGGAGATCGCGCCCACCCCGTGCACGGCGGCGGTCAGCCCCGGCAGGTCGTGCAGGCGCCCGCTGCGGTAGTCGACGTGGTTGAGCAGGACGGCGGCCGTACGCTCACTGAGCACGCCCGGCACCTCGGCCGGGGTCACCGCGCGCAGCGTGCAGCCGGTCATCCGGGCCGCGGACTCGGCGATGTACCCGTCCGTGGGAAAGGTGGTCGCGTCCACGACGACCTCGTCCCGACCGGAGTCCGGACCGCCCGAGAGCCGTACCGCGCCGACAAGTGCCTTGAAAACATTGACACTTGTCGAGTCGCCGACCACGACCTGTCCGGCCTCGGCCCCGACCAGGGGAGCGATGCGGTCGCCGATCCGCTCGGGCGCGGTCCACCAGCCGCTCTCGTCCCAGGACCGGATCCGCAAGGACCCCCACTGACGCCGTACGACGTCCTCGACACGCCCCGGAACAGCGGCCGGGAGAGCGCCCAGCGAGTTGCCGTCCAGGTACACCACGTCGTCGAGGACGAACCGGGAGCGCACGCCCGCCAGTTCGTCACCGGCGTCCAACTCCTGCGCCTTAAAAGCGAGTTCAGACATGGGACCGCGCCGTCCACAGCTCGGGGAAGACGTTCTTGCGCGCACGTTTCTCCAGCCAGGCCACCCCGGCGGAGCCGCCCGTGCCGGCCTTGGAGCCCATCGCGCGGCGGGTGGCGACCAGGTGGTCGTTGCGCCAGCGCCACACCAGCTCGGCGACATCGGTCAACGCCTCACCGAGGCGCGCGAGCTCGTCGTTCTCGGGGCCCGAGTAGAGGGCCGTCCAGACGGCCTCCACCTCGTCCGACGGCTCGTACCGGAGCGAGACGTCACGGTCGAGCACCGCCGCCGGGACCGCGTGCCCGCGCCGCGCGAGCAGCCGCAGCACCTCGTCGTACAGGCTCGGCTCGTGCAGCGCCTTCTCCAGCTCAGCGTGGACGCGGGGCGCGCCCCGGTGCGGGACCAGCATGGACGCGGACTTGTCGCCGAGCAGGAACTCCATGCGGCGGTACATCGCCGACTGGAAGCCGGAGCCCTCGCCGAGGGCCGAGCGGTAGGAGTTGAACTGCGCGGGGGTCAGCTGGCCGAGCGGCTTCCAGGAGGCGGTCAGCGCCTCCAGCTCACGCACGGACCGCTTCAGCGCGGCGACGGCCGTGGGCACGTCGTCGGAGCGCAGCGCGGCGGCCGCGGTCTCCCACTCGTGCACGATGACGGTGAACCACAGCTCCATGACCTGGGTCGTGACCAGGAAGACCATCTCTCCGGGATCGTCGGAGAGGGTGTGCTGGAGGTGGGTGAGCACGTCCGCCTTGACGTAGTCCTCGTACGGCGTCGTGCCTTGGAAGTCGAGATGCGGGGTCTCGGGCTCCTGCGATTCCTGAGCCTCATGGGACGACATCGCTGTCTCCTGCTATTACTCCGGGTAGCGGTCCGCCCTGCCGTTACCGACACGGGGCCCCGGTCCCCGCCGGGCATCCTCTTCCATCGTCCGCGGAAATGGCAAGGCCCGCCTGGTCACCCGGGCCGCCCCGGAAACCGGCCACGTCTGCAGACCTGTCGCTGTCGGCCCTCCCGGGGCGCTGCACGGCTCGGCCCCTTATGCTCTGCTGCCATGTCGAACCCTGATGAGCTGCTCGTCGCCCTCTCCGCCATGGTGGAGACCGAGCGGAGCAATCAGATGTCCCTGACCGTGGTCGTCGGCGGTGCCGTCCTCACCGGCCGGCTGGCTCCCGAGGCCGTGTGGCGGGAGCGGGTGGCGGAGGTCCTGAAGGACTCGGACCGTCTCGGACCGTTCGCGGACATCTTCGCCGGCGGTCCGCGGGAGAACCGGGCCGGTCGCGACGAGGCGCCCACGCATCTGCACTTCCATCTCGCCCGGATCCTTCAGGGCAGCCTCGGGATCCCGGAGACCGGCGGGATGTACCGAGTCGCGATCAAGGACGTCAGCGCATGGACCGTCGGAGATCTCATCCACTTCGACCAGTGAGTCGCAGGCCCCCACCGGGATCCTGAGAGCGGTCTCCCGCCCGTCCTCACCCGGCCACAGGACCGGTGCCACCGGACGGGGTGCGCTGGAGAGCGGGGCCACCCGCATCCGAGGGCATGCCCTCGGGGCGGCCGTGACAGGTGAAGCCGAGGCGCGCCATGGCCCGGGTGACCTCACCCTCGGTGAAGTCACGCGGGTCCTGTCGCGTGATGACCCGGCCCACCTGCTTGACGGGATAGCGGCGGCGGCCGACGGTCACGGAAGCGCCCGTGACGAGCTCGGGCCTGACGCCCTTCATCGAGGCCAGGACCCCGGTCGCGGTCAGGTCGAACGGGTACCGGGCGATGACACAGCGCATGGGGCCTCACAGGGGAGAAGTCGCGAGAAACGGGGAACGGGACGCCCTCGGCCGGGACAGGTCGGGAGACAGGTCAGCACGCGAGCGCGGGCGAGGGCACCGGTCCGTCGAGGATGTCCCGCAGGCGGATCCGGTCCATGTCCGCGCGACTGTCGCGGAGAACCACGAGCCGGCTCAGGGTGATCAGTCCGGTGCCCTGGTCGTCGCCGTCGCACACGGTCAGATACTCGACCCGGGCACCCGCCATGAGGGCCAGCGCCACCTCGACGGTCATGTCGTCGCACACCCGGGGCCCGTGCCCCTCGCTGTCCTCGATCGCGGTCACAGGAGCGGGGTGCGGCATACGGTACGGCGTCCGCGCTGGCGTCAAGGGGTCTCCTTCGGTGGGGGATGGTCGTCCTGGTGGTTCGTACGGCCCCGGGCGGCAGCGAAGCTCCGGGGACTGCGCCGGCCCGGGCAGCGGAGGCCCGCCGCCGCACAGGCTTACGCAGCCGTGTCGTTCCCGGACCGCCGCTGTGCCCGGCGCCCGCCCGTCGCGGCGGCGGGCCGGCTCCGGCCAGTGCGGCCCCGGCGGTCCCGGGACGGCGAAGGCGCGCGGCGGGGGCGTTCCACGGCAGGCGTGGTGATGACCACGGGGGACCCGGAAGGCGCCTGGGCCCCGGTGATGCGGCTCAGCTCCGCCTCGCCCGAGCGGACCGGGGTGATCTGCGGGGTGATCCCGGCCGACGCCATCAGCCGGCTCATGCCACGGCGCTGGCCCGGGGTCACCAGGGTGACCACGCTGCCGGACTCGCCGGCGCGGGCCGTACGGCCGCCACGGTGCAGGTAGTCCTTGTGGTCGCTGGGCGGATCCACGTTGACGACCAGGTCGAGGCTGTCGACGTGGATGCCGCGGGCCGCGACGTTGGTGGCCACCAGGACGGTGACGTGACCGTCCTTGAACTGGGCCAGGGTCCGGGTGCGCTGCGGCTGGGACCGGCCACCGTGCAGGGCCGCGGCGCGGACACCGCTGCTCAGCAGGTGTTTGGTCAGCCGGTCCACGGCGTGCTTGGTGTCCAGGAACATGATGACCCGGCCGTCCCGGGCCGCGATCTCGGTGGTCGTGCGGTGCTTGTCCGACTCGTGCACGTGGAGGACGTGGTGCTCCATCGTGGTGACGGCCCCGGCGGACGGGTCGACGGAGTGCACCACCGGGTCGGTCAGGTAGCGGCGGACCAACAGGTCGACGTTGCGGTCCAGGGTGGCCGAGAACAGCATCCGCTGGCCGTCGGGGCGCACCTGGTCGAGCAGGGCGGTGACCTGGGGCAGGAAGCCCATGTCGGTCATCTGGTCGGCCTCGTCGAGCACCGTGACGGCGACGTCGGCCAGTCGACAGTCGCCCCGGTCGATGAGGTCCTTGAGCCGGCCGGGCGTCGCGACGACCACCTCCGCGCCGGCCCGCAGCGCACCGGCCTGCCTGCCGATGGACATTCCGCCGACGACGGTGGCGAGCCGCAGGCCCACCGAGCGGGCATGGGGAGCGAGCGCGTCGGTGACCTGCTGGGCCAGCTCACGGGTGGGGACGAGGACCAGGGCCAGTGGCCTGCGCGGCTCGGCGCGGCGGCCCGCCGTACGGGCCAGTACCGCGAGGCCGAAGGCGAGGGTCTTGCCCGAGCCGGTGCGGCCGCGGCCCAGCACGTCCCGGCCGGCCAGGGAGTTCGGCAGGGTCGCCGCCTGGATCGGGAACGGCACGGTCACGCCTTCACGGCGGAGCGTGTCCAGCAACGGCGCCGGCATGGCGAGATCGGCGAACGACTCGACGGCGGGCAACGCGGGCGTGACCGTCTTCGGCGGGGCGAACTCGCCCCGCGCCGGCTGCCAGTTTCCGTGACCGCCGGAGCGGCGCGGAGTGCGGATGCGCTCGCGCACCGGATTGGCGCGGTCGGGTGTGTGACGGGTGCGTGCGCGGTTCATGGGGGAACCTCCTCGATGCGGGCGCGTATCAAGGAATTTCCGCAGCAGAATGAGCGGCGCAGAGAATCGCGAGAACGGGCCGAAGAACAGGGCCGTAGCGCCCTGGAAATGAAACCAGCTGGGGCCCGCACCCCAAGGTGCGGGCCCCAGCTGTGAAGAATGCGTCAGTGCCGGTGCGTCAGGCGGGAACGATGTTCTCGGCCGTCGGGCCCTTCTGGCCCTGCGCGATGTCGAAGGACACCTTCTGGCCTTCGAGCAGCTCGCGGAAGCCCTGGGTGGCGATGTTCGAGTAGTGGGCGAAGACGTCGGGGCCGCCGCCGTCCTGCTCGATGAAGCCGAAGCCCTTTTCCGCGTTGAACCACTTCACGGTGCCATTAGCCATTTTTGTTTCTCCTTCGGAGGCGGTTACAGGAATGCGCCCTGTGCGCATTCCGTGTCGCCGTGATGATCAGCCGTCGGAAAAACCTTCTGGCAACCACACCTGCAACTGAGATCGACAGTAGCACGCTGCGATCGGCCGTGTGCGATCACTGATTTCCGATCCGCGAGGCAATCGAGGAATACTCGCCGCGGCCCGCACCTATATCTCATTTCACGGGCACAGATATTGCTCTCCGCGAGCAAGGCTTTCCCTGCCGTGTGCTGCCACCCGCACCCCTGTGACCTGCCCTGACGGGCGGTGTGCGGCTGCGATCGCCGCCGGCGAACGGCACGGCCGCGATCACGCCCGGGACTCTCCCATGGCAACAAAAGTCACACCCGTCATGCAGTGCACGACGGCCGGTCTCCGACGGCCGATCCGGGTGCCGGAGGCCCACCGGGATGCACGGTCTCCGCCCATCTCCTCGGCTGCCCGAACTCCGGGGCGCAGGTGGCAGACTGCACCCATGACGACTCACAAGAACCTGCTCGGCGGCCCGGAGCCGACGTACCTCCCGGAGAACGAAGAGGCGTACCGCCTGCTGGGCGAGGAGTCCCAGCCCCCGGCCGAGGTCGCGGCGAAGTACCCCACGTTCTCGCTGGCCTGGGCGATGCTCGCCGACGACGCCTTCGAGGCCGGGCGAGTGGTCGAGTCGTACGCCTACGCACGCACCGGCTATCACCGCGGTCTGGACGCGCTGCGCCGGGCCGGCTGGAAGGGCCACGGGCCCATCCCCTGGGACCACCGGGCGAATCGCGGGTTCCTGCGCTGCCTCGCCGCCCTCGCCCGGGCCGCCGGCGAGATCGACGAGAAGGACGAGACGGAGCGCTGCTGGCAGTTCCTCAAGGACAGCAGCGCCGAGGCCTACACCGAGCTGAAGCGGTAGTCACCAGGACGAGGACCACTGTGCCGCCGTCACCGGCAGGCGACGACGGCACGCAGTGCACGATCACCCGGAGCAGCGTGCCTCGCGGGGAGACCGGGCCGTGGCGGCCAGGAAGACGAAGCGGTCGCAGGCGCGCTACGACAGCCGCCGCCGAGCCCGCTCCCCCTCCAGCGGCGGTGCCATGACCGCCCCGTGCGTCCGGCACTCGGGCCGCCGGCACCCGGGCGGCAGCGACCGTACCGTCGTGAAGGCCACCGCCGCTCCCACCACCAGCACCCCCGCGCACACCACCATCGCCCGCCCGAAGGCGTCGTCGAAGGCGCCCGGGGACCGGTAGGCCTCCTCCCCCATCCCCGCGACCAGCGGCAACGCCGCCACCGCGAGCAGACCCGCCGCCCGGGCCGCCGCGTTGTTGATCCCGCTCGCCAGGCCCGCCCGCGACACGTCCACCGACCCCAGCACGGTCGCCGTCAGCGGCGCGACCAGCGCGACCATGCCGGTACCGAGGACGAGCAGCGCGGGCAGGACGTCGGCGAGGTACGAGGCGTCCGGGCCGACCCGCAGCATCAGCAGCATCCCCGCCGCACACAGCAGCGGGCCGACGGTGAGCGGGATGCGCGGCCCGATCCGGTCCGCCAGCGCCCCCGAACGCGCCGAGAACAGCAGCATCAGCGCGGTCGTGGGCAGCAGGGCCGTACCGGCGGCGAGGGCCGACCAGCCCACCACCACCTGGAGCTGGAGGGCGGCCAGGAAGAAGAACCCGCCGAAGGCCGCGTACACGCACAGCGTCACCAGATTCACCGCCGTGAACTGCCGCGACGCGAAGATCCCGAGCGGCATCATCGGATCGGGCCGCCGCTTCTCGACGGACACGAAGGCCACCCCGGCGGCCAGCCCGGCGACCGCGGTGACGACGACCACGAGAGATCCGGAACGCGCCTCGATCAGCGCGTACGTCACCAGCGCGAGCGCCAGTGCGCCGAGAACCGCGCCGAGCACGTCGAACCGCGTGTGCGTACGGCCGTCCGCCGACTCCGGGACATGCCGTACCGCGATCGGCGCGCACACCAGGGCCAGCGGGACGTTGAGCAGGAACACCCACCGCCAGCCCGGCCCGTCCACCAGCCAGCCGCCGACGAAGGGACCGACGGCCGCCCCGATGCCGCCGAACCCGGACCACAGGCCGACGGCCCGGGCCCGGTCGTCGGGGTGGAAGGAGGCCTGGATCAGGGCCAGGGACCCCGGCGTGAGCAGCGCGCCGCCGACGCCCTGGAGGGCCCGGGCGGCGACGAGGACACCGGCGTTCGGCGCGAGCCCGCACAGCAGCGAGGCCGCCGCGAACCACACGACGCCGACCACGAAGACCTTGCGGCGGCCGTACCGGTCGCCGAGGGACCCGCCGAGCAGGATCAGCCCGGCCAGCGTGAGCATGTACGCGTTGACCGTCCACTGAAGGGCGGCGAGGTCGGCGTCCAGGTCGCGGCCGATGCGCGGCAGGGCGACATTGACGACCGTCGAGTCCAGCAGGGCCATGCTGGAGCCGAGGACGGTGGTGAGCAGGATCCACTTGCCTTGCGGCGAGGCCAGCCGGACATCGGACATGCCACAGGTATACAGCGAGCCCGGTGCCGTGGCACCGGGCTCACCGCGATCAGTCGGGCAGGGCCTTACTTGATCTTCGTGCCCGCCGAGCGCAGGTTCTGCGTGGCCTCGACGACGCGGGCGGCCATGGAGGCCTCCGCGAGCTTGCCCCAGGTGCGCGGGTCGTAGGTCTTCTTGGAGCCGACCTCGCCGTCGACCTTCAGGACGCCGTCGTAGTTGCGGAACATGTGGTCGGCGACCGGACGCGTGAAGGCGTACTGCGTGTCGGTGTCGATGTTCATCTTGACCACGCCGTTCTCCAGCGCGGTGCGGATCTCCTCCTCCGTGGAGCCGGAGCCGCCGTGGAAGACGAAGTCGAACGGCTGGGACCCGGCCGGCTTGCCGAACTTGGCGGCCACGCCGTCGTTCAGCTCCTTCAGCAGGTCGGGGCGCAGGACGACGTTGCCCGGCTTGTACACGCCGTGGACGTTGCCGAACGAGGCGGCCAGCAGGTAGCGGCCCTTCTCACCGAGCCCGAGGGCCTCGGCGGTGCGGATGGCGTCGTCGACCGTGGTGTAGAGGGAGTCGTTGATCTCGTGCGAGACGCCGTCCTCCTCGCCGCCGGTCGGGGTGATCTCGACCTCGAGGATGATCTTGGCGGCGCGGGCGCGCTCCAGGAGCTCCTGGGCGATGGAGAGGTTGTCGGCGAGGGTCTCCGCCGAGCCGTCCCACATGTGGGACTGGAACAGCGGGTTGCCGCCGGCCTTCACCCGCTCCTCGGACACGGCCAGCAGCGGGCGTACGTACCCGTCGAGCTTGTCCTTGGGGCAGTGGTCGGTGTGCAGCGCGACGGTGACCGGGTACTTCTCGGCGACGATGTGCGCGAACTCGGCGAGGGCCACGGAACCCGTGACCATCTCCTTCTTGTACTGGCCGCCCAGGAACTCGGCACCGCCGGTCGAGATCTGGATGATGCCGTCGCTCTCGGCCTCCGCGAAGCCGCGCAGCGCAGCGTGCAGGGTCTGGGTCGAGGTCACGTTGATGGCCGGGTAGGCGAACTTGCCTGCCTTCGCCCGGTCGAGCATCTCGTTGTAGACCTCGGGGGTTGCGATCGGCATGTGTCCGCTCCTTGTATCTGCGGGTTGGCGTACGGCGTACTTACGGCCCTGACCTAGACCTTGTGTGGGGGTTCGACGTCATCGTCGGCCCCATCTTTCCAGACTCGCCCGGATGCTTCGCCCGAGCCGTCTCAGCCTGTGGATAACTCAGGCGAGACCCAGCTCGTCCTTCCCGAACGCGAACAGGTACGGGACGCCCGCGCCCTGTTCGATCTTCTCGGCGGCGCCGGTCGCGCGGTCGACGATCGTCGCGACCGCGACGACCTCCGCGCCCGCCTCGCGCACCGCCGCGACCGCTTCGAGCGGGGAGCCGCCGGTGGTGGAGGTGTCCTCGACGACCACGACCCGGCGGCCCGCGATGTCGGGGCCCTCCACCCGGCGCTGCATGCCGTGCGCCTTGGCCGCCTTGCGCACGACGAAGGCGTCCAGCTTCCGCCCGCGCGCGGCGGCCGCGTGCAGCATGGCGCCGGCGACCGGGTCGGCGCCCATGGTCAGGCCGCCGACCGCGTCGAACCCCAGGTCCGCGGTCAGGTCCAGGAGCACCTGCCCGACCAGCGGGGCCGCCTCGCCGTCCAGGGTGATGCGGCGCAGGTCGACGTAGTAGTCGGCCTCCAGGCCGGACGACAGGGTCACCTTGCCGTGCACGACGGCCTTGTCGAGAATCTGCTGCTTCAGGGCGGCACGCGCGTCAGTCATGCCTGTCAGCTTAGAGGCGCCCGCCAGGTCCAGGTCGTCGAGGCCTCCAGCGGCTCCAGGGGCGTGACCAGGCGCGGCAGGGTGTTCAGGCCGTTGGGCGGCCCGGTCTGCGGCTCCACGCAGACGGCGGCCTCCTGCTCGTCGTAGACCACGACCCATTCCTCGCGGCTGGTGACCTTCAGCTCCAGCTGTCCGGGCCAGGTGAGAGTGACGTCCACGCCCTCGGGCATGCCGAAGCAGTCGTCCCAGGGGCCGGGCTTCGGGTCGACGCGGTTGCCGGTGGGCAGGTGGTCGTCGCCGCGCTCCTCCTGCCAGGCGGCGGTGAAGTCGAGCCGGGCGGGCTCGCCGCCGTCGAGGGTGCGGTTGAACCAGGGGTGCCAGCCGATCTGGGCCGGGAAGGAGGAGTCGTACGTCTCGACGGACATCGTGAGCGTGAGGGCGTCCGGGCTGAGCGCCGCGATCTGGGTGACCCGGCCGGACCAGGGCCAGGGCTCGACGAGGTCGTACGTCATCACCGCCTCGTCGGTGCCGCTGCGGGCGACGGTCCAGGCGCCGTCGCGGGCGGTGCCGTGGATGGCGTGCGGCGGGGAGTTGAGCGGCATCTGGTGGATGGCGGCGCCGTCGCGGAAGCGGCCGTCCCGGATGCGGCCGCACCAGGGGACCATCGGGAAGCAGCCGAACCGCTCGCCCTGCCGCAGCAGTTCGACGCCTCCGACCCGAAGTCCCCCGACGCGTCCGCCGTTTGACGGCTGCAAGGTCACTTCCGCATCGCCCGCGGTCAGCGTGATGTCTTCATGGCTCACGGGACGACAGTACTCAACGCCGCTTCCTCAGCACGCGGGTGACCACGATCGCCGACGCCAGCGCCACGGCCGCGGCGGGGGCCGCCCAGCGCAGGGTGGCACCGGCGGTGACGGTCTGCGGGGCCGGGACGGGGGCGTAGCGGCCGCGCGGGGGCGCGTGGTCGACCTCCTCCGCGCTGCGGCCGATCATCGTACGGCGGGCGTGGGCGGCCTCGGCCGGGGGGTTCAGGGGTTCGGTGAAGTCCTCGACGGGGGTGGGGGCGGGAGTCGGGGGCGGGGGCTCTTCGAGCGGCTCCGGGGCCTCTTCGAGCGGCTCCGAAACTTCGTTGGGCGGCTCCGGGGCTGCGGTTTCGGACGCCGTCGCCGACGAGTCCTGGGAGGTCGCGGCCTCCGGCTCCTCCGCCCCTTCCGGCTCCTCCGCCCGCTCCTTCTCTTCCGGCTCCTGCGCCTCGCCCAGCCCCTCCGCGAAACGGTTCAGCAGGCGTACGACCGCGGAGCCCACCGCGTCCTGGGGGAGTTCCGTGATGCGGCCGTCCGCCGTGGCCGTCGCCTGGAAGGCCAGGGTCGTACCGTCGTCGGTGTCGCGCAGGCG
This sequence comes from Streptomyces sp. 351MFTsu5.1, assembly GCF_000383655.1. Lineage (NCBI taxonomy): Bacteria > Bacillati > Actinomycetota > Actinomycetes > Kitasatosporales > Streptomycetaceae > Streptomyces > Streptomyces sp. 351MFTsu5.1. The sequence continues at coordinate 563,252 of NZ_KB911776.1, read as the reverse complement.
CAGGGTGAGGGTGAGGTGGACCGAGCCGGTGCCGCGGGCCTCGGTGGCCTCGCCCTCGGCGGTGTAGGAGCCGTCGTCATGGCGGGTGAGGCGTACCGATCCGCGGTAGGTGACGGAGTGGCTGCCGACCCGCACCTTCAGGCGCCCGGCGACGGGCTCCGCGCCGGCGTCCTGCTGGAGCCCGGGAACGGCCCGGGCCACCCTGGCGGGGTCCCCCAGGGCCTCCCTCAGCCGCTCGGCCGGAACCGGAACGAACACCTCATGCTCCATGCTCGCGAGCCTACCTACGGGGAACCCCCGCGGCACTCCCGTTGGTCGAAAGTGACCGCGGGTCGGGCGGGAACGCCGAGGGAGCGGTCCGCTCAGTACCGCGGATGCACCAACGTGGAAGCGGGCAGCCCACCGATCCTCGTCGCGGCCGCCGCCCTCCCGGCCTCCCGCAGGGCCCCCGGCGTCAGGCGCCCACCCGGCGCCCCGGGCCCCAGGGCCAGCGGAGGACGGGTGTGCGGGGACGCCAGCACGAAGCCCCAGTCGTCCGGGCTCCTCGACGCGCGGGCCGTGCGGCCGGGGCCCGCCGGGACGTCCGGGGCGCGGCCGGCGAGGAGGTAGGGCGTGGTGTGCAGACCGGCCGCGCGCATGGTGGCCTCCACCGTCCAGAAGACCCGGGGGCGGGCGGCGAGCGGCCCGGCGTGCACGACGAGACGGCCGTCGGGGGCGAGGACGCGGCGGACCAGGCCGTAGAACTCCTGGGAGTACAGCTTGGTGCTCGCGGTGATGCCGGGGTCGGGCAGATCGGCGACGACCACGTCGTACGACGGCTCGGGGAGCCCGGTGCGCAGCCGGCGGAAGGCGTCCGCGACCGTCACGTGGACGCGCGCGTCGCCGTACACATGGCCGTTGAGGCGGGAGAGCGCCGGGTCGCTGCGGGCCAGGTCCACCACGGTGGGGTCGAGCTCGACGACGTCGACGCGCCGGACGCCGGGGTAGCGGAGCACCTCGCGGGCGGCGAGGCCGTCGCCGCCGCCGAGGACGAGCACGCGCGCGTGGGGGCCGTTCATCGCGGGGTGGACCAGGGCCTCGTGGTAGCGGTCCTCGTCACGGCCGCTGACCCTGAGCCGGCCGTCGAGGAAGAGGTCGAGGGGGCGGCCGTCGGTGCCGCCGGTGAGGACGACCTCCTGGACGCCGCTCTGGACGGCGACCCGGACGTCCGTGCCGTAGACCGCCTCCCGCGCGGCCCGTTCGAAGTCGTCGACGAGGACGGCGGCGGTGGCGAGGACGCCCAGCACGGCGAGGTTGGCGGCCAGCAGCAGCCAGCGGGCCCTGCGGGTCAGGTCGCGCCGGAACAGGCCGAGGACCAGGGCGCCGCCCGCGACCGCGTTGACCGCGCCGGTGAGCAGGGCGCCGGTCAACTGGCCCAGCTGGGGCAGCAGGAGGAAGGGGAAGGCGAGGCCTCCGACCAGGGCGCCGACGTAGTCCGCCGCGAACAGGTCGGCGACGGCGCCGCCCGCGTCCTGGCGGCGGATGCGCTGGATGAGCTCCATCAGCAGGGGGACTTCGGCGCCGATGAGCAGGCCGATGGCGAGCGAGAAGGCGACCAGGAGCCACCGCGGCCCGTTCGCCCACGGGCCGCCCCAGCCGCCGGTCCAGGCGAAGACGGCGTACAGGGCCATCGCGCTGCACCCGCCGACCAGTGCGAGGAGCGCCTCCAGGGCACCGAAGGCGGCCGCCGCGAGCCCGCGCAGCCGCTTGGCGGCGAGTGAGCCGACGCCCATCGCGAAGACCATGACGGACAGCACCACGGACGCCTGGGTGACGGAGTCGCCGATCAAGTACGAGGCCAGGGCGACCAGTTCGAGTTCGTACACCAGTCCGCAGGCCGCGCAGACGAAGACGCACGCCAGGACGAGGAACCGCCCGGTCCCCTGCCGGACCGGCAGCCGCGCGGGCCCGGCCCAGGGCGGCGGAGCGCCGGGCGGGGCGGGGGCGTGCGGCTCGATCACGGTGCGACGTTACGTTACGGCTACGGCACGCTTCGTCACCCACACGTGTGGAACCGTGGGTCAATCGGGAAACAGGTGTTTGCCACACCGCCGCACCGTGATCGAGCCGCACTCCCCCGCCGCGGCCGGCTCACCCCGACGCCGTGGCCGGAACCCGCGCCCCCACCCGGGTCCTGGTGGCCACCAACTGCCCGTCCTGCGGGTACGCGTGCCAGGTCCGCCAGTGCACCTGGCCCTCGTGGCGCTGGGCCAGCATCGCCGTGAACGCGTGCGGGCTGCCCGGGAAGACACCGGCAAGTCCGTTCGGATGGTCGGACACCAGCGCCAGCAACTCCTGTGCGCGGCCCGCGAACTGACCGGGTGACAGCAGTTCCAGCCGGGCCGCGAACTCGTACTCCCAGTCGCCCACCCGCTTGGCCACGCCCAGCGGCAGCGGGGTGCTGCTGCCGGCGATGCAGGCCACCGTCTCCGAACAGGTGCCCCGGGCCTCCTCGAGGAGCACCTGGTGGGAGGCACCGAGGAGTCTCAACTGAAGCTTCGCCCCGGCGAGTTCGAGGTCGAGCGTGGCGAGGGCGGGCAGCGGCTCACGCCCCAGGGCCCAGGCGAGGTCGGCCGCGCGCGTGTCGGTGTACGAGGTGTTCAGGGTCGTGAGCATGGGTCGGCTCCGCTAGCACGCAAAGAAAGGGTGGTGTGGGTTCCGGCACACCCGGGCGACTGTGGGGGGATCGGCCCGGTCAGCCCAGTCGGCAGGTCAGGACGTGTCCGTAGGACGTCCGAGGGGCTGTGTTGGTGATGGAGAGGGAATCATGAACAGAGGCGCCGACACAGCGTTTTTACCCAACTTCGCCGGGTTTCCATCCCTCCGTGGGCTCCACAGCTCAACTGTTCAACCGCGGCGCACGCCATGGCGGCCGCAGCGTGCGCCGGAGCGCAGGAACACCGGAGTGAAAGTGCGACAAGCGGGGGCGTGGATCCCGACCCAGGTCCGGACCCACGCCCCCGCGCTCCCCCGTCCGCGGATGCGGTTCCCCCTGACGGAGCTCAGCTGCCCCGTGTCAGCTGCCTCCCCCGCATCCGCCTCCGCCGCCGCAGGACGACCCGCCACCACAGGACGACCCACCGCCGCAGGAGTGCCCACCACCACAGGAGTGCCCACCGTGGTGGCCGCCACCCCCGTCGTGTCCGCCGTGGTGGCTCCCGCCCCCGTGGTGACTGCCGCTCCCGGAGTCCGAGCCGAAGCTCCCGGAGTCCGAGCCGCCTCCGCCGCCGCCGACCCACCAGCTCTCGCCGCCCGCGGCGCCGCCTCCACCGGCGGCCCGGACCCGCCGCCGCGTCGAGCCGTTCCTGAACACGACGGCCGCGACACCCACCAGGAACACGACCACGAAGACCAACAGGATGATGCCGATGACCATGGCTCACCCTCCTTCCGATACCCCCCGAAGCGACCCCCCGTGGGCGCCTCGCCGGTTGCGTGAGCTGGAGATGCCCCTCCGTCTCAACGGCCAAAGCAGAGTTGAGGAACTCCAGAGCTTGGGCGCAGGATGACCCGCATGACCTCCAGCGCACGCCCCCTGCTCAACCGCCGTCTCGCCGAGTTCGGGACGACGATCTTCGCCGAGATGTCCGCTCTGGCGCTCAGCACCGGGTCGATCAACCTGGGCCAGGGATTCCCCGACACGGACGGCCCCGAGGAGGTCCGGGAGGCCGCCGTGCGGGCGCTGCGCGACGGACGCGGCAACCAGTACCCGCCGGGCCCGGGCGTCCCGGAGCTGCGCACGGCGGTCGCCGCGCACCAGGAGCGCCGTTACGGCCTGTCCTTCGACCCCGACACCGAGGTCCTGGTCACCGCCGGTGCCACGGAGGCCATCGCGGCCGCCCTGCTCGCCCTGGTCGAGCCCGGCGACGAGGTCGTCGCCCTGGAGCCGTACTACGACTCCTACGCGGCCTGCATCGCGATGGCGGGCGGCACCCGGGTCCCGGTCACCCTGCGGCCGGACTTCGAGGGGGGCGCCCGCTTCCGCCTCGACCTGGACGAGCTGCGGGCCGCCGTCACCGACAGGACCCGCCTGCTGCTGATCAACACCCCGCACAACCCCACCGGCACGGTCCTCACCCGCGAGGAGCTGACGGCCGTCGCCGAGCTGGCCGTGGAGCGGGATCTGCTGGTCGTCACGGACGAGGTCTACGAGCACCTGGTCTTCGACGAGGCCGAGCACCTGCCCCTCGCGACCTTCCCGGGGATGCGGGAGCGCACGGTGACGATCGGCTCCGCCGGCAAGACGTTCTCGTTCACCGGCTGGAAGGTCGGCTGGATCACGGCGGCACCCGGACTGGTCTCGGCCGTCCGTTCGGCGAAGCAGTTCCTGACGTACGTCTCCTCGGGCCCGTTCCAGTACGCGGTCGCCGAGGCCCTCGCCCTGCCGGAGAGCTACTTCACCGCCTTCCGCGAGGACATGCGCGCCAAGCGGGACCTGCTGGCTGGCGGCCTGGCGGAGGCCGGCTTCGAGGTCTTCAGGACAGCCGGCACCTACTTCATCACCACCGACATCCGCCCCCTGGGCGAGACCGACGGCTTCGCCTTCTGCCGGTCCCTGCCCCAGCGGGCCGGTGTCGTCGCCATCCCGAACGCGGTCTTCTACGACCACCGGGAGGCGGGTGCGCCCTTCGTGCGGTTCGCGTTCTGCAAGCAGACGGGGGTGCTGGAGGAGGCGGCAGGGCGGTTGAAGACCCTGGCCGGCTGAGCGGAGGCCGGCCCGTCCAAGCCTGGCGGGCCATCCACGCCTTGGGACGCCGGGCGGAATCCTTGACACGCGATCGGCGTCAACTCAAGATTTTTCCCGCTGCTGCCGCACTGGTCAGCCACTCCCCCACGCGCACCGTGACCCGGGGTGGTCCGCGCTTGGCGCGGACCGCACCCGGCGCATACGCCGAACCAGGGTCAGGCCCAGGAGGAGAGACGTGGGTATATCCCGAGCCGTCAGATCGTTCGCGGTCGCGGCGAGTGCCGCTGCGCTGTGCGCCGTCGCGCCCGTGTCGGCCGCCGTCGCGGACGACACCGGTGCCGTGATCACGTTCGACCGCATTTCCTCGGACGCCGGGGGCGACGGCACGGTCAGCTCCGGGCAGAAGATCACCGGCACGACAGAGGTCACCGTCACCGTGCATGCGGACCCGGGCGACGAGCCGACCGCGGCCGTGGTCAGCATCACCGGCAGCGGTGAGTATCAGGGCACCGGCACGCTCGAGCAGACCTTCGCTCTGCATCCGGGGGACTGCCTGCCCTCCTGCACCCTGCACGCGACCCTGGACACCGCCGCCACTCGGCAGTTCGCGGGCGCCGCGTACGGGGTGGCCGCACCGCTGGTGAACGACGGCGCGAACACTCTCCACGTCGAGGTGAACAGTCCCCGCCCCCGGACCGTCACGGCCGACGCCGTCGTGACCGTGGACAACGGGCGCCCGGTCGTCACCCTGCCCGATCTGCCCGGCGACGATGCCTGGACCCATCACCAGCCCGTGGGCCTGTCCGCCGACGGCGAGTTGTCTCTACGGGCCACCGCGACCGGCGACAACGGCGTCTCGCGAGTCCACTACTTCAGCACCAGCGGCGCCTGGCCGTCCCCCGTCGACCTGACCGCCCCGGGAAGCGGCTCGACCTGGACGACCACGCTGGACACGAGTGCTGTCCCGGCCGGTCTGTACGCCGGAGACGTCTACGTCGTGGCCTACGACAAGGACGGCCGCGCGGGCTCCCCCGTCCGGGCCGTCACCCTGGTCGACCACGGTTTCACCATCACGCCGAAGCTGGCCGGCGTCATCCACCCGGACGAGACGCCGGTGAGCGTGACCTACGCCTACCCGTCGGCGCTCAACAAGCCGATGCCGTACAACTTCAACTACGCCTACCCGGTCAGCACCACCGTGTCGCTCGACGGCACGGCACAGGCGACGACCCCGGTCGACGCCTACACCTACCAGGGAAACACCGCGGGCTTCCTCGCCGACCTCGGCCGACTCCCGTACGGCGCCCACACGTTGACGTTCGACTCGGTGGACAACCGGGGCGCCCACGGCCGGGTGGACCTGCCGGTACGGGTGGTCTCCGAGGTCACGCCGACCTGGACGGAAGGCTTCGAGGACTTCCCGGTGGTGGGCAGCAGCTGGAAGTTCACCGCCACGACATCCGCGGCCGACGGCGTCAGCCGGGCCGAGCACTGGACCGTCGATGTCGACGGTACGGCGGTCGCGACCGGCAGCTATCCCGCGCAGCCCTCCGGTGCCTGGAAGGCCGCGGCCACCGGGGTGCACGAGGTCAGGCTGACCATCGGCTCGCAGTTCGGCGACACCACCGTCCGCAGCATGCCGCTGCGCGTCGTGGCCGCCACGACGACCCAGCTGACCGGCCCCGCCACCAGCACCTACGGCCGTAAGGCGGCCTTCACCGCCACCGTGGCCCAGAGCGGGGGCAAGCCCGCGGCCGGCGCCAAGGTCAGCTTCCAGTACAAGCAGGCAGGAACCACCACCTGGAAGACGCGGGCGACCCTCACTGCGGACGGCACTGGCAAGGCGTCCTACGTCACGACCGCCCGGTACAACGGCGCCTGGCGTGCCGTCACCGAGGCCAGGAACCTGACGTGGACGTCCTCGACCAGCAAAACCTTCACCTCACATGTCAAGGCCGTCCTCACGGTCGGCACGCCGGCCACCACCGCGATCCACGGCAGGCCCGTGTCCTGCACCGCGGCCAGCTCCCCCTACGTCAAGGGGACCGCGCTGCGCTTCCAGGCCCGCCAGAAGGACGGCAGATGGGTGACCCTCACCAGCGCCACCCTCGCCACCACGGGCAAGGCGACCGCGAAGATCGCCTTCTCGCACACGGGCACGTGGACAGTGCGGGTCTACCGCCCCGGCACCACCACTCTGACGGACACGTACTCCTCGTCCTGGACGGTCAAGGTCACCTGATCCGGAGGCCGTCGGGGCTGGGGGGCCGGTCCGAGGGGCCGTTCCAGTACGCAGTCGCCCTTGGGCAGTCCCAACTGTGCTTCCAGCAGCGGCGGGTGCCACAGGGCGCCCTCCCGTCACGGCCAGGTGCGTTCAACACGGTCCTGCCGTACGGCGTAAGCCGCCGGGCCACCCTTCTCGACGGCCCGGTGGATGGCATCACGGCAAGCGACGAGACGCTCGACCATCTCGACGCTGCGAAGCTGTTGGTTGTCCAGACAGAACAGCACCGCCTCGCGCTCCAGGACGGGCTGGATCTCCAGATCGCGGGTCTTGATCCGCCCGTCCTTCGACAGCGGTACCCAGGCCCGGTCGAGGCCGTACGTGATCCACTCCTCGTCCGGAACGTCCTGACCGTCGTCGGGGAAGACATCTCCGATGCGGTTACTCCGTGGTGTGGTGCTCCCAGTCTGGGTGTACGGCGACAGCGTTCGTGGGGCGTTGTCGATGGCGGTCGAGATGAGGTCGACGCGCTCGGCGGTCCGTCCGAAGCAGTTCCTGACGTACGTCTCCTCGGGCCCGTTCCAGTACGCGGTCGCCGAGGCCCTCGCCCTGCCGGAGAGCTACTTCACCGCCTTCCGCGAGGACATGCGCGCCAAGCGGGACCTGCTGGCAAGCGGCCTGACGGAGGCCGGCTTCGAGGTCTTCAGGACAGCCGGCACCTACTTCATCACCACCGGCATCCGCTCCCAGGGCGAGACCGACGGCTTCGCCTTCTGTCACGGTTCGCGTTCCGCAAGCGCACCGAAGTACTGGTGGCCGGGTTGTCCGGTCGGACATGGCGCCCGCGATGCTCGCTTATGACCGACTTCTTCTGCAATGTGCTGATGTGACCCACGCCAGCACGCTCACGCCCTCCAGTGTCACGCGGCCCGCTACTCGTGGTCGCGCCGCTCCGCCCCTGGTGACCGCGCTCGGGCTGTTCGCCGTCGCGCGGATCGCCGGGCTCGCCGTGCTCGCCGCGACCGCCTGGGCCACCGGCCACGGGCCGCTCACGCTGCTCGGGCGGTCCTGGGACTCCCGGTGGTACCTGGGGATCGCCGCGCACGGCTACGTCCGCACCCTGCACATCCGGCCCGGCACCGTCTTCAGCGACCTGGCGTTCTTCCCGCTCTACCCGGCCCTGGTCCGGACGGTGACCGCGCTGACCCCGCTCGGCGGGGGCGCGGCGGGCCTCGTGGTGTCGTGGACCGCCGCCGCGGTGGCCGCCGCCGGCATCCACGCCCTCGCCCTGCGCCTGCACGGACGGGCCGTGGCCACCGCCCTGGTGCTGCTGTGGGGCCTGCTGCCGCACTCGGTCGTGCTGTCCCTGGCGTACACCGAACCGGTCCTGACGGCCTTCGCCGCCTGGTCGCTGTACGCCGTGCTGACCGGGCGGTGGGTGTGGGCGGGCACCCTGGCCGCGCTCGCCGGGCTGGCCCGGCCCAACGGGGTCGCGGCCGCGGCGGCGGTCCTCGCGACGGCGTCGTACGAGATCGTGCGGTGTGTCCGGGCGAAGCGAAAAGTTACCCACAGGCTGTGGACGGGCGCCGCGCTCGCCCCGCTGGGCTGGCTCGGGTACGTGCTGTGGGTCGGCCACCGCGAGGGTGATCTGCTCGGCGGCTACTTCGCGGTGCAGCGCCGCTGGGGCTCCCGTTTCGACCTGGGCGCGGGGTCCCTGCGTTTCGTGCGGCACCTGGCGCTGGACAGCGACCGGATGGTCTTCCCGGTGGCCCTGCTGCTGGTCGCCGCCGCCGTACTCCTGTTCGCCCTGCTGCTCGCCGACCGCGCCCCGCTGCCGCTGCTGGTCTACAGCGGGGTCCTGCTGCTGGTCGCGCTCGGCGGGTCGGGGTTCTTCGCGTCCAAGCCGCGGTTCCTGCTGCCCGCGTTCCCGCTGCTGCTGCCGCTCGCGCGGGCGCTGGTGCGGACGGCGAGAGCCCGGCCCTGGCATGCGGCCGTGGTGACCGCTGCCCTGGCCGGGCTCTCGTTCGGCTACGGCGCGTACCTGGTCGTGCTGGCCGGTACGCCCCTGTAGCGAAACAGCCGGAACATCCGGAGCACCCGGAGCATCCGGGACCCCCGGAACACCCGGGGAACGCCTACTCGTCGTCCTCGGGCTTCTCCGCGTCGTTGACCTCCTCCTCGAGGCCGAGCTGCTCGACGAGCCACTTGTCGAACTCGATGGCGGCGCGCACCCAGCTGACCGTGGAGGACACGAAGTGTTCCAGGGCGACGCCGGTGCCGATCAGCATCTGCGCCTCACCGATCAGGCGGACGGTGCCGTCGTCGTGGGTGTGGCTGTAGACCTTGGGCCACAGGGTGCGGCGGTTCCAGTCGTCGATCGACTCCAGCAGCTGCGGCTTCTCGTCGATCTGGTGGGGCCGGTCGTAGAACGTCCGCACCGAGAAGACCTGCTGGTCGGCCTCGCCGCGGAACATGAAATACGTACGGAACTGCTCCCACGGCGCCGCGAGGTCACCCTCGTCGTCGACGACATACTTCAGCTCCATCTGGTCGAGGAGCTGCTTCACGAGATCCTGATCCGGGACGACGGGGCCCGCCGGTCCTTGGGGCTGCGGCTCGGGCTGGCCCCCGAAGTTCGGAATCGAGGACGGGTCGATGGTCACCGTGAATTTCCCTTCGTACGGATTCCGCCATCCTCCCCCATCCGGGGAGGGGGGTGGCAAGCCCAGACGGACCCTGTCCTCCCAGGGCTGACATGATCCGGACAGCTCCGGTAGAACGGGGTCCGACCATTGGGGGAACGGATGACACAGACAGAGACCGAAACCATGCCGGAACAGGACGTGCCGGGCAGGACCAGATGGGGGGTCTTCCTGGCGATCCTGGCCGTGCCGACGCTGGTGGTGGCGGCCCTGCTCGCGCTGCTGATCGCCTGGCTCTTCACGGACGACTCGGTCGACACGGGGGTCCGGAAGGCATCGTGCGCCGAGGCGTTCGCCTACGGCGGGGCGAAACCCCCGACCGGGGTGCGCGACCTCACGTGCGCGCTGGAGGCCGGCCAGGGCTTCCGGTACGAGGCCCGCTTCCTGATGCGGAGCGCCGAGGTGAGCGCCTGGGTGGCGGCGAACTACCCGGACGGACCCGCACTGCGCAATGTGCAGTGCGACGGCACCGACGTCTACGCCTGCATGAGCCGGGGCCCGGCCGCCGGGCAGAGCGGCTCCGTGCAGATGGCGATCGCCCACTACAGCGACAAGTGGTCCGAGGTGCGGTACAAGGCGTTCACCCCGTGAGACGCGGCGGGGGCCCCGCAGGGAAGCCCCCGCCGCATCTGAGGGAAGCCCCGCCGCACCTGTCGGATCAGAGCGTCTTGCCCGTCGCCGGCCCCACGATCAGACCGTCCCCGAACGCGTCCACGCGGACCGTGTCGCCGTCCTTGACCTCGCCGGAGAGGATCTCCTTGGCGAGACGGTCGCCGATCGCCGTCTGGACGAGCCGGCGCAGCGGCCGGGCGCCGTAGGCCGGGTCGTTGCCCTCGTCGGCGAGCCAGTCCAGGGCCGCGTCGGTGACCTCCAGGGTGAGCCGGCGCTCGGCGAGCCGCTTGGCCAGCCGGTCGATCTGGAGCCGGGCGATCCGGCCGAGCTCGTCCTTGCTGAGGGCCGAGAAGACGACCAGGTCGTCCAGCCGGTTGAGGAACTCCGGCTTGAAGGAGGCCCGCACGACCTCCAGGACCTGCTCCTTCTTCTCCTCCTCGCTGGTGATCGGGTCGACGAGGAACTGGCTGCCCAGGTTGGACGTCAGCACCAGGATCGCGTTGCGGAAGTCGACCGTACGGCCCTGACCGTCCGTCAGCCGCCCGTCGTCCAGCACCTGGAGGAGCACGTCGAAGACCTCGGGGTGCGCCTTCTCCACCTCGTCGAGGAGCACGACGCTGTACGGCCGCCTGCGCACCGCCTCGGTGAGCTGGCCGCCCTCCTCGTAGCCGACGTAGCCGGGGGGCGCGCCGACCAGCCGGGCCACGCTGTGCTTCTCGCCGTACTCCGACATGTCGATGCGGACCATCGCCCGCTCGTCGTCGAAGAGGAAGTCGGCGAGGGCCTTGGCGAGTTCGGTCTTGCCGACGCCGGTCGGGCCGAGGAAGAGGAAGGAGCCGGTGGGCCGGTCCGGGTCGGCGATCCCGGCCCGGGTGCGCCGTACGGCGTCCGCGACGGCCTGCACGGCCTCGGTCTGCCCGATGAGCCGCTTGCCCAACTCCTCCTCCATGCGCAGGAGTTTCTGGGTCTCGCCCTCCAGGAGACGGCCCGCCGGGATGCCGGTCCAGGCGGCGACGGTGTCGGCGATGTCGTCGGAGCCGACCTCCTCCTTGACCATGGTGTCCTTGGCGGCCTCCTCCTCGGCCTCCGAGGCTGCCTCCAAGTCCCGCTCCAGAGTGGGGATCTCGCCGTAGAGCAGCTTGCTGGCGGTGTCGAAGTCGCCGTCGCGCTGGGCGCGTTCGGCCTGACCGCGCAACTCGTCGAGCTTCTCCTTGAGTTCACCGACGCGGTTGAGGGACTGCTTCTCCTTCTCCCAGCGGGCGGTCAGGCCCCGCAGCTCCTCCTCCTTGTCGGCGAGGTCGCGGCGCAGCCGCTCCAGACGCTCCCGGGAGGCCGGGTCGGTCTCCTTCTCGAGCGCCAGCTCCTCCATCTTCAACCGGTCGACCCCGCGCTGGAGTTCGTCGATCTCCACGGGCGAGGAGTCGATCTCCATCCGCAGCCGGGAGGCCGCCTCGTCGACGAGGTCGATGGCCTTGTCGGGCAGGAAGCGGGAGGTGATGTACCGGTCGGAGAGCGTGGCGGCCGCGACCAGGGCGCTGTCGGCGATCTGGACCTTGTGGTGGGCCTCGTAGCGGCCCTTGAGCCCGCGCAGGATGGCGATGGTGTCCTCGACGGTCGGCTCGGCGACCAGCACCTGCTGGAAGCGCCGCTCCAGGGCGGGGTCCTTCTCGATCCGCTCCCGGTACTCGTCGAGCGTGGTGGCACCGACCATCCGCAGCTCACCGCGGGCGAGCATCGGCTTGAGCATGTTGCCGGCGTCCATCGAGGAGTCGCCGCCGGCGCCCGCGCCCACGACGGTGTGCAGCTCGTCGATGAAGGTGATGATCTGCCCGTCGGAGTCCTTGATCTCCGCGAGGACGGTCTTCAGCCGCTCCTCGAACTCACCCCGGTACTTGGCCCCCGCGACCATGGCCCCGAGGTCGAGGGCGACGAGCCGCTTGTCCTTGAGCGACTCGGGCACGTCCCCCTTGACGATCCGCTGGGCGAGCCCCTCGACGACGGCGGTCTTGCCGACGCCCGGCTCGCCGATGAGGACGGGGTTGTTCTTGGTACGGCGGGACAGCACCTGGACGACCCGGCGGATCTCCTGGTCACGGCCGATGACGGGGTCGAGCTTGCCGTCCCGGGCGGCGGCGGTGAAGTCGGTTCCGAACTTCTCCAGGGCCTTGTACTGGCCCTCGGGATCGGCGGTGGTCACGCGGCGCCCTCCCCGGGCTTTCTGGAAGGCGTCGACCAGCTTCTTCTGGGTGGCGCCCTGCTGGGTCAGCACCTCCGCGGCCGGTCCGCCCTTGGCGGCGATACCGATGAGCAGGTGCTCGGTGGAGAGGAACTCGTCTCCGAGGTCCTTGGCACGGGCCTGCGCGTCGGCGATGACGGAGAGCAGGTCGCGGTTGGGCTGCGGGGGCGCGACGGTGGACCCGGTCACGCTGGGCAGCGCGGCCAGGGCCTTCTCGGCGCCCGCCCGCACGGCGGCCTGGTCCGCGTCGACGGCGGCCAGCAGGTCGGTGATGTTCGCGTTGTCCTGCCCCTGGAGCAGAGCGAGGAGCAGGTGGGCGGGGGTGAGGTCCGGGTGTCCCTCGGTCACGGCCCGGTTGCTGGCCGCGTTGATCGCGTCCCGGCTCCGGTTGGTCAGCTCGGCATCCACGTGTCCGTACTCCTCCTCGGTGTCAGCTCCTGCGACTCCTGCACTGACTCAGTCAGCGTACATAAAGTTGAGTCTATTCCACTCAAGGCAATTCTCGGGAGGACTCGGGAGGACTTCCGGGAGGACTCGGGCGGACTTGGGGGGACTCGGGGGGCTAACGTCCCGGCATGACCTCCTACGCCCAGGATCCGGGTGCCCCGGACCCGTCGTATCTCAGCTTCTGGCGGGAACGGCATCTGTGCACGCTCACCACCCCGCGCCCGGACGGCACCCCGCACCTGGTCCCCGTCGGGGTGACATACGACCCGGAGGGCCGGCTCGCCCGGGTCATCGCGAGCCGGACCAGCGCGAAGGTGCGGCACGTGCTGGCGGCCGGCGAGGAGGGGGCGGCGGTGGCGGTGTGCCAGGTGGCGGGGCCGCGGTGGGCGACGCTGGAGGGCAGGGCGCGGGTCAGCACCGACCCGGAGCGGATCGCGGAGGCGGTGCGGCGCTACGCCGAGCGCTACGAGCGGACCCCGGCGCCGAACCCGCTGCGGGTGGTCATCGAGATCTCGCTGACGGGCGCGATGGGCCGTTTTTGAGCCACGAGTCGATCGCCCGAGCCGGGGACCGATCGTCCGATACCCGGAAATGTCGCCCACAACACAGCGGCGTCACCGTGTTCAGGTCACGGTGACGCCGCTGCGGGGGGAAGCACCTGAGCGATCTGTTACGACGGGGGAATCGCGTCAGGCACTGCGGGGGGTGGCTGAGATGGTCCGCGGGGTGGGGGTTTCCGGTTCCACCAGCCGATGGTCTCGTTGGTCCAGGTTCACAAAGATCATTCCGTACCGAATGGCACACCGAACGGGCTGCGGCGCCCCCCGAGGCCGCCGCAGACACCGGTACGCCCGCACGTCCTCGTCCTCGTCGCGGGTGACGACCACCGGTTCGCCGAAGACGGTCACCATCAACGAGTCACCGGGGTGGGGGATCGCGGTGACGAGGTCGATGAAGTGCCAGCCGGAGCGGTAGGCGGTGGCCATCTCCCTGCGGAAGGAGCGGTCGTCGGGTGGAGTAGTCATGTCAGTCCCAGACCGTGTCCGCCGGGAATGCCTGCGTCTCGTCACCGGCGACCACGGTTTGCGCGGTCTTGGTGCCACCCACTCCATGAACGTCGCTCTTCGCGCCGGAAAGGCCGGCGACGGCGCCGAGAGCCACAACGGCGGAGAAGGCGGCGACAAGCACCGAGCGAAGCATTCTGTTACGCATAGTCGGCTTCGTCCTCACTTGAAGGTCCCCTTTTCCCCCGTCGAGTAAGACGATGGCTCATTCGGGCACGTCATGGCCACACGAACGGTGCATCATGTTCCTGCATGTTCAGGACCCTGGGGGGTGGAAATTTGGTATCGAATGGGACTAAGGCGACACATCCCCATGCGGTGACCGAGTTGTGTGAGGAAGGTGGCCGTCTTTACGCCAACGCTCTGCGGACAGGCCGTGTCGCGCGGGCGGACGTGGAGTCGGTTCCCTGTCTGCTGGAGTTCGCCCTTCTGCACCCCGACCCGGACGACGCGAACTGGATGCTTCCGGTTCCCCCGTCGGTCGCGCTCGCCCAGCGGCTCAACCCGCTGGAGCACGAGATCACCGAGCGCAGACGGATGTCGATCGAGCTGGCCGACGCCTTCGAGCCGTTCATGACGCTGAGCGCCCAGCAGGTGGCGCCGGCGCACTCCATCACGGTCCTGGAGGGGCTCGACCGGATCAACACGGCGCTCGACCTCGCGACCTCCCAGTGCCAGTCGGAGGTGCTCACCGTCCAGCCGAGCCGGGGCCAGCGCCCCGAGAACCGGCTGATCGAGGGGCTGGAGCGGGACCGGACCCTCATCGAACGGGGCGTCCGGATCCGGACCCTGTACCAGCACGTCGCCCGGTACAGCCCCGAGCGGCTGGCCTACATGGAGCAGTTCGCCGACGGGAAGGTGGAGTACCGGACCATCGACGAGCTGGTGGAGCGGCTCATCATCTGCGACGAGACGGTGGCGTTCATCCCGGTCCGGGACGACCGGCAGGTCGCCCTGGAACTGCGGCACCCGGGTCTCGTGGGCTACCTGGTCAAGGTCTTCGAGTTCATGTGGAGCCGGGCGGTCCCGCTGAGCGCCGGCGCCCCCTACGAGACCGCGCCGGACGGCATCACGGACATCCAGCACTCCATCGCCAAGCTGCTCGTCGAGGGCCATGTGGACGAGGCCATCGCCCGCCGCCTGGGCATGAACGTGCGCACGTGCCGGGCCCACATCGCCAAGCTCGCGACCGCCCTCGGCAGCGGCAGCCGCGCCCAGCTCGGCTTCCTCATCGCCCAGTCGGGCATCCTCGACCAGGGCCACACGGCGGCGCAGGGGGACGGCCGTCCGTGACCGCGGCCCACCCGCCCGGCCCGCGACGCCGTGAGGAGCGGCCACCGACGGCATCCGCCCGGCCCGTCGCCGAGCCGCCGAAGCGACCCCTGACAGCCGCATCTGGCGTCCCGGCCACTACGAGAACCCTTGGCACGACGGCCGCTCGGAACGCCCTGGAGGCCACGGCCGATCCGAGCACCCCGGACGCTACGACCCTTCCGAGCAACCCGGACGCCACGACCACTTCAAGCACCCCCGCCGACGCGACGGCCGCTCGGAACACCCCGAACACCACGGCCGATCCGAACAACCTGGGCGCTACGACCCTTCCGAGCAACCCGGACGCCACGACCACTTCAAGCACCCCCGCCGACGCGACGGCCGCTCGGAACACCCCGAACACCACGGCCGATCCGAACGCCCTTGGCGCTACGGCCGTTTCCAGCACCCCTGGCCCTACGGCCACTTCGAGCACCCCGGACGCCACGCCCGCCTCGAGCGCCCTGCGTACCCCGGACGCTACGCACGCTCCGAGCCCCCTGCGCACCCCGGCCGCTCCGCACGCCTCAAGAGAGATGCCGAGCCCAGGGCGCCGGGCGTCCCGCGCCCTCGCCCTCCATGCACGCCTCAGTGAGAGCCGCGGCCGTCTCGGACGTCTCATCGGGCCGTCCCGCGTCCCCGAGCAGGAAGGAGCCGCACCATGAGCCCGTCGCATCCCGAGCACGGCGTGGAGGACCTGTGCGCGGTGGGGACGGAGCTGTACACGCGTGCCCTGCGCGAGGGGTACGTCCTCGGGGACGACGCCCGGGACGCGCCCTGTCTGCTCGACTTCGGGCTGCTGCATCCCGCCGTCACGGACCCGGGCCGGCTGGAGCCGGTCGCCCCCGCCGTCGCCCTGCACCGCCTGCTGCGGATCGCGGAGGAGCGCGTCGCGGACGAACGGCGGCGTGAGGCCCGGCTGGCCGAGACCTTCGAGCCGCTGATGCGGATCGACGCCGGTCGTACGGGCGCCGACGACTCCTCGATGATCGCCGTGCTCAGCGGCACCGAGCTCATCAGCCGGGTCATCGGGCAGGCCATGAGCGACAGCTCCGAACTGCTGTCGATCCAGCCCAACACCAGCGACAGACACACCGAGCCGCCGCCGTACATGCATGTCAAGGCGCTCGACCGCGACCAGGCCCTGCTGGACCGGGGTGGCCGGATCCGCACCCTCTACCAGCACACCCTGCGCCACGCCCCCAGCATCCAGGCCCGCTACGAGCACCTGCACGGCGACGTCGAGGCCCGCACCCTGGACGAGGTGACGGAGCGTCTGATCATCGTGGACCGGACCGTGGCCTTCGTCCCGGCCAACAAGGACCGCACGCTGGCCCTGGAGGTCCGGCACCCCTCGCTCGTGTCCTTCTTCGTCACCGCCTTCGACCGGCTGTGGCGCCTCGCCACCCCCATGCATCCGCAGGCCGTGCACCAGCCCACCCTGAACGGCGTCACGCCCCGCCAGCGCGCCATCGCCGCCCTCCTCGTCGAGGGCCACACCGACGCCGTCATCGCCGACCGCCTCGGCATGAACATCCGCACCGCCCGCGTCCACATCGCCAAGCTCGCGACCACCCTGGGCAGCGAGAGCCGCGCCCAACTCGGCTACCTCATAGGGCAGTCCGGGATCCTCGAACAGGAGGAGACGGGCGAGTGACCGGTACGGCCGCTCACCCGGCACACGACCCGCACGACCCGCACGACCCCCAGGACCCGTGCCCGCGCGCCGTCGAGCTCTACGAACGCGCCCTGCGGGAGGGCGGGATCGGCAGGCGGGACGTCTCCTCCCTCCCGTGCCTCGTCGAGAGCGGGTTGCTCGAGCCCGCGCGGCAGGACCCCGCCCGCCTGACCCCCGTACCCCCCGCCCTCGTCCTCCACCGCCTGCTCCGCGCCACGAGCGACCGCGTGCTCGAGGAGCGACGGCGCGGCGCCCGCCTGGCCGAGGCCTTCGCCCCGTTGACGCGGATCGGCGGACGGAGTGCGAGGGAGGCCGACCGGAGCCCGGCGATCAGGGTGGTCAGCGGGACCGGACGGATCAACGAGGCCATCACCGGGGCGATGGCCGGCGCCGTGAGCGAACTCCTGTGCGTGCAGCCCAATCTGCACTACAGCGACAGCAGGGGCGCCGCCGCCCAGGCCGTGGCGATGGACCGGGACCAGGCGCTGCTGGACCGGGGTGGCCGGATCCGCACCCTCTACCAGCACACCCAGCGGCAGATGCCGCTCGTCGTCGCCCGCTACGAGCAGCTGAGCGGCGACGCCGAGGCACGCTCCCTGGACGAGGTCACCGACCGGCTCATCGTCGTGGACCGGGACGTGGCGTTCGTCCCCGCCGGTGCGGACGGCACGGTGGCGCTGGAGGTCCGGCACCCGGCGCTGGTGGAGTTCCTGGCCGCCACGTTCGACCGGCTGTGGTGGCAGGCCACGCCCCTGTACCCGCAGACCGTCCACCGGCCCAGCCTGAACGGTGTCACGCCCCGTCAGCGTGCCATCGCCGGACTGCTGGTGGAGGGGCACACCGACGCCGTCATCGCCGACCGGCTCGGCATGAACATCCGTACCGCCCGCGTCCACATCGCCAAGCTCGCGGCGACGCTGGGCAGCGAGAGCCGCGCCCAGCTCGGCTACCTCATCGGACGGTCCGGGATCCTTGATCGGGAAGCGTGAGCGGGGCGACGGAGGCCGGGCCGTCCAGGCCCACCTGCGCTATCCGCACCCCCAACTGCGTACGGCTGGCCGCCCCCAGCGTCTCCGACAGGCGCGCGATGTGGGCCCGGCAGGTGCGCACGCTTATGCCGAGCCGTTCCGCGATCACCGCGTCCTGGTGGCCCTCCGCGAGCAGTGCCGCGATGGACTGCTCTCGGTGGGAGATGCCCTCGATGCCGGTGTCGGGGAGCGGGGCGGTCAGCGGGATCGCGAGGCGCCACAGCCGCTCGAAGACGGTCACCAGGTACTCCACCAGCGCGGGGTGCCGTAGCTCCAGGGCGAGGGTGCGGTCGGCGTTGGCGGGGATGAAGGCGACCGTGCGGTCGAAGAGGATCAGCCGGTCGATGACCTCGTCGAGGGTGCGGGCCTGGACCGAACCGCCCATCAGCTCCAGGTAGTTCAGCAGTCCCTGGCCGTGCCGGGCCACGTGCGTGTACAGGTCCCGCATCCGCACGCCCCGGCCGCGCAGCGCCAGCGCCCGGTGCAGCCCCTCGGTGAGTTCGTGCTCGGGGCGGATGCCGCCCGGCTGGACCGTGAGGACCTCCGTCGTGCAGGCCTCGGTCGCCTCGTCCATCGCGGCCTGGATGCGGGAGAGCCCGTCGAGGACGCGGATCGCGGTGCCCTCCCCCGCGGCGCCCGCGACGACGCTGGGCGCCAGGCCCGCGTACCGCTCGACGGCGGCGACCGCGGCGCCGACCCGGCGCTGGCTCGCGCTGACCTCGTCGTGGACCTCGCGCAGCAGCCGGGTCATGACCTCCTGCGGGGCGGTGGGCACCAGCCAGTCCATGTCGTCGGGGTCCGGGTGCAGCAGGGCCAGTTCCAGCAGACAGGGCACCGGTTCGGCGTCGACGCGCGGCACCCTCCCGCGCCGTACGGCACGGGAGTACACCCGGTCCGCGGCCTCGCACAGCCGGTCAGCGCCGTGTGGATGGTCGTCCGCCCCGTAGCCGGTCATTGCCCATCCCACCCCCGGTTCCAGCGTCTACCGCCCTCTTGTCCTGTTTCCCCTTCGGGGCCCCGAAGCCCCCTCGGCTCCGCAACTATGCGCGGCCCGGACCCGCTCCGCAACACGGCTCCGCGCGCCACGCGCGGGGAAAAGCGCGGGTATGCCCCACTACTTCCCGGGCTCCGCCGACCCGGTTGCAGGAAGCTGCTCCCTCGCCGGGTCGGCCCCCACCCCGCGCGGAACAACTCCCTCCGCGCGTCAACGTGCGGAAATCACACGGTGATCAGTTCGTTACGAGCCGCACTTAACGTCAGGTCATGGCGGACATATTTGACGCGTACGCGTTGGCCGACGCGTGGGACGAGATGTTCGAGCGGCCGGGTGAGGTCAGGACCGCCTACGAGCCGGTACTGGCGGCGCTTCAGCCGATCGAACCGAGTGAACTCAGGTTCAGGGCCGACCAGATGGCCAGGGCGTTCACCGACAGGGGCGTGACCTACGCCTTCGCGGGCGAGGAGCGGCCCTGGCCGCTGGACCTCGTGCCGAGGATCCTCGACGCCCTGGAATGGGATCTCATACAACGCGGGGTGAGTCAGCGGGTCAGAGCCCTGGAGGCCTACCTCGCCGACGCCTACGGGCACGCCCGCGCCTTCGAGGACGGGGTCGTGCCCTGGCGGCTGCTGCTGAGCTCCCCGCACTTCCACCGCGCCGCCCACGGGATCGAACCGGTCAACCAGGTGCGCATCCACGTCGCCGGCATCGACCTGGTCCGGGACGAGCAGGGCGACTTCCGGGTCCTGGAGGACAATGTCCGGGTGCCCAGCGGGGTGTCGTACGTCATCGAGAACCGGCGGGCGATGACCCGCGTCTTCCCGTCCCTGTTCGCCGAGCAGCACGTGCTGCCCGTCGACGGTTACGCGCAGAGGCTGCTCGCCGCCCTGCGCGCGGCCGCTCCCGACGGGGTCCAGGACCCCCGGGTGGTCGTCCTGACCCCCGGGCCCAACAACGCCGCCTACTTCGAACACGCCCTGCTCGCACGGCTGATGGGCGTGCAGCTGGTCGAGGGCCATGACCTGGTGTGCCGGGGCAACCGGGTGTGGATGCGCACCACCCGCGGCGAGGTGCCGGTGCATGTCGTATACCGGCGCCTGGACGACGACTTCCTCGACCCGCTGCACTTCCGCCCGGACTCGGTGATCGGCTGCCCGGGCATCCTCGGCGCGGCCATGGCGGGCCATGTCACCCTCGCCAACGCGGTCGGCAACGGCATCGCGGACGACAAGCTGCTCTACACCTACGTCCCGGACCTGATCCGCTACTACCTCTCCGAGGAACCGATTCTGCCCAACGTGGAGTCGTTCCGCCCGGACGAGCCCGGGCAGTTGGAGGCCGTCCTCGACCAGATCGACCAGCTGGTGGTCAAGCCGGTCGACGGGGCCGGCGGGCAGGGCATCGTGATCGGTCCCAAGGCGGACCGCGAGACCCTGGAGAGAACCCGGGAGGCGGTCCGGCGGGACCCCCGCGGCTTCATCGCCCAGCGCCCGGTCGCCCTGTCCACCTCCCCCACCCTCGCGGGTGAACGCATGGCGCCCCGCCACATCGACCTGCGCCCCTTCGCCGTCAACGACGGCACCGACATCTGGGTCCTGCCCGGCGGCCTGACCCGGGTCGCCCTCCAGGAGGGCAACCTGATCGTCAACTCCAGCCAGGGCGGCGGCTCCAAGGACACCTGGGTGCTCGCCGAGGGCCCCGCCGACCCGCCGCCGCCCGCGCACGGCACCGCCCCGCTCGACATCGCGCCACGCCAGCACGGTCCCGACGGCTCCCCCACCGTCGTACAGGAAGGGGCACAGCAGTGAACGACGTGATCCTCTCCCGGATAGCCGAGGCCCTGATCTGGACCGGCCGCTACGTCGAGCGGGCGGACGCCACCGGGCGGATCCTCGACGCCTACCTCCACCGGATGCTGGAGGACCCCTGGCGCGACGAGGACGCGGCCTGCCGGTCGCTGTACGCGATCCTCGGCGTCGACGCGGGCGCCACCCGGGTGGACATGCAGCAGGTCCTGGACCAGCTGGCCTTCGACGCCCGCTCGACCTGCTCCATCGAGGGAGCGCTCGGTGCCGCCCGGCTGAACGCCCGCAGCGCCCGTGAGGCCGTCTCCTCCGAGATGTGGGAGTGCCTCAACTCCACCTGGCACGCGCTCGCCGACCAGCGGCTCGCGGCCCGCCGTACCGGCCCCTACGGCTATCTGGAACTCGTACGGCGGCGCGCGGCCCTCTTCTTCGGGCTCGCCGACTCCACCATGAGCCGCGACGACAGCTGGCGCTTCGTGGTGCTCGGCCGGAGCCTGGAGCGGGTGGACATGACCGTACGGCTGCTGTCGGTCCGGGTGCTCGACGCGGCCCACGCGCCCGACTGGCCGACCCTGCTGAGCGCTTCGGGCGCCGACGAGGCGTACGCGCGCGTGTACGGCGGCTTCGGCGACACCCCGCGGGTGGCGGAATTCCTGCTCCTGGACCGGGACTTCCCGCGCTCGGCACTGCACGCGCTGACGACGGCGGAGGAGTGCCTGACCGCGCTCGGCCGCCCCCGTCAGGACCCCGCGCGCCGCCCGATCGGCGGGATGCGCACCCGGCTCGAATATCTCGACCTGCACGCCCTGGAGGAGCAACTCCCCTCGCTGCTCAGGGATTTGCAGACCGCGTGCATGGCCTCCGCGGAGGCGGTGGCGGAGCGGTTCTTCCCGTACCAGGGGCCCGTCGAGTGGGCCCAGGAAGGAGCCGGACGATGACCCGCCTCCGGATCAAGCACATCACCGAGGTGGCGTACGCCCAGCCCGCCTCCTCGTCCCACAACGAGGTCCGCATGACCCCGCTGACCCTGCCCGCCCAGACCACCCTGGACGCCCGGGTCACCGTCAGCCCGGCCACCCCGACCTGGTCGTACTGGGACTACTGGGGCACCCAGGTCACCGGCTTCGACCTGATGGACCCGCACGGCAGGCTCACCATCACGGCCACCAGCCTCGTCGAGACGGTCCCGCCGGGACCGCTGCCCACCGCGCCCACCTGGGCCGAGGTGGCCGAGCGCGTCGCGGGCTCCCGCCTGTTGGAGTTCGCAGGACCGACGGGACGTACGACGGTCCCGGCGAAGCTGGCCAAGAAGGCCCGCAAGGCCGCGGCGGGCCTGGACCCGCACGAGACGGCCCTCGCGGTGTCGACGCTGGTCGCCGACCGGGTGTCGTACCTGCCCGGCGCGACCAGCGTGAACACCTCCCCGGTGGAGGCCTGGGAGCAGGGCGCGGGCGTGTGCCAGGACATCACCCACCTGACCATCGCCCTGCTGCGGGCCGTCGGCCTGCCGGCCCGCTATGTCTCCGGCTACCTCCACCCGGAGCGCGAGGCCGAACTGCACCGGCCCGTCGCGGGGCAGAGCCACGCCTGGATCGAGTACTGGGCGGGCGAGTGGTGCGGCTACGACCCCACCAACGGGGTGCGCGCCGACGAGTCCCACGTGGTGGTGGCCCGGGGGCGCGACTACGACGACGTGACCCCGCACAAGGGGATCTACCGCGGGGTGCCGGGCGGACCGCCGGAGGTGACGGTGGAGTTCACGAGGGTGGCCTGAACGGCGGGAGGGGCCGCAGGACGAGTCCCGCGGCCCCTCCCCCGACCGGCTACGACAGACCCGCCGCCGCGCAGGCGCTCTTGTAGTCCGAGGTGCAGATGTCCTTGACGGAGTAGATGCCGTCCTTGACGACCGTGCTCTTGATGTTGTCCCTCGTCAGCGCGACGACCTGGACGAGCTGGGCCGGGATGTCCTTGTTGGTGGGGCTGTCGACGCTGTCCGTGGCGAGGGCGTCGAACTGGATGTCCTTGCCCTGGATCTTGGTCACGGCCATCTCGGCGGCGGCCTCGGCCTCGTCGGGGTAGGGCTTGTAGACGCTCATGTACTGCTCGCCGGAGACGATCCGCTGCACCGCGGACAGCTCCGCGTCCTGGCCGGTGATCGGCGGGAGCTTCGTCATGCCCGCGCTCTCCATCGCCTGGATGGCGGCGCCTGCCATCGCGTCGTTGGCGGAGTACACGGCCTTGATGTTGCCCTTGCCGATCGCGTTGATCGCCTCGGCCATGTTCTTCTGCGCGATCTCCGGCTTCCAGCCGTCGACGTCGTACGTCTCGGCGATCGTCACCTTGCCGTTGAGCTCGGACATCGCCCCCGCCTTGAACTGTCCGGCGTTCGGGTCGGAGGGCGAGCCGTTGATCATGACGATCTTGTCGGAGCTGTCGATACCGGAACCGAGCGCCTCGATGAGGGAGCGGCCCTGGACCTCGCCGACGAGTTCGTTGTCGAAGGAGACGTACCCGTCGATCGGGCCCTCGGCGAGCCGGTCGTAGGCGATGACCGGGATGCCCGCGTCCTTGGCCTTCTGCACCATGCCCGCGATGGCGTGCGAGTCGACCGCGTCCAGCAGGATGACGTCGACCTTCTCGTCGATCATCTCCTGCATCTGCGAGGCCTGCTTCTTGGCGTTGGCCTCGCCGTTGGCGTAGAGCGTCCGGCCCTTCTTGTCGGTGAGCTCCGCGACCTTCTTCTTGATGATCGGGTAGTCGAACTCCTCGTAGCGGGTGTTCGTCTTCTCCGGCATCAGCACACCCACGGTGACGTCGTCGCCCTTGGTCGGACTCGCCTCGCTCCCGCTCGCGGCACCGAGCGCCCCGCAGGCGGCCAGCGAGAAGGACATCGTGGACGCTGCCACGGCTATGGCGATACGACGACGCATGGGGCTGCTCACTTCTGATGCTCTCCGGACGCGGGCGCGGCATTGCGGCCCATGTGTCTGAAAAGACAACGCGGGGCCGACCACCGGCGTCAAGCGGAATCACTTAACGAGTGCGCAACGCCACTCTCCGCCGACGGTGTGAAGACTTGGCGCGAACACTAGTACAACCAAATTCACACCTCAGGTGTCGTGATCACAGCAGCCCCACAACTGCTGTTCCACGTCCGACCAGAGGATCGAATGAAGTCAGCCAGCCGTACGACCGCCACGGCGCTCGTCCTCGCCACCGCCGGCACCCTGTTCACGGCGACGGCGTCCCCCGCCTCGGCAGCGACTGCCTGCACCTCCCCGGTGTTCCAGCGCCAGTTCTACGCGAACACGTCCTTCTCCGGCACCCCGAGGAAAACGGACTGCGACGACGCGATCGACCAGTCCTGGAGCGGCGCCCCGGTCTCCGGGCTCCCGAAGGACAACTTCGGCGTCCGCTGGACCCTGACCCGCGACTTCGGCTCCGGCGGCCCCTTCGCCCTCAACGCCACCGGCCTCGACGGAATGCGGGTGTACCTCGACGGGGTCCGCAAGATCGACCTCTGGAAGAACGTCTCGACGACGGTCAAGAAGACCGCCAACGTCACGATCCCGTCCGGCAGGCACACCCTGCGCGTCGACTACGCCAACTGGACCGGCGCCGCCAAGGTCAAAGTCACCTACACCCCCCGCACCACCGCCACCGTCGACAAGGTCAAACCCCTTGTCCCGACGGGCACTTCGGTGACGTACGACAAGGCCACCCGCAAGACCAAGGTCACCTGGGCGAAGAACAAGGAGATGGACCTCGCGGAGTACCGCGTGTACCGGCGGCTCAAGGGGAGCGGCACTTGGCAGAAGGTGAGCACGACCACCTCGACCTCCGCCACCGACACTCCACCCGCGACCGGCGAGACCTACTACTACGAGGTGCGCGCCCGTGACCGGGCGGGCAACGAATCGACCGGCACCGCCGACCAGCCCGTCACCCCACCCGACGGCACCGCCCCCGCCGCACCCTCCGGCGTCACGACGGCAGACGGCCAGGCCGGGGTCACGGTGAGCTGGAGCACGACCGCGGGTGCGACGGAGTACCTGGTGCACCGGCGGTGGGAGGACGACGGGCAGGACAACCCGGTCACGCAGGTCGCGCGGGTGACCGGCACCTCCTGGCTCGACGGCAAGGTCGAGGACCGCCTCACTTACACCTACTGGGTCACCGCGCTCGACGCCGCCGGCAACCGGTCCGCCAAGTCGGTCCCCGCCACCGAGGAGCGCGGCGACTGGGCTCCCTCCGCGCCCACCGCCGTGACGGCCACGACCATGGCCGACGGTGTCACGCTGACCTGGCAGGCGCCGACCTCACCCGTCGCGCAGGACCTGGGCCGCTATCGGATCTACCGCGACGGCCGGCGCGTCGGCGAGGTGAGCGCGTCCCACGTGTCCTACACCGACACCCGTGTCGTCCAGGGCACTTCCTACGCCTACACGGTGACCGCCTTGGACACCCAGAACCAGGAGTCCGTCCCCTCCGCTCCGGTCACCGGCACCGCGCCCGCCACCGGGCTCGCACCGGCCGCCGTCACGGGACTGCGCGGCTGGCTGGACGAGGACGGCGACATGTTCCTCTCGTGGCAGCGCAGCCCCGAGGAGGACGTCGGCCGCTACGACATCTACTACGGCACACTCGTAGACGGTGTCTGGCGCTACGACCTTGTGGGTGACTTCCTTCAGGACTGGGCCGACGAACCGAACATCACCCACAACCTCGTGGGCTACACGCCCCAGGGCGAGACCGTCCGCTGGGCCGTGGTGGCCGTGGACAAGGCCGGCAACAGCCTCCCCCTCACCGGTGACGACTTCTCGTACGTCACCGTCGTCGAACCTCCCGTCACCCCGGAGAACCTCGCATGATCCGCACGGCCGCCACCGCCGTGGTCCTCGCCACCGCCGGCACCCTGCTCACCCTGACCGCGCCCCCCGCGTCCGCGGCCGTGTCGTGCACGTCCCCCGTGTTCCAGCGCCTGCTCTACGCGAACACGTCCTTCTCCGGCACCCCGAAGAAGACGGACTGTGACGACGCGATCGACCAGAACTGGGGCACGGGTGCGCCCGCTTCGGGGCTGCCGAAGGACAACTTCGGAGTGCGCTGGAGCGTGACCCGTGACTTCGGCTCCGGTGGGCCCTTCGCGCTGCCGGTCTCGGCGCAGGACGGCATCCGCGTCTACCTCGACGACAGCCGCAAGGTCGACCTCTGGAAGAACGTCTCCACGACCCAGAAGAAGACCGTCAACATCACCGTCCCGTCCGGCAGGCACACCCTCCGCGTGGACTTCGTCAACTGGACCGGCGCCGCGAACGTCTCCTTCGACTACAAGCCCCGCACCACCGCCGACGTCGACAAGGTGAAGCCCCTCACACCGACCGGCACTTCGGCGACGTACGACCAGACCACCGGCAAGGCGAAACTGACCTGGGCGAAGAACAAGGAGATGGACCTCGCCGGGTACCGGATCTACCGGCGGCTCAAGGGCACCTCCTTCCAGGCCACTCCGCTCGCGACGACAGCCTTCACCTCCTACACCGACAGCACGCTGCCGGTGACCGGCGAGAGCTACTACTACGAGGTCCGCGCCTACGACAAGGCGGGCAACGAGTCGTCGGGCAGCGCCGACCAGCCGGTGACCACCGTGGACCGGGTCGCGCCGGGTGTACCCACCATCACGCGCGCGACCGGCGAGGTGCGGCCGGGTGGCACCGGAACCGGCGGTCTCGAGGTCGGGTGGGACGCCGTCACGGGCGCGACGGCGTACCGCGTCTTCCGGGCGACGACCGAGAACGGCACGTACACCGCCGTCGGCCGCACCGGGCAGCCCTCCTACCTGGACACCACGGCCGCCGAGAGCACCGTGTACCACTACCGGGTCTCGGCCGTCGACGCGGCGGGCAACGAGTCCGCCCGGTCCGCGCCGTACGAGGGCCGGATCTGGGACAACGACCCGCCGCCGCTCGTCACCGGCCTCGACGTGACCCCGACCGAGTACGGCTTCGAACTGAACTGGGACAAGAGCCCGGCGACGGACCTGCGGTACTACACGGTCTACCGGGGCGAGCTCGTGGGCGACGAGGACGGCGGGGACGAGCGAGTCTGCTACGGCAACCTGGTGAAGTACGTCCTGCCCGATACGACGTCCTACTCGTACACCACGCTCCCGGACGGCGACGAGGTCTGCTTCTTCGTCGACGCCGTGGACGACGAGTACAACTCCGCCGACCAGTGGAGTCAGGACGGACCCCGTGCCGTGGTCGTCACCGAGCTCGACATGACGCCGAGTGTGGCGACCCCCGAGGGTTCGCCGCTGGACCTCTCCGTACAGGGTGCCCGGGGCGACGAGGGCAACCAGCTCACGTGGTCGGGGCAGTCCGCGCAAGGCTTCCGCGTCTATCGGTGGAACCCCGCCACCTCCTCGTACGAGCGGATCGCGGAGCTCGCCGGCACCGCCTCGCAGTACGTCGACACCGGAGTGCGGCGCGGCACCACTTCCTACTACTGGGTGACCGGCGTCCTGGCCGACGGCACCGAGACCCTGCCCGCGGACGGCTGGGCGGTCACCGCCCCGGCCCGCGGTACAACCCTCTCCTCCTCCAGCGAGTCGTGATCCTCATGAAGTCAGCCAGACGCACGACCGCGGCGGCCGCGACCGCCGTCGTGCTCACCACCTCGGGTGGTCTGCTCGCCGTGACGGCGCCCTCGGCCTCCGCGGCCGTGAACTGCGCCTCCCCGGTGTTCCAGCGCCAGTTCTACGCGAACACGTCCTTCTCCGGGGCCCCGAAGAAATCGGACTGCGACGACGCGATCGACCAGTCCTGGAGCGGCGCCCCGGTCTCCGGGCTCCCGAAGGACAACTTCGGCGTCCGCTGGACCCTGACCCGCGACTTCGGCTCCGGCGGCCCCTTCGCCCTCAACGCCACCGGCCTCGACGGGATCCGCGTCTACCTCGACGGCATTCGCAAGATCGACCTCTGGAAGAACGTCTCGACGACGGTCAAGAAGACCGCCAACGTCACCATCCCCGCCGGCAAGCACACCCTGCGCATCGACTACGCCAACTGGACCGGCGCCGCCAAGGTCAAAGTCACCTACACCCCCCGCACCACCGCCACCGTCGACAAGGTCAAACCCCTTGTCCCGACGGGCACTTCGGTGACGTACGACAAGACCACCCGCAAGACCAAGGTCACCTGGGCGAAGAACAAGGAGATGGACCTCGCCGGGTACAAGGTCTACCGGCGGCTGAAGGGGGCCTCGTTCCCGGCCGCGCCGCTCGCCACGACCACCGGCACCTCGTACACCGACAGCACGCCGCCCACCGGCGCCACCTACTACTTCGAGGTCCGCGCCCACGACAAGGCCGGCAACACCTCGGGCGGCACCGCCGACCAGCCCGTCACCACCGTGGACACGACGCCGCCCGCGGCGCCGTTCCTGGAGATGGACGCGTGCCCGGTGGACCAGCCCTACGCGGCCCCGGAGCTCGTGACCACCGCGGAGAACGCGGCCGACATCGCCCTCTACGAGATGCAGCGGCTCGACCCCGTCACCCGCACCTGGACCACCGTGTACACCGGGACCAAGGGAGCGATCTGCGACACCGGTTACGCCGCCGACGGCAGCAAGGTCACCTACCGCGGCCGGGCCCGGGACGCCGTCGGGAACTGGTCCGCGTACTCGGCGGCCACCACCTTCACCACATCCGACCTGACACCGCCCGCCGCCGCCGCCGACGCCCGCGTCGAGTACCGGTCGGGCATCCCGCACGTGGTGTGGTCGGCCGTCGACGGGGCGGCCTCGTACCAGGTCCTCCAGTACGACCCGGCGACCGGCGGCTGGCTCGACGCGCTGCCCGGCGCCACGGGCAACACCCCGACCACCACCACGGGGACCGACGTCGTGTCGCGCCAACTGGTCGCGGTGGCCGACAGCTACCGCTACGCGGTCCGCTCGGTGGACGCGAAGGGCAACGCCGCCGCCCCGGTGGAGGTCACCCTCGCCATGGCCGGCCGGCCCGAGGCGATCGCGCCGTTCAGCACCACCGCGACCAGGTTCGACGAGGGGGTGATGATCGAGTGGAGCAGCGCCGACCCGTGGACCTTCGGCGAGGACAGGCCGCTGCTGACCTACCGGATCACCCGCACCGACAAGGCGACCGGTGAGAGGAGCGCGGTGACCGGCTGCAAGCCCAACAACTCGCAGGACCTGCCGCTGACGGACCCGCAGACGTACTGGACCTGGAACACCGGCGACGCCCCCGACTACGCCGGCCCCCGGCAGATCAACGGCGTCTGCTGGGACGTCTCCGGCGCCTCCGAGACGACGTACGACTACACGGTCGTGACGATCGACCCGTACGGCCACGAGTCGCAGCCCGGCCCCGCCGCCACCGCGACCACGCCGGACACCGTGCGCCCGGCCCCGGTGGAGAACCTGACCGCCGAGCAGATCCCGCTCGGTGTGCGCCTGACCTGGACACCGCCCGCCGACGACGACGTCACGGGCTACAAGGTGTGGCAGGGCGTCACCGACCCGGAGACCGGCGAGACGGAGTGGCAGCAGAACTGCTGGACGGGCGAGTCCCTGGCCCCGACCGAGATCCTCTGCCCGACGGTCCCCGACGGCGCCACGCACACCTACAAGGTGGCCGCCACGGACAACTCCCCCCTGATCCCCTGGTGGGCCGGCCCCGAGGCCTACCACCCCGCCGAGCTCTCCGTCGCCCTGCCCGACACCCGGCCGCCCGGCTGGACGGGCACCGAGATCCGTGAGGACCGGTACCCGGAGCTGTACGTCGGCTGCTCCGAGAGCTCCGGCCTCGGCGACTGCGGCCGGTTCAAGAGCTACCGCGTGGAGCGCTGGGACCCGGCCGCGGCCGCCTATACGACCCTGAGCGAGGGCACGATGGACGACGCCGTGTTCTTCATGGACAAGACGGTCCACGACGACACGCTGGGCCTGTACTACTACCGCGTCGTCCGCCTGGACGCCGCCGGCGCGGAGGCCGCGACCTCACCGATGGCGTACGGCATCTGGGAGTACTGACGAAGGGGCCCGGAGATCTCTCCGGGCCCCTTCTCGTCGTCAGTGCGTCTGGGTCAGTGCGTCTAGTCCCTGGCCTTCTTCGGCCGCCACACCACCAGCGCGCTGGTCTGCTGGACCTCCTGATACGGCACCAGGTCGCGGCGGTACGACGCGTGCACCGCGGCCTCCCGCTGCTGCATCGCCGCGGCGGCGCCCTCGACGGCGGCCTGGAGTTCGGCCACCCGCTGCTGGAGCGCCACGACCTGGTTCTCCAGCTCGATGATGCGCTTGATGCCGGCCAGGTTGATGCCCTCGTCCTGCGACAGGGCCTGCACCTGGCGGAGCAGTTCGATGTCGCGGGCCGAGTAGCGGCGGCCCCGCCCGGCCGTGCGGTCCGGGGAGACCAGGCCGAGGCGGTCGTACTGACGGAGGGTCTGCGGGTGCAGGCCGGAGAGCTGGGCCGCCACCGAGATGACGTAGACCGGGGTTTCCTCGGTCAGTTCATACGGATTGCGTCGACGACCGTCCATCTCGAATCATGCTCCCTTCGCGGCCTGGAACAGCTCCGCCCGTGGGTCCTCCCCCACGGTCGCCTCGCGATACGCCTCCAGCGCGTCACGAGCCTTCCCCGACAGCTCGGTCGGGACACTCACCTCGACGGTGACCAGCAGATCGCCCCGGGTGCCGTCCTTGCGGACCGCGCCCTTGCCCCGCGCCCGCATGGTGCGGCCGTTGGGGGTGCCCGGCGGCAGCTTCAGGGTCACCGGGGGGCCGCCGAGCGTCGGCACCCGCACCTCGCCGCCGAGCGCCGCCTCCGTGAAGGTCACCGGGACCGTCACGGTGAGGTTGTCGCCCTTGCGGCCGAAGACGGGGTGCGTGGCGACATGCACGGTGACGTACAGGTCGCCCGCCGGGCCGCCGCGTTCACCGGGCGCGCCCTTGCCGCGCAGCCGGATCCGCTGGCTGTCCGACACCCCGGCCGGGATGCGGACCTGCATGGTCCGGGAGGACTTGGCCCGCCCGGAGCCCTTGCAGACCTCGCAGGGGTTCTCGGCCATCAGGCCGCGGCCCTTGCAGTCCGGGCAGGGGTCCGTGAGCGAGAAGCCGCCGCCGGAGCCCCGGGCCACCTGACCGGTGCCGACGCAGGTCGGGCACACGCGCGGGTTGCCGTTGGCGTCACCGGTGCCCGAACAGGCCTTGCAGGGGGCCTGGGAGGACATCCTGAGCGGGACGGTCGCGCCCTCGATCGCCTCGGTGAAGCTGAGGGTGACCTCGGTGTCGATGTCCTGCCCGCGCCGCGGCTGGACGCGCGTAGTGCCCGAGCTGCCCCGGTTGAACAGGCCCCCGAAGACGTCTCCGAGTCCGCCGCCGAAGCCGCCGGCTCCCTGGCTCCCGCCCTGGGCGCCGCCTCCGAAGAGGTCGCCCAGGTCGAAGTTGAAGGAGCCGCCCGCACCGCCAGGACCCGGACGGAAACCGCCGTTGCCGAACAGGGTGCGGGCCTCGTCGTACTCCTTGCGCTTCTTGGGGTCGCCGAGGATGTCGTTGGCCTCGGAGATCTCCTTGAAGCGCTCCTCGGCCTTGGCGTTGCCCTTGTTGGCGTCCGGGTGGAACTCGCGCGCGAGCTTGCGGTACGCCTTCTTGATCTCGGCCTCGGTGGCGTCCTTGGGGACGCCGAGGACCTTGTAGTAGTCCTTCTCGATGAAGTCCTTGGTGCTCATCCCCGACGCCCCTCCTTTCGGTCACCGGCCACGGCTTCAGCCCTCTTCAGAGCTGTTGTCCTTCTCCTCGCCGGCCTCGGACTCGTCCTTGGCCGCCTGCGCGCCCGGCTGCGGTTCGGCGACCGCCACCCGCGCGGGGCGGATGGTGCGCTCGCCGATGCGATACCCCGGCTGGAGAATCGCCACGCACGTCGTCTCGGTGACGTCGGGCGCGTAACTGTGCATCAGGGCCTCGTGGATCGTCGGGTCGAAGGGCTCGCCCTCCTTGCCGAACTGCTGCAGACCCATCTTCGCCGCGACGGTCTCCAGCGACTCCGCGACGGACTTGAACCCGCCGAGCAGCTCACCGTGTTCCCGGGCGCGGCCGATGTCGTCGAGGGTGGGCAGGAGTTCGGTCAGGAGGTTCGCGACGGCGATCTCCTTGACCGTGATCCGGTCCCGCTCCACCCGGCGGCGGTAGTTCTGGAACTCGGCCTGGAGCCGCTGGAGGTCCGCGGTGCGCTCGTCGAGCGCCTTGCGCGACTGGTCCAGCTGGGCCGTCAGGCCTGCGATCTGGGCACTTGCGTCCCCGGCCGGGGCCGCCCCCGCCTCCGAGGAGGAGGCGGCGGCCTTCGGCTCGGCGTCGTCGGTGGCGCCGGAGGGGACGTCGGGCTTCTCGTCGAAGCCCGGGGTCTCCTCCGTCACGCGGCACCGTCCTTGCGCTCGTCGTCCACGATCTCGGCGTCCACCACGTCGTCGTCCGCCTTCGGCGCCTCGGCACCGGCGTCGCCGCCGGCGGCCTGCGCGGTCTGGGCGTCGGCGTACATGGCCTGGCCGACCTTCTGGGAGACCGCGGCGACCTTCTCGGTCGCGGTGCGGATCTCGGCGGTGTCCTCGCCCTTGAGCGCGGCCTTCAGCTCCTCGACGGCGGCCTCGACCTCGGTCTTGACTTCGCCGGGGACCTTGTCCTCGTTGTCCTTGAGGAACTTCTCCGTCTGGTAGACGAGCTGCTCGCCCTGGTTGCGGGTCTCGGCGGCCTCGCGGCGACGGTGGTCCTCGTCCGCGTACTGCTCGGCCTCCTGGCGCATCCGGTCGACCTCGTCCTTCGGCAGCGAGGAGCCGCCGGTGACGGTCATCTTCTGCTCCTTGCCCGTGCCCAGGTCCTTGGCGGTCACGTGCATGATGCCGTTGGCGTCGATGTCGAAGGACACCTCGATCTGCGGCACGCCACGGGGGGCCGGCGGCAGACCGGTCAGCTCGAACATCCCGAGCTTCTTGTTGTACGCCGCGATCTCGCGCTCGCCCTGGTAGACCTGGATCTGCACGGACGGCTGGTTGTCCTCGGCCGTGGTGAAGATCTCGGACCGCTTGGTCGGGATCGTGGTGTTGCGCTCGATGAGCTTGGTCATGATGCCGCCCTTGGTCTCGATGCCGAGGGACAGCGGGGTCACGTCGAGGAGCAGGACGTCCTTGACCTCACCCTTGAGGACACCGGCCTGGAGGGACGCGCCGATGGCGACGACCTCGTCCGGGTTGACGCCCTTGTTGGCGTCCTTGCCGCCGGTCAGCTCCTTGACGAGCTCGGCGACGGCGGGCATACGGGTGGAGCCACCGACGAGGACGACGTGGTCGATCTCGTTGATGGAGACGCCGGCGTCCTTCATGACGTTGAAGAACGGGGTCTTGCAGCGCTCCAGGAGGTCCGCGGTCAGCTGCTGGAACTGGGCGCGGGTGAGCTTCTCGTCCAGGTGCAGCGGGCCCTCGGCGGAGGCCGTGATGTAGGGCAGGTTGATCGAGGTCTCGGTGGAGGAGGACAGCTCGATCTTGGCCTTCTCGGCGGCCTCGCGGAGGCGCTGGAGGGCCATCTTGTCCTTGGCGAGGTCCACGCCGTGACCGGACTTGAACTGCTGCACCAGGTAGTCGACGACGCGCTGGTCCCAGTCGTCACCACCGAGGTGGTTGTCACCGTTGGTGGCCTTCACCTCGACGACGCCGTCGCCGATCTCCAGGAGGGACACGTCGAAGGTGCCGCCACCGAGGTCGAAGACGAGGATCGTCTGGTCGTCCTTGTCGAGGCCGTACGCGAGCGCGGCCGCGGTGGGCTCGTTGACGATGCGCAGGACGTTCAGGCCCGCGATCTCGCCGGCCTCCTTCGTCGCCTGGCGCTCGGAGTCGTTGAAGTACGCCGGGACGGTGATGACCGCGTCGGTCACCTTCTCGCCCAGGTAGGACTCGGCGTCCCGCTTCAGCTTCTGAAGGATGAACGCGGACATCTGCTGCGGGTTGAACGGCTTCCCGTCCAGCTCCGTCTTCCAGTCGGTGCCCATGTGGCGCTTCACGGACCGGATGGTCCGGTCCACGTTGGTGACCGCCTGGCGCTTGGCCACCTCGCCGACGAGCACTTCGCCGTTCTTCGCGAAGGCGACGACGGACGGCGTGGTCCGGGCACCCTCGGCGTTGGTGATGACGGTGGGCTCGCCGCCTTCAAGAACGCTGACGACGGAGTTAGTCGTGCCCAGGTCGATGCCGACCGCACGTGCCATGGTGATTTCCTCCAGCTGACTTGAGTGGAACGGACTCAAGTGTGCATGACGCCGACGCCTCGGTCAACAGACCTGAGTCATGGAGGCTCAACTCTTATCCGTTCCTTACACGCAACTGGGTCGTGACCTGCGGAGATGCGGGACGCGGGACCACGCCGGACCGTGCGGCGGGCTTCACTCTCGGCCTCACCAGCAGCAGTCCCACCACCAGGACCAGCACACCGCCGGCCACCCAGAGCACCCCGCTCACGGGGATCCACCCGAGGTGCACGAGGACCGCGACGAGTACCCCGCCGAAGGCCGTGACACCCAGGAGGACGGCGGCGCCCTGCGGGGTGAGTCCCAGCCTGCGCAGCCGGTGGGCGAGATGGTCCGGCCCGGGACGCAGCAGCGAACGTCCGGACAGCCGCCGGGCGAGGACGACGAGGACGACGTCGGCGGCCACCAGGGCGCTCAGCGCGAACAGCACCGCGGCATTGGACCCGAGCCCCTGTCCCGCGCGGGTGGTGACGGCCGCCGAGGCCAGCACGAACCCGGTGAACAGGGCCCCGCAGGCGCCGAGCCCCGCGCGCGCGGGATGCCAGTTGTGCATCAGGAACCCGGTCAGCGCGGCGGCCAGCACGCTCAGCAGCACGGCGAGCCCGTCCATCACCTCGGCCGCCGCACAGGCCGCCGCGCCGAAGGCGGTGACCACGCCGACGGTCCCGGCGAGCCCGTCGGCGTGGTCGAGCGCCTTGAACCCCACGGCGACGAACACGATCCAGCCGACGGCGAGGATCCCGGCGGGCACCCCGGTCTCCTCGTACGGCACGACACAGGCCGCCGCCACGGCCGTACCGCCGACGAGGAACCGTGCCTTGACCCGCCGTACGTCGGCGACGAGCCCCAGCAGGGCGACGGCGGCCCCGGCGATCAGGAGGCGCCCGGCCTCGGGGCCGAGAGGGGTGGACCCCTGCCGGTCGCCGACGGCCGCGACCACACAGGTGGCCGCCACCACCGCCACCCCGCCGGACAGCGGCATGGGGCGCCGCCACCGCCGGTCGACGATCCCGAGGCGCAGGGCGGGCATCCGCAGCAGGCCGGTGAGCACGGCGGCGAGGAGCAGGGCGGAGGTGGCGGCGAGGATCCCATAGAGCACGAGGCCAAATTAGCGCCGTATGCACCAATTCAGCACGAATAACACGATCGGGTTTTAAGGTAACCCTCAGCGATTCAGATCACCCGGCCCCCGGCTACAGTGCGGCGCAGGATGGGGGTAGTCTCAGACGGACTGCATAAGTTACCGCTTAGTAATGACGAGAGTGACCGTGCTGACGCGCACGCTCTTCACGGACCTCCCGTAGACCCCTCGCAGGCCCGAGGAGCCCCGAAATGCAACTCGCCGCGATCATCGTGTCGCTGGTACTGACCGTGGTCGGCGTGGCGCTGCTCGCACGCGCCATCGGCCAGTTCGTCCGGTACTTCAAGCTGGGCCAGCCCGTGCCCGCCGGGAGCAGGACCGACAACCCCTACGCCCGCAGTGTGACGCTGGTGAAGGAGTTCCTCGGCCACACCCGGATGAACCGCTGGGGCATCGTCGGCTTCGCCCACTGGTTCGTGGCCGTCGGCTTCCTGACGCTGCCGCCGACCCTCGCACAGGCCTTCGGCCAGCTCTTCCAGGCCGACTGGACACTGCCGGTCGTCGGCGACTGGCTGCCCCTCGAGATGTACACCGAGTTCATCGGTGTGATGACGGTGCTCGGCATCGTCGTGCTCATCGCGATCCGCCTGCTGAGCCTGCCCTCCCGCCCCGGCCGCAAGTCCCGCTTCGCGGGCTCCAAGGCGGGCCAGGCGTACTTCGTCGAGTACGTCATCCTCACCATCGGCCTCGCGATCTACGTGCTGCGCGGCCTCGAGGGCGCCATCCACCACGTGGACGGCTACGACGCGTCGTACTTCGCCTCGTACCCGCTGGTCCTGGCCTTCAAGGGGCTGAGCGTCTCCGCGCTGCAGAACCTGATCTACCTGGTCGCCATGATCAAGATCAGCACCTCGTTCATCTGGATGATCGTGGTCTCGCTGAACACCAACATGGGTGTGGCCTGGCACCGCTTCCTGGCCTTCCCGAACATCTGGTTCAAGCGCGAGGCGACCGGCGGGACGGCCCTCGGCGGCCTCCAGCCGATGACGTCGGGCGGCAAGCCGATCGACTTCACCGACCCCGGTGACGACGACGTCTTCGGCGTCTCCCAGGTCGAGCAGTTCTCCTGGAAGGGCCTGCTGGACTTCTCCACCTGCACCGAGTGCGGCCGCTGCCAGTCGCAGTGCCCGGCCTGGAACACCGGCAAGCCGCTCTCCCCCAAGCTGCTGATCATGTCGCTGCGGGACCACGCGCACGCCAAGGCGCCGTACCTGCTCGCGGGTGGCGGCAAGACCATGGAGGGCGAGGAGAAGGCGTCTGCCGAGGCTCTCAAGGACGTGCCCGCCGCGGCTCTCGCCGAGGCCGAGCGCCCGCTGATCGGCACCGCCGAGGAGAACGGCGTCATCGACCCGGACGTCCTGTGGTCCTGCACCACCTGCGGCGCCTGTGTCGAGCAGTGCCCGGTGGACATCGAGCACGTCGACCACATCGTCGACATGCGCCGCTACCAGGTGATGATCGAGAGCGCGTTCCCGTCCGAGGCGGGCACCATGCTCAAGAACCTGGAGAAGAAGGGCAACCCCTGGGGCCTGGCGAAGAAGCAGCGCCTGGAGTGGCTCAAGGAGGTCGAGTTCGAGGTCCCGGTCGTCGGCCAGGACATCGAGGACCTGACCGAGGTCGAGTACCTGTACTGGGTCGGCTGCGCGGGCGCCCTGGAGGACCGCGCGAAGAAGACCACGAAGGCCTTCGCCGAGCTGCTCCACATCGCGGGCGTCAAGTTCGCGATCATGGGCGGCGACGAGAAGTGCACCGGTGACTCCGCCCGCCGCCTCGGCAACGAGCCCCTGTTCCAGGAGCTCGGCATGGAGAACGTCATGGCGCTGAACATGGCGTTCGGCGAGGAGCTGGACGACGACGGCAAGGTGGTGCCGGAGTCGGCGAAGCCTCGCGTCGCGAAGAAGATCGTCGCGACCTGCCCGCACTGCCTCAACACCATCGGCAACGAGTACCCGCAGCTCGGCGGCGACTACGAGGTCATCCACCACACCCAGCTGCTCCAGCACCTCGTCGACGAGGGCAAGCTGGTCCCGGTGACGCCGGTCGAGGGCATCATCACGTACCACGACCCGTGCTACCTGGGCCGCCACAACAAGATCTACACGCCGCCGCGCGAGATCATCGCCAACGTCCCGGGCCTCCGGAACGAGGAGATGCACCGCCACAAGGAGCGCGGCTTCTGCTGCGGTGCCGGTGGCGCGCGGATGTGGATGGAGGAGCGGATCGGCAAGCGCATCAACAACGAGCGCGTCGACGAGGCTCTTTCGGTGAACCCCGACATCGTCTCGACGGCCTGCCCGTTCTGCCTGGTCATGCTGACCGACTCGGTCAACGGCAAGAAGAACGACGGCAAGGCCAAGGAGTCCATCCAGGTCGTCGACGTCGCCCAGCTGCTGCTGGAGTCCGTCAAGACCCCGGCCGACCCGCAGGACTCGACGGAACCGGAGAGCGCTCCGGAGCCGGAGCCGGTGAAGTAGCGGTCACGGCGCTGCCGTTCGGCGCCCCCGGGTCCCACCGGACCCGGGGGCGCCGTCGTCTTTGCGGCCCGCATCAGAAGTGGGTGGCGGTCGCCTCAGAAGTGGGTGGCGATCCCGAAGACGCGCCGCAGCAGGGCCATGTCGTGCCGGTCCCGCTCGGTGGGTTCGTATCCCTGGTGGAAGAAGACCTGCTGCCCGGCCGAGAGACACGGGACGGCCGTGCCACCGACGGTCCCGGTCACGAAGGCGGAGGCCGGGTAGCCGAAGGGCCGCTCCGGCACGCCGGACGCCTGAACGGCGGAACCGTCCCCGCCGAAGACCAGCGGGTGCAGATCGACCTCCCGTCCGCCGGGATCGGTGACCACGAACCGCACCGGCCGCAGGTCGAGGCTCTCCACGTACCCGGCGGCCGCCAGCGCCGCCACGACGGCCGGCTCCTGCTCCTGCCGGTGCATCAGGTCGAGGTCCCGATGCTCCCGGCTCTGCTCGCCGACCAGGGCGTCGATCCCCCACCCGCCCCCGACCCAGACCTCCGCCCGGGCCCGCCGCAGCAGGTCCAGGATGCGCAACACCTCGTCCGCGTCCACCACTTGTCTCCTGGTCGTACGGGCCGTCGCCGCTTGTCGGACACGGGCATCATTACCGGGGGCGTTGTGGATGATGCTGACGGGGTGAGGGGTGCGACCGCAGGTGTACGGCGCCTTCGGCACGGGGCTCATCGGCTGAGGTGGCGTGGCAGAAGGGAGCCGGGGTGCCGGCGACACCCGGTGATGCCCGGCGGGGTCCCGGTAGGCGTACGGCACTGCCCTGAGCGGCCCCCGGCTTCCCTCTGACTGTCCCTTAGGGGATGTCACAGCTCGGCAGCAAAGCCGTCCCCGAGACCCCGGGCCGGACACGCGGCTCTCCGGGACCAGGTACGTTCGAAGGCGTGGCTGGATTCAGGATCGGACGCGGCCGGGACAACGGCGCTCCTCACACGCGACCGCAACAACCTCCCTACGGGCAGCAGCAGGCGCCCCAGGGACAGCCGTCGTACGGCTATCCCCCCGCGCCGCAGCCCCACCCGGGGCAGTGGACCCAGGGCGGCGGCCGGGGCTACGACGAGCCGGAGTACTTCGGCGACGGCGGCGCCCCGCACCCGCAGGGCGGCCATGACCCGTACGCGGCGAACAACCCGGGCCACACCCAGGCGTTCTCGGTCGGCGAGGACCCCTACAACCAGGGCGGCACCTACCGGGCCGGCTCGGCCCCGGCGGGCCCCATCGGCCCCCGGCTGCACTGGAAGGAGCTGCTGAAGGGCATCGTGCTCTCGCCCCAGCAGACCTTCCTCCGGATGCGGGACTACTCGATGTGGGGCCCCGCCCTCGTCGTGACGTTCCTCTACGGCCTGCTCGCGGTCTTCGGCTTCGAGGACGCCCGCAAGGACGCGATCAACGCGACCCTGTCGAACGCGATCCCGATCGTCCTCACGACCGCCGTCGCGATGGCCCTGTCCGCCTTCGTCCTGGGCGTGGTCACCCACGCCCTGGCCCGCCAGCTCGGCGGCGACGGCGCCTGGCAGCCGACGGTCGGCCTCTCCATGCTGATCATGTCCCTCACGGACGCGCCCCGCCTGATCGTGGCCATGTTCTTCGGCGGCGACGCGGGCTTCGTCCAGCTCCTCGGCTGGGCCACCTGGGTGGCGGCCGGCGTGCTCCTCACCCTGATGGTCTCCAAGTCCCACGACCTCCCCTGGCCGAAGGCCCTGGGCGCCTCGGCGATCCAGCTGATCGCCCTGCTGTCGATCGTGAAGCTGGGCACGTTCTAGCGACGCGGCCCTTGCGGGACGTACGACGAGGGGGCTCCCGGTCCGAACCGGGAGCCCCCTCGTCATGTCGCCGAACCAACTCGGGTCAGGCGGTGACCGCTTCCCCGCGCCCACCCGACGACTCACCGGCCGCGGGCTCACATCGGGTGGTTGTGCCTGCCGTCCGGATGGTGGCAGTACCACCTCGCGCACTCCTGGTGCGGCCCGGGATCGTAGCCGGGACACTCGCACGACTTGCAGTACCGGCTGTCACTGGGTCCACGATGGGCAGCCGGAAGCTCCGCCACGCGCTTCCGCGCGGCTTCGTACACGCCGCGCAGATCGTCGACCGCCTGCTGAAGGTCCGCCGCGGTATCCCGCCACGCGGCCTGAACGACGCCCCCGTGTCCGTCCGTCGATGTCATGACCACATTCCTCCTCATGCCGAGGCGTGCTCGTTTCCATCGTCCTTCGGGATCTTCGGAGGAGCGAGTCGATCAGTGGTCGACCGGTGTCACAGGGCTTCCTTGTTCTCCCTGGGTGCCTCGCCCGACTTGTGCACGGGCGGCAGAACGCTCCACGGGAAGTTGATCCAATCGTCCGTGCGCTTCCAGACGTACTCGCACTTCACCAGGGACTGGGTCTTCTCGTAGATGACCGCGGAGCGGACCTCGGCGACGGTGTCGAGGCAGAAGTCGCGGACCAGCTTGAGCGTCTTGCCGGTGTCGGCGACGTCGTCGGTGATCAGGACCTTCTTGGACGAGAAGTCGATGGCGTTGGGGACCGGCGCGAGCATGACGGGCATGTCGAGGGTCGTCCCCACGCCGGTGTAGAACTCGACGTTCACCAGGTGGATGTTCTTGCAGTCCAGCGCGTAGGCGAGACCACCGGCGACGAAGACTCCGCCGCGGGCGATGGAGAGCACGATGTCGGGCACGTAGCCGTCGTCGGCGATGGTCTGCGCGAGCTCGCGGACCGCGGTGCCGAACGCCTCGTAGGTGAGGTTCTCGCGGGCGGCGGAGGCGCTCATACCTGGGTCCGGTGGAAGTTGAGGAAGGAGCGGGAGGCGGTCGGACCGCGCTGGCCCTGGTAGCGGGAGCCGTAGCGCTCGCTGCCGTAGGGGAAGTCGGCCGGCGAGGAGAGCCGGAACATGCACAGCTGGCCGATCTTCATCCCGGGCCAGAGCTTGATGGGGAGCGTGGCCAGGTTGGAGAGCTCGAGGGTCACGTGCCCGGAGAAGCCGGGGTCGATGAAGCCGGCCGTGGAGTGGGTGACGAGCCCGAGGCGCCCGAGGGAGGACTTGCCCTCCAGGCGGGAGGCGAGGTCGTCGGGCAGCGTGATGACCTCGTAGGTGGAGGCGAGGACGAACTCGCCCGGGTGCAGGATGAACGGCTCGTCGCCCTCCGGCTCCACCAGCCGCGTCAGGTCGGACTGCTCGACGGCGGGGTCGATGTGGGGGTACCGGTGGTTCTCGAACACCCGGAAGTACCGGTCCAGCCGTACGTCGATGCTGGACGGCTGCACCATGGATTCGTCGTAGGGATCGATCCGCACGCGCCCGGCGTCGATCTCGGTCCGGATGTCCTTGTCTGAGAGAAGCACGTCCCGAGGATACGCAAGGCGCGCGGACCGACCACAATCGGACGGTCCGCGCGCCTGGTACCTGCCTACAGCGCTTCTTTCTAGGTCAGTGCTTCTCCAAGGCCACCGGAACGACGCTTCTGAGCCGGGCACAGCGCGGACAGCGGACGAGCCGTCCGGGGCCGAGGCGCTCGGCCTGCTGCATCGGGAACGAAGCGGTACTGAACACGTGCCCATCGGCACAACGGACGACGGTGCGCTCCATCAAGTCCTAGAGTCCCTTCCCCAAGAGCCGCGTCGGGCTACTGCTCACCTGACGACAAAAGCCACATTACGGGATGGGTGGGACGGCCCTCCAGGCGGCACTCCGGTCCCGCCAGGACCCTCTTCCACGCCTCCACCGTACGCCCCAACTCCCTTCCCCCGCAGCCCCGTCCCACCCCTGAGACGCACTCAGGCCCCACGGCTTCAGCGCCGGGGGCCTGGCATGAGGTAAGGTGACAGTGCGTCTCGACACCGGCCGGTCCGGCGTCTCGCGCGGGTGTAGTTTAGTGGTAGAACATCAGCTTCCCAAGCTGAGAGTGCGAGTTCGATTCTCGTCACCCGCTCCATGAGCAAAGCCCAGGTCATCGACCTGGGCTTTTGTGTCTTCGTGGACCACTCTCAATCAAGCACGCGGTCACCGCTGCCCGGGCCCGCCCCAGTTCATGGTCGGCTGGTCCCGGCGAGGACATTGGCGGGATGATGGCCCGCATGCGCATCCGCATCGACGCCGTCGATCTGCCTGGCCTCACCTGCCCGGCTCCAGCCCACGACAAGGTTCCTGAGTACCGCAACGTCCATGTCGCCGTGCAACGCCGCGACCGTCCGGCCGAACTCCTCGCACCACAGCCCGGTGACGCGCGGTCCGCGACTTGGATCCTGGAGTGCACCACGAGCGTCTCGCCGTCCGGCATCGAGATCAAAGGCCCCTACGTGCAGCACCGTCTGGGCCATCGGTTCATCTACCTGTCCTGGGGCACAGTCGACGATTCGGGCACCTTCACGATGTTCCGCCGCGCCAAGTTGATGCTCGACGCCATCCCCGCTGACGTACTCAGCGGCGCGCGCGACGGACTGCTGGTCGGACGCCTCGGCCTGACCGACGCACAGGGCGGGCCTCTGTGCGCACGAGTCCAGCCTCCACACATCACCTGGACCGCCGAACGCGTCGGCTAGGAGAGGGTCGCACACCGTCCCGTCCGGCATCAGCGCCGGCATGACGGAGGACGGCACTGCAGCGCCGGACCTTCGCTGACCGGGGCTTCGAGTGCATCGCCGCCATCACCGACCCGGCGCTCCAGTGGTAACGCCCCGAAGTCGACAAGCGAGCCAGGAACGAGCGCTGTTCGAGGGAGCGCGAGAGTCCATCGCGTAGCAGGACGCGTTGCGCCAGAAGGCCCACGCGCGAGGTGTCGCCGAGGTGGGCATCCCCACCAGCCGAGCCAGGCACAGAGCCGTAGAGGCCGGTGAGCATCTCCACTATCTCGTCGTACTCGCGTCCGTTCGGGCGCTGTGGAGAAACGTGGCGCGCTGCACGTAGCAGGAGTCGATGGCATCACCGGCTGTGCTTCTCCGCCTGGTGCAGGCGCTCGGTGTCCCCACGCACCCCGCTCACGCGCCCGCTCGAAATGACCCTCTCCTGCACCTGCGTGGGTCCACGCTTCACCCTCACGCACTCGGAAGGAGGGTATTCCCGCAGGTCAAAGCCTGTCGGGACGGGCCACCGGGACCCCTCCCGACGCTGTGGCGGTAGGCATTGCCCGACAGGCTCGTGAAGGGGGAAGTGCATGGTGCGAGCCCGCGGGGGCGCTCCCGGTCGTCGTACTGATGTCAGCGTGTGGCGCGTCGGCGCCGCAGACGTCGCGGGAAAAGTTGTTCCAGGCATACGTCCGATCGACCGACAGGCCGCCGAGCGGAGGGTGCATCCGGTCATGCCGCCGACGGCTCATGTTCGGCTCGGACTGGCCGGTCGCCAACCTGGCGGGGGGCTGGAACCGGTGGGCCGCCACCGTGGACGAACTGCTCACCGGCTGGAGCGCCGACGACGTCCAGGCGCCCCTCGCCGGCACCGCGACCGTTCTACGGCCTGGCCTCCGTTTTCACGAAGGGCGACGCGACCGCCCGGAGGGCCTGACCCGCTCCGGGCCCGCGGCGAGACCCACTGCCGCGGAGCCACATCCCATGACACGGACTCATCCGGGGTTCGGTCAGCTTGCCGGTCAGGGACAGGCCGGAGGACTTGTCGAGCTCGCCCACTTCCTTGGCCACGGAGGGCTTCGCCGGCAGCGCGGCGAAGTTCACCCCGGTGGTCCAGGAGAAGCCTGCCTCAGAGCGGTAGGTCCTCGGGGAGCACCCGGAACACCTTGTGACGGCCCAGCGGGCGCAAGGCCCGGAAGTCTCCTCGAATCCAGGGTGAGAATCGCGTCCGTGTCGTAGTCGGCGGCTGCAGGCGGAAAATCCGTGGATCTTCTCGGCAACCTTTTCGGGCTCTCGGACCACTGAGTGCTGTCCGGCCATGTGGTCCGGTCTGATGCATCAGCTGAAAGAGAGCTCAGGCATGTCCCTGGAACGAGAGCACAGACATGTCCCCGGTTCACCCGCGTCACCGGGGGCGTCCCGCGGCGGCGGTCACCGTGCCGACGACGGCGCGCGCGGTGGTCGCCCGAGGCACCGTGGGCGTCGGTTGCTCGCGCGACGGGGTCTGTGGGCGGGTCTCACCATGGTGGTCGTGGCCGGCTCGGCCGTCGTGGTCAGCCAGGCCTCGGCGGACCAGAAGACCCTGGATCTGAAGAAGTGGTACGTGCTGGTCAACCGCAACAGCGGCAAGGTGCTGGACGACCGCGGCTCCGCCAGGAACGACGGCGCGGCGGTGGTGCAGTGGGCGCGTCACGGCGGGGCCAACCAGCAGTGGCGGTTCATCGACGCGGGCGACGGTTACTACCGGCTGCAGAACCGGACCTCCGGCAAGGTGCTGGACGACCTCGGCTGGTCGAAGACGGCCGGCTCCGCCCTCGTGCAGTGGAAGGACCAGAACGGCAGCAACCAGCAGTTCAAGCCGGCCAAGTCGGCGGACGGCTTCGTGCGTCTGGTCAATCGCTTCAGTGGCATGGCTGTCGGGGTCCGCAACGCCACCAAGGCCAACGGGGGCGGCATCGTCCAGAACCGTGACCAGGGCGGTGCCAACCAGCAGTGGAAGCTCGTCGCGGTCGGCAGC
This sequence comes from Streptomyces sp. 351MFTsu5.1, assembly GCF_000383655.1. Lineage (NCBI taxonomy): Bacteria > Bacillati > Actinomycetota > Actinomycetes > Kitasatosporales > Streptomycetaceae > Streptomyces > Streptomyces sp. 351MFTsu5.1. The sequence continues at coordinate 518,869 of NZ_KB911776.1, read as the reverse complement.
GTCGCCGGCGGCTCCGGGAACCCGGGGAACTCCGGCAGCACGCCCAAGCCCGCCGGCAGCACTCCGGCGAGCACAGCTCCGAGCAGCAGCGCTCCGGCGTCGTCGCCGACGCCGTCAACCCCGGCCAACGGCAGCTCGACGACCCGTTTCATGGGCGGCGACAAGGTGCTCATCGGCGGCTCGATGACGGACACCTCGGCGAACGCCGCGCCGTTCGACGTGCGCTACGCCTACATCCACAGCCAGCCCGCGCCCTCGTCGGACGCTTATACGGCATCGCGTTGCAAGGCTGAGTGGTCGGCCTGGTGGGGCTGCTGGGGCGGCACCAGCACGGCGCCCGGAAACCAGGTGACCTGGCAGGACGGCGTGGCGGCCAAGGCGACCTACCAGGGCAAGTCGCGACCGCAGAAGTACCTGTGGACCTGGTACTCGTTGCGCGACCTCGGGGACATGGCAGGCGAGGGTGACGGCCCGGGCGAGGTCAAGGCCATCGACAGGCGTGACCTGCTCACCAAGTACCTGAACGACTACCGGTTCTTCCTCCAGAAGATCGGCAACTCGCACGACATGGTCGACCTGGAGCCCGACTTCTGGGGCTTCGCCCGGTCGCTCGGCAATCTGCACCAGGTTCCCGCGCAGGTCACGGGCGCCAACCCGACGGACTGCGGATCGCAGGAGAACAGCGCCGCCGGGCTCGCCCAGTGCCTGATCTCGATGGCGCACAAGTACGCGCCGAACACCGCCGTGGGCCTGCACCTCTCCTGCTTCGACTGGGAGAGCAACCTCCAGAAGTGCGTGAAGGACTACGCGGACATCGGTGCGAAGAACGCCGACTTCCTGGCCACCGACGTGTCGGACCGCGACGCGGGCTGGTACGCGCAGCCGGCCCACGGCGGCAGTGACCACTTCTGGAACGACCAGAAGGCCGCCGCTTCGCTGAAGTTCTGGAAGACGATGGCCGAGTCCGTGGGCAAGCCGGTCGTCCTGTGGCAGATCCCCGTGGGCAACATGGCGGGCAACAACACTCCCGGCCACTTCAAGGACGACAAGGTGGACTGGTTCTTCGGCCACATGGACCAGGTGGCGAACGCCCACATCGCCGGGCTGCTGTTCGGCGCGGGGTGGTCGGAGCAGACGACGCCGGAGACCGACGGCGGAAACCTGATCAACAAGACGATCGCGTACTACAACTCGGGTGGTACACGACTCCGGTAGGTGAAGACGACGAAAGGCGCCCCCCTCTCTTCGAGGGGGGCGCCTTTCGTTCATGCTCAGCGCTTCAGAGTGAGGATCGCGGGGCGGTACGGCAGGTTGTCGTACGAGGTGTTCGACGGGGTGTTCGGGGACTTGCCCTGGTAGAGGAACTGCAGGTTGCAGGGGTCGATGGTCATGGTCTGGTCGGGGTTGTCGCGGACCAGGTCGCCGTGGCTGATGTCGTTGGTCCAGGTGGCGCCGCTGTTGGCCTTGCCGGCGAACGGGTTGGACTCGGTGGCGGCCTGCGGGGTCCACGGGCCGTCCAGGCCGGCGGCGGTGAAGGAACGGAAGTAGCGCTGCTCGCTCGCACCCCGGGCCTCGACGATCATCAGGTACTGGTTCTGGCCCTTGACCTTGTAGACCTGCGGCGCCTCGAAGAGGTTCTTCACCGTGTCGCTCATGACCGTCGTGTACGAGGAGCCGAAGCTGCCGGGGAAGTTCCCGATCGGCATGGACGCCTTGTAGATCTTGCCGTTGTCACCCGCGAAGAACAGGTACATGTTCTTGTCGTCGGCGATCAGGGTCTGGTCGATCGGGCCGGTGCCGGAGTCGGTGCGGGGGATGCTGCCGGTGAACAGCTGCTGCGGCGCGGACCAGCCGTTGGGGTCTGTGGGGTCGCTGGAGGTGCGGTAGCTGAAGGGCCACTGACCCCACTGGTACGCCAGCACCCAGAGCTTCTTGGGCGCGAAGTAGAACAGCGTGGGCGCCACCGCGTTCTGGCTCATGCCGGTCTGGCGGGCCGACGCCATGTCCGACCAGTTGGTGAAGGGGCTGAACGCCATCGAGCCGTAGGACGATCCCGAGTAGTTCGAGCCGTAGACCAGGTGCTTGCCGTTGTACGTCACGGTGGTGAAGTCCTTCAACGAGGCCCACCCGTTCGCCGGCTGCGCCAACGCGTCCGTCGAGGTCCACCGGTAGGTCGACGGAAGAGCGCACGCGTTGCTCGTCGGCACCGCGGTCGTGTCGCTCTTCGGCGCCGTGGTCGGCTTGAAGTTCCAGCGCTGGTTGGCGCCGCTGTTGGAGTCCCAGATCTGGACGGGCGTGCCGTTGGCGGTCCGGCCGCCGGGGAGATCCAGCGCCCGGCCGCTGGCGACGTTGGTCAGCGTGTACGAGCCGTCGCTGTTCCGGCTCGCCTTCCAGTGCTGGTTGGCGCCGCCGTTGGAGTCCCAGACCGTCAGCTTCGTCCCGTTGGCCGTCCGGCCGGCCGGCTCGTCCAGTACCCGGCCGCTGGCGACGTTGGTCAGGGTGTACGAGCCGTCGCTGTTCCGGGTGGCCTTCCACTGCTGGTTGGCGGCGCCGCCGGCGTCCCACACCTGGAGCGGGGTGCCGTTGCCGTTCTGTCCCGCGGGCTCGTCGAGAACGCGTCCGGCGGCCGCGTTGGAGAGCGTGTAGACGGTGCCGGAGGTGATGCCGGCGCCGGTCTGCGTACCACCGCCACCGCTGCCGCTACTACTGCTGCCGCTACTACTGCTGCTGCCGCCGAAGGCGGTGAGTACGGCGTTGTAGGCGGGCTTCTTGTTGCCGCCCGCGTCGAACAGCAGGGCGTTCTCCCCGGTGCGCCAGGAGTCGCTGTCCCGGATGCCCCACACCGTGATGCCGGTGCAGCGGGCGACGTTCATGCACGCCTGGACGGCGTTGGTGTACGCGGTGGCGGACGCCTGGGCGATGTCGAGCTCGGTGATCTGCACGTCCACGCCGAGTGCGGCGAAGTTGGACAGGGTGGTCTGGAAGCTGGCGGGCGGGCCGCCTGCGCCGAAGTGGCTCTGGAAGCCGACGCAGTCGATGGGGACGCCGCGAGCCTTGAAGTCCTTGACCATCTTGTAGACGCCCTGGGTCTTGGCGTCGGACCAGTTCTCGATGTTGTAGTCGTTGTAGCAGAGCTTGGCGGCGGGGTCGGCGGTGCGGGCGGTGCGGAAGGCGTCCTCGATGAAGCCGTCGCCCAGCACGTCCTGGAAGACCGAGCTGCGGTGCTGACCGCTGCCGCCGTCGGCGAAGGCCTCGTTGACCACGTCCCAGGCGTAGATCTTGCCCTTGTAGTGGGTCATCTCCTGGGTGATGTGGTTCTTCATCACCGTGCGCAGGGTGCCCGCGTCGGTGATGGACTTGACCCAGTTCGGCAGTTGGGAGTGCCAGACCAGGGTGTGGCCGCGCAGGCGCTGGCCGTGCGCGGTGGCGTGGTCGACGATCTGGTCGGCGGACCCGAAGGTGAAGGTGCCACGGGAGGGCTCGATGGCGTCCCACTTCATCTCGTTCTCCGGGGTGATCATCTTGAATTCCCGGTCGAGAAGGGCGGAGTACGTGGAGTCGCCGAGCCTGCCCGCGGCCACGGCCGTGCCGAAGTAACGGCCGCTGCCGGCCGCCGCGTCGGCGGCCGTGGCCGGTGCGGCGGCGTCCGGCGTGAGTGCGGCCAGGGCGACCAGTGGTACGGCGGCGCCCGCGGCGGCGAGGACCACCGCGGCGGCGATCACACGGCGGGTGGCCGGTCGGCGGCGATGAGGGCGGTTCTGATCTGACAACGGCATGTCCTTCTGGCACGGCGGGACTTGATCCGGTCCCGGTCACCCGCCAGTTGCCGCCACGCGCACAAAGGTTGCCGCGCGGCGGCGTTCACCGCGTCGGGGCGAACCCTCCCCGGACCGACGCGGAACCGCCCGCACCCTGTGCGTCGACGCGGTAGCCGTCGCCCGCACCACTGTGCGCGCCGTCGGCGCCGTTGTTGAACTGCGCGGCGAACTCATGGTTCCCGACCGGCACGGTCCGGCCCGGCTTGAGGACCCAGCGGTAGACCAGCGCGCCGCCGGCCTCCTGGACGGTGACGGTGAAGTCGTCGCCCGGCAGGGTCTGCCAGGTGCCGGTGCTCTTCGCCCCGCCGGCCTGCACGATCCGGATCTCGACGGTGAGCGCGGTGAGCGGCTGCGTCGTCTCGAGGAGGAGGTCGCTCTGCGTCCAGTAGACGGTGCTCTTCGGATCCACCGAGCCGGCCGACCGCAGCGGCCCGTTCCGGCTCTCGTCGGCGGTCGGCGAGGGCGCGGGACCGGTGGCCGACGGGGTCGGGCGGGAACCGCCCGGGGTGGTGGCCGGGTGCGGCGTGCCCGGGGTGGGGCGGGCCGACGTCGGGGGCGGGGAGCTGACGGCCGGGGCCAGAGTGGCGGGTGTGGTCAGGGTGGGCAGCGGCGGGTTCGCGACGATGGCGGCGACGGCGAGGCCGCCGGTCGTCAGGATGCCTCCGGCGGCGAGCCCGGCGAGGGCGATCCTCGTCCCGGACCTCGCGAACGGTCGCGCGCGGTGCCGGACGGCGGGGCCGGCCATGCCGCGTTCCACCCGGGCCAGCATCCGTGCGCGGTCGGGCCGGTGGGCCTCGGCGGCCTCACGCAGCCGACGGTCGATGTCCTCGTTCACCGGTTCCTCCTCCCTGGCACCAGGTCCCCGGCCGCGTGTGCGCCCAGTAGCTTCTGCAGTTCGGCCATTCCCTTGGAGGTCTGGCTCTTCACCGTTCCGACGGATATGCCCAGCGCCGCCGCCGTCTCCTTCTCCGACAGGTCGAGGGCGTGTCTCAGCACCACGCAGGCGCGCTTGCGGTACGGCAGCCGGGCGAGCGCCGCGCGGACGTCCAGGACGGCCGCCGTGTCCGGCCCTTCCACCTTCTCGGGGCTGCGGGACCAGAACAGCGTGATCCGGCGTCGCTCCCGGACCGCGCTGCGGATCCGTCCCCGCGCCATGTTCGCCACCACACCGCGGGCGTAGGCGAGCGGGTGGTCGGCCCCCCGCAACCGGTCCCAGTGCTGCCACAGGGCGACCAGGGCATCGGCCGCGAGGTCGTCCGCCGCGTCGGTCTCGCCGGTCAGGAGGTGTGCCAGACGGGCGAGCTCGGCATAGTGGCGTTCGAAGAATTCGTGGAACTCCACGGACGCGTCATCGAGGAGCATCCCCCGGTCGCCCTCTCCTTGCCATGACGTGCGAGGTGGTTGCGCGTTCGGCAACGACGGGGGGCGCAGCCTGACAGCGCCCGGCCCGGGATGCGAACGGCGGTCGTGCATGGGTGTGTGGTGGCGGTGAAGGCCGACCGGCAGGCTGGTCAACGCCGGGCACCCCGGACGCGGGTCGGCCGCTCACCGTGGCTTCCGGGGGGACGGCCCGCAGGCGCGCCGGCGACCAGCGGCGCCAAGGGAGTACCCGTGACCTGTCCGCGCCTGCGCCACGGTTGCGGCGCGGCGTGCTTCGTTGCCCTCATGCCCGTCCCGGTAGTTCGATCCAGCCTTCCGGCCTTCAGTTGCCGCAGGGGACGAGAAGGTTGCCGCCCCGACGCCTGTTTTCGCGACGATGTGGCGGCTCGACGGTCGCGCGGGGAACCGACCCTTGCAGGTCACGGGTGTCTGTTCCCACGACTGAGTGAAATCTACCTTTGCCAGAGTAGACATTGGGGCCTGCCAGGGTTAGTCTCTTCTTGTCTACAGAGTCGAGAGAGACCCGGCAGACACGAACTGGCGGGTAGCAGTACAGGAAAGTCCGCAGAGCAGTTCAGTTCAGGTTCAGAGGAAGGACGGAGGACGCAGACGCCATCAGGATCGCCCGGCCCGGGACGCACTCGGCCGGGTACCGCAAGACCCCGGATTGGAAGGTGGTCCCCGGTCACGCAGCCGCGATCCCCGCACCCCCCTTCGACAGGGCTGGTAGCGGAAACAGAAGGTCGGCCGAGCACGAGAGCCGACAGATGGTGTTGAATTTCCTTCGGGGCCCTGGTGCCGTACGGCATCAGGGCCCCTCGACGCGTTGCACAGCGAGGTGACATGACGGCAGACAACCCCCTCAGTGATCGTCTGGACGACGACGACTACCCGGCGTACACCATGGGCCGGGCCGCCGAGATGCTCGGCGCCACTCCGGCTTTCCTCCGGGCGCTCGGGGAGGCTCGTCTGATCACTCCGCTCCGTTCGGAGGGCGGGCACCGCAGGTACTCCCGCTACCAACTGCGGATCGCCGCGCGCGCCCGCGAGCTCGTCGACAGGGGCACCCCGATCGAGGCCGCGTGCCGCATCGTCATCCTCGAGGACCAGCTCGAGGAGGCGCAGCGCATCAACGCGGAGTACCGCCGACGGGCCGAGCAGGGCGCGTCCGACGCCTCCCTCCCCGCTTCCGGCTGATCACGCCTCGGCGCCGCCGCCTCACCGGGAGCCCCTGCCGAACCGCACCACAGGGGCGACGCGGGACGGCCCGCCCAACCCGGCCCGGCCCGGCCACAGGCCCGGCGACCAGAGCTGAGAGATGTCCGGCCGCCGGATGGGTCAGAGGCGGAACGGGCGCTTGATGCCTGCCCTTGCCGCCTTCTCGATGCGTTCCGGTCCCGCGGTGTTGCGGTCCTCTTCCCGCTCCCTCCAGTCCCTGGGCTGGAGCAGGAGGAGTTCGCCGCCGCCCGGCACGATCACCGCGCCGCCGAAGGGCTCGTCCCCCGCGAACCAGACGCCGTCGACGATGCCGACGGGCCATCGACCGCGCCCCAGGGAGTCCTTCGCACGCAGGGTGAAGGGGGTGCCCTTCTGGTCTCCCAGGCGGAAGTACAGCGTGTGGGTCGACTCCATGCCGATCTTCTCGACCGGGGTGCGGAATTCCAGGGGATACGTCTGGAAGATCTTCGAGCACTTACGGATCGAAGTGAGGCGGCCGTAGAGAAGGATCAGCGTCCACACCATGCCGAACATGCCGACGATGGCCACCGGCAGCAGATAGTCGAGGTGGAAGGCGAACAGTTGGACCCACAGGAGGAAGAACACCGGGAAGAACTTGAGGAAGTTCTTCCATGCGACGACGTAGTAGTAGCGCACCGCCCCCCGGAAGTCCGACCCGTCCGTCGCGTACGGCGCGGGCGGGGTGTTCGACTCCAGACCGTGTTTCCACTCTTCCGGCACTGTCATCCGAACGGGCTCCTTTCGTCTGCCCCTCGACCCGGATCCGAGGCCGAGTCGGTGCCGTTGTCCACCCTGTCTTGCGCGACCGGGTCGTCGAACGTCACCGTACGGGCGACGCCGAGCAGCACGCCGCGGTAGTCGTCGGCCAGCTCCACCGCCGGGGTGACCAGCTGCACGGTGACGATCGACGAGGTCCGCGCGACCGGGATGGCGACCGTGCCCTGCCAGACGGTCCCCTGCGCGGGCTCGTCCTGACCCTCCGGAGGAGCGGTCGGCGCGAGCGTGGTCCGTTCCGTCTCCAGCAGGTACCCGGTGCCCGCGGGCAGCTCCACGGGCACGATGCCGTTGTCCGGGCCGGTGCCCAGCATCTGGAGCAGCACCGCGGCGGGATTCGCCCCCGAGGCCGCGACGGTCGAGACCGTCAGCACGGACAGCGAGGCACCGCCCTGTTCGTCCGGGTGCATGCCGAGCGCGCACCCCATGACGTCCTGGCTCCGCAGCATCGTCAGGACGACGGCGTACAGCCGGAACACCTGGTCCGCCCGGTCGCGAAGGTCGTCGGGCAGTGCGCTGAGCTGCCGGGCCACCTCCTGGATGCCCTCAGGGGACGGCTGGAGGTCCAGCTGGAGGTATCCGTAGGGCAGCGCGTACCAGAACTCCGGCTTCGGTTCGATCTCCGTTGGCGCAAGGGACCTGTTCACAGCCGAATCCCCGCCATCATGTGTCCGATGTCCTTGGTAATGGCCTTCACACCGTCGGCCAGGCCGGTCGAGGCAGCGGCGCCCTTCGTGACCTCGGACGCATCATGTCCCGGACCGTTCTTGGGGAGCACACCCAGGTTTTCCAGGGATGACGCCATGTTCGCGGCCACGTTGACACCGTTGACGGCGTAGTCGAGCACACCCGTCATGGGGTCGGTGGCCACGTCGAGAGCCTTGAAGTTGAAGGCGGGCACGATTTCTCTGCCGAACGCGCCGAGCTTCGACCCCATTGACATGGCCTCGCCTCCTTCCCGGGCGATCGCGGCTGCGAGTCCCGCCTCGCCGCCTGCCTTGGCCAGGGCACCGACACCGGGCACCATGCCGAGGCCGTCACCGACCATCGAGGCCCAGGCGAACGCGCCTTCCTTCAGGCCGTATTCGCCTCCCAGCGCATCTCTGAAGTCCTCACTCGCCAGGTTCTTCGCCATGGACACCCCGCTCGCCACCACGGCGATTCCCGCGAAGACCGGCGCCAACGGTGTGGGCAGCAGCGCCAGCAACCCCGCGATCGCCCCGATCGTCCCCGCGTGCTCCACCAGGAACTCACCGACCGCCTTGAGGCCCTCGCCGATGGCGCTGAGGGCCTTGTCGAACCATCCCGGTTCCTTGGGGGCCAGGTTGTCGTCGGCCTCGTCGAGGCTGCGGGCGACGGCCTCGGCGGCGTCGGTGTGGGTGCCCTCCAGCTCCTTCGCCTTGGTGATGACGTCGTTGTAGGCGGCGTTGGCGTTGTTGAGGTGGGTGGTGGCCTCGTCGAGTTCGCGTTCGGCGGTGCGCAGACGGGCCGTGGCCGCGTCGGCCTCCGCCTGGCTGGGGTACTGCTTGCCGGCGAGCCCGAGGTCCGGGTTGCTCTTGGCCTGGTCGTAGCGGGTCTTCGCCTTGTCGGCGTCGGCCTTGTTGTCGCGCGCGGCGTCGTCGTACTTCTTGGCCAGGTCGCGGTGCGAGGTCAGGTCGCCCTGCCAGGTGCCGAGCGCCGCGGCCGCCTTGTCGAGCGACTGCCCGGCGTTCCTCATGGCGGTCTTCAGGTCGCCGTCCAGCGTGTCCCGGAAGGCGCTCGCCGCGTCGCCCTGCCAGCCGGAGCTCGCGCCGAGCAGGTACTCGATCTGACGGTGACAGTTGGTGAGGGTGTCCGCGGCGGACTTCACCTTGCGGTGCAGCGCGGTGACCTGCTCGGGTATGCCGGGGACCGGGTTCCAGCCGAGGCTCGGGTAGGGGTTGTCGGCCACGGCTCACTTGCCCCCGGTGTTCGCGGCGTTCGTCTGTTCCATCTTCTTGAGGGCCTGCGAGAGGTTGTCCTCGAACTGGCGGTAGCTGAGCGCGGTCTTCTCCACGCCCTCGTCCACCGCCTTGATCATGTCCTTCAGCTGCCCGGTTCCGTACTTCCACCGGTTCTGGAAGGTCTCGCACGCCTCGTCCAGCCGCGGAGTCCCGATCTGGTCGGCGCCGACGGCGGAGAGCGCGGTGCGCGCCTCCTCCAGATCCGTCACGGACTGCTTCAACACCCGGCCGAACGAGTCCAGTTGACTCAGGTCGACCTTGAATTCATCCGCCATACGGCGGCCCCCTGTCTTCGGCTACGAGCAACGCCCGCCCAGACTAAAGGATGGGCAAAGAGGCATTGCCATCGCTACCGTGCGAACCCGGGGCGCCGGGCACGGCACGGGTCGCGTTCACGCCGCCAGCGGCTCCCCGAAGACCTCGCGGGCGATGGCGACGACCTCCTCCAGGTCGCCGCCCCGGGCCCGGTCCCTGCGCCACACGAGGCCGGTCTCCAGGCGGGGGTGGAAGTCGGAGAAGGGCAGGAGCGTGACGTTGCCGAGGAGGTGGTTCCGGATGGGGCTTCTCTCGTCGAGCATGGAGATGGAGAAGGCGAGTCCGCCGGCCACTATCTCCGCGACCCCCTCGAAGGTCGCGCTGCCCAGCTCGACGCGCTTGCGAATGCCCAGTTCGTGCAGCTGCCGGTCGAGTCCGCGGAAGTAGGCGTTGGTCACCGCGGACGGGGAGCCCGCGTAGGCGAGTTCGGAGAGTTCCGCCAGGGCGATCGACTCCCGGCCCGCGAACAGGTCCCCCGGTACGACCGCGCCCAGGCGCTCCGACATCACCGGCAGCTGCTCCAGCGCCGGGTCGCCCGCGACCGGGAGGCGGGCCAGGGTGAGCGCCAGCCTGCCGTCGCACACCGCGTCGACCAGGCGCTCGGTGCGGCCGGGCCAGCGCTTGATCTCGAACCGGTCGCCGGCCCGTTCCGCCAGGGCGTCCATCCGCTCCCGCAGGTCCGGGTGGATGCCGGTGGGGACGCCGACCAGCAGGGTGGCACGCCGGGGGCGGACCGCCTCGTCCAGGCGCCAGCCGATGGAGTCGACCTGTTCCAGGACCCCGCGCGCGATCGGCAGCAGCGCGCTGCCGGCCCGGGTGAGCTTCACATGGTGGGTGTCGCGGTCGAACAGCCGGTGGCCGAGTTCCTGCTCCAGGTCCTTGATGCGCCGGCTCAGCGGGGACGCCGCCATGTGCAGTCTGCGGGCCGCGGTCGAGAAGTTGAGTTCTTGGGCGACGGCGACGAAGTAGCGCAGGTGCAGGAGCTCCACGGACTCACCCTAGTCGCCGTCCCCGACGCCCCCGGGCGAAGGGTGCCCCGGGGTGCGGGCACCGGAAGGAGGCGCCGCCCACCGCCACCGCCCACCGCCCCCAGCCCCCGGAGAGCCCCCGTATGCCCGCCGACTCGGCGAAACGAACGCGTTAAGCGGGTGAAGCTTGGGCCCGCCTACGTGCCGTGGGGCATGGATGGGGCTGCCGGCCGTATCCGGACGAGTCGGTGGACACGACACGCTGGAGGCGAGCGATGAACCACGGAGCAGAACGAGCCGAACACAAAGAACAGGTCGAACAGGCCGAACGCGACGAACAGACCGACCCCACCCTCCACCGGGTCCCGGTCCTCATCGTCGGCGGTTCCCTGGTCGGCCTGTCGACCTCGGTGTTCCTGGGCCGGCTGGGGGTGCGGCACACCCTGGTGGAGCGGCACCGGGGCACCTCCATCCACCCCCGCGGCCGGGGCAACAACGTCCGCACGATGGAGCTGTTCCGCACGGCGGGCGTCGAGCCGATGATCCGTCAGGCGGCCGCCACGCTGGCCGACAACCACGGGATCCTCCAGACCCCGACCCTCGTCGGCGACGCGGGCGAGTGGCTGTTCAAGCAGATCGACGAGGGCGGCGGACTGGCCCGCTTCAGCCCGAGCTCCTGGTGCCTGTGCAGCCAGAACGACCTGGAGCCGGTGCTGCTGGAGCACGCGAAGCGGCTCGGCGGCGACCTGCGCTACGCCACCGAGCTGATGTCGTTCGACAGCGGCCCCGACGGGGTCACCGCGGTGGTCAAGAGCCGCGAGACCGGCGAGCACACCAGGATCCTCGCGGACTACCTGGTCGCCGCCGACGGCCCCCGCAGCCCCGCCCGCGAACAGCTCGGCATCGGCCAGAGCGGCCCCGGCGAGCTGTTCAGCAACGTGAGCATCACCTTCCGCTCCCGCGCGCTGGCCGACATCGTGGGCGAGCGGCGCTTCATCGTCTGCTACCTCACCGACCCGGACGCCGACGGCGCGCTGCTGCCCGTGGACAACCGGGAGAACTGGGTCTTCCACGCCCCCTGGCACCCCGAACGCGGCGAGACGCTGGAGGAGTTCACCGACGAGCGGTGCGTCGACCACATCCGCCGCGCGGTCGGTGTCCCCGACCTCGACGTGGAGATCACCGGCAGGGCCCCCTGGCACGCCGCCCAGCGGGTCGCCACCAGCTACCGCGCGGGCCGCGTCCTGCTGGCCGGGGACTCGGCCCACGAGATGTCCCCCACCGGGGCGTTCGGTTCCAACACCGGTATCCAGGACGCCCACAACCTGGCCTGGAAGCTCGCCGCGGTGCTGGGCGGCTGGGCGGGTGAGGGTCTCCTGGACTCGTACGACGCCGAGCGCCGCCCGGTGGCGGAGGCGACCAGCGCCCGCGCCGCCGTCCGGTCGGCCGAGCACAGTCACCCCGGTTACGCCCCGCCGCCCGGCGCCGGTGGCGGCGGTCCGCAGCGCGGCATCCTGAACGTGGCGCTCGGCTACCGCTATCCGGTGGGCGCGGTCGTCGGCACCGACCCCGCGACCCCCGTCGTACCGGACCGCCTCGACCTGTCCGGCGCCCCCGGCAGCAGGGCACCCCACCTGGCCGTACGCCGCGGTGGTGAGCCGATCTCCACGCTGGACCTCTACGAGAGGTCGTTCGTGCTGCTCAGCGGCGCCGGCGACGAGGGCGGCTGGCACGCGGCCGCTGTGCGCGTCGCGGCGGACACACCGGTCCCGCTGGACGCGTACCGGATCGGCGAGGGGCCCGGCGCGGAGCTGACGCCCGAGGGCGGCGCCGACTGGGCCGAGGCGCACGGTACGACGTCCGGGGGCGCCGTCCTCGTCCGGCCCGACGGGTTCGTGGCCTGGCGGGCGGCGGGGCCGGTCCCGGACGCCGAGGCCGTGCTGCGTGACGTCCTCGGGGAGCTGCTGTCCCTGGGCTGACCTCCGCACCCACAGCGATCAGACGCCACGTCAGGCACGGTGCCGGGCGTGGCGTCAGACGTTGTGTCAGGTCTGTGCGAGGGCCCTTTCGGCCACCGCGGACCCGGTCGGGTTCACCCGTGTGACCGCCTTGAGTGGTGAGGTACGGGCCGCTGGATGACGGTGGATCACGTCGGGGGCGGGCCACCACAGCTGACGAAGCACCAGCTGCCCGGCCACCGACGGAAGGAATGTCAGATGCGCTCTGCTCGCATGATTCTGGCCACCGCGGCCGCCTCCACCGTTCTCGCCCTCGGTGCCCCGGGCGCCTGGGCGGCGTCCGGCGGCGACTGGGACCAGTCGGACTCCTCCTACAGCAAGGAGCAGGACAAGGAGCAAGGCAAGGAGCACGGCAAGGGCAGCGACCACGACCGTCCGCACGGCGGCATGCACACCGGTGGCGGTGCGCTGACCGCGGTCAACGCCGACGACTGGGGCACCGCGAAGGACCCCAAGATGGACCCGGAGACCTACAAGGACAAGGACGAGCAGGGCGGCAAGGACTCCGGCGGCTGGAGCGGCAAGCAGGAGGAGGACGGTGGCTGGAGCGGCAGCCACGAGAAGCCCAGCGGCGGCATGCACACCGGTGGCGGCGCGCTCGCCTCGCCGGGCATGACGGCGGGCGGACTCGCCGTCCTCGCGGTCGCCGGGACCGGACTGTACGCGGCGCGTCGCAAGAAGACCGCCGGAAGCCTGGCCTGACCCATGCCGGATGCGATAGCCGCTGAGGCCGCCACGCGTGCGCGCCGCGTGGCGGCCCCGCCGGCCCGCACCGGGCCCGCCCCCGCTGTCCGATCCCCCGCCCTGTCCCCTCCCTCTCCCGTCCGATGGGCCGCCGCGCCCCGGTGAGGTTGATTCCGTTGGCAGTTCGTCCCTCTTCCCCCGCAGACAGCTCCGGCAGCCGCCCCCTCGACAGCCTGAGCGGCGGTGAACCGGCCCGTAACGGGCGGGGATCCAACTCCGGGCTGGTGCTGGCCGCCGTGGCGATCCTGGTCCTGGCCGTCAGCCTGTTCGGCGGCAGGAACGATTCGTCACCCGGCGATCCGTCCCGCCCCGCGCAGGCCGCCCCCCGGTCCACGTCCTCCCCGGTGGCGGGCAACCCGGCGGACGGCGCCGCGCCGGCCGCGGGAGTGGGCCCGCACCTGCCGCGTTCGGAGCCCGTGCGCCTGCTCATTCCGAAGATCTCGGTCGACGCCCCCTTCACGAAGCTGGTGATCGGCCCCACCGGGCAGCTCCTGCCCCCTCCCGCCGCCGACACCAACCTCGTCGGCTGGTACGCCGACGGCGCCACCCCCGGTGAGACGGGTACGTCGGTCATCGCCGGGCACGTCGACACGGCCACCTCGGCGGCCGTCTTCGCCAACCTCGGCGAGCTGCGCAAGGGAGACGTCTTCCACGTCGAACGCGCCGACGGGAGCCGGGCGAACTTCGTGGTCGACAGCGCGGAGACCTTCGCCAAGGACGACTTCCCCAGCCGGCGGGTCTACGACGACACCGCCCAGGCCCAGGTCCGGCTCATCACTTGCGCGGGCGACTACGACCACACGGTCAAGGACTACACCGACAACCTGGTGGTCTTCGCCCACCTGACCTGAGCCGGTTCCGGGCGACCGCCGGGCCGGTCACCCGCTCGGTGCATACGAGTCGCGCACCTCACAGGCGAGGCACAGGATCAAGGCACGCCGACGTCACCCCCCGTGCGGCCGACGTCCGCCCGTCCCCCACGAAGGAGTTGTGCACCGCATGACCACCACGTCCGAACGTGTCACGAAACCGCTTGCACAACAGGCGTCGCAGTGTGTCTCCCAGTCCGTCTTCGACGGTTCGAGGCTCCGGGTCGTCCTGCTGGTCGACGTCTACGACGGCGCCCAGCAGCAGTTCCTGGAGGCCTACGAGCAGCTGTGCAACCAGGTCGCCTCGGTCCCCGGGCACGTCAGCGACCAGCTGTGCCAGTCCATCGAGAACCCCTCCCAGTGGCTGATCACCAGCGAGTGGGAGAGCGCCCCGCCCTTCCTGACCTGGGTGAACAGCGAAGAGCACGTGCACATGGTGGAGCCGCTGCACTCCTGCGTCCGGGACACCAGGTCGCTGCGCTTCCACATCGTCCGCGAGACCGGTGGCCCCGCCGTGGACACCGGGTCCGAGGAGCGCCGGCTCCAGGCCTCCCCGCGCATCGGCGACGGGCTGATCCGGCACGCGCTCACCTTCACCGTCAAGCCGGGCAGCGAGCAGGCCGTGGCGAAGATCCTCGCCGACTACGCCTCCCCCGACCCGCGCGTCGACGACACCACCCGGCTGTGCCGGACCTCGCTGTTCATGCACGGCAACCGGGTCGTGCGGGCCATCGAGGTGCGGGGCGACCTGCTCGCCGCGCTCCGGTACGTCGCCCGGCAGCCCGCGGTACGGGCCGTCGAGGAGGCCATCAACCCCTATCTGGAGCAGGACCGGGACCTCGACGACCCCGAGTCCGCCCGGGTCTTCTTCACCCGCGCCGCGCTGCCCGCCGTCCACCATGTGACGGCAGGCCAGGAGAGCCCGGACGCGGTGCGGCACGCGCTGTACTACCCGGCCCGCGAGGGTCAGGGCATGCGGCTGGCCGAGCTGCTCGCCCGGCGGGACGAGGCGGCCGCGGACGATCCGCGGGCGTCCGTGCTGCGCAGCACGATCTTCCAGCGCGACGACATCGTGGTGCGCCTCGTCGACGCGCGCGGCGAGCTCGCCACCGACGCCGGACAGGACGCCGAGCTGACCGCGCTGCTGGACGGCGGGGCGGTGTCCTCGATGGACCTCGTCACCGACCGCCGCTCGCCCGACGCCTGACCACCCTCACCGGGGCCGTACCGGCCACGCCCACACGCAGGTGCGGCACACGCAGGTGCAGCACGTCGCTACAGCACATGTTCGGAGGAACGCCGTGATCGATCGTCATCCCGGAATCGTGGATCTCAGCGAGGTCGAGCCCAACACCCGGCGCGGTGGCGACCTGCGCGCCATGCTCACCCCCACCACGGTGGGCTCCACCAGCGGCTTCATGGGCGTGGCCATCGTGCAGCCCGGGGACCGCATCGCCGAGCACTACCACCCGTACTCGGAGGAGTTCATCTACGTCGTCTGCGGGCAGCTGGAGGTGGACCTCGACGGAGAGCCGCACCCGCTCCAGCCCGAGCAGGGGCTCCTGATCCCCGCGCACATGCGGCACCGGTTCCGCAACGTGGGCCGGGTCGAGGCCCGGATGGTCTTCCACCTCGGCCCGCTGGCGCCGAGCCCGCCGCTCGGACACGTCGACACCGAGGACGCGAACGGCGTGCCGATCCCGGTGGAGGCGCACGAGGTGGCCGCCACGGCCGAGCGATCACGGGTGAGCTCATGAGCAGGCGCGTGGCGGTCACCGGCATAGGTATCGTCGCCCCGGGCGGCATCGGGGTCCCTGCGTTCTGGGACCTGCTGACCAGCGGCCGTACGGCGACGCGTGGCATCACCTTCTTCGATCCGTCCGGGCTGCGCTCTCAGATCGCCGCCGAGTGCGACTTCGACCCGGCGGCCCACGGGCTGGACGCGGAGCAGATCGCGCGCGCCGACCGCTACATCCAGTTCGCCCTGGTCGCCGGCGAGGAGGCGATACGCGACTCCGGTCTCGACCTGGCCGCGGAGAACCCCTGGCGGGTCGGGGTGTCCCTGGGCACCGCGGTCGGCGGCACCACCCGGCTCGAGCACGACTACGTGCTGGTCAGCCACGGCGGACAGCGCTGGGACGTGGACCACCGGCAGGCCGGCCCGCATCTGCACCGGGCGTTCGCGCCCAGCACCCTCGCCTCCGCGGTCGCGGAGCGGTTCGAGGCACGCGGGCCGGTGCAGACCGTGTCCACCGGCTGCACCTCGGGCCTTGACGCCGTCGGGTACGCCTTCCACACCATCGAGGAGGGCCGGGCCGACGTCTGCATCGCCGGCGCCTCGGACTCGCCGATCTCCCCGATCACCATGGCCTGCTTCGACGCCATCAAGGCGACCTCCCCCAGCAACGACGACCCCGCGCACGCCTCCCGCCCCTTCGACGCCGACCGCAACGGGTTCGTCATGGGCGAGGGCGGCGCGGTGCTGGTCCTGGAGGAACTGGAGCACGCCCGGGCCCGCGGCGCGCACGTGTACTGCGAGATAGGCGGCTACGCCACTTTCGGCAACGCCTACCACATGACCGGTCTGACCGCCGAGGGCCTGGAGATGGCCCGGGCCATCGAGGACGCCCTCGGCCAGGCCCGCCTCGACGGCACCGCGATCGACTACGTCAACGCGCACGGCTCGGGCACCCTCCAGAACGACCGGCACGAGACGGCCGCCGTCAAACGCGCCCTGGGCGCGCACGCCTACGAGACGTGCATGAGCTCCATCAAGTCCATGGTGGGTCATTCCCTCGGCGCGATCGGGGCGATCGAGGTCGTCGCCTGCGCGCTGTCCCTGGCCCACCAGGTGGTGCCGCCCACCGCGAACTACGAGACCCCCGACCCCGAGTGCGACCTGGACTACGTACCGCGTGTCGCCCGTGAGCGCCGGCTGCGCAACGTGCTCTCGGTGGGCAGCGGGTTCGGCGGCTTCCAGTCCGCGGTGGTCATGACCCTGCCGAGGGAGAAAACGCTATGAGCGCCTCGCATGCCCGGCGCGCGGCCGTCACCGGAATCGGCGTGGTCGCGCCCAACGGAACCAGCACCGACGCCTTCTGGAAGGCCACCAGGGAGGGCGTCAGCGTCATCGACCCCATCACCCGGGAGGGCTGCGAGGGGATGCCGCTGAAGGTGGCGGGCCAGGTGCGCGACTTCGACCCGCCGTCGGCGATCGAGGAGCGCTACCTCGTCCAGACCGACCGGTTCACCCACTTCGCGATGGCCGCGGCCGACCTCGCCCTGGAGGAGGCCGGGCTCGGCCGGGCCGACACCGACGCCGCGCCGTTCTCGGTGGGCGTGGTCACGGCCGCCGGCTCCGGCGGCGGTGAGTTCGGACAGCGCGAGCTCCAGCAGCTCTGGGGCAAGGGCAGCCGTTTCGTCGGGCCGTACCAGTCGATCGCCTGGTTCTACGCGGCGAGCACCGGCCAGATCTCCATCCGGGGCGGCTTCAAGGGCCCCTGCGGGGTGATCGCCGCCGACGAGGCGGGCGGCCTGGACGCCCTGGCGCACGCGGCGCGCGGCGTGCGGCGCGGCACCGACGTCATCGTGGCCGGTGCGACCGAGGCGCCGCTCGCCCCCTACTCCATGGTCTGCCAGCTCGGGTACGAGGAGCTGAGCACGGTCGCCGAACCGGACCGCGCCTACCGGCCGTTCACCAGGTCGGCCTGCGGTTTCGTGCCCGCCGAAGGGGGCGCGATGGTCGTCGTGGAGGCCGAGGAGTCGGCCCGTGACCGGGGTGCTCCGGTGCGGGCGCTGGTGGCCGGGCACGCGGCCACCTTCACCGGCGCCTCCCGCTGGGAGGAGTCCCGGGAGGGACTGGCCCGGGCGATCCAGGGCGCCCTGGAGGACGCCGGCTGCGCGCCCGAGGAGATCGACGTGGTCTTCGCGGACGCCCTCGGAGTGCCGGAGGCGGACCGCGCCGAGGTGCTGGCGCTCGCCGACGCCCTCGGTCCGCACGCCAAGCGGGTGCCGGTGACGGCGCCGAAGACCGGTGTCGGCCGGGGCCTGGCCGCGGCCGCCGTGCTGGACGTCGCGGCGGCGGTGCTGGCGATGGAACAGGGCGTGCTGCCCCCCACCCCGAACGTCTTCGACGTCTGCCACGACCTCGACCTCGTCACCGGCCGCGCGCGGGCCACCGAGACGCGCACGGCGCTGGTCCTCAGCCGGGGACTCATGGGGTCGAACTCGGCGCTGGTGCTCCGGCGCGGTGCCGCCGACGCCTCGTAGCGAGGCCTCGCGAACACAGATCACAGAGCAAGGAGACAACCGTATGAGTGAGCGCATCACCGTGGAAGAGCTGGCCGGGCTGATGAAGAAGGCCGCCGGGATCACCGTCGCCCCGGAGGACCTCCAGCAGCTCAGCGACTCCGGCTTCGACAGCTTCGGCCTGGACTCGCTGGGCCTGCTCGGCATCGTGGGCGAGCTGGAGAACCGTTACGGCACGCCGATGCCGCCCGACGCCGAGAAGTGCAAGACGCCTCGGCAGTTCCTCGACCTCGTCAACAGCGCGCTTCTCGCGGGAGCCTGACATGACCGGACACACGCAGAACGAGGTCACCATCGGGGCCCCGCTGGACCTGGTCTGGGACATGACCAACGACGTGGCGAACTGGCCGAACCTGTTCAGCGAGTACGCCTCCGCCGAGATCCTCTCCCAGGAGGGGAACCGGACCACCTTCCGGCTCACCATGCACCCCGACGACAACGGCAAGGTGTGGAGCTGGGTCTCGGAGCGGGAGGCGGACCGCGACACGCTCACCGTGCGCGCCCGCCGCGTCGAGACCGGGCCCTTCGCCTACATGAACATCGTGTGGCAGTACGAGGAGCGGCCCGAGGGCACCCGGATGGTCTGGACGCAGGACTTCGCGATGCGCCCGGACGCCCCGGTGGACGACGACTGGATGACGGACAACATCAACCGGAACTCCAAGGTCCAGATGGCTCTGATCCGGGACCGCATCGAGAAGGAGGCCGGAGAACGCCGGCCCGTCTCGGTGCTGTCGGACTGATCGGGACGGAGACCTGACGATGCACCAGTCCCTGATCGTCGCCCGCATGGCCCCGGAGTCGGCCCTCGACATCGCCAAGGTGTTCGAGGAGTCGGACCGGGGAGAACTCCCCCACCTCGTGGGGGTCGCGCGGCGCAGCCTCTTCCAGTTCGACGACGTGTACCTGCACCTCATCGAGTCCGAGCAGGACCCCGGGCCCGCCATCGCGAAGGCGGCCGGACACCCCGAGTTCCGGGACATCAGCGAACGGCTGTCGGCGTACGTCACCGCGTACGACCCGGCGACCTGGCGTTCGCCGAAGGACGCGATGGCGCGCTGCTTCTACACCTGGGAGCGGGACGCCGCCCGCTCCTGAACCACCGCCGCTCGCCGGGCACACGCCGTCGTGTGCCCGGCGAGCGGCGTTGTGGAACCGTGCCCGAGGTCAGCTCGGGACCATGCAGTCGAAGGCGTGCAGATAGGGGTTGACCGGGCGGATGTCGTCGATGACCAGGCCCGCCCCGGTCAGCCTGCCGGTCAGGGACTCGGTGGTGTGCTTGGCCCCGCCGACGTTGAGGAGCAGCATCAGGTCCATGGCGGTGCTGAACCGCAGCGAGGGCGAGTCGTCGACGAGGTTCTCGATGACCACGACCCGCGCTCCCGGGCCGCCCGCCTCGACGACGTTGCGCAGGAGGCGGGTGGTGCTCTCGTCGTCCCACTCCAGGATGTTCTTGATGATGTAGACGTCCGCCTTGACCGGGACGGCCTCACGGCAGTCACCGGGCACCAGCCGCATCCGGTCCGCGAGGGCGCCCCCGTCGCGCAGCCGCGGATCGGCGTTGGCCACCACGCGCGGCAGGTCCAGCAGCGTGCCGTGGAGGGCGGGGTGCTTCTCCAGCAGGCTC
Source organism: Streptomyces sp. 351MFTsu5.1 (assembly GCF_000383655.1). NCBI lineage: Bacteria > Bacillati > Actinomycetota > Actinomycetes > Kitasatosporales > Streptomycetaceae > Streptomyces > Streptomyces sp. 351MFTsu5.1. The sequence continues at coordinate 498,827 of NZ_KB911776.1, read as the reverse complement.
GCCACCACATGCCCCTGGCCGCCGCCGATGTCGGCGACCGAGCTGCTCCCCGACAGGTCGAGCAGCTCCGCCACGTCCCGCGCGGACTGCACGCTGGAGGTGGTCATGGCCCGGTTGAAGACGTCGGCCGACTCCGGGGCGTCCTCGTTGAGGTAGGTGAAGAACTCCTTGCCGAACAGGTCCTTCACCACGCTGCGGCCCGAGCGCACGGCCTCGTCGAGCACCGGCCACGCCTGCCAGGTCCACGGCTCGGTGCACCACAGCGCGATGGCGCGCAGGCTGTGCGGGTCGTCCTCGCGCAGCAGCCGGGACATGTCGGTGTGCGCGAACCTGCCGTCCGGCTGCTCGGCGAAGATGCCGTAGCAGGACAGGGCGCGCAGCAGCCGTCGCAGCGTCTTCGGTTCGGTCTTCACCTCGGCCGCGAGGTCCTCGACGGCCAGCGGGGTGTCGTCGAGGGCGTCGGCGACACCCAGGCGGGCGGCCGCGCGCAGGGCGGCGGCGCAGGCCGCCCCGAACACGAGCTCCCGAAGCCGCATGGACGGCGGTGTGGCGGTCTGTACGGCCGTCATGGGCCGTCCTCCCTTGTCGAGTTCGTCGTTGTCGAGGTCTTCGTGTTCCTGGATGGTCACGGCGGGTCAGCAGAGTCCGGCGGGCCGGGACGCCGCGCAGGTGTTGCCGGTGAAGGTGTTGTCGTGTCCGGTGTCGGTGTCGACGAGGTCGGCCGGGGCGTTGCCCTCCAGCGTGTTGCCGGTGATCCGGTTCCGCTCGCCGGGGGTGCCCACGAAGCTCTTGAACAGGACGATGCCGCCCGACAGCGAGGAGGTGCCGGCGTTGCCGGTGACGTGATTGCCCGTCACCAGGGTGTCCTCGGTGCCGGTGAGCACGATGCCGGAGCCCTGGAGCGCCTCCAGCCGTGCGGTCGCCGGGCAGGACTTGTTGTTGTCCGCGACGGTGTTGTCGCGCACGGTGAGGGCGCCGGCCCGCGGCTTGTTCTCGTCGCCCACGACGAAGACGCCCGCGCAGTTGCCGGTGAGGTGGTTCTCGGCGACGGTGAGGTTGCGCAGGCGCCGGACGGTGATGCCGATCCGGTTGCCCGCCAGGCGGTTGTGTTCGACGACGGTCCCCCGGGTGTCGGCGGCGCCCGCCTCCTCCTTGATGGTGTTGGCGAGGAACAGACCGGCGTCGCCGTTGTCCCGGGCGGTGTTCTTGACGAACAGCCCGCGCACCGAACGCTCCTGGGCGATCCCCCACACACCGTTCTTCACCGCGGTGACGTTCCGGACGGTCAGGCCGTCGGTCGCCATGGCGAACACGCCGGTCCCGGTGAAGTTCCGCACGGTGAGGGAGGCGACGGTGACGCCCTCGACGTCGCGGTCCTTGGTCCCGAGCACGCAGATGCCGTTGCCGTGCTCGGCACAGCTGTCGGCGGCCTTGGTGGTGGCGGGCTCGATGACGGTCTCGCGGCCCGTGCCGCGCAGGGTGAGACCGGGGGTGCTCACCGTGACGCTCTCGCGGTAGGTGCCGGGGGTCACGAGGACGGTGTCACCGGGCTGGGCGGTGTCCACCGCCCGCTGGATCGACTGTCCCGGGAAGACCAGGTGGGTGCTCTGATGGGCGGCGGCGGCCGGGGCGGCGGTCAGGGCCGCCCCGATGACCGCCGCGGCACAGGCCAGGTAGGAGATATGAAATCTCATCATATCCGTACGTTATGGGGCGAATGCTCTCGAACAGTACGGATAGTCCACCTGGGGGCGTGTCACCAGGAGACGGCGTCGTCCATGTCCTGCTGCCAGTACGTGACCTTGAGCGAGTCGTCGACGTAGACGCCCTTCGCCGGCAGCGCCGGGGTCGCGCTCCTGCCGACGCTGCCGCTGAGGGAGCGGCCCTGGAACCAGACGGTGAGGGACTTCGCGGTGTGCCCGTGCGCGGCGCTGCCGTCGGTGGCGGACAGGTTCACGGAGGCGTAGCCGGACTGGCCCGGCTCCAGCGTGACCACCGCCTGCGGCTGGGAGTCCTCGATGACCGGCGGCACGGACTGGGCCCCGTCGAACCGGACGGACGGGTAGCCGTAGAGGAAGCAGGTCCTGCTGCCGGTGTTGGTCACGGTCAGCAGCAGGTGGTTCACGGGACGGGTCAGCGGGGCCGCGACCGTCTTGGTGTTCGACCCCTCGCAGGTGACCGGGGTCGTCGCCGAGGAGCCGGACGAGGAGCCGGTCGAGGAGGTGCGGGCGGGGGTGGACGTCTTCGACGCGGCCTGGTGGGCGCCGGACGCGGTGGTGGGCGCCGCCGCGGTGGAGTCCGTGCGGGGCGCGCCCCCGGGGGTCTCGGCGCCGGCGTCCGCGCTCGCGGAGACGGAGGGGCTCGTGGTCGCGGCGCCCTCGTCCTTGGTGCCCGTGCCGTCGCCGCACGCGGTCAGGGCGAGCGCCGCGAGGACGGTGCCGGCCGCGGCGGCGACGAGACGGGTGCGGGAGGTGCGGAGGTTCGACATGTCTGCTGTGCCCCTTGGGAGTTCGGGTGGCGGTGGTGATTGGATGACCGGAGCTTGGAAGGTGATCCGTCCCGCCCGCCACAGCCGACGGGCAGTTGGGGACACTGGAACGCCGGAACGGGCTTTGACCAGCAAGAATGCGGTGCCCCTGGAATGCGTTCCCGGGACGCCAGGGGTGAGGGGTACGGGTGTCAGGGGCAACGGGGGCCGGAGAGCCGGAGGCGTTCGCGGAGCTGCTGCGGGAGCTGAAGGACCGCTCGGGACTCAGCTACGGCGTGCTCGCCAAGCGCCTGCACATGAGTACGTCGACACTGCACCGCTACTGCAACGGCACCGCGGTGCCGGTGGAGTACGCGCCCGTGGAGCGGCTCGCCCGGGTCTGCAAGGCGACCCCGCAGGAGCTGGTGGAACTGCACCGCCGCTGGATCCTGGCGGACGCGGCCCGCGGCCGCAGGGCGGAACGCGCGGGCGAGGCTTCTGTCGAGAGCGCGGGTGCCACGCAGCACACGGAAGGCACACCGCACGCGGATGCCACACCGCACGCGGGCGACGGCGACACGGGGGAACCCGTCGTCATCGCCCCGGTGGGTGACGACACCCCGCCCCGCCGTTTCTCCTGGGCCCACCGTCGCCGTACCGCGCTGATCGCCTCCGTCGCGGTGGTCGCCGCGCTCGGAGGCGTCGCGTACGCCCTGCGCCCGATGGGCCTCCGCGCCGGGGACGCCACGGCACCGACGGTCGTCGACACCCGGGCCGCCGACTCCGGCCGGGAGCCCTCCCCCACCCCGTCCGCGGACCGCGGCGGATCCGGATCGTCCTCGTCGGCCTCCGCCTCGCCCACCGGCCCAGCCGCGGACTCCGGGCCCGGGGCCGCACGGAACACCGGCGAACCCGCCGCCCGGCCGTCCGCCACCGGCGCCCCGCTCGCCGTCGCCACCCGCCCCTACGTCTACGACAGCCCGTGCAGCCAGCACTTCCTCGTCGACAGCGAGCCCGCCCAGGTGGGCCCGCCGGCGAGCGAGCAGGACGCCCCGCGCTGGGCCGCCGCGTACGGGGCGGTCTCCTCGGGCGAGCAGCGCGTCGCGCTCACCGTCCAGGGCACCGGGGCGGAGACCGTCGTCCTGAACGCGTTGCACGTGCGCGTCCTCAGCAAGAACGCGCCGCTCGCCTGGAACGACTACTCGATGGGCGTCGGCTGCGGCGGCGGGGTGGGGACCAAGTCGTTCGACATCGCCCTCGACAGCGGCAGCCCGGCGGTCACCGTGAAGAACGGCCAGCGCGACTTCCCGTACAAGGTCAGCGAGTCCGACCCGGAGGTCTTCTACGTCGTCGCGCACACCACGGCGCACGACGTCCGCTGGGACCTCATCCTGGACTGGTCCAGCGGCGACCGCAGCGGGACCGTGCACGTCGACAACGCGGGCCACCCGTTCCGCACCAGCGCCGACGTGGGGCGGCCCGGCTACGACTATCCGCTGGGCGGCAGCGAGTGGATCGAGCGGGTCGGGGGCTGATCCGGGCGCGGTTCAGGCAGTGCGGTTCAGGCCGGTTCGGGGTGCGGCTCCGGGTGCGGCACCGGCACCTGGGCCGTGTCCCAGCGGGCGACGGTCCGGACGTAGCCGTAGATCACGGAGAGCATGGCCAGCAGGAGCAGCGGGCCGGCCAGCCAGGGGTTCTCGCCCATCTGGACCGGCAGCAGGGCGTACGACAGCAGGAGCGCCGCGAAGACCCCCGTGCCGTAGGCCGTCAGCCGGAGCCCGGCCGGGTCCCAGCCGCGGTCGTAGGTGCGCACGGCCGTCTCGATGGTGAGGGTGAACACCACACCGGCGATGAGGTCGACGCCGTAGTGGTAGCCGAATCCCAGCGTGGCGCAGAGCGTGGCGATCAGCCAGAACGTGCCCGCGACGCGCAGCAGGCGCGGGCCCTTGCGGGAGTGGATGAAGATCGCGGTGGCCCAGGCGGTGTGCAGGCTGGGCATGCAGTTGCGGGGGGTGACCGTGTCGAAGGGTATGGAGTGCGGGGCGGATATCGGCGGCGGGGTCTCGGGCCACAGGTTCGCCACCGCCCAGTGCCCGTCGCTCGGTATCTGCGGCGACCACAGGGCGATCGACGCCCAGTGGTCGGTGCCGGTGCCGTAGGCGAAGACCGGGCCGACCACCGGGAAGATCATGTAGATCGCCGGGCCGAGGAGGCCGATCAGCAGGAAGGTCCGCACCAGGTGGTGGCGGGGGAAGCGGCGGTCGACGGCCACGTTGCGCAGCTGGTAGAGCGCCACGACCACGGCGGCGACCGCGAGCTGGCCGTAGATGGTGTCGAGGAAGTTGAAGCCGATCGCCCCGGTGGCGGTGACGAGCCGGCCCATCAGCCAGGAGGGGTTGCCGAGCGCGTGGTCGGCGGCCGCCAGATAGGGGTCGAGCACCTGCGGGCGGCTCTTCGCGGTGATGAGCAGCCAGGTGTCGCCCAGCTTGCGGCCGGCCACCAGCACCAGGCCGAGGCCGACGCCCTTCAGCAGCAGGACGCGTTCCGGGCCGGTGCGGCGGGTGAGGGCGAGGACCCCGCAGCCCAGGACCACCCACAGGGCGCCGTTGCCGAAGGGGTGGCCGTGGGTCACCTCGATGCCGAGGACCCACCGGACCAGGAGGAAGCCCAGGTCGATGGCGATCGCGGTGCCGAGCGCGATGAACCGCTGCCGCCAGGTCATCACCACCATCGTCAGCGCCAGCCCGGCGTACAGCAGCGGCCCCGACTTCGGCGGGAGGACCGTCTCGCGGACCAGTGTGGTCAGCGGCCCCTCGAGGCCGTAGCCGCGCGCGGCGAGTTCCAGCGCGACGAAGAGGCCGAGGCCGACGGCCCCCACCACGGCCCAGAGGCCCGTCCGTGCGTCGATGCGCTGGAGTATCTGTCTCACTGTCGGCCACTTCGCTAGATGTCGTACACAACCGCCCGCCCTTAAGGGGAAGAGGGACGGATCACGGTCTCGGTTCCGGCGGCACGAACACACGCACGGTGAGCCGCCCCCTCCCTGAGCCGCCCGGCGCCGGGCCCCCCACCGGACCGGGGTGCGTGGACGCCGCCGAAAGTGCAGCGTATGACACGGCGGGGACAACCGGACAGGGTGCTCCCGGCCGGGCCGACGACCGCCGTCGCACCCGGCGCACACCGGCTCGTCACGGGACTCCGAGGATCTGGCACAGCAGCCTGAGCCGGGGCGGCGGAAACCTGGCGCGGGCACGAGCGGAAGCCCGGCGCGGGCACGGCGGAGACCCGGCCCGGGCACGACCAGAAGGCAGCCCGGACACGAGCGGAAGCCCGGCGCACGGCAGAGACCCGGCGCAGGCGCAGCAGAGGCCGGGCGCGAGCACAGCGGAGACCCGTCGTGGGCGCACAGAGACCCGGCGCAGGCGCAACGAAGGCACAGCGGGCTCAGGGTGGGGGCATGGCGTGGGCCACTCGGGGTTCTGCAGCGGGAGGTGTCTTCGTGCGATGGAAATCTGCTGGGGCGGCGCCACATTTCCGTACGGGCCGACGTTAGGGTTGTGACCATCCGGGCACTCCTGTGACGGGACCGGAACCCGTCGGTGTCCGGCCCTTTCGAGCACTGTGTCGGGCCGACGCGCCCCACCGCGCCCCCGGAACGAAGGTGCCATGCCCGCCGAGACCTCCCCCGCCGGCCGTCTGGACGACGACGACTACCCGGCCTACACGATGGGCCGGGCCGCCGCCATCCTGGGCATCACCCCCGCCTTCCTGCGGGCCATCGGCGAGGCGGAACTGATCACCCCGCTGCGCTCGGACGGCGGCCACCGCCGGTACTCCCGCCGTCAGCTCCGCACCGCCGGCCGGGCCCGCGAGCTCGTCGACCAGGGCACCCCGATCGAGGCGGCCTGCCGCATCATCGACCTGGAGAACCGGCTCGACGACGCCCTGCGCCAGAACGAGGAGATGCGCCGCCGACTGGACGAATAACTGTCGCAGCCGCAGCAGAATCACGGACGGGGCGCGGCGAGATTTTCGGAGGGGACCGGCCGAGAATTGCGGGCGACTTGGCTCCGCGCATCTACGGTGTGTTACCGTGATAAAAGTTGCAGTTTTGGTTTCCGGAGATTCTTCACGAAGCTCTCCGGGTCTTTCCGGGTCTTACCGGAGGGGTGATCATCGCGGCGACTCGGAATCCGTAAAGTGCGGATCCCGGCACTGCCCCTTAGGGAGATTCAATATGGCATCTGGCACCGTGAAGTGGTTCAACGCGGAAAAGGGCTTCGGCTTCATCGAGCAGGACGGCGGCGGCGCTGACGTGTTCGCGCACTACTCGAACATCGCCACCTCCGGCTTCCGCGAGCTTCAGGAAGGCCAGAAGGTTACCTTCGACGTCACGCAGGGCCAGAAGGGCCCGCAGGCCGAGAACATCGTTCCCGCCTGACGCTGACGCAGTTTTACGGCTGGGGCCCGCACTCTTGGGTGGGGGGGCCAGCCCATTGCCCGCAACTGTTTGCATTGCTTTCTCCCCGGCTCTTTCTTGCGAATTCTCGTGCGGTTTCGCCGCGCCTCGGAGGAATTCCTCGACACGTGCCGCACGCATCGAGGAAGGTTCCCCAGCCATGAACCGCACCCGTCGCACCGGGAACACCGGTAGCGCAGGTAACACCGGGACCAACACGTCCCGTGGCCGCTCCCGTGGCACCGGCCACCAGCGCCCCCGCACCGCATCCGCCCCCCGCGGCGAGTTCACCCTGCCCACCACGCTCACCGAGGCCCTGCCCGCGGTGGCGGCGTTCGCCGACCTCGACCTGCCCGCCCGGCTCCAGGCCGCGCTGCGCGCCGAGGGTGTCACCGAGCCCTTCCCGATCCAGGCGGCGACCCTGCCGAACTCCCTGGCCGGACGGGACGTCCTGGGCCGTGGTCGCACCGGCTCCGGCAAGACCCTCGCCTTCGGGCTGCCGCTGCTGGCCCGTCTGGACGGACAGCGCGCCGAGCCCCGCCGCCCCCTCGCCCTGGTCCTCGTCCCGACCCGCGAGCTGGCCCAGCAGGTCACCGACGCCCTCACCCCCTACGCCAAGGCGCTGCGCCTGCGCGCGGCCACCGTGGTCGGCGGCATGTCGATCGGCCGCCAGGCCTCCGCCCTGCGGGCCGGTGCCGAGCTCCTGGTGGCGACCCCGGGACGGCTCAAGGACCTCATCGAGCGCGGTGACTGCGAGCTCGGCCAGGTGCGGATGACCGTCCTCGACGAGGCCGACCAGATGACCGACATGGGCTTCATGCCGCAGGTCACCTACCTTCTGGACCAGGTGCGCCCGGACGGTCAGACGCTGCTGTTCTCGGCCACGCTCGACCGCAACATCGACCTCCTGGTCCGCCGCTACCTGCACGACCCGGTGGTGCACTCGGTCGACCCGTCCGCGGGTGCCGTCACCACCATGGAGCACCACCTGCTGCACGTCCGCGACGACGACAAGCACGCCACCGCCACCGAGATCGCCGCCCGCGACGGCCGCGTGATCATGTTCCTGGACACCAAGCACGCGGCGGAGCGGCTGGCCAAGCACCTGCTGTCGGTGGGCGTACGGGCCTCGGCGCTGCACGGCGGCAAGTCCCAGCCGCAGCGCACCCGCACCCTCGGCCAGTTCAAGGACGGCCAGGTCAGCGTCCTGGTGGCCACCAACGTCGCGGCCCGCGGGATCCACGTCGACGACGTCGACCTCGTCGTCAACTTCGACCCGCCCGCCGACCACAAGGACTACCTGCACCGCGGCGGCCGTACGGCACGCGCCGGCGAGTCCGGCACGGTCGTCACCCTGGTCCTGCCGCACCAGCGGCGCGCGGTGGACCGTCTGATGTCCGACGCCGGCGTCTCCGCCCGTATCACCCGGGTCCGCCCGGGCGAGGCCGAGCTGAACCGCATCACCGGCGCCCGCACCCCCTCGGGCGTCCCGGTCACCCTCCCCGTGCCGGCCGCCGCCGAGCCCGCGCAGCGCAGCGGGACCGCGGCACGCGGCCGCGGCAGCCGTTCCTCCCGGGGTCGCCGCCGTCCCTCGCGCACCCCCCGCTAGCCGTACGACCCACTCCCAGAAGGAGACGAACAGGGCCGCACCCTGGGCGTTCTCACCGTCCCCGTTCCGACCGCTCCCCGTGGAGGTGCCATGCGCATCGTCATCGCCCGTTTTCCCTTCGACCTGACCATGAGCGAGGTCGAGAGGTCGATGGAGGGCGTCGAGCCCGAACCCGCCACCGGACCGTGTGTGACCGTGGGCGCCCACGTGTACCCGGTCAAGCAGGTCGGCCAGGTGATCACCCGGCAGGACCGCCGGGACTTCACCGCCAACGAGGTGAGCCGGGCCCTGACCCGCCTCGGCTTCACCTGCCACGAGGTCCGGCCGCCGCGCCAGGAGGCCTTCAACGACCCGGCGGCGTCCCTCCCCTGGGCCGACACCCCGCTGAACTGACCTTCCTCGCCCCCGCTCCACCGGGTGCGTGGCCGCGCCTCCGACCCCCGTACGGCGCCCGGCCACGCACCCTGCTCATGGGCGGCCCGGACCCTCAGCGCCCGGACTGCCAGTAGGGGTCCAGGACGGTGAGCGCCGCGTCCTGGTCCCCGGTCAGCCAGTCCCGCACGTGCGGGGCCCGGGCCGTGTCCAGCACCCAGCGCACGACCGTGTCGTACCGGCGATGGGCCGGTGTCCGTTCGTCCCGCAGCCACGCGAGGCAGGCGCTCACCAGACAGCGGTGGTCGGTGCGGCTCGCGTTGTCCGACGCGAGGTCGGTGCCGTAGCCCGGACCGCGGTCCCGCGCCAGTGCCACCCAGGGTTCGAGGACCCGCAGCGCGATGTCCGGGTCGCCGCTGCGCAGGGCGCCCAGGACCAGGGCGTAGCGGTAGGAGCCCTCCGTGAACAGGGGATCCTCGCGCATCGTCGCCCGCAGTCCCTGGTCGGTGTCGCGCAGGGTCGCCAGGGCGTCGTGCCGGTGGCCGTTCATCAGGTGGTCCTCGAAGGTCCAGGTCAGCAGATGGAAGCGGACCAGCAGGGCGAGGTAGCGGTCGCCGTCCCGCTCCGCCCCGGCCAGCAGCGCGTCGAGTTCGGCCCGGCGCTCGCCGTGCTGCCAGGGCCAGGCGTGGCGCGGGTAGGTGCCGCTGCCGCAGGCGTCGCAGCGGCGTGGGATCCCGGGCCGCGGACTCGCGAAGTACCCGCCCTCGCCGCAGTCCGGGTTGTCGCACTCCCAGCCCTCCGCCAGAGCCTCCGGCGGCGCCTGGTAGCCATGTCTGCCGGCCGGCAGCCGCCGCGGACCGAGCAGCCTGTGCAGGATCTCCATCCCGTCCTCCTCGACTCAGCCGACCTTGGCGTGGTGCTCGTCCCGCGAGTTCGGGCAGACGTAGCCGGTGTTGCCGCACCGTCTGCACGTGGTCATGGGGCCGACCCGGCCCTTGCAGCTCGGGCAGCGGACGGCCCGCACCCTCTTGCGGCAGGCCCGATCACCGCAGTGGACATCCTTGTCGCCGGTGTACCGCACGTGTGTCCCTCCCTCACCTGGTGCTCTGCAACTCGCGCTCACGGGCGGCGCGTTCGGCCGGGCTCAGCCGGGTGATCCGGCCCGAGCGGCTGTGCGCCCGGACGCCCCACGGCGAGGCGGGCTGCCCGCTCACCAGCCAGACGGCGAGCGTGATCTCCCAGCCGATCGCCTTGACCGCGCTGACCAGGAACCACTCCGGACTGATCAGCAGCAGCCACGGCGAGACGCCGCGCCAGAAGGAGCCGCCCGCCCGCGCGTTGAACGTCCACAGCGCGATCACCACGCCGATCACATGCCCGAGTGCCAGTGCCGTTCCCATCGGTTCTCCCCCCGACGTCACCCCGACCGGCCGTCCGTACAGGCCGGTTCCTCGTTGGTACCGCTCTCGCGGGGCCGGTCCCGCGGGCGTTGCACAGCTCGTCCCGCGCTGCAAGGTGCGGGGCACGGACGGGGGAGTTCGGGTATGTCAGGGGATTTGTCCCGGCCCGGGGCCGGATGGCCCGACTCCTGCCACACTGACCGTATGAACGCGCGTGCCGCGGACGGCGCGGGGGCCGGGCTGGGGCGGCGGGCCCGTGTCGCATGGCTGTTACGGGTCAACCGGCTGCTGGCCGAGGAGAAACCGCTCAGATCGCTGCCCGCCTTCGCCGCGGCCTTCCGGGGCGGGAGCTACGACCGCGAGGTCAGCGTCAGCACCGTCTCGCGCTGGGAGACCGCCCGGACTCCCGTGCCGTGGCAGGCGGTTCGCCGCTACGAGGAGCTGCTCGGACTGCCCCGAAACCTGCTCGCCGCCACCGCGCGCACGGTGTGGCGGTACTGGGCGCCCGGTCCCGTCCTGGACGTGGACCCGGTCGCCCCGGCCGCCAGGGACCTGGAGGACCTGCTGGAACAGGCGGTGTCCGGTGACGTGATGACCGGCGACCACTGGGACCAGCTGGTCGACGGACTGTGCGCACGGCCCGACGTGGTGCTGATGCCGTCCGGCACCTGGGCCCTGCTCGCCGAGCGGCTCGTCGAGGAGATGGTGATCGCCGACGACCTGCCGTGGATGCTCCGCTTCGAGTCCCTCAACCGGCTCCTCAACCACCGCAGGGGCGCCCGTACGGTCGTCGCGGTGTGCGGGGCGCTGGCGGCGGAGCGGGCCCGGCTGACGGCGACCGAGATCGTCTGCGCCCTGGACAATTCCGCCCACCCCGACGCCGCCGACCGGGTACTGCGCGAACTCGCCCAGCCCAGTGGGCCGTTGGCGCACCGGGGCGCGGTCATGGCGTGCTTCCGCAAGGTGGACTACCGGCAGTTCGACGGGGCGCAGCTGACCCGGCTGGTGCGGGCGGTGCGGGACTGCGCGGACGACAGCCCGTTCGGCGACCAGATCGAACCGCTGCGCGCCCATCTGTCCACGGCGCACCCCGAGCACGCCCGCGCGCTCCTCGGCCGCCGCCCGCCGCCCCCGCTGCCGGGGCGACGCACGGCCGATCCGGCCGCGGCGGCGGTCCGGCGGGTGAGTGCGCGGCTGGGCGCCCTGGAGCCGGGCCGGGTGGGCGACCCCGCCGTGCCGACCGCCCTGGTCACCGAGGCGCTGGCCAGCCCGCTCTTCGACGTCCGGCTGTACGCCGCGTTCCTGCTCGCGGCCACCCCGTACCGGCCGGTGCTGGCGGACGCGCTCGCCGCGGAACTCGTCCGGCCGCTCGCCACCCGGCGGGAGGAGCTCGCGGTGCCGCTCCTGGACGCGCTGCGGGTCGTCGGCGACCACCGCCACCGGGGGCTGCTCCAGTGGCTGGCGGTGACACCCGGCATTCCGCGCACCGTCGCGTACGCCGCGGTCCGCGGCCTCGGCCATGTCGCCGCCGACCGCTCCACCGGCGACTTCCTGCGGTCGGCCCTCGCCCACCACCACAGCGCGTGGCTGACCGGCCGGGACCCGGTGACCGCGGCCACCCTGGAGAGCCTCGTCTACGCCCTGGGCATGGCCGCCCGCGACGACGTGCTCAGCACGGTCCGCACGAACCCCGACTACCTCCCCGCCACCCGCACGGCCGCGGCCTGGTGGCTGGACATCCCCGACCACCAGCGCACCAGCGCCCTGCTCTGACGCACACCGGATCCGGGACTGCGGCTCCGCGGCTGATCGAGCGGACCTCGCCCGGGTACGGGCACCGGCCGCCCGTATCGCTTGAGCCGGGAGCCGTGGGGCGGGAGGCTGGGAGGATGGACGGCAGGTTCGGCACTTCCGGAGGCACCCGGGAGGGACCCGTGCCCGAGGACCTGGCGGTGGTGGTCGACGCCGGCGGGACGGTCACGGTATGGAGCTCCGGGGCGCGGCAGCTGCTCGGCTACGGGGCCGCGGAGGTCGTGGGACGTCCGGCGGCCGAGCTGCTCGCGGCCGACCTGCCCGAGTCCGCGCGCCGGAACATCGCCGAGGGCCGGCGCTGGGCCACCGAGGTGGCGCTGCGGCACCGCGAGGGCGACCGGGTCGTCGTACGACTGAAGGGGACACCGCTCACGGACGGCGACGACGCGCGGCCGTGGCTGATCACCCCCGCCGCCCCTGAACGCGTGTACCAGCCCGCCGAGCCGGCCGCGGAGGCCCTGTGGGACCTCACCCTCGCGCAGCTGCCCGTGCCGGTGGCGGTCTACGACACCGAGGCCCGCCTGGTGACGGCCAACGAGATCATGGCCCGGTTGATGGGCCGGACCGTGGCCGAGATGCGCGGTCTGACCCTGTGGGAGATCGAGCCCACCGCGCCCTTCGACGAGTACGACCGCCTCCAGCGGCAGGTCCTGCGCACCGGCGAGCCGGTCTTCCACGAGAACTTCGGCCAGGCGCCCGGTGAGGTCCGCGGCCACGCCTGGTCGATGTTCCTGTCGCCGCTGAAGGACGAGGCCGGGACGGTACGGGGCATGTCCGCGGCCGTGTTCGACACCACCGAGCAGTACTGGGCCCGCCGCCGCCTCGCCGTCCTCAACGACGCGAGCCTGCGCATCGGCAGCACCCTGGACGTCGTCCGTACCGCGGACGAGCTGGCCGAGGTGGCCGTGACGGGCTTCGCGGACTTCGTCACCGTGGACCTGCTGGAGTCGGTGGCCCTCGGCGACGAACCCGAGCCGGTGCCGCCGGACCGCCCGGTCACCGTACGGCGGACCGCGCAGCGCTCGGTTCTCGCGGGCTGCCCGGAGTCGGTGGTGCCGTCCGGCGAGACCACGTTCTACCCGGCCGGGACACCCCCGATGCGGGCCCTGATCGCCGGCCGCGGCACCCTGCCCGCGCCCGGGGACCCGGGGATGCGGAAGTGGGTCGATTCGTCCCCGGCCCGCGCCGAGACCGTGGCCCGATACATGATCCACTCGGTGATGATGGTGCCGCTGCGGGCCCGCGGGGTCACCCTCGGCCTGGTGCACTTCCTGCGTCACCGCACGCCGGAGCCGTTCACCGAGGACGACCTGCTGCTCGCGGAGGAGATCGTCGCGCGGGCGGCGGTGAGCGTCGACAACGCCCGCCGGTACACCCACGAACGCCGGACCGCGCTCACCCTCCAGCGCAGCCTGCTGCCCGAGCGGCCGCCGGACCTCGCGGCGATGCAGGTGGCCTACCGCTACCTCCCGGCCGGCTCCGGCGCGGACGTGGGCGGCGACTGGTTCGACGTCATCCCGCTCTCCGGCGCCCGGGTCGCCCTGGTCGTCGGGGACGTGGTGGGGCACGGCATCCACGCCTCGGCGACCATGGGCCGGCTGCGGACGGCCGTGCGCACCCTCGCGGACGTGGACCTCACCCCCGACGAACTCCTCACCCAGCTCGACGACCTGGTGGTCAGGCTGGACCGGGAGGAAGGGCCGGAGACCCGCGACGACCCGGCGGCCCAGGCCCCGACGCCGGGCGAGGTGGGCGCCACCTGCCTCTACGCCGTCTACGACCCGGTCTCGCGCCGCTGCACCATGGCCCGCGCCGGTCATCCGCCGCCGGCCGTGGTCACCACCGGCGGCGAGGTCCGCTTCCTGGACCTGCCGGCCGGGCCGCCGCTCGGTCTCGGCGGGCTGCCGTTCGAGTCCGTCGAGGTGGAACTGGACGAGGGCAGTCTGCTGGCCCTCTACACCGACGGTCTGGTCGAGGCGGCGGACCGCGACATCGAGGTCGGCCTGAACCTGCTGCGCGCGGCGCTGGCCGACGACGCGGGGCCCCTGGAGGAGACCTGCGACCGGGTCCTGCGGACGGTCCTGCCGGCCCGCCCCGCCGACGACATCGTCCTGATGCTGGCCCGCACCTCCGCGCTGGACTCCGCGCAGGTGCGCACCTGGCGCCTGCCCGGCGATCCGGCGGCGGTGTCCCGGGCCCGGAAGGCGGCGAGCGAGCAGGTCACGGCGTGGGGCCTCGGGGACGCGTCCTTCGCGACGGAACTGATCGTCAGCGAACTCGTCACGAACGCGGTCCGCTACGGCGCCGAACCGATCGTCCTGCGCCTGATCCGCGACAACACGCTGATCTGCGAGGTGTCCGACGGCAGCAGCACCGCTCCGCACCTGCGGCGGGCGCGGGTGTTCGACGAGGGCGGGCGGGGGCTGCTGCTGGTGGCGCAGATGGCGGAGCGGTGGGGGAGCCGGCAGACGGCCACGGGCAAGACGATCTGGGCGGAGCTGACGGTGCCGGAGTAGCCCGTCCGGGGCGGAGCGGGGGCTCCCGGAGTAGCCCCTCCGGGGCGGAGCGGGGGCTCCCGGAGTAGCCCCTCCGGGGCGGAGCGGGGGCTCCCGGAGCAGTCCCTGCCGGGCGGAGTTGGGTCCGCCGTCCCTCCCGGGCGGAACCGGGGTACGCGGAACCGTCCCTCCCGGGCGGAACCGGGGCACTCGGAGCCGTCCCTGCCGGGCGGAGTCGGCTCCGCCGGAGTCCTTCCCGGGCGGAGCCGGGGTACGCGGAGCCGTCCCTCCCGGGCCGAGCGGGGGCTCCCCGAGCCGTCCCTCCCGGGCGGAACCGGGGCGCTCGGAGCCGTCCCTGCCGGACGGAGTCGGCTCCGCCGGAGTCCTTCCCGGGCGAAGCCGGGGTACGCGGAGCCGTCCCTCCCGGACGGAGCGGCGGCTCCCGGAGCAATCCCCTCCCAGACGGAGCGGCGGCTCCCGGAGCAATCCCTCCTGGACGCAGTCGCGGCTCCCCGGGCGGTCCCTCCCGGGCGGAGTCACGGCTCCCGGAGCGGTCCCTCCCGGGCGGAACCGGGGCGCTCGGAGCCGACCCTCCCGGGCGGAGCCGGATGCTTGGCCCGGCCGTGCGTGAAGAGCCCTTTTTGTGCCGGGCGGTAAACGGAACGGCACGTTCACCCACCTGTGCGACGATGCGCCCGTGAACGCACCCTCCACCCCCTCCGCCGGCAGACCCACCACGGAGCCGGCCCCCAAGTCCCCCGGTTTCGCCGCCGAGTTCAAGGACGCCGTAACGTTCCGGGCCTTCGGCCTGGTCCTCGGCGGCCTCCTCGTCCAGCTGGCGTTCGTGCTCTCGTACGTAGGCGCCTTCCACTCCCCCACCCCCCACCGCATCCCCGTGGCGGTGGTCGCCCCCCAGCAGGCCGCCGCGAAGATCGTCGCCCAGCTCAACGCGCTGGACGGCAACCCCGTGAAGGCCACGACGGCTTCGAGCACGGCAGAAGCCCGCGACTGGGTCATGACCCGCAGGACGGACGCGGCCTTCGTCTTCAACCCGCAGGGCACCGAGGACACCCTCCTGGTCGCCTCGGCGGGTGGCCCGTCGGTCTCCCAGACGGCCACCCAGATCGCCCAGAAGATCGAGACGTCCGAGAAGCGACAGATCTCGGTGACGGACATCCGGCCCCCCAACCCCGGTGACGGCCGCGGCATGACGTCCTTCTACCTCGTCCTCGGCTGGGTGATCGGCGGCTATCTGACCGCCACGATCATGGGGATGGCCGCGGGTTCCCGCCCGGCCAACCGCCAGCGCACCCTGATCCGGCTGGGGGCCCTCGTCCTGTACGCGGTGGTCTCGGGCGTGGCCGGAGCGGTGATCGTGGGCCCGGTCTTCGACGCGCTGAGCGGCCACTTCTGGGCGCTGAGCGCGATCGGCGCACTGGTCGTCATGGCGTCCGCGGCGACGGCGCTCGCCCTCCAGACCCTGCTGGGGCTGCTCGGCACGGGCCTGGTCATCCTGCTGTTCGTGGTCCTCGGCAACCCGAGCTCGGGCGGCGTGTACCCGGCCCCGCTGCTGCCGCCCTTCTGGAGCGCGATCGGCCAGGCGTTGCCGCCGGGGGCGGGCACGACCCTGGTCCGCAACACGGCATACTTCTCGGGTCACGCGACGGGTTCGGCGCTGTGGGTGCTGTCCGCGTACGCGGTCGGGGGCGCGGTGCTCGCGTGGGGGGCCTCGTGGTGGCGGGAGCGCCGGGCGGCCGACGCCGGGCGGGAGACCGCGGCGCCCGCTGCTTCCGCGGCGACCGCCTGACGAACCCCCTTGGACAGTCGGGCAGTCGGGCAGTCGCCCGGCTGCCGGTTGTCCGGGAACCACTCCGGGATTGTCCTTGATCGGTAACGGACGCATCCCCTGACCGCCCCCGCTCGTCCTGCCAGTTGTCGCGAGACGAACCGGCCGATCGTTGTGTGTGCATCGGCACGGGTGAGCAACTGCGGGAGAGCGGGGCGGACATGGCACGGCACGGCGGGCGGGGCTGGTACGGCAAGGTGCTGGGGGCGGCACTCGGAGTGACGCTGCTCGCCGCCGGCGCCTCGATGTGGACCGCGCAGGCCGGTGCCGTGGGCTCGTCCCCGAAGACGCCGGCGTCGGCCGGGCCGGCCCGTGCGGTCAAGCCGGTCGACGTGACGATCGTGCACGCCTCGGACAAGGGCGCGCACGGCGTCAACATCACCATCGACGACGGCCCCGACCCGGCCTGGACCCCCCAGGTCCTGGACGTGCTGCGCGAGTACGGGGTCAAGGCGACGTTCTGCATGGTGGGCACGCAGGCGCAGGCCCACCCGGACCTGGTGAAGAAGGTGGTCGCGGCCGGGCATCGGCTGTGCGACCACTCGGTGTCCCACGACACCACCATGGACAAGAAGTCCGAGGCCTACCAGTCCCAGCAGATCCTCGACGCCGAGCGCATGATCACCGAGGCGTCCGGGGGTGTGCGGCCGATGTACTACCGGGCCCCGGGCGGCGCCTTCACCCCGTACAGCCGCAAGCTCGCCGCCTCCCACGGCATGCGGCCGCTGGGCTGGAACGTCGACTCCAAGGACTTCGAGCGCCCGGGTACGGCCGCGATCGTCGCCACGGTCGAGCACGAGCTCCCGAACGGTCCGACGATCCTCTTCCACGACGCGGGCGGCGACCGCGCCGAAACGGTGCAGGCCCTGCGCGAACTCCTCCCACAGCTCCGCGCCCAGGGTTACGTCTTCGGCTTCCCGGTGCACTGAGAACGGGCTTCGGCCGCTGAAACCCGGTGGTCACCAGCCACGTCGGTCTGTACGTTCCCCTCATGACCGAGACCCGAAGGGGCGGTGCCGCGTAGGCGCCCGCGTCGGCTGGAACGGGTCCGCTTCTGGTCCGAGGCCACGGAGACTTCCGCGGCCACCTCGAAACCGTGCTGCACGCGCTGCCGAGAAAGAGCGCGCGCGAGCGGCGCGCTCTCGTGCGGTCCCTCCACAGGAAGAGCCTGGTCAGAGTGAAGGCACTGCCGGTCCGCGGCCTGTGCGCGCCGTGGTGGTGAGGCTGACGTCCTGCATCCCGTCTTGGCAACGGTCCTGGACAAGCGGCGACGGGTGGGGGGTCGTAGGCGCATACTGAGGACGATGACTAAACCTGCCGCACCGAAGCGTCATTTGCCCACCAGCCCCTTCAAGGCCCCGGTCGCGCCCGCGCCCAAGCACTTCGCCGTGGGTGACCAGGTCACGCACGACATGTACGGCCTCGGCCGGGTGCTCGGTGTCGAGGACGGAATCGCGGTACTCGTCGATTTCGGCTCGTCGCAGATGAGGATCCTGAGTCCGTACTCGAAGATGACCAAGCTGTAAGCAGCAAGGAGCTCCTCCCATCGATCTGAACTCGCTGTTCTCCGCCCCCGAAGGGCAGTCCCAGCGCACCCAGGCGGCCCTGCCGCCCCTCACCATCGACCCCTTCAAGGCCCCGGACTTCGGGGACGACGAGGACGAGACCTTCCCGCGGCCCGAAGCGGCCTAGCTTCCTCCGCTCCACGCCACGCCGCCCCGCCCGTGCCGCCCGCCGGCGCCGGTGCGCTTTCGCCTGCCCTCCCCGCCATCCCTGACGGCCACCGTGCCGGGTGTGACTGAGCCCACCCTGTTTCTGACCTGTGGTTCCGCGGTGATTCGCCACAGCTGACGCCCAGCGAGGCATGTCAGCGTGATTTCCGGTTAGGCGCACCGGGATTACTCGAATCAGCCGGCAGGTGAGAAGCGATCTCTTTCATGGCGAAGGCACCGGACTCGACGGACGTGACGGAAGCGGAGCGGGAAGGAGCGGACACGGCGGTCGACGCCCGTAGACCCCCAGCCCCGGTCGCACCCCGTGCGAGCCGGGGTTTTCCGTCCGCGGTCTCCCGCACCGGACGGGTCGGCGGCCTCGACGGCCTGCGCACCCTCGCGGTCGCGCTGGTGATCGTCCACCATGTGGAGCCCGAGGCCCTGCCCGGCGGCGCGGTCGCCGTCGACGTCTTCTTCACCATCAGCGGCTTCGTGATCACCCGCCTGCTGCTCGCCGAGTACGTCCGCCGCGGCGGCATCTCCCTGCCGTCCTTCTACCGGCGCCGCTGGCTGCGCCTTGTGCCCGCGATGCTGGCCGTGTGCGCGGTCTGCGCGGTGCTCGGCACGACCACCTCGCTGTGGGGCTTCGAGGGTTCGCTGGAGGCCGCGGGCCTGTCGGCGGCCTTCCTCACCAACGTCGTACGGGCCATGGAGTCCGGCCCCTACTCCGACCTCACCGCGCCGCTCGCGCACACCTGGTCGCTCGGGGTGGAGGAGCAGTTCTACTTCCTGTGGCCGCTCGCCCTGATCTTCCTGCTGCGGAGGTTCCGGGCCCGGACCGTCCTGCTGGGCACCGCGGCCCTGTGCGTCCTGCCGCTGCTGTGGCGCTGCGTCCTGTGGAACCCCGACGCGGCCCACCGCATCTACAACGGCACCGACACCCGCGCCGACCAGCTGCTCGCCGGCGCCCTCGTCGCCGTGGCCCTGGCGCGGCTGCGGGCCGACGACCCCCGCCTGGCCCTCCTGCGCACCTGGACCGGACGGCTGGCCTGGCCGGCGCTCGGGCTGCTGGCTCTCGTCGCCTGGCAGGTGCCGGTGACCGAGGACCTCGGCCGCTGGACGGCCGCCTACTACACGGTCGGTTTCCTGGTGGTGGCGGTCCTGTCCGCCACGCTGGTCGCGGCGCTCGAACTGCGGCCCGAGACCGCTCTGTCCCGCCTGCTGGCCATGACCCCGCTCGCCTGGGTGGGCCGCAACCTCAGCTACGGCGTCTATCTGTGGCACTACCCGGTCGTACGGCTCCTCGCCTCCCTCGGCGTCCAGGAGGGCCGCCTGGCGGCGACGGTCGTGCTGACGCTGCTGATGGCGCTGCTCTCCTACTACGTCATCGAAAGGCCGTTCCTGAGGAGGGCCCACCGGACGAAGGCACCGCGACCGACACCGGTGCCGGCCACGGCGACGACATAGGGCCACCACCTGTCCGGCCGGCGCCGTTTCCTACACTCGCGGGATGAATGACCACACGTGCACGCACTGCGGCACCGTCGGCCTGTCGGAAGGCTTCATCGAGGACGCCGGCGAGCACTCTCGCGGCTACGCGCGGTGGATCGAGGGCGCGTTGGAGCGGGGGATCTTCGGGGGCGCCAAGCGGATGGGCCGCCCCCGACGCCAGATCGTGGCGTTCCGCTGCCCCAAGTGCGGACACCTCGACCTGTTCGCCACGGACCCTGCGTAGCCGGGCCCCCTCAGGCTGCTGTGCGGGTCAGTCGGGGCCGGTCCAGTCGAAGGGGAAATGCTTGCTCGACTTTCCGGAGCGGTCCCAGGAGAAGCCGAACGCGTCCGCGCGGTCGACGGTGGCCCGGCCCCAGGTGGCGACCTGGCCCGGTCCGACTTCGGCGCCCGGGGCGTTGTGGACCTGGACGCGTGCGCCGTCCGCGCTGGTCGGGCCGGTGAGCGCCTCGGCGGCCGCCGTGACACGGCCGGGGATCTCGGCCCGCCAGGTGGCGAGGTCGTCGTCCACCTCGACGTGGATGGGGGCGACGTCCATGCCGCGGATCTCGGGGTGCAGCATCTGTCCGAACCGCGCCGGCCAGCCGCCCGCCTCGCCGCCGAAGACGGCCCCGAGAGCACCGCGTTGCTGTTCGTCGGCGCGTTCGTCGAGGAAGACGGCGGCGTAGGGGTCGCTGTGCTCGCCCGCCCAGACGTTGCCCGTGAAGGAGCCGAGCATCAGGACGTTGAGGCCGTCGAGACGCACGTCGCCGTAGCCGCCTTCCCGGATGTGCCAGACCAGGACGCCTTCGCAGTGGCCGTAGGTCGGGGGCTGGGCGAACGTGCACGGACAGGGGACGGCGCAGTTGCACACATCGAACCAGTCGCCGGTCAGATGCCAGCGCGTCACGGTGGTGGCCTGTTCTGTCATCTCGCTTCCCTCCTGCCGAGCCCAGGAGGCTCACTCGGAGTGGCGAGACCGTGTGTGCCGAGCCCGGTCCCGGGATCGGGAGACGGTCTCCCTTCCAGCTTGCACCTCGTTCCGCCGGTGCGGAACCCGGCGCCGGGATCACATGTCGTCCATCGACGGCATCGAGTCCCGCAGCCCCGGCAGCAGCCAGTCCTGGAACGGCGCGAGCACCGCCAGCACGAGGAACACGACGCCCATGGCGCGGGCGAGCAGCGGACCCCGGGACCACAGCTTCTCCAGGAAGACGACCACGGCCAGCCCGGCCATCGCCGCCACGTTCATCACGCCCAGCGGCACGAGGACCACCATCAGGCCGGCGCAGCAGCCGACGCAGTAGGCGCCGTGATGGAGGCCCACCCACAGGTCGCGGGCGGGTCCCCGGAAGCCGGAGTAGTGCACCAGGTGGCCCAGCGGGTCACGGCAGTGCCGCAGGCAGACGGACTTCAAAGGGCCCAGCTGATACAGGCCCGCGAGCAGGAAGGCAGCCGAGCCGATCCAGCGGCCGACCGTCGGGCGGTCGTCCAGCAGGCCCTCGGTGAGGGCCAGCGCCGCGTAGGTGAGCAGCCCTGACGCCGTCCACACCAGCAGGTATCCGGTGGCGAACTCGGCGGTCCGGGCGGTCCGGGCCCAGCCGGAGGACTGCCGGCCGATGCCCCGGACCCAGGTGATGGCCACCGGCGCCATGGACGGCAGCATCATGGCCGCCATCATCGTCGCCCACAGCAGCAGGAACAGCGGCAGGGCCATCCCCATCGTGCCGGGCTCGACCCCCATGTCCCGGGCCTGACCTATCGTCAGTACCCAGGCGGGGACCACGATCAGGACCACCAGCGACCAGGCGGCCGCGAGTTCCCGCGTGGGCAGCAGTCCCCCACCCGTTCCGGTCGGGGCGGCCGACCGGCCGGCGAAGGGAGCGGAACTCCGGCTGGGACGCATCGGCGTGTTCTCCTGCGGCTCCTTCCAGGAGAACATTTCCCCGCCCTCCCCGCGACCCGCCCCGGACGACCCGACCACCCTGACAACAGCCCCGACTCGGCGGCCCGCGCGGGCTCCCCGGGCTGCTTTCACCCCCCGAGGGTGAGGCGGCCGTCCCAGCGGTGCCGAAGGCTTGGTGGGCGCGAGTCCGTGGCGGCCGGCCGCCGGATCGTCGCGGCGTCCCCGACCGAACAGGGAGATCAGGTGAACCGGTACCCGCCCATCGCGGAGCACGGCATGGTCGGCGATCTCCAGACCGCCGCCCTCGTGGCGTCCGACGGAACCGTCGACTGGTGGTGCACGCCCCGCTTCGACTCGCCCAGTGTCTTCGCCTCCCTCCTGGACGGTGAGAGAGGAGGCCACTGCCGGCTGGCCGCCGAGTACCCGGACGACGGCGGCATGACCGTCCGGCAGCTGTACCTGTCCGACACGGCCGTCCTGGTGACCCGGTTCATGGCGCCCGGCGGGGTCGGCGAGGTGGCCGACTTCATGGTCCCGGACGACTCCTCCACCCCGACCGGCGTCCACCGGCTGCTGCGGGTCGTACGGGTCGTACGCGGCAGTCTGCCCTTCGCGCTGAGCTGTCAGCCGCGCTTCGACTACGGCCGCGCCCCGCACACCCTCGAGCGGCCCGACGAGCACTCCGCGGCCTTCCGCGGCCCGGGCACCGACCTGCACCTCCAGTCCACCGACGGGGTCGTCTTCCACGAGGACGGCAACGACATCAGCGCCCGCTTCACCCTCTCCGCCGGTCAGGCGGCGGCGGTCGTGCTCACCAGCACACCCGGCGGGCACCCGGCCCCGCCCCGCCCGACCCTGGAGGAGGCCGCCGACGCCCTGGAGACCTGCCGCACCTTCTGGCTGTCGTGGCTGCGCTCGTGCACCTACCGGGGCCGCTGGCAGGACATCGTGAACCGGTCGGCGATCACCCTCAAGCTGCTCACCTACGCCCCCACCGGAGCGCCCATCGCCGCCGCCACCATGGGCCTGCCCGAGCAGATCGGCGGGGAGCGCAACTGGGACTACCGCTACACCTGGGTCCGGGACGCCTCGCTGTCCGTGCGCGCCCTGATCGACCTGGGCTTCCACGAGGAGGCGCACGCCTTCCGCCGTTGGCTGCGCGAACGCATCGAGACGGACAGGCCGCCCTCGGCGGACCCCCTGCAGATCATGTACCGGATCGACGGCGACCCCCACCTGACCGAGGAGACCCTCGACCACCTGGAGGGCTACCGGGGATCCCGCCCGGTGCGGGCCGGCAACGCGGCCGCCGACCAGCTCCAGCTCGACATCTACGGCGAGGCGTCCGACGCGCTGATCGTCGGCGGGGACATCGGCGCGATCCGGGGCTGGCACGCCCTGGGCGAGGTGCTGGACTGGCTGGCCGACCACTGGGACCAGCCCGACGAGGGGATCTGGGAGACCCGGGGCGGGCGTCAGGACTTCACCTACAGCCGGCTGATGACCTGGGTGGCCTTCGACCGGGGCGTCCGCGCGGCCACCAGGTTCTCCCGGCCCGCCGACACCGTCCGCTGGACCGACGCGCGGGACGCCGTCTTCCGCCAGATCGTCGAACGCGGCTGGCACGACAAGCGGCGGGCGTTCGTGCAGCACTACGACACCGACGTCCTCGACGCCTCGCTGCTGCTGATGCCGCGGGTGGGTTTCGTCTCGCCCCGTGACCCCGACTGGCTGAGCACGCTCGACGCCATGGGCGAGGAACTCGTCAGCGACAGCCTGGTCTACCGCTACGACCCGACCGCGTCCCCGGACGGGCTGCGCGGCTCCGAGGGCACCTTCAACCTGTGCAGCTTCTTCTACGTCGAGGCTCTCGCCCGCAGCGGCCGGCTGGACCAGGCCCACCACGCCTTCGACAAGATGCTCACCTACGCCAACCATGTCGGCCTGTTCGCCGAGGAGATCGGCCCCTCGGGCGAGCAACTCGGCAACTTCCCACAGGCGTTCACCCACCTCGCCCTGGTCACGGCGGCCATGGCACTCGACGAGGAACTGGAGAAGGCACGGAACAGGGCCGGAGGCTGGCACCCGTGACCGCGACGGCCGGGTCGAGTTGATCAAGAAGTCGGTAAGAAGGGGGAGGGGCGGGGCAACCTTGTGGGGGTGGGTGGGGTCGCAGTCGGCGGCCGGTTCCGATCATCGGGCCGGGGTTCTTCTGTCCCAGCTGGGGGATGTCATGAGTTCTGTCTCCGTCCGACGTGCGCTGTGTGCGGGAGCGGTCGGCGCGCTGGTCGGCGCCGCGCTCGGGAGCGGGGTCGCGTTCGCCGACGGTTCGGATCCGAACGACGGGCTGGAGATCCAGGCGCCGTACGAGCAGGCCGTCGTCGCCGCCCCCGACGGCGGGGGTACGGCCCCGTACCGGTCCATGGCTCTCGGGCTCCAGCACTACAACTCCGGCTACACCGTGACCGACGGACGCCTGACCGTCGACGTCTCCGGGCTCACCGGGGTCGCCGAGGTGCAGTGGCCCGCCGACTGCGTGCCGGACGACGCCGGTACCGTCGCCGTGTGCGACACCGGTGACGTGCCGGTCCGCTACACCCCGCAGGTCCAGCTGAAGCTGCGGGCCGCGCCCGGCGCCGCCGTCGGCGCGCAGGGCACGGTCGAGTACTCCGCGACCGCCACCGGCGGCCCCGACGGCACGCTCTCCGTCCCGGAGTACTCGACGGAGACCTTCGTGACCGTCGGCTCCGGCCCCGACCTCGGCGTGAGCGCCCCGCAGGACGTCTCCGGCGTCGCCCCCGGCACCGGTCTCACCGTGCCGTTCGACATCACCAACACCGGCAACGAGACCGCCCGCGGCTTCAGCGTGAAGCTGTGGGCGACGTACGGCCTCGACGTCGCCACCCGCTACCCCGAGTGCACCTACAGCGGGCCGGACGACAGCGGCAGCCAGTACCCGTCCATGACGTACGTGACCTGCTCCTTCGACACCGAGGTCGCGCCCGGCGCCACCGTGGAGCTGCCAGCGCCGCTGCGGCTCGCCGTCACCCGCCACGCGCTGTACGAGCGGTTCGACTACGAGGTCGAGCCCGCCGGGGACGTCACCGACCTCGACACCTCCGACAACGGCCGCTCCTGGCACATCACCGCCGACAACACCGCGGACTTCGCCGTGCACGGCACCGAGGTGAGCGGCGCGGCCGGGGACACCGTCGCCGCCGGGTTCCGTTTCGTCAACCGCGGTCCGGCCTGGGTCGCGGACGTGGCCTCCGGGGACCCGGTCCCGGCGATCGACTACTACCTCCCGCCGGGCACCACCGCGACCTCGGTGCCCCGCACCTGCCGTACGGCCGCGCCGGCCGCCGGCGACCCCACGGTCCCCCACTACGTCTGCACCCTGCCGACCTGGACCAGCCCCGGCCTGAAGGCCGACTTCCCGTTCCGGCTGCGGGTGGACCAGGTCGTCCCCGACGCGACCGGCCGGGTCACCGTCCGTCCCTACGACGGCAGTCCGGCCTTCGCCTTCGACCCGCGGGTCGGGAACAACTCGGCGAAGGTCGTGCTGAACCCGTCGTCCTGACAGCTCACCGCCGTACGCTGCCCATCTCCGCCATGAATCCCGTCGGGCTGCTGTCGAAGCCCCGGATCAGTTCTCCGAAGTGCCAGGCGCCGGTGCCGTCACGGGTGAACTCCGCGATCGTGGCGGCGGTGGCGTCGGCGACACCGGCGAAGTCGTCGGCCAGCAGCCTGCGGTAGCCCTCGACGACGAGCACCCCGCAGTGGGTGAGGTCGCCGAAGGTGCGGGGGCCGCCGTCCTGGTGGATGGCGACCCCGACGACGACCCGCCCGTAGGCGGACACCATCCGCTCGAACTCCAGCTGGAGCACCTCGACATAGCCGAGGCCGAGACCGTTCTCGCTGTGCCGGGTCATGTTGATGGTGCCGTCCGGGGCGCGGTTCTCGTGGTAGACGACGTACTCGGGGCGGCCGTAGGGATCGGCCGCCGGATAGGTCGCGGCGATGATGTCGAGGTGCCGGGCCGGCTCCCCGTAGGGACTGGGGTCCCACTTCAGCCGCACCTCGACCTTGCCCAGCCCCGCACCGTCGGCATGCATCAGCCGCTCCCCGTCAGAGTGCCCCGGGACCCTCCCGCTTGCTGAAGTATGTGCTCCGGTCAGCCGGTTGATACCTCCCTGACGGCCATCTCCTGGTCAGATCTCGACCAGGACCTCGTCATCCGCCGCCGACCCCCCGAGGCGGTGGCAAACGGCTCAAGCACTACGACGACTTCTGCGCGGCCCCGCTGCCGTCGTGCCCGCTGGGCCTGCCGCCCGGCCGGCGGAGTGTGCCGACCGGCGGTACCGGGGCCGCAGGTTTCTCACTCGAGGCTGCCGGAAGCCGGTTGCACGCCACGGCCGTAGGGCAGTCGCCCGGTGACCGCTCCGCCATCTGCCGAAGCCCGCGATTCCTTGGCCCGGCCCAACCCTCACCGGAAGCCGGTCGCCCTCGTCCGTGTCCGTCGCTCGTCGGGAGCCCCTCGCCTTCGGCGATGCCCGCCGCCGGTCCCGTCAGCCGGCCGCCGCCCCCGACGCATGCCACAGCTCCGTCGTCTCCTCGGCCGCGGCCGGGGCCACGAGGAGCAACGGCTGGTTGTGGGAGGGGAGTTCGGGGACCGCCACCGCTCCCGCCTCGCGGGCGATGAGCAGGGAAGGGAGGCCGTCGATCGCGTGGAAGGCGCCGATCGCCGCCGCCGTCGCCCGGCCCGCCGCGACCTGGGCCAGGGAGAGTGCCGTAGAGCCCATCACCCGTGCCGTGCAGTGCCGTTCGGCGAGCCGGGTCAGGAGGGTGTCCAGTCCGGGCCAGTGGGCGTGCGCCGCCCATTCGGTGAGGAAGACATGGCCGGTGAGGGTGGTGTGGGCGGCCGCGTACGTCCGGGTGCCGTTCAGGTACGCCCCGCGCCCCCGGACCGCCGTGAACGTCTCGCCCCGCCAGGGATCCGCGACCACCCCGAGCAGCGGGGTGCCGTCGGCGGCGGCCAGACCCAGCGAGAAGGAGCACCAGCCCAGGCCGTGGGCGTAGTTGGTGGTGCCGTCGACCGGGTCGACCACCCAGTGCGGGGCACCGGCCGAGCCCTCCTTCGGGCCGTACTCCTCACCGACGATCCCGTGACCGGGGAAGGCCCGCCCGAGCACCTCGCGGACCCGGGTCTCCACCGCCTCGTCGGTCGCGGTCACGATGTCCGCGGGGCCGTCCTTCTCCCGCACCTCGGCACCCGGGTCGCGGGGCCGCCTGATCGCCTCCGACGCCCAGGCCGCGAGCCCGGTCGCGACCTCCAGTGCCCGGTCGAGATCCACGTCAGCAGCCATGCCGGTCACAGTACGGGCACCGGGCGGGGGCCCGGCGACCTCCGGGTGAATCCCCGATGGCCTCCGAACGTCACGCGTCGCCCTCCCCGCGCACCGCCGGCTGCAACGGCAGTGCCGTACTGACCTCGAAGCCCCCCTCCGGGCGCGGCCCCGCCCTCAGTTCGCCCCCGACGGACTGGGCGCGTTCGCGCATCCCGATGACGCCGAAGCCCTTCGCGGGCTCGGGGCCGGACGCGATGCGCGCTCCCTCGTCCGTGACCGTGATGAGGAGGCGGCTGCCCGCGTAGGCGAACCGGACGTGCGCGCGCTGCGTCGCCGCGTGCTTGGTGACGTTGGTGAGCGCCTCCTGCACGATCCGGAACGCGGTCAGGTCCACGCCCGGGGAGAGCGGCTGCGGCTCCCCCTCCGTGGTGACGGTGACCGTGATCCCCGCGGAGGCGCACGAGGAGACCAGTTCGGGCAGCCGGGCGAGGCCGGGGGCCGGTTCCAGCGGGGCAGAGCCGTCGTCGTCGTTCTGCCGCAACAGGCCCAGCGTGGCCTTGAGTTCGCGCAGTGCGGAGGAGGTCGTGCCGGTGAGGTCGTGCAGGATCCGCTTGGTCTGCGGGGGGTTGGTCAGCGCGAGGTGCTCGGCGGTGCCGGCCTGGGCGTTGGCGAGGGCCAGGTGGTGGGCCACCACGTCGTGCAACTCCCTGGCGATCCGCATGCGTTCCTCGGTGACCCGCAGCCGCGCCTCCTCCTCCCGGGTGCGCTCGGCGTGCTCGGCGCGGGCCTGGGTGGCCGCCAGGTAGGCGCGCCGCAGCCGGGTCATGGTGCCGGCGGCGAGCGGCAGCATCAGCCAGAAGACCGGGCCGATGGTCCGCAGGAGCAGCGACACATGGTCCATGGAGTCGGAGAGCGCGGCGGCGACCGTGAGCGCTCCCGTGGTCGCGAAGCCGTAGACGCGGACGGTGGCGCGCTCGGTGAGGGTGGCCAGCCAGTACAGCGACGCCATGACGGGACTCAGCAGCAGGGGGGTCAGAAGGTACCCCTGCGTGATCACGGCCACGGCGCAGACGGCGTTGACGACGACGGCGGTGCGCGGGTGGGTGCGGTGCTTGAGCAGGGCGAGACAGGACACGCCCATGAGGACCACGGCCAGGCCGTCGTCGTCGGGTGGGGTGGCACCGGGCAGGGTCAGCGAGGCGCCGAGGGTCGCGCACCCCAGCAGCGTGACGACGAGCGCCAGGTCGACGAGGAAGGGGTGGCGGTCCGACAGTCCCTCCAGGCGGTCCGCGTAGCGCCGCTCCATGCTCGTGATCATCGTGTTCTCCGGTGCGTGGGCTCGGGTCCCATGGTGAGCGAAACGGGCCGCCCGTGCCGTACGACACGGGCGGCCCTGGTGGGGGCGGGGTCAGACCCGGCCCTGGTGGGGGTGGGGGGTCAGATCCGGCCCTGGTGGGGGCGGGGTCAGACGCGGACCGCATCCTGGTCGGCGGAGGGGGAGGCGGCGGGGGCAGGGGCGGGGGTGTCGGCGGCCCGGGTGAGGGCCTCGCCCTCGACGTCCACCCGGGGCAGGATCCGGTCCAGCCAGGCCGGCAGCCACCAGGCCCTGTGGCCGAGCAGGGCGAGCACGGCCGGGACGATGGCCATCCGGACCACGAACGCGTCGAGCAGGACGGCGGAGGCGAGCCCGAACCCGATCATCTTGATCATGGAGTCGCTCTCGCCCATGAACCCGGCGAACACCGCGATCATGATCAGCGCGGCGGCCGTGACCACCCGGGCGCTGTGCCGGAATCCGGAGGTCACCGCCTGGGCGGGCGTCTCGCCGTGGACGTACGCCTCACGCATCCGGGAGACGAGGAAGACCTCGTAGTCCATGGCGAGGCCGAAGACGATGCCCACCAGGAAGATCGGCATGAGGCTCATGATCGGGCCGGTGGTCTCCACGCCCAGCAGGGAGGCGCCGTGGCCCTCCTGGAAGACCAGGACGACCGCGCCGAGGGAGGCCAGGATGGAGAGCAGGAAGCCGAGGGCCGCCTTCAGCGGGACCAGCAGCGAGCGGAAGACGACGAGCAGCAGCACGATCGCGAGGCCCACCACCACGATCAGGTACGGCACGAGAGCGGACTGGACCTTCTCGGCGATGTCGATGTTCAGCGCGGTGCTGCCGGTGACCTCGAAGGTCGCGCCGGTGCCGGACTCCAGGGCCGGGCGCGCGTCGCGGATGGTGGTGACGAGGTCCTTGGTCTTCTCGCTGGTGGGCGCGGTGGACGGCACCGCCGAGAAGACGGCGGTGTCACCGGTCTCGTTGAAGCGGGCCGGGGACACCGACACGACCCCCTCGGTCGAGCCGATCTTCCGGGAGATCGTCGAGACCGCGGCCTTGGCGTCGGCGTCGCCCTTCGCGTCCACGACGACGGTCAGCGGGCCGTTGAAGCCGGGGCCGAAGCCCTCGGCGAGCGCGTCGTAGGCGCGGCGCTGGGTGGTGGAGGTGGACTTGGCCTCGTCACCGGGCATGCCCAGCTGGAGGGAGGTCATCGGCACGGCGAGGGCACCGAGGCCGACCACGCCGAGGATCAGTACCGGCAGCGGGCGGCGCAGCACGAACCTGGCCCACCGGGTGCCGCCGTTGTCCTTGGCCTCCTCCTCGATACGGCCCCTCCTGCGGTCCTTGCGGCGCAGTACCGCGTTCGGCCAGAAGCCGAGGAACGCCGGGACCAGGGTCAGCGCGACGAGGACGCCCACGACGACCGCGCCCGCCGCGGCCAGCCCCATCTTGGTGAGCATCGGGATGCCGACGACGGTGAGTCCGGCGAGGGCGATGACGACGGTGAGCCCGGCGAAGACGACCGCGGAGCCCGCCGTACCGACCGCGAGGGCCGTCGCCTCCCCGGGTTCCCTGCCCTTGGCGCGTTCCTCGCGGTAGCGGGAGACGACGAACAGGGCGTAGTCGATGCCGACGGCCAGGCCCAGCATCATCGCCAGGGTGCCGGTGGTGGTGGACAGGCCGAGGGGGTGGGAGAGGGCGAGGATCGTGGCCATGCTGACGCCGACCCCGACGATCGCGGTCAGCAGGGGCAGTCCGGCGGCGGCGAGGGAGCCGAAGGTGACGAGCAGGACCACGGCGGCGATCGCGATGCCGATCGCCTCGGCCGAGCCGCCCGCGCCGGCGCCGTCGTCCATGGCGGTGCCGCCCGCCTCGACGGTCAGCCCGGTGTCCCGGGCCGTGTCGAGGGCCTTGACCAGCTGGGCCTTGCTCGCCTCGGTGAGGTCGCTGGAGGCGACCTTGTAGGTGACGGTGGCGTACGCCGTCGTGCCGTCCTTGCTCACCGCCTTCGCCTGGAAGGGGTCGACGGCGGACGCGACCTGCGAGCCGTCGGCCAGGTCGGCGACCGCGCTCTCGACGGCCTTCCGGTGGCCGGCCGCGGTGACCTTCTCGCCCTTCGGCGCGACGAAGACGACCCGGGCGGTCGCGCCGTCCGCGCTGGCGCCCGGGAAGCGCTCCTCCATGAGGTCGAACGCCTTCTGGGACTCGATGCCCGGCATGGAGAAGCCCTCGTCGGCCGCGCCCGGCGCCTTCAGGGCGCCCAGCCCGACGGCGGCCAGGACGGCCGCCCAGACCAGGGCGACGTACCAGCGTCGCCGGAAGGCCAGGCGGCCCACGCGGTAAAGGAATTCAGCCACGGCGAGGGTCTCCACATCTGATGCCGAACAGTCCTGATGTCGAACAGTCCGTCCAGCCTCGTCGGACGAGACCCGCCGTGTCGTCGTGCGCCTGCCGACATCCCTGCTACTCGGTACGCAGTAGGCGGCGGCCGTGGAGTAGGCCCGCAGGACGACGGGCGGACGGCGCGGACCATGCGGGAACCGCGCGGCGGGATTTGCTGTGTGTCCTCTGTGAGAGAACCGATTCGTCGGTGGGACAACCGATTCACTGAGGCCTGACCAGCCCAAGGGGGAACAAAAACAGTGAAGTTCAGACGACTCAGACTCACCGGAGCAGCGGTGAGCGCGCTCGCCGTGGCCTGGACCGGGGCCGTGGCCTCGGCGTCAGCCGCTCCGGCCACTCCGACCGCCCCGTCCGCCCCGCCCGTGCCGGCCCTCGCCTGGTCCGACTGCCAGGGCGGGTTCGAGTGCGCGAACGCCCAGGTGCCCCTGGACTACCGGGAGCCGCAGGGCAGGACCCTCACCCTCGCCGTCATCCGCAAGAAGGCGGCCGACCCGTCCCAGCGCAAGGGCACGCTGTTCCTCCAGCCGGGCGGTCCGGGCAACTCCGGCGTGGACTTCGTGCGCAACAACTACGACGACCTGCCGACCGCCCTGCGCGAGGACTTCGACGTCTTCGGCTACGACGTGCGCGGCGTCGGCCGCAGCTCCCAGGTGGTGTGCTGGGACGACCCGGCCTACACCCGGGCCGTGACCGCCGCCAAGGGCGTCCCCGGCCCCGACGCCTACGAACCGGCGGTGCGACAGGCCGCCGACTTCGACCAGGCCTGCCAGGACAACGCGGGCGACCTGCTGCCGTACGTCGGCACCCAGTACGTCGCCCGGGACATCGACCTGCTGCGCCAGGCCCTCGGAGAGAAGCAACTGACCTACTACGGCCGGTCGTTCGGCTCCTACATCGGTACGGTCTACGCCGCGATGTTCCCGAAGCGGGTGCGGGCGCTCGCGCTGGACGGGGCGTACGACCCGGAGCACTACACCAGCCGGCCCTACGCCTACGACCGGCCGCAGTACCTCGCCCTGGACGGGGCGATGGGCCGCTTCCTGGACTGGTGCAAGGCGAACCAGTCGACCTGCGGTTTCGGTGACGGCGACCCGCGCGGGGCGTTCGAGAAGCTGAAGGCCGACTTGGACGCCAACCCGGTGCCCACCGCCAACGGGGGCCAGGCCAACGGCTACACCCTCGTCTACCGGCTGATGTTCAACATCAACGAGGGCAAGGTCATCTGGCCGTCCTTCGGGGAGGCCCTGCGCAAGGCGCAGCTACGCGACAACACGTCGTTCCTGCTGCGGCCGCCGTCCCCGGCGAGCTTCGACTTCCTCAACCCGAACGTCGTGGTCGAGTGCGTCGACAAGAAGTACCCGGGCGACCCGGCGCTGCTGAAGCGCGAGGTCACCACCAACGCCCGGCTGGCGCCGCTGCTGGGCCCGGCCATGGCGTACGGCCCGCCGACCTACGACCACCAGCACGCCACGGCCTGCGTCCAGTGGAAGGGCGAGCACACCAGCCGCTACGCCGGCACCTTCCACGCGAAGGGCTCCGCGCCGATCCTCGTCATCGGCAACACCGGCGACCCGGACACCCCGTACCAGGACGCGGTGGCCCTCTCCCGTGAGCTCGACAACGGCCGTCTCCTCACCTTCGAGGCCGAGGGCCACACGGCGTTCAACCGCAGCGTCTGCGCGACGGACCAGATCACGGACTACCTCGTGAACCTGAAGGTCCCGTCCCGCGGGGCGAGGTGCTCGGACGAGACCCAGCCGCCGTCGTCGGAGCCCACGGTGGCCCCGCCGGGCACGACCCTGAAGGAACTCCGCGAGGGGGTGAACGAGCGGGTGGACCGGATCGGTTCACTGCGCTGACCGTCCGGACCTGCTGCCCCCGCCCGCTATGTCACGGGCGGGGGCAGTCGCACCCTCCGGCCCGCCGCCCGGGCATGCGAGAGAGGATGCCGTCAGCCCTTGCCGCGTGCCCACTGTGCGGCCCGGACCGATTCCTCCTGGATGTCCTGCCGGGGCAGTTGAAGGCCGAGTGCGGTGTCCAACGCGTGGAAGTACAACTCGAACTCGCCGGTCAGCTCGGGGTGATCCAGTTCGGCGCGGCGTATGGCCCGGTTGAGGAAGTCGAGCCCACCGCCGCGGTAGTAGGGGGCGCGGCCCCGCTCGTACCAGATCAGTTCCAGGACACCCCAGTCGTCGTCGATGCGGCGGCCGTCGCGCACGTAGTCGAAGGTGTAGATGGCCTTGGCGGCGGTGGCGCTCAGCCGCACGGTCTCGGTGACTCCGAGCCGGGAGAGAGCCGCGCTGTCGGCCCGGATGCCGGCTGGTGTCTCGTGGTACATCAGGAACGCCCAGTCGCCCTCCTGCCCGAAGCAGCAACTCTCCCAGGCGATGTCCCAGTGGTCGCGGCCGGCGCCGGCGTGGCTGCGCAGGTCCGACAGACGTGTCCCAGCGGCGACCTGATCGGGGTTCGCCCCGTGGAGCAGGGCTATCTGTTCGGCGCTGACGCCCTCGCCGCGGAAGAAGGCCAGGTGGGTGTAGGGGTCCTGCTCGCGCCATGTACCGGCGATCCAGGCAAGGCGTTCCAACGGGTCGCGCTCGCACGGCTGTACCGTCTGCGGACCGTCCACGCCGCCGCTGCGGAATCTGCTTCCCCAAGCGGGGTTGATCCGGTCCAGCAACTGGGCCTGTCCGGTGACGAGGTTGGTGACCGGGCCCTGGCCCGGAGTGTGAGCCACGATGTGCTCGGCGAGACGACGAACCGCTTCCTCCGCGACGAAGTACAGCGCCTGGTCGAGGTCCTGGGTGGCGAAGATCTCCTGGTAGGGGCTGCGGTAGCCGCGCACGGTGCCGTCTTCGTCCAGGACGAGGAAGAGGCCACCGGGATCGCCCACACGCTGCGTGTACTGGTCGCGTGAGGTGCCGGTGGGCGGGAGCATGGCGTCGTCGAGCAGTTCAGAACCTGCGACTGTCCGGCGCCAGGCCTGTGTGAGTGCGTGCTCCGTCATCTGCATGGGCGTCAGTATGCGGCGAGGCACTGACACGACCGGGCCGAGATGCCACGTCCAAAGGGACGGCAAGGAAAGGAAATTTGCTGTTTTCATTCCGTGGACGTTTCGTGGATACCGGTCGGTAGATCGCCCGCGTCACCCAGTGCGGCCATACCGGACTGGTACCTTCCGCGTCACTGGCCTGGGGGAACGCACGGCCGGTATCGACCTTCACAAATGAATCCAGGCGGAATTCCTTGCGCACCATTCGTGAATATCCAGGAGGCAGGCACCGCTGGGTGCCGAAGAACCGGCGCGGGCGAATACTCGCGGCTTCCGGTGTGTCCGTGGCGGCACTGGCCCTCGTCGCCCCTCTCGCGTCCGCGGCCCTGACCAGCCCCTCCGACCCGGCGCCGGCCCCGACGGACCGCGTCACCGACACCTCGCAACTCCCCTCCGGCTGGCAGAAGTCCGGCGACCGGATCGTCACCTACGACGGTGACGCCACCGGACTGCACGTCCTGGTCGCCGACGCGGCGGACGCCTACCGGTGGCACACCGCGGCCACCCTGTCCGAGCCGGGCGTCGACACCGACCAGTGGATCGGCCAGACGTGTGTGACCGGCTCCGGGGACCGGGCCGTCGTGGTCTACGCGCCCCGGCAGGCCGTCAACGACCAACAGGGCTTCCAGCAGGGCGCGTTCGCCGCCGTGGTCGACCTCGCGGACGGCCGTGTGACCAAACTGCCCGAGCTGGTCTCCCTCGCCTACTTCAACCCCGGCTGCGGCGACGGCGAACAGGCCGTCCTGACCCGGCCGCAGGGCGACGACACCGAGCTGCTCACCGTCGACACGGCACGGGCGAAGCTGGTCCGGCAGCAGACCGTCGCCGGTCAGCTCACCTCCGCCGTGCCCTTCGGGAACGAGATCGCGGCCGCCCGGGGCGACGCCGTAGTCTCGGTGGACGCCAAGGGCGGCACCAGCACCCTCGCCAAGACCGGTGGTACGCCGTTCCGGCTGGTGCCGGACGCACACCAGGGGCTCGCCTACCAGGTGCCCGACGGCAAGCAGGTGCAGGTGCGCCGGGTCACCTCCGCGGGCTCCGACCGGCTCCTCGGCGCCGGCGCGCTGGGCTCCCTCGCGGTGCACGGCAGCGGCGGCCGCGTCTTCGTCACCGGCCGGGACGCCGAGGACGCCGTCGAGCACTCCGCGCTGCCGAAGAGCTGGCGGACGCTGGACGTGCCCGCCTCCGCCGAGGTCTCCACCACCGGCTCGCTCGCGCTGACCTCCGTCGGCAACGGCACCGAGGCGGCAGGCGGCCGGAAGTCGGCCGCGGACGTCGCGCCGCCGGTCGGCATCGACGCGGTGCTGCCCGGCAGCGACAGCAGCGTCGGATTCAAGGTCGTGCCCAAGGCGGCGGCCCAGGGCGCCGAGCAGTCCCCGGCCCTGTCCGACGGCGTGCACACCGACAGCGTCGACCCGGAGAGCGCCGACACCGACCCGGCGACCTCCACCACCGACCCCGACCGCGCCTGCGCCGTCACCCGCAACGACCCGAAGCTCCAGTCGCTCCAGCCCTCGACCGCGCAGGCCGAGTGGGCGACGGACCTCGCCGTGCAGGGAAAGCTCGACGTGCGCCGGCGCAGCGGCTGGAACGGCAGCGAGCTCCCGTCGTACACCCCGCAGGGCCTGTTCCCCTCGACCCCGCTCAAGGGCGGCGGCCGGGTGCCCGCGCAGATCATGCTCGGGGTGCTCTCCCAGGAGTCCAACCTGCTCCAGGCCAGCTCCCGGGCGGCCGCCGGAGAGAGCAGCAACTTCATCCAGGGCGGCTACTACGGCAACGCCGGCAGCGTCCACACCGTCAACTGGGCTGCGGCCGACTGCGGTTACGGCATCTCGCAGGTGACCAGCGGCATGGCCAAGGCGGACACCACCTACACCGCCGAGCAGCAGCAGGCGCTCACCGTGGACTACGCGGCCAACATCGCCGCCGGTCTCCAGATCCTCCAGGACAAGTGGAACCAGCTCCACGACAGGGGCCTGCTCGTCAACGGCGGCGACCCGAAGCACCTGGAGAACTGGTGGCTCGCGCTGTGGGCCTACAACAGCGGCCTGAACCTGCCGAGTTCGACGGACGCGAGCGCCCCGTGGGGCCTCGGCTGGTTCAACAACCCGGCCAACGGCCTCTACCCGGCCGACCGGAAGATGTTCCTGTCGTCCGGCTACGACGACGCCCGCACCCCCAACCTGTGGACGTACCCGGAGCGGGTGCTCGGCTGGGCCGCCTACTCCCAGCAGAAGACGGACCCGGCGACCGGGGCGACCGTCAGGGCGTTCACCGTCGGTGAGTGGCCTTCCGGGGCGCCTGCCGCGGAGCCCGCGCACGACACGTTCTGCAAGCCCACCGCCAACGACTGCGACATCACCAAGCCCCGCAAGGTCGCGGGCTCCAGCCAGCCCGAAGGCCCGTGCCAGCGGGACGACTTCAAGTGCTGGTGGCACCAGCCGGTGAGCTGGACCGACTGCACGGCGACCTGCGGCACCGAGGTGCTGAAGTACGCGGCGGGCGACCCCGAGCCGAAGGTCGCCGCCCCGCACCCGGCGGCCTGCACCTCCACGCTCCCTGCGAACGCCCTCATCGTGGACGACGTGCCGAACACGGTGAAGTTCCGGGTCGGATCCGCCAACCCCTGCGCGGGCAAGCGGAACTGGACCAGCCGGGGCACGCTGACGTTCACCTTCGGGTCCGCGCAGCAGAACGGAGCGACCGTCTATCCCTCGAAGATCGACTTCCATCAGCTGGGGGCCGGGTTCGGTGGGCACTTCTGGCTGACCCACACGCGGGTGCCGTCGTACACGGACTCGGTGGTCACGGGCACCTGGACGCCGGACCGGAAGGTGATCGGGTCGGCGGAGGTCATGGTGCATCTGCCGGACCACGAGGCGAACACGCCGTCGGCGACGTACCGGATCGATCTCGGGGACGGGACGGTCGTGGAGAAGACGATCTCGCAGGACACGGGTGGCAAGAACGCCTGGGTGTCGCTGGGGTCGTACGCGTTCACGGGGACGCCGAGTGTGTCGCTGAGCTCGGCCACGGCTGACGGGACGGGGGATGCGTCGATCGCCTGGGATGCGTTGGCTTTCGTACCGGTGAGGGGGAAGTAGTGCCACGACGGGTCACATTCCGTCTGCCGCACCGTCGTGGCTGGTCGCGCCCGCGCGGCGGTAGCCGCAAATAGACACAGCCCCGCGCCCCTGAAAGCCCTACCTGAGCGCCCGTCGTCAGTCCACCCGGCCGACGGCGGGCGCTCCCGCGCGGGCCGCCTCCACGAACGCCGTGATCAGGGCCGGGTCCTTGACGCCCCGGCTCGCCTCCACGCCGCTGGAGACGTCGACGCCCCACGGGCGGGTGACGTCGACCGCCTCGCGGACGTTCTCCGGCGTGAGGCCCCCGGCGAGCAGCCACTTCTCGCCCGCGCCCGCCACCTGCTTGCTGGACCAGTCCCAGGCGATGCCCGAGCCCGGCACCGGGGCGTCCAGGAGCAGCATGTCCTCGCCGAACTCCCCGCAGCGCGGGACGGAGTCGCCGAAGGCGGCGGCGCGGATCAGGGTCCAGCCGCCGGTCGCCAGGGAGGCGTAGTAGTCACGGTCCTCGGGGCCGTGCAGCTGGACGGCCCCGACGCCCGACTCGGTGGCCACGGAGCGCACGTACTCCAGGGGCTCGCGGCGGAACACCCCCACCGTCAGGACGTTCTCCGGGATCCGGGCGGTCAGCCGGGCGGCCGTCGCGGGGTCGATGCGGCGCGGGCTGTCGGAGAACACGAACCCGATGGCGTCGGCGCCGGCCTCGACGGCCGTGTCGACGTCCTGCTCGGTCCTCAGGCCGCAGATCTTCACGAAGAGCGTCATGCCGCCCACCGTATCCAATTCGTATGTGTGAACAGCAATCACATACACAGCCGTTGACGCGACCATGGCAAGCGCTTACCGTCCCAAGGGCGTCCGCAGAACGCCCGCAGAACGCCCGCAGAACGTCCGCGGAAAAACGTGCCCCCCGTCACCACACCCCATGGAGACGAACGATGCGCCTGAGACCCCTCATCCCCTCCGTCGGCCTCCTCGCCGGCACACTCGTCGCCCTGTCCGGCACCACCGCGCAAGCCGCCCCGACCCGGTACGAGGCCGAGACCTCCCCCTCCATCTGCACCGGAGCCGTCGAGACCGAGTACCCCGGCTACTCCGGCAGCGGATTCTGCAACGGCACCAACGTCACCGGCGCCTACGCCCAGTTCACCGTGTCCGCACCCGCAACGGGCACGGCGACCCTGAGCGTCCGCTTCGCCAACGGCACCACCACCGCCCGCACCGCGGACATCATCGTGAACGGCTCGACGGTCGCCTCGGCCTCCTTCGAGTCCACCGGCACCTGGACCGGCTGGACCACCAAGACGCTCACCGTCCCGGTGACCGCGGGCGGCAACACGGTCCGGCTCGACCCGACGACCGCGGGCGGCCTGCCCAACGTCGACTACCTGGACGCCGAGACCTCAGGGACGACGACCCCGCCGTCCAGCAGCGCCCTGTACGTGGCCCCGAACGGCACCGACAGCGCGGCCGGCACAGTGACCGCCCCGACCACCCTCACCTCGGCCATCAGCCGTATCTCCGCAGGCGGCACGATCTACCTGCGCGGGGGGACGTACGCCTACTCCTCGACGGTGACCATCCCGGCCGGCAAGAACGGCACCGCGGCCGCCCGCACCACGCTCTCCGCCTACCCGGGCGAGACACCGGTGCTCAACTTCGCCGCACAGAGCGAGAGTTCCGCCAACCGCGGCATCCAGCTCAACGCCGACTACTGGAAGCTCTACGGCCTGGTCGTCGAGCGGGCCGGGGACAACGGCATCTACGTCGGCGGCAGCGACAACGTCGTCGAGCGCACCGTGACCCGCTTCAACCGGGACACCGGGCTCCAGCTCGGCCGGATCGCCTCCACCACCCCGGCGAGCCAGTGGCCGTCGGACAACCTGATCCTGAGCGCCGAGTCGCACGACAACGCCGACTCCGACGGCGAGGACGCGGACGGCTTCGCCGCGAAGCTGACCACGGGCACCGGCAACGTCTTCCGGTACGCCGTCTCGCACCACAACATCGACGACGGCTGGGACCTCTACACCAAGACCGACACCGGCCCGATCGGCCCGGTGACCATCGAGTACTCCCTGTCCTACGGCAACGGCACCCTCAGCGACGGCTCGCAGTCCGGCAACGGCGACCGCAACGGCTACAAGCTCGGCGGCGACGACATCGCGGTGAACCACGTGGTCCGGCACGCGCTCGCCTACGGCAACGGCCACCACGGGTTCACCTACAACAGCAACCCCGGCTCGATGACGATCACGAGCAACGTCTCCGTCGCCAACACCGAGCGCAACTTCAACTTCGAGAAGGGCACCTCGGTCTTCCGCTCCAACACCTCGTGCAACAGCGGGGGCAACGACCGGTACGTGGGTGACGCCGACAGCTCGAACCAGTTCTGGTCCGGCACGAACGGGTCCCGCTGCGCCGCGTACTCCGGCGCCCTGGGCTGGTCCTTCGCCTCGAACGGCAGCCTGGTGGTGACCTTCGGGGGCAAGCCGGTCACGCTGTAGAGCGCGGAAGGGACCCCGGCGCGAAAGCCGGGGTCCCCTTCGCCCACCCCTACTTGGGCGCGGCCTGCTGGACCACCTCGAAACTCCACAGCGTGGCGCCGGACGCGGCCGGCCTGGGGCGCTCCCCACGCTCCCCCTCACCGCCGCTCCCGTGCGAGGCCTGCGCCATGCCCGACATCCACTTCTGGAACGACTCCTCGTCCCGCCAGCGCGTGTAGACGAGGTAGGTGTCGGTGCCCTCGACCGGCCGCAGCAGCTCGAACCACTCGAACCCGTCCGAGTTCTCCACGCTCCCCGCCCGGGCGGCGAACCGCTTCTCCAGCGTCTCGCGCTGCTCCTCGGGGACCGTGAGTACGTTGATCTTGACGATGCTCATGTCCGCAATTGTGCTCCAGGGGGCGTCAGCGGGCCGTCAGCGGGAGGCGGCCCGGGCGGGCACCTCGCCCTTGCTGTCGACGACCGCCGTCTCCATCACGGCACTCGTGCCGGCCAGGGTCTCGGTCGTGATGCCCCGGTCCGGGTCGGTGAGGTAGAAGCGGGAGCCGAGCAGGGTGAGTGACTTCCTGTCGAAGATCCACTCCTCGCGGGTGGCGAAGCCGGTGTCGTCGAGGGTGATCGCGATGCCGTGCCGGCCCGCCGCGTCGACGGCGTCGGGGATCTCCCGCACCCCGGGCAGTCGCGCGGCCACCTGGTAGAAGGCGGCCATGGTGGCGGGCGGCATGACCGCGCCGCTGATCAGGTCGCCGATCAGGGAGAAGACCGCCTGGTCCCGGGACTCGCCCTCGACCGGCCTGGCCTCCTTGTACAGCCTGGAGAGCAGGGCGTCGGGGTCGGTGGGCAGCGAGGCCAGCCACCGGTAGGTGGGGTGGTACACGCCCGCCGGGACGGGCTCGGTGGTCTCCATCGGGAGCACTCGGCCGGGCATGATCGCGTCCTTGCCGCTGGACCGGAGCCAGCCGGT
The DNA here is from genome assembly GCF_000383655.1 of Streptomyces sp. 351MFTsu5.1. Taxonomy (NCBI): domain Bacteria; kingdom Bacillati; phylum Actinomycetota; class Actinomycetes; order Kitasatosporales; family Streptomycetaceae; genus Streptomyces; species Streptomyces sp. 351MFTsu5.1. Next base: position 458,583 of record NZ_KB911776.1, on the reverse strand, counting down.
GACCCGCAGCGGGCCGGGGTCCTGGGCGGTCCAGCGCTCCTCCGTGTGCAGCGCGCCGAGCTCGACCGGCCCGGTGAAACTCCCCTTGTTCGAGCGGTCCAGCGTCCTGACGTACACGAACTGGTCGTCCCGCACCCGGATCCCGTCGCTCGCCATGGCGGCCGTCGCGATGCGGTGGAGGGTGACGGAGGCGCTGGGGGTCTCCGCGGCGGGGGTGGGCCCGCCGGTCGTGAGCGTGGTGAGCAGGGCCCCTGCCAGTGCCGCGGAGACCAGCGGGACGAGCACGGCCGGCCGGGCGAACCGGCGCCGAGGGGAAGGCCGCTCGGCGCGGGCGAACCGGCGCCGTACGGAGGGCTGTTCGGCACGTTGCTTGTCGTCGTCGATGCGCTGCATCAGTACGTCCTTGAAGTGACGGTGACGCTCCGGCGGGAGGTCCCACTCCGCCGTGGCCGCCAGTTCCTCGGCCTCGTTCATCGGGTCTCCTCCTTCAGGAACAGGGCCGCGAGTGCGGCCTCACTGTCCATCCCTCCGTGAGCCGGGGGCGGTTCCGTCTCCGCGCTCAGCCGGGCGAGGCGGGCGCGGGCCCGTGACAGCCTCGACCGCACGGTGCCGACCGGGACGCCCAGCGCCTCGGCGGCCTGCCGGTAGTCGAGGCCGGCCGACACGCACAGCGCGAACACCTCACGGTCCTGGCGGCTGAGCCGGCCCAGGGCGCGGTGCACCGCCGCGAGCCGCCGTGCGTCGTCGATCCGGCCGGCGCTCTCCTCGGCGAAGTCCTCCACCGGGCGCGGCTGGGGACTGCGGGCCAGGAAGGCGAGCCTGCGCCGCAGACCCCGGTTGACGTTGTACGCCTTGTGCGTGGCGATCCCGAGCAGCCAGGGCTTCAGCGAGCCGCCCTCCGGCTCGACCGTCTCCCGGGTCCGCCAGGCGGCCAGGAAGGTCTCGGACATCGCCTCCTCGGCCTCCGCCCAGTTCCCGGTCAGCCGCAGGGCGTGGTTGTACACGGTCCGCGCGTAGCGGTCGTACAACTCCCCGAAGGCCGCCCGGTCCCCGGCCCGTATCCGCGCCCGCTCGGGTTCCGCCGTCTCTGTTTCGCTCACACCCGTAACGCTCCGCTCCGCTGTGCCGAGTTCCTGTGCCCTGAGTCACATGGCGTGTGCCGTCGAGCGCATACGCTGCGGTCCCATGGAACAGCGCGAGGTCATGCAGAACGTCGTCGGGATCCTCACCGAGGCACTGGAGATGCGCCGGCAGGTGCGAGAACACCCGGACCGGCAGGCCTCGTTGACGGGTGCGGTGTCCGCGCTGCTGGTGGAGACCCTGCCCCGCATCCACCTGCCCGCCGACGCAAGCGGCCACGCGGCGGCGGACGCCGTGGTGGAGGAACTTGGTCCCGCCATCGCGAGCATCGCCAACTGCTTCGCCTTCGCCTTCGTCCAGCTGGCCGAGGTCCATGACGAGGGCCGCACCGACACCTCCGCCGCGGAGGTCCTGCGGCGCATCTCGCTCCGGTTCGCGTCCGGGACCGGGACGGGCACCGGGACCGGGACCGACTGAGGAAGCCCGTTCCGTTCGCCGAGCACCCCGGATCACCGCCTGGGCAGTCCCAGCCGCCCCCGCGTCGCGACCAGCAGGATCACCGCCGCCACCGTCGCCGCGAGCAGGAGGGCCCGCGCCCCGTCGTGCTCGGACAGCGAGGGGAACATGTCCGTCCAGGCGATCGAGAGATAGTTGTTGACGCCGGTGTGCAGCAGCATGACCAGCGGCATGCTCTCGCCGGACCGGTTGAACACCCAGGTCATCACGAAGCTGAAGGCGATCGTCATCGCGACGAACTGCACCGGCACGGTCCAGGACACATGCGGCCCGCCGCCCCACTCGGTCAGGAACAGCGGCAGGTGCCAGCAGCCCCACAGCACGCCGACGACGAGGGTCGCGGTCAGGGGACCGTGGCGGTGCTGCATCCGCGGCATGGCGAACTCCCGCCAGCCCGGCTCCTCCGCGAGCCCGGTGGTGATCATCTGGATGAGGAGTCCCGGCAGGTACGCGGCGAGGATCATCGCGGACGGCAGCGCGGGACCGCGGCCGGCGAGCACGGCGGAGGCGACGGTCAGGGCGGCCGGCACGGAGAGCAGCACCACCAGGTACCAGCGCCAGCCGACCTTGAACCGCAGCATCCGGCGCCGCCAGGTCCGCAGGCCCGCGCGTCCTTCGGTGATCCCGGTGACGAGAAGCGCCGAGGCGATCGGACCGAGGTAGGCGCCGGGCAGGACACCGGTGAGCTGGCTGCCGGCGCGCCCGCCGGGGAAGGTGAACTGCCAGACGTCGAGGCCGTTGCGGGACAGGACGTACGGCGTCCAGGCGGCCCAGCTCAGGGCGAAGGCCAGGGTGAAGAACCAGGTCAGGGGGTTGCGCCGGATGCTTCCGCGCAGGCCTGCGGGCTCGTGCGGAACCGGACGGTTCTCGATGCTGACGGGGGCTTGGACACTCACCGCGGATCCCTTCCGAGGGGGCTGATGTGATGTCTCCAGCACACCAGCGCGGCGCCCCCGGATCATTGCCGCGCACGCCCCGAATCCCCGTACAGCAGGCTGTACTTCAGCGGGTCCGCCGCGCGTCCTCCAGGTACCGCAGCACCGCCGCCACCCGCCGGTCCACCTGGTCGGTCGGCGCCAGGTCGAGCTTCGCGAAGATGCTGCGGATGTGCTTGTGCACGGCCCCGTCGGTCACGAACAGCCGCTCCGCGACGGCACTGTTGCCCAGTCCCTCGGCCATCAGGGCGAGTACGTCCTTCTCGCGCGGGCTGAGCCGGGCGAGCCGGGCGTCCTGGTGGGACCGGGTGAACAGCTGGGCGACGACCTCGGGGTCGATGGCGGTGCCCCCGGACGCGACCCGGCGCAGCGCGTCGAGGAACTCCTCGACCCGGCCGACCCGTTCCTTGAGCAGATAGCCCAGCCCGCCGACGCCACCGGTCAGCAGCTCGGTGGCGAAGCTCTGCTCGACGTAGGCGGAGAGCACGAGGACGGCGAGGCCGGGCCTGCGCCGCCGGGCCTCGACGGCCGCGCGGACCCCCTCGTCGGTGTGCGTGGGCGGCATCCGTACGTCGAGGATGGCCACGTCCGGTCCGTGGGCGTCGATGGCGTCGAGCGCGCCGTCGGCGGTGTCGGCCGTGGCGACCACGTCCAGCCCCTCGGCGCGCAGCAGCAGGGCGAGGCCCTCGCGCAGCAGGGGATCGTCCTCGGCGATCACGATCCGCATGGCAGGTGCACCTCCGGGGTCATGGGAGCGCTCCGGCCGAGCGCTCTCCTGTACGGCCTTGGGACCACTGACGTGCTGCTCACGTACGGCCTCGGGGCGGCTCACGTCCCGCACGGCAGCTCCACCTCCACCACCGTCGGACCGCCGGCCGGGCTGGTCAGCAGGAGGCTGCCGTCGTGGGCGGCCACCCGGCGCCGGATGCCGGTGAGTCCGGAGCCGCCGTTCTCGTCGGCGCCGCCCCGGCCGTCGTCCGTGACCCGCAGCAGGAGCCGTGGGCCCGGGGCGCGAACCGTGACGGTGGCCCGGGACGCGCCGCTGTGCTTGGCGATGTTGGTCAGCGCCTCCGCGACGACGAAGTACGCGGTGGCCTCGGTGGAGGCCGCGCACCGCCGTGGCATCTCCACGTCGAGGGTGCACGGCACCGCGCTCTCGGCGGCGAGTCCGGTGAGCGCCCCCGCGAGGCCCCGGTCCGCGAGCACCGGCGGCAGGATGGAGCGGGAGACGGTCCGCAGTTCCGCCAGCGCCTGTTCGGCTGCGGACTGGGCGCGCTCCAGGAGCTCGTCGGCGCCGGCCGGATCGCGGGCGACCATCCGGCGGGCGGCCCCGAGCAGCACGGTCACCGTGACGATCCGGTTCTGGGTGCCGTCGTGCAACGACCGCTCGATGCGCCGCAGTTCGGCGGCGTGGGCGTCCAGCGCGGCGGCCCGGGTGGCGGTCAGCTCGGCGACCCGCAGGGAGAGGTCGGCGTCGGGCCTTGCGGACAGGAGCCGGCGTCCCGGGCTCGCCTGGAGGCGGGCCAGGGCGGGGGCGAGCCCCAGGATGATGGCGATCCAGCCGACGCCGAGCAGGCACACGGCGAGGGCGTCCGGCCAGGAGTGCGCGACACCGATCCCGATGGAGGTGGCGGTCGCGTCGGTGGGGGCGAGCCGCCAGTACAGCGGAAAGGCGGTGTCCCGCACGGCGAGCAGCGGCAGCACGAAACCGAGCATGCCGAGTGGCAGCCCCACCGCCAGGTGGCGCAGCAGCCAGCGGAGTTCGCGCCGGGTGGTGGGGTCGGTGAGGGCGGCCCGCAGCCGCGCGGGCGGCCGGGGAGGGGCGATGACCTCGGGGCCCCAGCGGGCGAGCCGGGCGCGCTCCATGTCCGCCAGGGCGTGCAGCACGCGCACCCCTTTGGGCAGCGCCAGCCACAGCAGCACGAACGGCGCGAGAGTGGCCGTGCCCAGTCCGGAGACCAGCTGGCCGAGGGCTGCGGCCGCGGTCGTCGCGGTGCCCACGACCAGGCCCTTCAGGTCGGCGGTGGCCATGGAAACCTCCTCTGGCTGGAGGACAACGACCCTAGGCGGAAGGGGGGTTCACCGCACGGCCGGGAGCCGGAAAGTACAGCCTGCTGTACCCCGGACCGGGCGGCGGGCGGGATCGGCCGGACGGGGTGCCGGCTCGTAGCGTCGTCGGCGTCGGGACCACCGACACCCACCTAGACCTACCGACACCCACCGAAACTCTGGAGTGCCCCGTGAACCTCGTCCTGTGGCCCCTGCTCGTCCTCAGCGTGCTGGGCAACGCGATCGCGTCCTTCACCCCGGCCGACACCGCCGTCCACCTGGCCTTCGGCACGGTCACCGCACTGACGGCCACCGCCCTGGTCGTCCGCCGGGTGCGCACCGGCCCCTGAGGAACGGCTACTTGAGGCCGATGGCCGCGCAGTCCGCCGCGTAGGGGGCGGTGCAGATCTGCTGCGCGGTGTAGACGCCGTCCTTGATGACCGTCTGCTCGATGTTGTCCTTGGTCAGGGCGACCACCGGCACCAGCAGCGACGGGATGTCGTTCTGGGTGGGGCTGTTGACCTTGTCGCGGATCAGGGCGTCGAACTGGAGGTCGCGGCCCTGGATCTTGTAGACCGCGATCTGCGCCGCGTTGGTGGCCTCCAGCAGGAACGACTTGTACACCGTCATGTACTGCTCGCCCGACACCACCCGCTGCACGGCGGCCAGGGTGGCGTCCTGTCCGGTCACCGGCGGGATTCTGGTCGCCCCCGCCTCCTTGAGCTCGTCGATGACCGCGCCCGCCATGTCGTCGTTGGCCGAGTAGACGGCGGCGATGTTGTTCAGGCCGACGGAGGCGATCGCCTCCTTCATGTGGGCCTTGGCCACCGAGGGCAGCCACTCGCGGGTGTCGTACTGCTTGGCTATGACGACCTTGCCGTCGAGCTCGCTGTGGGCGCCCTTCTCGAACAGGGCGGTGTTGGGGTCGGCGGGCGACCCGTTCATCATGACGATCTTGCTGGACTCGGCCTTGTCGCCGAGCGCCTGGACGATGGACCGGCCCTGCACCTCGCCGACGAGTTCGTTGTCGTGCGAGACGTAGGCGTCGATCGGGCCCTGGGCGAGACGGTCGTAGGCGATGACGGGGATGCCCGCGTCCTTCGCCTTCCGGACGGACGGTTCGATGGCCGCGGCGTCGACCGCGTCCACCAGGATCACGTCCACCTTGTCGGCGACCATCTGCTGGAACTGCTCGCTCTGCCGCTTCGCGCTCGCCCCGGCGTTGGCGTAACTGACCTTGCCCTTGTTGTGGGTGAGGGTCGCCACCTCCTGCTTGATGAGGGGGTAGTCGAACCGGTCGAAGCGGCTGGTGTCCCGGTCGGGCAGCAGCAGCCCCAGGGTGATGTCGTCGCCCTTCTTGGGGGTCACCGCGGTGTCACTGCCGACGACTCCGCAGGAGCTGAGCAGAAGGGCCGACGCGCAGACGGCCACGACGGAGGGGACGGTACGCATGGCGATCCTGGGGGTGGGGGGCTGTCACGTAGGCGCAACAGTAGGTGCCCTCTCCCCTGATCAAACGCCCTGCCGCCTTCCTTCAAGGGATCACCACTCGGCGTCCGCAACTAGTCGCCGATGTGCGCATGTTGTGTGTCGGTGAGCGTGCGCACCATGAGGACGGCGGCGACGGCCGCGCCGACGACGGCGAGGTCGGCGAGCAGCAGACCGGTGACCCCGTGGTAGGCGCGGGCGATGGTCTCGTCGGTGCTGTCGTCGTACATCAGCCCGACACCGGTGACCAGTCCGACCAGCCACAGCGCCCACCACACGTTCACGACGGCGGGCAGCTTCCGGCCCGGGGCGCTCTTGTGGTGGATGTCTGCGACGATGCCGCGCGGGAACCACAGGTTGACGATCGGCACGACCCAGGAGGCGTAGACCCAGATGCCGGCGTAGCGGGGCGGCTCGCCGGACAGGGCGCGCGCGTTGTCCCGCATGCGCCACAGCCAGCCGATGAACAGGGCCGCGCACAGCAGGACGAGGAGGTCGCCGGCCGCGCTGACCAGGTGGTACGAGTTCTCCAGCGCGTTGAGCGGGCGGTGCCGGCCCTCGCCCTGGTCCGGCGGCCCGGAAGCGGGCTCCCCCGCCACGGCGAGCCGCACCTGCCACACGGCCCGCAGCGCCCAGGCGGCACCGGCGAGCGTGAGCCCGGCGACGGCGAGCCGGGCGGAGCCGTGCGCGGGGCGGAGGGCGGGTCGGACGGCGTTCTCGTTCATGTGGTCCCCCGGGGAGAAGATCGGTTCACCCTCTCATCGTTGCGAACCCTGGAAACGGTTCACGGGGGTCTGCTCGGCGGGGGCGGAGCGTGCGAGAACTCGATCCTGTGCCTGCCTGTCGCTGCCCATTCGGGCCGAATCGGCGATAATCGGACTATGAGTACGACGACGTTTGTCCTGGCGGCCACGTCGAGCGAAGTACTCAACGTGATCGCCGCCTTTGTCGGTGGCCTGTTCATCGCCGGTGCACTGGTGTGGGCGGTGCAGTTTGGGATGCGGGTCCAGGACCGCGAATCGCCGCGGCCACGCGTGGAGGATCAGCCCCGCCTTCCGGAGACGGGTCCCGTCCGCGAACTCCGGGAGATGCGGGAACCGGACGAGCTGGCGGACGCCATGGACGGGCAGGAACGGCTCCTGCCCCACCAGCTCCACCACTCGGGAACCAGACGAGGAAAGGACCAGCACCGCAAACGCTGGCTGCCCGGCTCCAGCGGAGGCTTCGGCAGCGGCGGCCTCGGCCACGTCTGACGGGACTCGCGTCCCGGTCCATGTCGAGTTCGGGGCAGGTGAGGGGTGGGGGTTGTCCGGCGGACGGGCTGGTCGCGGCGGCGGCATGCCGTGCTGGGGGGCGGCGGTCGCGGGGCGCCTGCGGGCGGGTTTCTGCGGGGCGGTCCAGTCCGGGACGTTGCCATACCCCGCGGCCTCTGTCCGCAGCCGCAGCCGGGCGGCGCAGCCAGGCAGGCGAGAGGTACGGGTGTCCGGCGGTCTGGCGGGTTGCGGCGGCGGCATGCCGTGCTGGGGGGCGGCGGTCGCGGGGCGCCTGCGGGCGGGTTTCTGCGGGGCGGTCCAGTTCGGGGTGTCCCCGTGCCCCGCGGCGCCTGTCCGCAGCCGTGGCCGGGCAGCCGCAGCCGGGCAGGTGGTGCCGGGCAGGTGGTGCCCGTGACGGGGCCCCCACGTGGGGCCGCTCGGGTGCCCAGGCCGGTCTGCTCTGGGCCGGGCCCGGGAACGAAGGCGGGGCGGGGCCGCAAGCCGGGGTCCGGTGCGGCAAGCTCGGTGGCCGCATGGGGCCCGGCCGACCGGGATCGCCCCCCGACCCGACCGCCGACGCCGTCGCGGCCGGGCCCCGCTGGGACGATCCGCAGGGCCCGGCCGAACCCACAGCCCCCGTCAGCCCCGCATAGCGGGCCGGTACACCGCCAGCGCCCAGATCACGAAGAAGTCGAGGCCGATCATGATGACCGACCAGACCGGTGCGTAGGGCAGGAACAGGAACTGGGCGAGCATGCTCAGGGAGGCCAGGAAGATGCCGGTCATCCGGGCCCACCCGGCGCCCCGGAGGATGAACGCGCCGGTCACCACGGCGACCACGCCCAGGCAGAGCAGGATCACGCCCCAGCCGGTGAGGCTGACCTTGTAGACGTAGTCACCGACCCGGGCCCACACGTCGTCCTTGGCGAGCAGGGAGATGCCCTGGAAGATCGCGAGGACACCGTTCATCAGCATCAGCACACCGGCGAAGACGACCCCGCCGGAGGCCCACGCGGCCTCGGTGGGCGTGAACCCGGGGCCCGGCGCGGTCGCGGACATGCCCGCCGACGCTTGCTGCTTCCCGCCGGCGGACGGCTGGGTGGCGTGCGGTTGCTGTGTCATGGCCGTGTTCCACCTTTCGTGATCGAGGTGCTTCGACCATCCGGCGCAGCGCGGGCGGCCACCACGGGGGTGGGCCATTCGGGTGACGCCGGGCGTGCGGCCGTACGGCGGCGGCCCTTCACTGGAGGGACCGCATCCTGGGAGGCGAGATGACCCGCTGGACGACGCCCGCACTGCTGGCGGCCCTGGCCCTCACCGGACTCACGGGCCTGACCGGCCTCACCGCCTGCTCCGACGGTGACAGCCCGTCCTCCGTGGCGAGCAAGGTCGCCTCGGCCGCCTCCCGGGCCGGGGACGCGGTGTCGTCGGCCACGGCGGAGGCGGGCCGGCGCTTCGACGACATCAAGAACGGCGTCGACGCCAGGGACGACGTACGGCTCGCCTCCCCCAAGACCGCCGCCGACGGCCGTACGACGGTGGAGGTCACCGCGACCAACCGCGCGGACTCGGCGAAGTCCTTCGCCGTCGAGGTCGACTTCACCGGCCAGGACGGCAAGCTGCTCGACGTGGTCGTGGTGACGGTGTCGGACGTCCCGGCGGGCGGCACCGGCCAGGCGACCGCACGCAGCACGCACGCCCTGTCGGGGAAGGCGACGGCGAAGGTGTCGCGAGCGGTCCGCTACTAGAACCGCCCGCCGGAACCGCCGGAACCTGTGAAACCCCGTCAGCTCACGCCATCCAGAAGAACACCGCTCATGCCATCCAGAAGAACACCGCCGTCATCCGCTTCTCCGCCAGCGTCCCGCCGAAGTAACCGGTCGCGCTGTGCACGAGGTTGGCGTTGTACAGCAGCAGCCGGTTGTACTTGTGCGGCACCCGTACGTCCTCCTCGAAGGCGTCCGGCGCGACGAACCGCGTGCCGAGGGCCTCGACGAGGTTGTTGTGCGGGGCCTGCACCACGTTGCCGCCGAGCCGGCCGCCCGGCATGGACTGCCGGTAGAAACTCGTGCCGCAGTCCTTGGGGACACCCGGGTTCAGGTACAGCACGGCGGCGTACCGGCACAGCGCCCGGGAGTCGGTGTGCGGCCGGGGCTCGCTCTCGCCCTCGCCCACGACCTGCACGCAGTTGTGGTTGAGGGTGCCGCCGCCGGGCGCCTGCTGCACCCAGAGCTTCGGGGCCCCGGTGGCCTTGCGCACCAGCCCCTCCACCCGGGCGAGTTCGGCGGGTTCGAGTCCGGGCATGGTCCGCAGTCCGGGCCAGGTCTCCGAGGTGTACGGATGCCCCTTCACCCAGTCGTCCTTGGCGAGACAGCGGTCCCGTACGGCGTCGACGTCCGGCAGCACGTCGTCGAGGACCCAGTAGTCGCGGCCCTTGGTGGGCTTGCGGTAGGGCAGGACGGGAAGCGACCGCTGTTGTGGCATGGACATGCAGTGAATCTAGATCCGGGGCCCGTCCGTTCTCTCCCGTGATTTGCCCCGGACTTCCCCGCGACTTCCCCGTGAAGCGGTCAACGAACGGTCAACCGGGGAAGGGCCGGTGAACACCTGAGCCCCCGTGTGCGTACTCCTGTGCGTTCGACCCGGCTGCCGGCAGGGTCACCGATCGGGCAGGAGGCACGGTGCCACTCTCGCGCAACGCGATGGGAACGCTGTTCGTAGGCGGAGCCCTCACGCTGACCCTGGGCGCGCTCGCGTACCCGTCCATGCTGGGTGTCAGTCAGGCGGCCACCGCACAGGACAGAATCATCGCGCAGACGCAGTGGGGACCGCTGACCGAGCAGGACCGCGACTTCGTCGTCAAGGTGCGGGCGGCCGGTCTGTGGGAGTACCCGCTGGGTCAGATCGCCCAGCAGAAGGGGACGACCCCGGAGGTGAAGGAGGCCGGAAAGCACCTCATCGACGGACACGCGGCCCTCGACGCAGCCTGCCGCAAGATCGCCCCGATGCTGAACATCACCATCCCGAACGTGGCGAGCCCCCAGCAGGTCGGCTTCGTGAACACGATCGACTCCAGCTCCGGCCAGCAGTTCGACTCGAACTTCGCCAACATCCTGCGGGTGACGCACGGCTCGATCTTCAACGCGATCGCGAAGATCCGCTCCACCACCAAGAACTCCCTGGTGCGCTCGCTGGCCGACATGGCCAACGACACGGTGCTCGACCACATGACGGTCATGGAGAAGACCGGCTTCGTCAATTTCGACCAGGCCCTGTTCATGCAGACCACCCCGCCGAAGCTGCCCGCCACCGACCTCACGCCACCGGCCCCGCAGCCGGGCGCGCCGATGGTCGTGCTGACCCCGCCGCCGAACCCGACGTCCACCCCGCTCGGGATCCCGGGCGAGAACAACGCGAACGGCGGCGGCGCCCCGGCGGCGGGCGCCTCACCGACGGTGGGCTAGCCCTGCCCGAGCCAGACCGTGGTGTCCGGTCCCAGCAGCCCGTTCGCCGGCAATCCACTGGCGAGCAGCACCTCCCCCTCGGGAAGCGGGACCGCGGTCTCCGACAGATTGGTGACACACCGCCAGCCCTCGTGCCGGACGAAGTCCAGCACCCCGGCCGGGGCGGTGTGCACCCAGGTCAGGTCCTCCCCCTGGAGGAGTTTGCGGCGCAGCCGCAGGGCGGTGCGGTACAGCTCCAGGGTGGAGCCCTCCGTGCCGTCCTGGGCCTCGACGGCGTACTCGGCGAACCACTGCGGCTGCGGCAGCCAGGCACCGCCCGCCCCGAAGCCGTACGACGGCCCGGTCGTGGTCCACGGCAGCGGCACCCGGCATCCGTCGCGCCCCTTGCGCACCCGTCCGGTCTGCTCCCAGATCGGGTCCTGGAGCACCTCGAAGGGCAGGTCGGCGACCTCGGGCAGCCCGAGTTCCTCGCCCTGGTAGACGTACGACGATCCCGGCAGCGCCAGCATGAGCAGCGTGGCCGCGCGAGCGCGTCGCAGCCCCCGGGCGAGGTCGACGGCGGGCGCCTGGCCGCCGGTGAGCAGCCAGGCGTTCTCGTCGGTGCCCGGCGGCAGGACCAGACGGGAGGCGTGCCGTACGACGTCGTGGTTGGAGAGCACCCAGGTCGCCGAGGCGTGCGCCGTGCGCGCGGTGGCGAGGGAGTCCGTGATGACCTGGCGCAGCGCGTCGGCGTCCCACGGGGTCTGGAGATACTCGAAGTTGAAGGCCTGGCCGAGTTCGTCGGCGCGGGCGTACAGCGCGCGGCGGGCGCCCGGCACCCAGGCCTCGGCGACGGCCGTGCGGGGCGGGGTGTAGGAGTCGAGGATCGTGCGCCAGTCGCGGTAGATCTCGTGGACCTCGTCGCGGTCCCAGTAGGGGTGGCTGCCCGGCGCCAGGTGGTCCAGGGCCTCCTCGGCGACCCCGGGCAGGTCTCCGAGGTCGCGCAGCGGCTCGGTCAGGTCCTTGACCAGGGCGTGTGCCACGTCCACCCGGAAGCCGTCGACCCCGCGGTCGGACCAGAACCGCAGGGTGGTGCGGAAGTCCTCGCGGACCTCCTCGCTGGACCAGTCGAGGTCGGGCTGCTCGGGGGCGAACAGATGCAGGTACCACTGCCCGTCCGGCACCCGCCGCCAGGCGCTGCCGCCGAAGACCGACTGCCAGTCGGTGGGCGGGAGTTCGCCGTGCGCGCCGCGGCCGTCCCGGAAGACGTACCGTGCGCGGGCGGCGGAGCCGGGGCCCGCGGCGAGGGCCTCCTGGAACCAGACGTGCTGGTGGGAGGTGTGGTTCGGGACAAGATCGACGATCACTTTCAGGCCGAGCCGGTGGGCCTCGGCGACCATGGCGTCGAAGTCGTCCAGGCTGCCCAGGCGCGGGTCGACGTCCCGGTAATCGGCCACGTCGTAGCCGCCGTCGGCGAGTTCGGAGGGGTAGAAGGGGCTCAGCCACAGGGCGTCGGCGCCGAGGGCGGCCAGGTGGCCGAGGTGCTCGGTGACGCCTCTGATGTCCCCGAGGCCGTCGCCGTCCGCGTCGGCGAAGCTGCGAGGATAGACCTGGTAGACGACGGCCTGCCGCCACCAGTCGGGGTCCTTGCCGGAGAGGTCGGGCGTGGTGGTGCGGGAGATCACGCGGGCTCCTCTGAAGTGCGTGCATTCCGTACGGTGGCGAATTCGCGTAGGGGACACAGCGGACGCCAAAATGGGCGACAAAGGGGATATCTGTCCACTCACGGGAATTTCAACCGGGGCTTTACCGGAGTCGCCCATTCCCGCTGTGTCGAAATTGTGACGGCTTTCGAACGCCCCTTGCATCACCGCAGGTTGACAGCATTCGGCCGGAGAACCACGATGTGTGAACACCGTGGCGCATGTGACCAATGAGCCCAGTGTTTCTGATGCTTCCTGTGATCACTCACTCTCATCCTGACGGGATACGTATGTCCATAGCGAGACGTGTCACCCTTCGTCGTCTGCTGGGGACGGGCGCCGCGACGCTCGCCTTCTCCGCCGCCCTCGCCTCCGTCGCCTCGGCCTCCGACTGCCCCGGCGGCAAGGGCTGGGGAGACGGCGGACACTACAAGCCGGGCACGGGCGCCGGCTCGAAGACCGAGACGGACCGCTGCGAGTTCTCCCTCGACGGCAAGAACTTCTTCGCCTCGGTCAAGGTCGACGACCAGAACCTCAAGCCGGGCGACGACGGCAAGGTCCACGTCAAGGTCCGCGCCGCGGGCGACGCCACCACGTGCACCGCCTCCCTCGCGTCCTACCTCGCGCACGGCCCGACGTTCGCCACCTCCGGCGAGCAGGTCTTCCACGACTTCGACAGCGTGACCGTCAAGGCCGGCGCCGTCGACACCCTCGACGTCGCGATCCCCGACGCGGGCTGCTTCGGCCAGGTCGACCTCTACCGCGGCAACACCAAGTTCGACGGCAAGCTCGACGCCAAGGACGGCTTCCCGCACGGCGACCTCCCCAAGGGCCCGGACCACCCGGTCATCAAGGACAAGCTGATCGCTGCCTGGAACGGCGGCACGAAGGACTGCACGACCACCGAGACCACGCCTCCGGCGACCCCGCCGGCCTCGGAGACCACTCCGCCGGCCTCGGAGTCCACCCCGCCGGCCTCGGAGTCCACCCCGCCGGCCTCCGAGAGCACGCCTCCGGCGTCCGAGACCCCGGGCACGGACACTCCGACCCCGTCGGCCTCGGAGTCCACGTCGACCCCGGGCGCCCCCACCCCGAACGGTGGCGGCGGTGACAACCTCGCCGAGACCGGCGCCAGCAGCAACACGCCGCTGATCGCGGGCGGCGCGGCGGTGCTGCTCGCGGGTGGCGCGGGCATCGTCCTGGCGACGCGCCGCCGCAAGGCCACGCGCGCCTGACCCGTCCTCCGAAGGGGTCGTCCCACCGGTTCACCGGTGCGGGCGGCCCCTTCGGCGTGTCCGGGGCCGGACGGTGCGCACGTACCTGGAGACGACGGCCCTGGCCCATAAAATCGAACACATGATTGAATCCGGGCATGCGATCGTTCCCCGACGACCTCGCCCGGACGCAGCGGGAGTGGAGCGCCACGTACCAGCGCCTCGCCGAGCACCCCGGCCGCACCGAGCTGCGCCGACGCCTGTACCGGCTGTCGACCGAGCTGTTCTTCCATCCCCACTGGGAGCGGCGGCGCCCACGCCCCGCCGAGTGGTGGGAGCTGCGCGACCAGGCGAGGGGACGGCTCGACCGATGACGGACCGAAGTGCGGGACCGTACACCGCGGACGATCCTGAAGACATGTCCGGCCCGATCCGAGTGATCGTCCACCCGCCGTCCCCCACCGGCGGCCGCCGCGTACGCGTGGACGGCGAGATCCTGGGCCTCGCCCACAACCTGGCCGACGTGGCCGAATTCCTCCGCCGAGCGGGCCTGGAGATCGACGCGGCGGAGGTCGCGCAGTCGAGCTGGATCGACTGGCGCGGCGTGGGCCCGGAACGGTGGGGACCGGAGGGGTGAAGCGGGCTGCCGGCCGGCTCGCTCACCCGCGACGCGTGGCCGTCGCCCAGACCGCGGACACCGGCGTCGCAGACACCCGAAGCACAGACACCCGTATCTCCGGCCTCCGCCCCCGCCCCCGCCCCCGCGACGACCGGCCGCCCCGCTAGGACACCTGCTTCAACAACCCCCGTACCGCCTCGTCCACCACCCGGTACCGCACCACCCGCCCCTCCTTCTCCCCCGCCACGACCCCGGCCGCGCGCAGCAGCCGTAGCGCCTGCGAGACGGCCGGGTCGTTCATGCCCGTGGCGATCGCGAGGTCGGAGACCGCGAGCGGGCCGGTGCGGTGCAGGGCGAGGAGGAGGGAGAGGCGGTTGGGGTCGGCGAGAAGGGCGAAACGGTCGGACCAGGTGCGGACGTCGTCCGGGTCGCCGATCGCGGCGATGGCGTCGCACACCCGGTGTCCGTCGATGGTGCGGCGGTCGGCTCGGTCGGCCGGGACGAGGTGCATGGGCTCATCCTCGCAGGCGCCCCTGTGTGATCTTCCATACCTGCGCAGGTGCGCAGCTATGCAGGGGAGGCCGGCACCCCCTACGGTGGGCGGGCCGTGGTGCTCGGGAAGCCGGTGACGACCCCTCAAAGGTCCAGACCGGCGCGGCCCTCGCCACTGTGATCGGGAAGTGTCCGTGCCGTCGAAGCCACTGGTCGTACGACTGGGAAGGCAGGCGCGGACACGCACGACCCGTAAGCCAGGAGACCGGCCACGGCACGTCAGGAACTGATCCACGAGGTGTTGGAGCTGACCGTATGACCGAGCCTGCCCTGTCCAAGGCCACGCCCCCCGCCACCGGTGCCAGTACCGGAACCGGTACCGGTGCCGCCCCCGGCTTCCGCTGGCGGCGCGAGGACACCCTCAAGACCGCCGGACTGCTCGCGGTGATCACCGCCCTGCACGTCGTCGCGTTCGGCATCCTCTTCCTGCTCGTCGTCCCCGCCCACTACGAGGTCGGCACCAAGGCCTTCGGCGTCGGACTCGGCATCACCGCCTACACCCTGGGCATGCGGCACGCCTTCGACGCCGACCACATCGCCGCGATCGACAACACCACCCGCAAGCTGATGGCCGACGGCAAGCGGCCGGTGTCCGTGGGGTTCTGGTTCGCCCTCGGGCACTCCAGCGTCGTCGTCCTGCTCGCCGCGCTCATCGCGGGCGGCACCCAGCTGGCCGGCAAGGTCATGAACGAGGGCTCCAGCACCCACCAGGTGCTCGGCTTCCTCGGTACGACGATCTCCGGCACCTTCCTCTACCTCATCGCCGCCCTCAACCTGGTCGCCCTGGTGGGCATCCTGAAGGTCTTCCGGGCGATGCGGGCGGGGTCGTACGACGAGAAGCAGCTGGAACAGCACCTGGACTCGCGGGGCTTCATGAACCGGATCCTCGGGCGGCTCACCAAGTCCATCACCCGGCCGGGGCAGATGTACCCGCTGGGCTTCCTGTTCGGGCTCGGCTTCGACACGGCCACCGAGGTCACGCTGATGGTGATGGCCGGTTCGGGCGCGGCCGCCGGACTCCCCTGGTACGCGATCCTCTGCCTGCCCCTGCTCTTCGCCGCCGGCATGAGCCTGTTCGACACCCTCGACGGCACTTTCATGAACTTCGCCTACCAGTGGGCCTTCTCCAACCCGGTGCGCAAGGTGTTCTACAACCTCGCCATCACCGGACTGTCCATCGCGGTCGCCTTCTTCATCGGCACGATCGAGCTGGTCGGCGTCCTGCACGACAAGTTCGACCTCACCGACGCCCTCACCACCTGGATCGCCGACATCGACCTCGACAACGTCGGGTACGTCATCGTCGGTCTGTTCGTGGTGGTGTGGGGGGGGGCGATCGCCTACTGGCGGCTCGCGAAGGTGGAGCAGCGGTGGGGCGTCAGCAGCTCCTGAGGGACCGCAACAGGCCCTAGGCGCCCTCCACCGCCGTCAGCCACAGCTTCACGTACCGCTCCACGTCCACGCCCAACCCGACGTCCACCAGGGTCACTTCGCGCTCGCCGTCGTGGATCTCGGACTCTCCGGGGCGGCGACGGCGGTCGACGACGGTCTGGCCGCGGGTCGGGCCCGGGGCCAGGCTCACCTCCACCGGCAGGAGTTCGGTGGTCAGTCCGTCGGGGTCGACGACCGCGCAGACCGCGCCCGCGTCGCCGAGCCCGCCGGTGGGGGTGGGGTCGCCGGTACTGGCCGGGTCGCGGTGGGCGAGGAGTTCACCGGCCATGCGCAGACTGGGCTCCGTGCTCGCCCGCAGCCGCTGTACGTCGGCGGCGGGGACGACGACCCGCTCGAAGACGTCGAGGCCGTACATCGTGATCGGCACGCCCGCGGTGAGCAGGACGGCGGCCGCCTCGGGGTCGTGCCAGACGTTGAACTCCGCGACCGGCGTGGCGTTCCCGGTCGCCACGGCCCCGCCCATGAACACGATCCGCTCGATGTTGCGCACCACCTCGGGGTGGGTGCGCAGCAGCAGCGCGATGTTGGTGAGCGGCGCGGTGGGGATGAGGGTGACCGGCCGGGGCGAGGCGAGGATCTCCCGCCGGAGCAGGGTCACCGCGTCCACGTCCACCGCCACCCGGGTCGGCGCGGGCAGCCCCAGGTCGCCCATCCCGTCGAGGCCGTGCACGTGCTGCGCGGTGCGCACCGGCTCGATCAGCGGCCGCTCGGCACCCCGGGCGACCGGGATGTCCCCGGCCCCGGCCTGCTCCAGCACGGTCAGGGTGTTGCGGACGACGCCGTCGACGTCGGTGTTCCCGGCGACACAGGTGACCGCGCGCAGGTCGATGCCGGGATGCCGTACGGCGAACAACAGGGCCAGGGCGTCGTCGACACCCGTGTCGCAGTCGATGATCACCGGAATGGGCTGACCGGTCACGGCGGGGTCCTTTCCCTCACTGGCGTACGTGTACGTCGCTGACGTGTGCCGGCGTACGGCACCGACCTTACGCAGCCGCCCAGAGTTCAGTCCCGCGATCAGCGGCCCGTGCGCCGATCCGCGCCAGCAGCTCGGCCACCGGCACGGCTCCCGGCCTGCGCCCGCCCCGCAGCCGTACGGCCGCTAGGTCGCCGTCGGCCTCCCGCTCCCCGATCACCGCCAGGTACGGCACGAGCCGCGCGGCACGGACCCGGGCACCGAGGGTCCCGTCGCCACAGCCGGACAGCTCGGCCCGGACACCGCGCGCCCGGGCCCGCCGTACGACGTCGAGGGCCCGCTCCTCCTGCCCGTCGCCCACCGGCAGCACCGCGAGCTGCACGGGCGCGAGCCAGACGGGAAAGGCACCGGCGTGCGCCTCGACGAGATGAGCCACCGCCCGCTCCACACTCCCGATGATGCTGCGGTGGACCATGACCGGCCGGTGTTTCCTCCCGTCGCTGCCGACGTAGTGAAGGCCGAACCGCTCGGGCTGGTGGAAGTCGATCTGGACGGTGGAGAGGGTGGACTCACGGCCGGCGGGGTCGGTGACCTGGACGTCGATCTTGGGCCCGTAGAACGCGGCCTCGCCCTCGACGGCCTCGTGGTCGACCCCGTCCAGGACCTCTTCGAGCAGACCGGTGGCGCGGCGCCACAGCTCCGGGTCGGCAACGTACTTGCCCCCGCCGTCCTGGCCTCCCCCCGGCAGGGAGAGCCGGTACCGGCTTGCCCGGATGCCGAGGTCGTCGTAGGCCCGCCGGATGAGCCCGAGGGCGGCGCGGGCCTCGGCCACGGCCTGGTCCGGGGTGCAGAAGATGTGGGCGTCGTTGAGCTGGATGGACCGCACGCGGGTGAGACCGCCGAGCACCCCGGACGGCTCGGAGCGGTACATGGCCCCCAACTCGGCCATCCGCAGCGGAAGTTCGCGGTAACTGTGCGACCGGGACCGGTAGATGAGGGCGTGGTGCGGGCAGAGACTGGGCCGCAGCACGACCTCCTCCCCCTCGCCGCCTCCCATCCGCATGGGCGGGAACATGTCGTCGCTGTAGTGGTCCCAGTGCCCGGAGATCTCGTACAGCTCCCGCTTGCCGAGCACGGGCGAGTACACGTGCCGGTACCCGGCCCCCAGCTCGACCTCCCGGACGTACTCCTCCAGCACATGCCGCACGACGGCCCCGTCGGGCAACCAGTACGGCAGCCCCGCGCCCATCAGCGGGTCGGTGTCGAACAGACCGAGCTCTCGGCCGAGACGGCGGTGGTCGTCCATGGGTCTCTCCCTCACTCACAGGGGGCGAGGGAACCCGGCGGCCACAACGAACGCCCGGGGCACTCGCCCCGGGGCTTCGGACTGCGTCAGCGGTCAGCGCGCCGGGGGTGATCCGGCGTCGTCGTGATGGACGGGAGTGCTTGAGCGCGCTGCATGGGGTGAGGGTAGGGGGTGGCGGGGGAGCGGGGCGAAGGGTTTTTGGCCTCAGCCGGGTCGGATCGTCTCGGGTGGGGCGAAGGTCTCCACGTCCGTACGGAACACGTCCTGGCCCGGGCCGGCCGGAGCGACGAGGACGACGAAGTCGGGCAGAGCGGTGGCCGAGGGAGCCCCGTCGTCGTCGACGCCGCAGAACTCGTCCTCCCAGGCGATCAGGTGGATCACCACCGAGTACCGCCCCGCGGGCAGCTCGAACTGAACGATCTCGGGCCACGCCTGCGCACCCACCGCCTCGATACCACTGAGCCACACCCGCCCCGACGACGAGAAGAGGTAGGCGTCCGAGCTGAGGAGCCCGTGCGCACGCTCCCGTTCCGTCAGCCGAGCAGGCCGGCCGGGGCTGCCGAAGCGCACCAGGACCGCGAAGGCACCGTCGCTCCGGATGCTGAGGGGTACCAGGGAGCCCGCCCGGATGTACCGCCGGACGTCCTCGTCCGCACCGAGCCGGAGGTCCCATGTGTCCTGGTCCACGACATCGGTGAAGCTCTCCGGATCCCACAGAGCGAGCATCCCGGCATCGGTCGCCACGGTCTCGGCAGGGCGGGGCAAAGGAGTCACGGCGGAATCCTGCCACGCACGGGAACAGCCCCTCGCCGGCGGACCAAGTAGCTTCTTGACCCTCACACCGTGTCAGGCGGTCAGCTCGGAGACATCATGTTCACCATCGGAGACTTCGCCCGGCACGGCCGCGTCTCGGTCCGGATGCTGCGTCACTACGACGCGACCGGACTGCTGCGACCGGCTCACGTCGACCCCGCCAGCGGCTATCGCCACTACACCGCTGCCCAGCTCGCCCGTCTCAACCGGATCATCGCGCTCAAGGACCTCGGATTCACGCTCCAGCAGGTGCGGGACATCGTGGACGAGAAGCTCGGTACCGAGGAACTGCGCGGCATGCTGCGACTGCGGCGGGCCGAACTGGAGACCGCGATGGCCGCCGCGGCGGCACGGCTGGTCCAGGTCGAGGCGAGACTCCGAGCGATCGAGAGCGAGGGGCACATGCCCACGAACGACGTTGTGATCAAGAGCGTCCCTGCCGTCCGGGTGGCGGAACTGACCGCGACGGCGGCGAGTTTCGAGCCCGAGGACATCGGCCCGGTCATCGGACCGCTCTACGACGAGCTGTTCCGGCGCCTGGACGCGGCGGGCATCACGCCGACGGGCCCCGGCGTCGCGTACTACGAGGACGCGGCGGAGGGCGGCGGCAGGATCAGCGTCCACGCCGCCGTCCAGGTCTCCGCGCCGCTCCAGGACGGCCCCTTCCGGATCCTCGACCTGCCGTCCCTCGACCAGGCGGCGACCATCGTGCACCGCGGCCCGATGAACACCGTGCTCCCCACCGCCCAGTCCCTGGCCCGCTGGATCGACGCCAACGCCTACGAGTCGACCGGCTACCCCCGCGAGATCAACCTGGAGTGCCCGGAAAACCACGACGACTGGGTGACAGAACTCCAGACACCGGTGACCCGCTCCTGACCGGAGGCTCTCCGGCCTGGCGTCGGTCAGCGTCCGTAGACGTGGCCCCGCACCAGCGGGTCGTGTTCCAGGACGAAGTCCGAGATCTGCCACCGGCCTGCCGGCCTGCTGGCCACCGCGACCGCGACGCTGCTGGTGGTGGACGCCTGGTTCGACACCACGACCGCGGCCCCGTGGGCGACTTCACCACCGCGATCGCCATGGCGCTCGGCGCCGAGCTGCCACTGGCCACGCTGTACGGCCGACTGGCACTGCGGACCCTGATCCGCCCCACGTGACGCCGACCGCCCAGAGATGCTGACCGGGAGGGCGGTTCAGAGCCGTTGGTCCTGTGCTGTTCGTGCGGGGGCGGTGGGGCAGCCGTAGGCGTGGAAAGGGCGGGGCCGGATGTCCGCGACCTTCGCGTAACCCGTACGGCTCCGACCGCTGGTGACCCCGCGCGGCCGGTGATCACTTGGAGGCATGACCCCGTCCCGTGTCCCCGCCGCCGTGTTCGGTCTCGCCGTGCTTCTCGGTGCCACCGGGTGTTCGGCGCTCTCCACCCCGCCCACCGCCCCCAAGCCGCCGATCACCCGGCCCACCAGCGCGGCCCCGACGTCCCCGAAGGCCTCCCCCGCCTCCTCCACCGCCCTCACCGAGGCGATGGCGCAGGCCGCGCTGATCACGGAGGCCGATCTCGGGGAGCCCTGGACGCCCACGCAGGGCACCGCCACCTGGCACGACGGGGTGTTGAAGGGGAAGACCGAGCTGCCGGACTGCCAGCGGCTGCTCGACGCGCTGTACGCGGACGACCTGTTCGGGGCCGACGCCCAGCCGCGTGCGGTCGTCGGGCTCGACGACACGTGGAACGAGGCGCAGCTGCGCTACCAGGTGTTCGCCCTGGACCCGGCCCGGACCGACAAGACCCTGGCCTGGCTGAGCCGGGTCCCGGGCAAGTGCGGCCAGTTCGCGGCCACGACCGCCACGGGCGCCGTGCTGGGCGTGCAGGTGACCGCGGCCGAGCTGCCGGACACGGGGGACTCCCGGCAAGGGCTGCGGGTGCTGCTGACTGGTCAGTCGCCGGACGGCGAGCCGGTCACCCTCACGCTGGAGGCCGCCGCCGCCCGGGTCGGCGAGGACGCGATCATGGTGTCGAACGGCGGTTTCGGCGACGTGACGACGGACGCCACATGGACGGCCCTCCAGGTGGGAGCCCAGCGGCTGACGGAGGTCAGGAAACGGGGCCGGGTCCAGGTGTGAGCGGTCGGACGCGGCAGCGCTCGCCGGCCACCTCTCTCCCCCCGGGCGAAACAGCTCGTCCGCCGGCCCCCCAGACGCCCTTCACAGACGGCACGCCGATTCACTACCTTCGGAGGTGACGGTCAGGGAGCGGCCGCACAGCGTCGTGGAGTCGAACTGTGCCGGAGCCGTTCTGCCCTCGCCCGTACCCCCTGCCCGTGCCCTGCGCCCCGCGTCGGCCTGAGCGCCTCGCTCCAAGCCGCATGCTCCGGGCGCGTTCGGGAGTCCGCCCCTGCCTCAGAGACCTGCATCAGCCCCCTGTCCCCGTCCCTGTGCCCGCCGCCGACCGGGGCGTCTCCCGCCGTCCCGAGCGGGCCGGGGACCTTCCCCGAGGACCGCGCGAACGCACCCGCGGTCCTCACCAAGGCGGCCGCCGCCGTCCGGACGGCGGCGGCCGCCCCCTGGCCTCCGGCGCTGCCCGTACGACCCGCGTCACAGAGGGGACTGTGCGAACGCGCCGGACCTCACAGGGGCGGCTGCGCCGGTGCCGGGCCCAGGGTCGTGGTGCCGGGGGCCGTGCGGTGGCCGAGGCCGGTCCGGTAGGCGTCGAGGGCCGCCTCGACCCGTCCCGTACGGCGCAGCAGGTCGCCCAGCAGACGGCACAGGTCGGCCAGGTCACCCGCGGCGCCGGCCCGCTCCAGCAGGCTCAGGGCGCGCACGTAGTGCTCCTCGGCGGCCTCGGTGTCGCGGGCGTCCTCGGCGATGATCCCGAGGAGACGGTGGGCGGCGGCGGAGTGCAGGGCCCCGCGCTCGGGGCTGAGGTCGCTGAGCACGTCGTGCAGCAGGGCGGCGGCCTCCTCGGACTTGCCGCGCCGGTGCAGCACGTCGGCGAGTTCGACGGCGGCCTGGCTGGAGTAGAGGGCGGCCCGCTTGGCGGAGAGCATGGCGAGGGCCTGCCGCAACTCGTCCTCGGCGCGCTCCAGTTCGCCGTTCTGGGCGTAGACGTAGCCGCGCATCCAGTGGCAGTTGGCGAGTTCGGTACGGAGCTGGAGCCGGCGGTAGAGCTCGGCGGCCTTGGCGAGGGAGGCGTCGGCCTCCGCGAGGCGGCCCTCGGCGAGCAGGGTACGGGCGACGGACCGGTGCATACGGGCCACGAGGGCGGGGTCGCCGGACTGCGGGGCGAGCGCGAGGGCGAGTTCGGCGGCCTGGGCCGCGCGGGCGTGGGCGCCCATGTCCATGTACGGCCCGATGACGCTGGCGTAGAGGAGGAGCAGGGCGTCGGGGTCGTGGAGGCCGCCGCGGTTGAGCTCGTCGAGGGTGGACTCCAACAGGTAGACGGAGTAGCGGAGTTCACCGGCGAGGTAGTGGGACAGGGCGCGGCCGCGCAGGGCCGGGACCCGGGCGGGCAGGGGCACATCGGGCCCGAGGGCCTGCTCGGCGCGCTCGAAGTACTCCCGGGCGGGGCCGAGTTCACCGGTCTCCACGGCGCACTCCCCGAGCCCGAGCAGGGCGGCGGACCGTACGTCGGCGAGGTCGAGCGCGTCGGCCTCGGCGAAGAGACGGGCGTACTGCTCGGCGGACTCCTCGGCCTCGCCGGTGGCAAGGGTGCGCTGGGCCTCCGTGAGGCGCAGGCGCAGATCGGTGACGAGGTGGGCCGGGCGGCCGGTGGCGAGCTCGTCGAAGCCGACGCCGAGACGGTCGGCGAGGTGCCTGAGCGCGTCGTCGGAGGGGCGTACCCGGCCGGACTCCAGGGTGGAGATGTAGGCCGGGGTGTAGGCCGGTTCGGCCAGCTGTTTCTGGGTGAGGCCGCGTTCGACCCGCAACTGCTGCACCCGTCGCCCGATGACGCCCGGGTCGTCCCGCTCCGACATGGCCAACTCCCCGAGTCCCTCTTGCCGTTCGGCTCCCGCAGCCCCTAGGTTAAACCGCGTATTAAGCGTGCTTAATACGCAGCCATCCCCCAGGACACCCACCGCCACCGCTGCGAGGCCGCCGTGCTCGGACGCACCAGCACCACCGCGCGCTACACCAGGGGTTTCGCCGCCGCGATCGTGGCCGTTGCCACGCTCGTCCTGGCGGCGAACGCGGGGCCGGCGAAGGCAGCGGGGGAGCAGCCGGCCGAGCGGACGCACCAGGTCGGGCAGGTCATCGGGCACACGTCGAAATGAGCCCGGCCGGAACCCCGGGGCCTGTCTGAAGAACCGGAGCCGAAGGCCTAGAGCTGGAATTCCGCCGGCTGGAGGCCCAGGGTCGCGCACGCCTCCCTCAGGATCGCCTGCTCCGCCTGGGAGAAGTGGCCGTCCGCGCCCGCGATGACAATGCCGGTCTGGACCACCGCGCGGGCCTCGGTGGGCTTCTTGGCCGCCTTGGCGATCTCCTGGAGCGCCTCCGCCTTGCCCTGCGGGAAATTGCGGGTCAGCAGGTCCACATGCTTGTGGAAGCGCTGGCGCAGCTGCTCCGGCGGGAAGTTCTGCAACACCTCGTTGCTGAGGATCAGGGACTCCATCTGCTGCATCTCGGACGCGTCCACCTGACCGTCGGCGGCGGCGACCAGCGCGCACATCGCCATGCTGGCGTCCCGGTACGCACCGCTCTTCAGCTCGGCCTTCAACGAGCCGAGCTGCGTCTTCAGCACGCCGACGAGCTGGGCCCGCGAACCGCCCCCGCGCGAGCCGCCGTGTCCCTGCCCACCGGTCGTCGCGCCGCGCCCCTGGGCCTGCTGCTGGAGGTTCTTGGCCTGGTCCTTGAGCCGGTCGAACAGTGCCATCGACGTCACCTCGGTACTCGTTGAGTGATCTCACCCCGTCAACGGACGCACCGAGGCAAAGGTTCCACCAAGTCGACGTCGGCGGACCTCCCCGCCCCGGTCGGTCCGGGGTCCCCCGTCCCTCTCGGCGCCTACGCTGCCCGCATGACGTCTCCCGCCGCCCGTACCGCGCTGGACCTCACCGCCGGCCTCCCGGTCCCCGACCTGGAGGAGTTCTACCGGGACCTGCACCGCCACCCCGAGCTGTCGTTCCGGGAGCACCGCACGGCGGCCCGGCTCGCCGAGCGGCTGGAGGCGGCCGGTTTCGAGACCGTCGAGGGCATCGGCGGCACCGGGGTCGCGGGCGTCCTGCGCAACGGGGACGGGCCGACCGTCCTGCTGCGCGCCGACATGGACGCGCTGCCGGTGGAGGAGCGCACCGGACTGCCGTACGCCTCCGAGGCCCCCGGGGTGATGCACGCCTGCGGGCACGACCTGCACGTGACCTGGCTGGCGGGGGCCGCGCGGGCACTCGCGGACGGCAGGGACGCCTGGTCGGGGACGCTGGTGCTGGTCGGCCAGCCCGCCGAGGAGAGCGGCGGCGGGGCGGCCGCGATGGTCGCCGACGGGCTCTACGACCGTGTCCCGCGTCCGGACGTGCTGCTGGGCCAGCATGTCGCACCGGGTCCGGCGGGGCTGTACGCGCACGTGCCGGGTCTGATCATGTCGGCGACGACGGACGTGGAGATCGTGGTGCACGGCCGGGGCGGTCACGGCTCGCGGCCCGAGACCACCGTCGACCCGGTCGTGACGGCCGCCTACCTCGTCACGCGGCTCCAGACGGTGGTCAGCCGGGAGATCAGGCCGCGGGAGCAGGCCGTGCTGACCGTCGGCCGGATCGAGGCGGGCACGGCCCCCAACATCATCCCGTCGACCGCCCGGATCTCCCTCAACCTGCGCACCCAGTCGGACGCGGTCCGAGACCGGATGCTGGCCGCGATCCGCCGGATCGCCGAGGGCGAGTGCCATGCGGCGGGCTGCCCGCGCGAGCCGGAGGTGATCGTCGGCGGCTCGTTCCCGGTCACGGTCAACGACCCGGAGACCGACCACCGGATCGCCGCCGTGCACCGCGAGGTCTTCGGCGCCGTGACCGTCTTCGACCCCGGCCCGGCGATGGGCAGCGAGGACTTCTCGAAGCTCGCGATCGATGAACTCCCGTACTCGTACTGGTTCGTGACCTCCACCCCGGCCGACGTGTGGGAGGCGGCACCCGGCGCGGACCTGTGGGAGAAGTTCGACGCGGTGCCGAGCAACCACAGCCCGCTCTTCGCGCCGGACCTGTCGGTGGTCGGGCCGGGCGTGCGCACCCTGGTCTCGGGGGCGCTGGCGATGCTCGTCTAACCCTGCATCTGGAGTTTCCGCAGCTGGGTCTGCACGTTCTCCAGCGCGCCCTGCCGGCGTCCGGGCACCCGCATCCGCAACCCGGCCAGCACGATGCCGAGTTGCCGCACCTGCTCCACGTCACGGACCTGCGCCCACTGGTGGTGGGCCCGGTCCACGGCCGTCTCCACGGGCCCCGCGTCCACGGCCTGCCCGGCCCCGAGCCGCGCCTCGGCCACGGTCAGCCAGATCCGGCAGCTGCGCACCGGATCCCCGGCGAACATCGCCAGATCCGCCCGCACCTCCGCCCAGTGCAGAGCCTGCTCGGACGCGGCCCCGTGGTCCCGGGCGGCGGCCTCCCCATGAGCGGCGGCAACGACCTCGGCATCCTGATGCCGCCCGCTCTGCACAGCGGCGGCGATGTAGGCGTGCGGATCCACGGGCTCCGCCCCGGAGAACCCACCGGGAACGCCCTGCCGAGCGGGGTCGACGCGCTGAGCCGGGGGCACGTCGTGAGTACGGGGGGCCTCCTGGGCCGAGTCAACTCCTCGGGCCAGAGCCCCCTGCGGAGCCAGCTGCACGTCCTGGGCCGAGGTCCTCCACTGAGCCGAGGCCACGTCTTGCCCCGGGGCCGCATCCGGGACCGGGACCACGTCCGCGGCCGGGACCAACTCGCGCGCCCAACCGGCCCCTTGAGCCGAGTCGACCCCCTGAGCTCGGGGCACGTCGTGAGTACGGGGGGCCTCCTGGGCCGGGTCAACTCCTCGGGCCAGAGCCCCCTGCGGAGCCAGCTGCACGTCCTGGGCCGAGGTCCTCCACTGAGCCGAGGCCACGTCTTGCCCCGGGGCCGCATCCGGGACCGGGACCACGTCCACGGCCGGGACCAACTCGCGCACCAGACCGACCCCTTGAGCCGAGTCGACCCCCTGAGCCGACGCAACCCCCTGAGCCACGGCCATGCCATGGGCCGGAGTCAGCTCACGAGTTGCGGCAACCCCTCCAGCCGAGGACACTCCGTGAGCCGGGGCCACCTGCTGGGCCACGGCCGCCCCCGGCACCGGAGCCACCCGCTGAGCCGCAACCACCCCCTGCGCCGACACCGCCCCAGCCACCCCCCGTCCCGGCGGCGCCGCCACCGGCACCGACGGCACCGTGAGGACGATGTCGCCGTACGCGTCACTTCCCAGGCGGCCGAAGGCCTGTTGGTGGAGGTCCGGTTCCGCGGGGCGGTGGCCGCTGCGGAGGATCGTCGCGATCGTCTTCATGTACGCCGGCACCGCGACCTTGCGGCGGGACGGCGGGGGCGCGATCCGCCCGTACACCGCGTTGTTGCGCCCGGAGTCGAGGGCGTGCGTCCGCAGCCATCCCCAGGTCTCCGCGTCGGCGTGCAGGTCGAGGAAGAGCGTCGTCGAACCCGGTGTCCGCAGCCGGAACTCCTCGCGGATCCACTGCCAGGGCAGCGCGGTGTAGCGGACCGTGGCCGGCGTGGTGCGGGCCAGCGCGAGGTGGGGCAGATGCTGGCGCCGGTCCAGGGCGAGCTGGCCGGCGACGAACACGGTGAGCGGACCGGGCGTGGCCGCGACGGCACGCAGCCGGGTCAGGACGGCCTGCGGTTCCAGGGGGTCGGCGAGTTCGACGACGTTGGCCGTGTCGGCGCCGGAGAGCACGGCGGGCGGCACCGCGGCGAGGACGGGAAGCACGGACGCCGCGTCCACCAGACAGCTCTTGCCCACCGGTGAGGCGGCGAGCAGCAGCACGGTCCCGGGCATCGTTCCCTCCCCATCCCCCGTCGATCACTTACCGCAGCACGGTAACCGCTGCGACCGGCAAGGGCAGTTCCCGGGAGGGCAATCGTCCCCTTCGACTTGCCAGGGACCCTCTCCAGGTGTGCTCTGGAAGGCAGGGGCATACCGGGGGCGGAGAGAGGAGTGCTCTCATGGCTCATGCGGCACCCGCGGGCGGTTTCGCCCGGACACCCGACGTGTTCAGCCCGAAGGTCCATCTCGCGGCCCGGTACGGCATCCCCGTGGCCCTGGGGCTCGTCTACGGCTACTGGGCCGCGGCCAACCGCAGGGACGGCGGGCCGATCACCGGCTGGAACGTCCTGTTCGGGTGCGTCACGGCGCTCGCGTTCATCGTGCTGTGCCTCGCCGTGGCGACCTTCGCCCCGCTGCTGAAGCGAGAGCTCCACTCGGCCGTGAAGTCCGGCTTCGCCGGCGCGGCCGTCGGGTTCCTGTACAGCCAGACCGGCGAGAGCGTGCTGCGCTCGGTGGCGCTGGGGCTCGCGGTCGCGGCGGGCATCTTCGTCGTGTTCTTCTACCGCTACTACACCCACGAGGACGCCGAGGGGAACCGGATCCGCTGAGAGGGTCCGGGCACAGCGGTGGGCCCCCTGGCCGGTCACCCGGCCAGGGGGCCCACCTTCCCTCATCCCGACCTTTCCCTCATCCCCGACCTTTCCCTCATCCCGACGATTCCCTCATCCCGACGATCCGGTCACGGTCCAGGTCCAGGACCCCGAGAAGCTGAAGGACACGGTCCCGGAAGCCGCCCAGGTGTCGGATCCGGCGTTCCAGTCCGGGTCGCTCCAGTCGGCGTTGTTCCAGGTGTCGTTCTTCCACTGCGGACACGGGTCCGCGCAGGTCGGCACACGCCGGCCGCCGGTGTCGACGAACGCGGCGCTGACCCAGCCCTCGGCACCGGTGAACCAGTACCAGTACGGGTTGCCGTTGACGCTCTGTCCGCGGACCATGCACTCGATGCGGTCCCGGCTGCCCGGTGCGAGCCGGTCGACGACCGCGGAGTGTGTGGTGGGCGCGTCCCGCACGTTCAGCGCGGTGCGGGAGACGATGGTGCCCCAGACCTGACCGCCGCGACCGTGGCCTTCGGCGTGGGTGGGCGGGGCGGCCGCGGCGAAGGTGCCCGCCGCCGGGACGGCGAGTGTCGCGCCGGTGAGCAGGACCACGGCCAGGGTCCGCAGGGCCGTAGGGGTGCGGTGCATGGATCGGCCTCCTTCTCCCCGATGCCCCCCGACGTCCCCCGGTGTCCCCGATGCCCCCGATGTCCCCCGCTGTCCGTCCCCCGGTTTTCCCCGGATCTCCCGGTTCCCCCTTGATCCATGAGACACCCGTTCGGGTGAACCCTCCACCGGAGGGCCTAATCCGCAGCTCCACGGCTCGCGCGGTCGCCTTCGGCGGTCTTGCCTGGAGGGGTGACCCCCCGTGTCCGTGGCGCCCTGTCGGCCGCCCTGATCGCCGTGGCCTGTCTCCTGGTGCCGTTCGGCGCGCTGGCGGCCTGGGCGGCGTACGGCCTCGCCGATCCGGGCCGGTACGTCACCGCGATGGCACCGCTGGCCGCCGAGCCCGCCGTACGGGACGCGCTGGAGGACGAGGTCGACGAACCGCTGCGGCCCTTCGTGCACGACTTCGCCCGCACCCCGGCCTTCCCCGCCGCGTGGGACGCCGGCAACCGGGCCGTCCACGACGCCGTGTGGAGCGCGCTGCACGACGACAGCCGCCGCGAGGTGACCGTCGACCTGGCCGAGGTGGGGCGCCGACTGGCCCCGGGACACACGTCCGAGGCCCTGCCCCGGACGAAGGTGGCCGTGCTCCCGGCCGCCGAACTCGACCGCCTGAGGAAGGGCTACGACGTGCTCGAAGTCGCCGGTTTCTGGCTGCCCGTCACGGCCGCCGTCCTCGCCGTCACCGGGATCGCGGTCGCGGCCTGCCGTCGCCGCGCCCTCACCGCGACCGCCCTCGGCACCGCGCTCGGCGGCGCGCTGCTCGCCCTCGCCGTCGCCGTGGGCCGCCACTTCACCCTCACCGACCTGCCGGACCCGGTGCACCGCCCGGCCGCGGGCGCCGTCTACGACGCGCTGACGGCCACGCTCCGCACGGTGTCCTGGCTGCTGGTGACCGTCGGTCTGGCGGTGGCCCTGACCTGCTGGCTCACCGGTCGCTACGGCTCGCCGCGAGCCCGGCGAGGGTCCGCAGCGCCCGTTCCAGATCCGGCACCGGAGCCGACCCGAGCCCGAGCCTGACCGCGTCCGGGGTGCGGTGCGGGCCGACGGCGAAGGACGGTCCGGGCGTCAGGGCGATGCCGAGCGCCGCCGCGGCGGCCGTGAAGGTGTCCGCCCGCCAGGGGGCGGGGAGTTGCCACCAGGCGTAGTAGGCGCGCGGATCGGACCGTACGGCGAACCCGTCCAGGCATGCGGCGAGCAGCCGCTGCCGGTGCGCCGCGTCGGCCCGTTTCGCCGCGACCAGCCGTGCCACGGTCCCGTCGGCCATCCACCCCGTGCCCGCCTCCAGCGCGAACCGGCCCGCGCTCCAGCCGCCCGAGCGGACGGCGTCGGCCACCGTCTCCGCGCGCTGCCGGGGGACGACGAGGAAGCCGACGGTGAGCCCGGGCGCGACCCGCTTGGAGAGCCCGTCGACGACCAGGGTGTGTTCGGGGGCGAGGGCCGCGAGCGGGTCGTCGGCCTGCGCGAGGAACGACCAGATGCGGTCCTCCACGACGGGGATGTCCAGGGCGGTGACCGTGCCCGCGAGGTGGCGCCGGCGCTCGGTGCCCATGGTCGCGGAGGTCGGGTTGTGCAGGGTCGGCTGGACGTAGAGGGCCGACAGGGGAGCCGTGCGGTGGGCGGCGGCGACGGCGTCCGGGAGCGGGCCGTCCGCGTCGGTGGCGAGCGGGACCAGGGTGATGCCGAGGCGGGCCGCGATCTCCTTGACCACCGGGTAGGTCAGCTCCTCGACCCCGACCCGGCCGCCCGGCCGTACCAGGGCGGCGAGGGCGGCGGCCACGGCCTGGCGGGCGTTGCCGGTGAAGAGGATCCGGTCCGGCTCGGGGCGCCAGTGCGGGGTGGCGAGCAGGGCGGCCGTGGCCTCGCGGGCGGCGGGAGTGCCGGTGACGGCCGCGGGGCGCAGGGCCTCGGTCAGCGTGTCGGGGCGCAGCAGGGACCCGAGCGTGCCGGCGAGCAGGTCCGACTGGCCCGGCGCGGAAGGGTAGTTGAGCTCCAGGTTGACGGGCGCTCCGGCGTCCTCGATGAGCCCCTTGCCGAGCCGCTCGGGCAGGCCGGCCCGTACGAAGGTGCCACGCCCGACCTCCCCGACGACCAGTCCCCGCCGGACGAGTTCGCCGTACGCCCGCTCCGCCGTGGACGCGGCGATCCCGTGCCGGCGGGCGAACTGGCGCTGCGGGGGCAGCCGTTCGCCGGGCCGGAGCCGTCCTGTCGCGATGTCGGCGGCGATGCGGTCGGCGATACGGCGGTAGTCGGGCACTCGAACCCCCTGTGACGGCGCCCGGTGGACGGGCACGCGAACCCTCCGGCGATTGCACCGAGGGCAAAGATTTTATTGCACCGAGAAACGGCGGCTGCCTAGGGTCCGTATCATGACGCCGACTCCCCTGGTCCTGGTGCACGGCCACCCCTTCGATCACACCATGTGGCGCCCCCAGACCGACGCCTTCTCCGCCTCCCGCCGGGTCCTCGCCCCGGACCTGCGCGGCTACGGCACCGCACCCGGCGGGTACCCCGTGGAGCTCTTCGAGGACTTCGCCCGGGACATCGAGGCGCTGCTCGACGACCAGGACGTGCCGGCCTGTGTGCTGGCGGGCCTGTCGATGGGCGGCCAGATCGTCATGGACTGCTACCGGCTCTTCCCCGAGCGGATCCGCGGCCTGGTCCTCGCCGACACCTTCCCGGCGGCGGAGACCCCCGAGGGCGTACGGATCCGGCACGCCATGGCGGACCGGCTGCTGCGCGAGGGCATGGCCGGGTACGCGGAGGAGGTGCTGGAGAAGATGGTCGCGCCGTACGCCGCCGCCGAGGTCAAGGCGCACGTCCTCGGCATGATGACGGCCACCCGCCCCGAGTCCGCCGCGGCCGCCCTGCGTGCCCGCGCCGCCCGCTCCGACCACCGTGAGCTGCTGCCCCGCGTCACGGTCCCGGCCCTGGTCGTCGTGGGCGCCGACGACACCTACACGCCGGTCGCCGACGCGGAGGCGATGCACGCGGCCCTCCCGGAGTCCCGGCTGTGCGTGATCGAGGGCGCGGCGCACCTGCCGAACCTGGAGCGGCCGGCCGAGTTCAACGCCGCGCTCGGGGAGTTCCTGGCGCAGGTCGACGCCCGCTCGTAGGCTCGGCACGGTGACCCACCGGCGCCTCGGCATCTGGACCTCCGCCCTGCTCCTCGCCGCCGTGAGCGCGGTCGTCGGCTGCCGCGTCGCCGACACCGACGGCGTCACCCCCGTCCCCCAGCTCCTCGCCTTCCTGCCGTGGCTGCTCGCGCCCACCGGCCTCGGGCTGGCCCTCGCCCTGCTCACCCGCTGGTGGCCGGGGACGCTGTGGGCGGCCGTGGCCCTGGGCCTGCTCGCGTGGTTCCTCGCCCCCCACGGCGAGGGCGCCGAACCGGACGGCCGGGTGCTCGCCCGGCTGGAAGTCCTCACCTCCAACGTCGAGTTCGGCCGGGCCACCGACGCGCTGGTCGCCGCCGTACGCCGGGAGGAGCCGGACGTCGTGTTCGTGGAGGAGTGCGAGTACGGCTGTTCGGCGGCCCTGCGGGAGACCCTCGCCGGGGAGTACCCGTACCGGCGGTCCGTGGAGGGCGCCGGCTCCACGGGGTCCGTCATCCTGAGCCGCTTCCCGCTGCGGGCCGCCCCCGCCGTTCCGGCGACCATGGGCATGCCGGGAGCCGTCGCCGAGGTGCGCGGTCACGCCGTACGCCTGCAACTGGCGCACCCGATGCCGCCCCTGCCGGGACAGCTGGGGGCATGGCGGCGGGAGTTGGGCGCCCTGCGGGACTTCGCCGCCTCCCGGGGTCCTGAACCCACCCTCCTGGCCGGAGACTTCAACGCCTCCCAGGACCATGCGGCCTTCCGCGCGCTCCTCGACACCGGACTGCGCGACGCCGCCCGTCTCGCCCGTTCCGGCCGCACCCCCACCTGGCCGGCCCGCACCGCCCCGGTGATCGGGGCCCAGATCGACCACGTCCTGGTGTCGAAGGACTTCTCGGCGCGCGACGCCCGCTTCCTGGACCTGGCCGACACCGACCACCGGGCCCTGCTGGTGGACCTGGCACTCCACCGGCCCGCTTGACCTGGGTGTTCATAATGAGCGCATGTCCCGCATCGGCCTCACCCCGCCCGACTGGCTGGTCCGGAACCTCCAAGCCCAGCAGGCCCCCGTCAACCGGGCCGCCGTGGCGCGCGCGGCCGTCGCGATGTCCCTCCCGCTGGCGGTCGGACTCGCCGTCGACCAGGCCGCGTACGGCGCCCTCGTCTCCATGGGCGCCCTGTCCGGCGTCATCGGCGACACCGCCGACGCCTACCGCATGCGCATCCTCAACATCGCGATCCCGCAGCTGTTCGGCGCCGTCGGCATCACGCTCGGGTCCCTGGTGTACGGCCAGGGCTGGATCGCCGTCTGCGCGGTCACCGCGGTCGCGCTCGTCTCCGGGATGATCTCGACGATCGGCGCGGTCGCCTCCGTCTCCGGTCTGCTCCTGCTGCTGAACTCCGTGGTCGGTGCGGGCCTTCCGATGCCCGGCGACTGGTGGCTCGCCCCGCTGCTGATGACCGGCGGCGGCCTGCTCGTCCTGCTCCTCGCGCTGCTGGCCTGGCCGCTCAGGTCCGGGGTGCCGGAACGGGCGGCGGTCGCGGCCACCTACCGGACGGTGGCCGACCTGATGGCCGCCTGCGGCCGCGCGGAGTACGACGAGGCACGGCACACCGTCACCCAGTCCCTGAACCAGTCGTACGACCTCGTCCTCGCCCGGCGCGCCCGCCACCACGGCCGCAGCCCCGAACTGACCCGGCTGCTCGCCCAGTTGAACGCGATCACGCCGGTGGTGGAGGCCGCACCCGCCGCCCACCTGTCGGGGCGGCCGCTGGCACCGGAGATTCCCGAGACGGTCCGCCATCTCGCGCGGGCCGTGGAGACCGGATACACCGGCCCCATCGGCCTGAAGCTGCCCGTGCCGGTGTCGGAGACCAGCCGGGCCGTCGACCACGCCCTGCGGCACGCCGCCGAGGTCGTCGCCGTACCGGACGTGGACCCGCGCGGCATCGACGACCGCCTCGGCCGCCCGGCCGCACTCGGCGTCCGGGCCGCAGGCGCCGCCCGCAACGTGGCCCTGTCGGCGGCGTCCTGGCGGTACGGGCTCCGCCTCGCGCTGTGCATCGGGCTGGCCCAGGCACTGGTCTCGATCGTCCCCGTCCCCCGCTCCTACTGGGTGGCCCTGACGATCACGTTCGTCCTCAAGCCCGACTTCGGCTCGGTGTTCTCCCGGGCGCTGCTGCGGGCGCTGGGCACGGTGGCCGGTCTTGTGGTCGCGGCGGCGGTGCTCTCCCAGGTGCCGCGCGGGTGGTGGGACGTACCGGTGATGCTGCTGCTCGCCCCGCTGATCCCGGCGCTCACCCCGCGGGGCTACGGCTATCAGACGGCCGCCATCACCCCGGTGATCCTGCTCCTGTCGGACATCCTCAACCACCAGGGCACCGCCCTGCTGCTGCCCCGCCTGCTGGACTCCCTGATGGGCTGTGCCATCGCCCTGGTCGCGGGGTACCTGCTGTGGCCGGAGAGCTGGCACACCCGGGTCGGCGACCGCCTGGCGGACGCGGTCGCGGACACGGCGGCCTATGTGGAGGGCGCGTTCGGCAACGGGGTGGAACCGGCCGCTCGCGCCCGTATGCGCCGCCGCCTCTATCGCGACCTCTCGGTCATCCGCACCGAGTTCCAGCGCGCCCTGACCGAACCGCCGCCCATGGGACGGCGGGCGGCGGCCTGGTGGCCGCTGGTCGTCGCGGTGGAGCGGATCGTGGACGCCACGACCGCGGCCCGGGTCCGCGTACGTCACGGAGCCGCGCCCCCGTCGACCGCGGAGGTCGTCCAGGTGACCCTGCAACTGCGGGAGTTGGCGGACGGCCTGCGCGAGGCGGAGACCCTCTACGAGGTCCGCACCGACCTCACCGGGCCCGCGGGCAGCGTGCTGGAGCCGGTGCGCCAGGAGGTGGCGGCGGCCCGCGCGATCACCTCACCGCGCTGACCGCCGTCATGCCGGTGCGGGCCGCCCTCTCGTGGTGGGCGGCCCGCACCGGGGTGGGGGGTGGCGGCTTGGTCCTGGTCTAGCGGTCGGACTTGTGCAGGGCCTTGTCCATGGCGGCGGCCAGGCCGTTGGCCCACAGCTGGTTCACCCGGCTGCGCTCGGCGGAGTTCGGGATCGCGTTGGTGCAGGACGTGCCGGGGCCGCCGCCCGACATCAGCTCGCTGCACGGACCGGAGTAGTGGTCCGGCAGCCCGAGCACATGGCCCGTCTCGTGCGCGGTGACCCGGGTGGAGTCGTACTGCTGGTTCTGCCGGTAGTCCAGGAAGACGTAGCCGCGCCCGTGCCCGTCCGTCGAGGCGTACGAACCGCGCGAGTCGTTGCCCTCCCGGTAGGAGAAGTCGGCGCTCGCCGCCGACCCCGACTGGAGTCTGACGTTCGACACCGAGCTGTTCCATATCTGGGCGCTGCGGCTTATCTGGGAGCTGAACGTGGGTGCCCGGGAGGCGTCGTAGACCACGGTGACGGCCGCGGCGCTGTTCGGGTTCGCGGCCCGCTTCTCGGCCACGGACGCGAGGACGGCCTGGAAGAACGCCTCGCTGGTGTCCGTCGTCGTGGTCGCGGTGTAGCCGGCCCGCGGCGCGGGCTCCGGTGCCGCGGAGGCGGGAACCGCCGTGACCAGACCGGCCGTTGCCAGACCGAGGGCGACCGCCGTGGCGGTGAGGGCATGGGGGTGCTTGCGCATCGAGGACTCCTTGGTGGGGGTGAGTCGTCGATGTGAGTGTCGGTGCCTGTGCGGTGGCTGTGATGATGCCAACCGGCGATAGTACGGGCCTATCACCGGAGTTCGGCACCCCTGGTGCAACCCCTGCCCCCGCCTTACGCTCCGATCGCATGGACCTCGAGGTGAGACACCTCCGCGCGGTGGTGGCCATAGCCGACACCGGCAGCCTGCACCGGGCCGCCCGTCAGCTGGGCGTCGCCCAGCCGTCGCTGAGTACCCAGCTGCGCCGGATCGAACAGGCCCTGGGCGGCGCGCTGTTCGTCCGCGCCCGATCCGGCTGCCGCCCCACCCCGCTGGGGCGGCTCGTCCTCAGCCGCGCCCGCCCCCTGCTGGCCGAGATGCGCTCCCTGGTGGCGGACGCCCGCGCGGCCGCGACGGGCGGCCCGCAACTCCGTGTCGGCTCCACCGCGAGCCGGGCCCTGTCGGGCTGGCTGCGCCGGCTGCGCGCACACGGCCAGGACCCCACCCTCCACATGAACGTCTCCCCCAACGCGCTGCTGCGCATGGTCGCCGACGGCCAGCTCGACGTGGCCTTCGTGCACGAGGTGGAGGGCTGCCCGCTGCGCATCCCGCGCGAGCTGTGCCTGCGCGTCCTGGTCGAACGCGAGCCGCAGTTCGTGTCCTTGCCGGCGGACCATCCGGCGGCCGCGAAGCCCGTGGTCACCCTCGCCGACCTGGCCGGGGACCGCTGGATGATCGACCCCACGGTCGACGGCGAATGGGACGCCGTGCAGCGGATGTTCCGCGCGGCGGGCGTCAACCCCACGGTCCTGCACGGCGATTACCACACGGCCGACGCCCTGGTCGCCACCGGTGAGGTCGTCACCGTCTGCCAGCCCACCCGGGTGCCCCGCCCCGACATGGCGGTACGACGGCTGCACGGCGACCCGCTCGGCGTACGACTCCTCCTCGCGGCCCGCACCGAGACGGACCTGGACGGGGTCCGTCCCGCGCTGGAGGAGGCGTACTGGGAGAGCGCACGGCAGGCACCGGCGTACCGGGAATGGCTGGAACAGGGCGGTGCGGGGAGCGGGGAGCGGCGCCCGACGGTTCCGGCCGTGCCCTGAGGCACTTGTCCGGTTCAGACGCCGATGTCGTGGCCGTCCTTGCGCCACACCGCCACGACCGCCGGACGGACGATCCTCCCCGGGCCGTCGGGCCAGGTGCTCGCCGGCTTCTCGACCGTCGCCCCGTTGATCTCACCGGGGTGCTGCACGGCCACGAGCACCCGCCGGTCCTGGACCAGCGGACCGCAGGTCTCCGCCCCGGTCGGCACGGTCAGGAACTGCTTGAGCTCACCGCGCCGCTCGCCCCGGGTCGCGACCCCGAACAGGCCGTCGTGGGAGCCGAGCTGGTTGCCGTCGGTGGAGATCCACAGGTTGCCGTGCGGGTCGAAGGCCACGTTGTCGGGGCAGGAGATGGGGCTGACGTGGTCCTTCGGGAACCCGGCGAAGTAGGTGGCCGGATCCTCCGGGTCCCCGGCGACGAGAAACAGCGTCCAGGCGAACTCGGTGCTGTCGGCCCGGTTCCACCGCTCGGTGAGTTCGAGGACGTGCCCGTGCTTGTTGGCGTTGCGGGGGTTGGCCTCGTCGGCCGGGGCGTTCGCGCCGACACCGCGGTTGGTGTTGTTCGTCAGGGCGACGTACACCTTGCCGGTGCGCGGGTTGGGCTCGATGTCCTCCGGCCGGTCCATCTTCGTCGCGCCGACCTTGTCCCCGGCGAGCCGGGTGAACACGAACACCTCGTCGGCGGACATGCCCTCGACGTGCGACACGGCACCCTTCGCGGTGGCCGTGGCCAGTGGGATCCACTCCCCGCCGCCGTCGAACTCGCCGTCGGCGGGCAGCTTCCCGGTGCCGTCGATCTCGAGGGCGGGGGAGTCGCCGGTGAGGCGGGCGACGTACAGGGTCCCCTCGTCGAGCAGCGAGAGATTGTGCTCCCGCACGGCCCTGCCGCTGCCGTGCTTCATCCGCTTGCTGCCGACGAACTTGTAGAAGTAGTCGAACCGCTCGTCGTCCCCGGAGTACACCACCGGCCGCCCGTCGTGCGTCAGCCGTACGGTCGCCCCCTCGTGCTTGAACCGGCCGAGCGCGGTGTGCTTGCGGGGCGTGGAGGACGGGTCGTACGGGTCGAGCTCGACGACGTACCCGAAGCGGTGGGGCTCGTTGGGCTCCTGCGCGACATCGAACCGCTTGTCGAACCGCTCCCACTTGCGCTCACTCGCTCCCGCCCCGATCCCGTACCGCTTGTCGGTCGCCCGGCTGGCGTTGGCGAAGTACTGGTTGAAGTTCTCCTCGCCGTGCAGGGTGGTGCCCCACGGGGTGGTGCCGCCGGAGCAGTTGTTGAGCGTGCCGAGGACCTTGCGGCCGGTCGGGTCGGCGGACGTCTTCAGCAGGTCGGACCCGGCGGCGGGCCCGGTCAGCCGGAACTCGGTGGTGGCGGTGACGCGCCGGTTGAGGTGATGCCGGGGGACGAGGGTGAGGGCGCCGTTCTTCCTGTTCTCCTCCACCACGACGACACCGAGACCGTGCGCGGCCCAGGCGATCTCGACCTGCTCGCGGGTGGGGTTGGCGGCGTCGTAGCCGCGGAACATCAGGACCTCGTCGGTGTACTCGTGGTTGGCGACGAGCACCTGCCGGCCGCGCTCGCCCGGGAGGGGCAGCAGCGCGAGGAAGTCGTTGTTGTACCCGAACTGACCGGCCTGGGCGGCGGCGGTCTGCCGCTCCGGGTCGAAGGCCGGGGCTCCGCGCAGAATGGGCTCGCCCCAGCGCACGACGACGTTCTGGGCGTAGCCGGCCGGGACGGTCACGGTGTCGGCGGTGTTGGGCGCGACGGGCGCGAACCGGAGTCCACGGGCAGCCTTGCCGCGGGGCGTGCCCTTCCTGACGTCGGCGGCCTCGGCGTCGGGAACGGCGACGGCCGTACCGGCGGCGGCCGCCACCGTGACGACGGCGGCGGCCCGCATCACCGAACGGCGGCTGAGCGCGGCGGCGATCACGTCGCCGACGTACGGGTTGGCGGAAGTGTTGGGCGCGGGGTGGAAACAGGCGTCCCCGCACCGGAACCGACAGGTCAGGGCGGACCGCCCGTGGACGGCGTTGATCAACGGCAGCTGCACACGCACTTTGCTCTCCCCTTGCTTCCCCTTGAGTCTCGCTTGACGGACGGTAGGGGGGCGTCTGTGCGGGAGCAGGGCGGGGCGGTGAACGGTGAATGAATCCGGGGTGGACGGAGGAGAGTTGAGGGCGCCCACGGGTTACGTCCGGAAGTAGGTCTTGACTGGAGGCGGTCCCGTCACCCGCCCCTGCCCAAGATCGCCATCCGGGGCCGCTAACCTTACGTGTCCGTCCTGGCCAGGGATTGACGGGCTTCAACTCATGCGAAGGGTTGCGCTAATGGGCATTCTCACTCTCCTGCGGAACGCGTTCGGCGGCCGATCACGCAAGGCCGCTGCCACCGAGGCAGAGGGTGCGGTTCCTTCGCAGGAGGCGACGGAACCGAAGCCGGCGCCTCCGGCGGAGGTGACGGCCACGGTCCCCGAACCCCGCACCGAGACGCCGACCACCGACTCGGACTCCGACTCCGAGCACGAGCTGGTCTCAGCCGCGTTCGACAACGTGACGGTCCCGAAGCAGACGCCTCCGGCGGGGTCGACGGAGCAGGTGGAGACACCGGTCGCGGAGGCACCTACGGAGGCGGCCGCCGAGAAGCGGGTGACTGCCGAGGAGCCGGCGGCCGAGGCGCAGGCAGCGGAGGAGCCCGCGCTTGAGGAGCCGGCCTCCGAGAAGGCCGCTGCCGAGGAACCCGCAGCGGAAACGGAGTCGCCGGCGGAGCCCGAGACGACGGCGGCTGAGGAGCCTGCGGCTCAGGACGCGACCGCCGAGGAGGCCGTCGCTGAAGAGCCGGTTGCCGAGGAGGCCGCTGCCGAGGAACCCGCAGCGGAAACGGAGTCGCCGGCGGAGCCCGAGACGACGACGGCTGAGGAGCCCGTCGCCGAAAAGGCCGCTGCCGAGGAACCCGCCGCGGAGCCTGAGGCGACCCCGGACGAGCCGGTGGCCGAGGAGCCCGTCCCTGCGGCAGCAGAGGTAGCGAAGCCCGAGGCCGCAGAGCCCGAGCCGGTAGCCACCGAGGCTCCCGAGCCAGAGCCGGAGGCCGTCGCAGAACCCGAGCCCCAGCCCGAGCCCGCCCCCGCAGCCGCCGTAGAACCCGAAACCGAACCCGCGCCCGAGCCCGCACCGGTCGCCGACGTCGTCCCCGAGGCCGAGCCCGAGCTCGAATCCGCCCCCGAGCCCGAGCCCGTCCCCGAGCCGGAGGCCCCCGCGGCCGCCGACGGCGAGAACGCCCCACAGGGGCCACCCGCAGCCGACGACGAAAGTGGTACGGGTGGTGCGGGTGGGAACGACGACCCGGCCGAAGGCCGGTCGGTGACGGTCCCCGCACCCCTCCGCAGCGCCTACGACACCGCCGCCACCACCCTCTCCGCCCACAACCTCACCGGCACCACCGCGAGGACCTACCTCGTCCTGGACCGTTCCGCGAGCATGCGCCCGTACTACAAGGACGGCTCCGCCCAGGCCCTCGGCGAGCAGACCCTCGCCCTCGCCGCCCACCTGGACCCCGAGTCCACGGTCCACGTGGTCTTCTTCTCCACGGAACTGGACGGCACCGGCGAGCTCACCCTCACCGACCACGAGAACAAGATCGACGACCTGCACGCGGGCCTCGGCCGCATGGGCCGTACCAGCTACCACGCCGCCGTCGAGGAAGTCCTCGCGCAGCACACCAAGAACGCCCCCGACACCCCCGCCCTCGTCGTCTTCCAGACGGACGGCGCCCCGGACGCGAAGACCCCCGCCACCCAGGCCCTCACGGAGGCGGCGAAGACCCACCCGAACGTCTTCTTCTCCTTCGTCGCCTTCGGTGACCCGGAGAACAAGGCCTTCGACTACCTCCGCAAGCTGAAGCTCCCCACCACGTCCCACTTCCTCGCGGGCGAGACCCCGAAGGAACTCACGGACGCGGAGATCTACGAGGGCATCCTGGCGAACTGGCGCCCGTGACGCCGTAGCAGCACCCCGAGGCCGCCCCCTTCCCCCCTGCCGAAAACGGGAAGCGGGCGGCCCACCCATGTCGGATACGATTTCAAGACTCGCGAAGCGACTAGCGACTAGCGACTCACCCGCACGACCAACCTGGGAGCAGCCCCCGATGGCTCGACACCTCATCACCAGCGCCCTTCCGTACATCAACGGGATCAAGCACCTGGGCAACATGGTGGGGTCCATGCTCCCGGCGGACGTCTACTCCCGTTACCTGCGCCAGCGCGGCCACGAGGTCCTCTACATCTGCGCGACGGACGAGCACGGCACCCCCGCCGAGCTGGCCGCGAAGGAGCAGGGCATCCCGGTCGCGGAGTTCTGCGCGCAGGCGCACGACGCGCAGAAGGCGGTCTACGACGGCTTCGCGCTGGCCTTCGACTACTTCGGCCGCAGCTCCTCGCAGCAGAACGTCGAGATCACCCAGCACTTCGCCCGCCGCCTGAACGAGAACGGCTTCATCGAAGAGCGCGCGATCCGCCAGGTCTACAGCCCCACCGACGGCCGCTTCCTCCCGGACCGCTATGTCGAGGGCACCTGTCCCCACTGCGGCTACGACAAGGCCCGCGGCGACCAGTGCGAGAACTGCACGCGCGTCCTGGACCCCACCGACCTGATCAACCCGCGCTCGGCGATCTCCGGCTCCACCGACCTGGAGGTGCGCGAGACCAAGCACCTCTTCCTCCTCCAGTCCAAGCTCCAGCACGAGGTCGAGGCATGGGTGGCGGCCCACGAGGACGACTGGCCCCAGCTCGCCTCCTCGATCGCCCGCAAGTGGCTGAACGAAGGCCTGCACGACCGCGCGATCACCCGTGACCTGGACTGGGGCGTGCCGGTCCCGGCCGACACCTGGCCGGAGCTCGCGGCCGAGGGCAAGGTCTTCTACGTCTGGTTCGACGCCCCGATCGAGTACATCGGCGCGACGAAGGAGTGGGCGGATCTGGACCCGGAGAACCGGGACTGGAAGTCGTGGTGGTACGACGTCGACACCGACGTCCGCTACACCGAGTTCATGGCGAAGGACAACGTCCCGTTCCACACGGTGATGTTCCCGGCGACCGAGCTGGGCGTGCGCGAGCCGTGGAAGAAGGTCGACTACGTCAAGGCCTTCAACTGGCTGACGTACTACGGCGGGAAGTTCTCCACGTCCCAGAAGCGGGGCGTGTTCACGGACCAGGCCCTCGACATCCTCCCCGCCGACTACTGGCGGTACTTCCTCATCGCGAACGCCCCCGAGTCGGACGACTCGTCCTTCACCTGGGAGCACTTCACGGCCACGGTGAACAAGGACCTGGCGGACACCCTCGGCAACTTCGTCAACCGCGTCCTGTCCTTCTCCAAGAAGCGCTTCGGCGAGGAGGTCCCGGCGGGCGGTGAGCCGGGTGCGGCGGAGGCGAAGCTGGGCGAGGAGATCGCCCGGCTGCTCGCCGAGTACGAGCAGCAGATGGAGGCGCTCCAGTTCCGCAAGGCCGCGGCGGCCCTGCGCGCGCTGTGGTCGGCGGGCAACTCCTACCTGGAGGAGAAGGCCCCCTGGCTGGAGATCAAGACGGACAAGGACGGCGCGGCGCTGACGCTGCGCACGGCGATGAACCTGATCCACCTCTACGCGGTGGTCTCGGAACCCTTCATCCCGGCGACCTCGGCCGCCATGCGCCAGGCGTTCGCCCTGCCCTCCGACACCGCCACCTGGATCTCCGCCGACGAGGCCCGCACCCTGACCGCCCTCACCCCCGGCATCCCCTTCACGGTCCCCCCGGTCCTGTTCGCCAAGCTGACGGACGAGGACCTGGAGAACTACAAGGAGCGCTTCGGCGGCGACTCGGTGTAACCGTCACCGTCGCGTCGGCCCTGCCTCAGCAGGCAGGGCCGACGGATATTCGCTGGTCGCTGCTTGCCGGTGGTGTTCATACTGCCGCGATGGATCCGGTGACTCTTGAGACCGACCGTCTGGTGCTTCGGGCCTTCACATCCGCCGACGTGGATGCGGTGCACGAA
This sequence comes from Streptomyces sp. 351MFTsu5.1, assembly GCF_000383655.1. NCBI lineage: Bacteria > Bacillati > Actinomycetota > Actinomycetes > Kitasatosporales > Streptomycetaceae > Streptomyces > Streptomyces sp. 351MFTsu5.1. Next base: position 416,108 of record NZ_KB911776.1, on the reverse strand, counting down.
GCCTGCCAGGACGAGGACATTCAGTTCTATACGCCGGTGCCGGTGCCGTACCGGCGTACGGACGCAGAGAAGCTCGTCGACGAGAAGCTGCCCGCTCAGTGGGCCGAGGACAGGGACTACACCCTCGGCGCGTTCCGCAAGGACACCGGCGCCCTGGTCGGCTCGTACTGCCTGACCCTCGTCAGCCGCGGCGTCTGGGAGCTCGGTTACTGGGCGGTCAAGGAACAGCGCGGACGCGGGTACTCGGCGGAGGCGGCTCGGGCCCTGTGCGACTGGGGCTGGGCCACCCTCGACGTCCACCGCATCGAGTGGTGGGCCATGGCCGGGAACACCGGCTCGCGTGCCGTCGCCGAGAAACTCGGCTTCACCGTCGAAGGGACTCTGCGCAATCGCGGCATCGCCAACGACGGCAAACCGCACGACTGGTGGGTGGGCGGACTGCTGAGGCCCTGATGCCCGGGCCGGTGCTTCGCCGGCTGAGTCTGCTCTTCTGCCCGGAAGTCAGGCGATCGTCTCACTGGTCTCGGACCGTTCGGCTCGCCGACCGACCCGCCGCAAGCCTGGTCTCCGCCTGGCCGTGGCACCTGTCGGCCCACGAGGGTTGGCGGCTGAGGTCTTCTCATCAGTGCCGCACCGTGACGCCGACCACGGGTTCGCTCGCCGCCACCCCACGCCGACGTGGCAGAAGGCGTGGTGGCGGATGTCGGCAAGCCTGGACGGCCTCCTTGCGCGCGCTGTGCGAGGCGTGGTCGTGCACACCGGAGTCCGCCTTGGGGAGGTTCCGGGCCACCTGCTCCTACGGCCTCCGGGCTCCACGCAGTGGTGGCGCAGCGCCGTCGGAGGCCGTGGACGTGGGTACCCGTGGGTCAGTTCCCCGATGTGTACGCCACGAAATCCCTCCAGGCGCCCGGCGTCAGCGCGAGGCGCGGTCCGGTGTCGGGGCTCTTGGAGTCACGGACGTGGACAACGGCAGGGGTGGTGGCGACCTCGACACAGGAGTCACCGTCGGGGCCGTCGCTGTAGCTGCTCTTGAACCACGCGAGCCCGGAGGCGTCACCGGCAGTGGGCTTGCGGATCATGTTTCTCCCAGCAGTCGCTCGATGAGGGCCGCCGACTCCCCCGGGGGAAGAGCCTGGGCCCGGATGGTGCCGTATCGCAGCTCGAGGATCCGCAGTTCCCTCAGGTCCGAGACCGGGCGGCCGTTGAACGCTCCGTCGCAGCGTCCGACGGCGGTGCCGTCCTCGAACTTCAGCAACTCGATCCTCCCGCTCATGCCCGGATGCGGTGGACTGTCCAACGGCATCACCTGAAGCGTGACGTTGGGCAACCGCCCCACCTCCAGCAGACGTTCGAACTGCTGTCGCCGCACCATTGTGCCTCCAACCCCGCGGTGCAGCGTCGACTCTTCCAGGACGAAGGCGAGGGTGGGAGCGGGCGAGCGTTCGTAGACCGACTGCCGGGCCATCCGGGCGGCCACGCGGCGTTCCAGGTCCTCGGGCGCGTAGACGGGCAGCCAGGATTCCAGCAGGGCCCGTGCGTGGTCGGGCGTCTGGAGCAGGCCGGGGATGCTGCTGCACACGTACACCCCGATCTCGACCGCCTTCTCCTCCATCGTCGCCAGGTCCCGCACCTTCTTCGGGTACCGGACCTTCTTCACGTCCTCCCAGGACGCCGAGATCAGCCCGCCCGCGTCCAACACCTCGTCGGACCGGTCCAGATACTCCTTCCTGGGAATCCGCTTCCCCGCCTCGATCTTGTAGACCATGTCCTCGCCGTACCCGACCGCCTCCCCGAAGTCCGGCACGCGCAGCCCCACGGCCTCCCGCCGCAGCCGCAACTGCCGCCCCACCGTGGCGAGTACGGCCAGCCCCCAGTCGTCGTCAGGATCCACCTCCCAACCCGGCTCGTCCGCCTCGGTCCTGAGCCGTCCCGCCTCCGTGTCCACCGACATCCCGCACCCCTCCGTCGTACGACCGTGCCTCAACGCCCCTACCCGTACAGGTACTCCGGACAGTCCGGACACCTCTGGACAAGGCCTGGACAACCGCTGCACCGGAATCCGAGGGGTCGGGTTCCGGTGCGACCTGCGCTCCCTATGAACCACCCACGGGGAAAAAGGACCCCACCAAGCCCCACCCCTCCCTCCCGCCGGGCAAACTCACCCGCGAGGGTGAATATGCCCAACTCGGCTGGATTCGGGACCGGTTGCCTGCCTTACGCTCAGCGCAGCAAGACCCACAACCCCAGACATGCGTCGGCCCTCGCCGGGACTGCAATCCCAGTGCGAGGGCCTGACCACCAAGGAAGAACGGACCTCTTCCCGATGGATGCCGAAAATCCTAGTGCGCCCACGCGCGCCCAGTCCCGCGTACCGGGCAAAAACCACCCCCACGCGCGACCCCAGTCCGGCGTGGTCCACGACAACGCCCGCCACACCGAGAACTTCACGGTGGTCGGCAACCACCTCGTCCAGCACGAGGAACTGTCGCTGCTCGCCATCGGGCTGGCGTGCTACATCCAGTCGGTACGACCAGGCACGGCTGTCGACATCAAGACCCTCGCCAAGCGCTTCCCCGAGGGCCCCACCCGCATCGCCGCCGCCCTCCGCGAACTCCAGGCCGCCGGTTACCTCCGCCGCTCCCAGGTCCGCACCCCCACCGGCCAGATGGTCACCCGCACGGTCTCCTGCAACAAGCCAGGTCACCGGACCGGTGCCACCGAGACCTCCGGCAGACCCACCCGACGCCCGGCGGCGGACAAGCCACCTCCCCGCAAGCGCCTGCCCGCCGTACCGCGACCCGGATACACCTCGCCCGCACTCCTCCAGGCAGCCCTCGACGTCCTCGCCGGTCTCCGCCGCCGCGACCCCCGTCTCCTCCTCTCCGCCACCGACGCCGAACATCTGGCTCCCGGTGTCGCCGCCTGGCTGGAGCGCGACCTCGGCCCCGCCGCCGTGAGCCGTGCGCTGGCCGAGAACCTGCCACTGGAGCCTTTGGTCCGCCCGGCCGCGTTCCTGGCCCACCGCCTGACCGCCCAGCTACCACCACTGCCACCGCCACGGCCCCCGGCCTCACCGGTCGCGGAGCCCAGACACCCCTTCCAGATGTGCGACGGCTGCGACCGCCCCTTCCGCGCACCGACCCCCGGCCGCTGCCGCGACTGCCGAACCGGTTAGTCCGTCGACTCCGCCCCCACCAGGACCCGCCCGACTCTCCGGACCCGTCCGGATACCGACCCGGGCATCGCCGTGTCCGCGCCAAGCCGTATGGTTTGCGCCATGGCAGTGCCCGGGGTCATTCCTGTCGCGTACGAGCCGAAGCACCGCACCGAGACGATCGGGCGGTATGCGGAGGGTCAGTTCCTGGCGTCGATCACGTATGCCTTTCCCGAGGGGTTCCGCCTCGACGAAGGCTGGGAAGATCAGAAACGCCTGTTCGCGGTTCTGCACACCTTCGACGCGGAGGGCAATTACCGCGACTCGGACATCTGGTGTGCCGGCACCTGGGCGGAGCAGCAGCGCGACCCGGTCGGCGACGCCTCTCCGCTCACACGCGCCCAGGTCCACCGGGCGACCCTGCTCCGCAGCCTCCCCCGCCGTTCCTACACGGACATCGCGATCCGCCCCTTCAGCCTCCTCCACGAGGGCGTCCGCTTCGGCCTGGTGATCCGCGAGGACGAGGGCGAACAGTGGGCAGAGCTCTACCCCGACCGCCTCGCCTTCGCGGACCCGTGGGACGGAACCTACGACACCTGAGCCGCGGCCCACGCGGAGGCGCCCGGGACTTCAGGGTCCCGGGCGCCTCGGTGTGCGTGGGTCAGAAGGACGTGCCGTCGTTCGTCGTGTCCGGGTCGACGCCCATCGTGATCGAGCCGATGACGCCCTTGGCGATGTTCTTCTTGTTGTACTTCAGCTTGAGCAGGCCGCCCGTGGTGCCGCTCTGGTCGTAGATCGTGTCCTCGGTGAGCGTGGTGCGCTCGGTGGTGCTGGTGGAGTACGGCTCGACCTCGGCGGAGGCAAGCACGGACTCCTCGTCGAAGAAGAACTGGCCGGTGTGGCAGGTGTGCCCGCCCTCGTAGCCGGCGTCGGTCCAGGTGCCGTCCACGTGCACCTTGGTGTGGACGTGCACGGTCCGGCCCCGGTACCAGCCCGGGAAGATCGTCCTGAAGGTGACCTGGCCGTGCTTGTCGGTCTTCCAGGTGCCGCGCAGATAGCGCTCGTCGTCGGTGGGGTCCTGGTGGACACCGCCAGTGCCTCCGGTCGGCGCACCCGACGGCGGCTCACCCGTCGGAATGCCGCTCGGGGCACCACTCGGGGGAGTGCCGCCACCGCCGGTCGACGAGGCCTCGTAGCCCGAGTAGATGCCGAGCGCGTCGCAGTGCCAGATGTCCACGGCGGCATCCGCGATCGGCTTGCAGGTCTCGGAGTCGATCACCTTGAGCTGGAGGGTGAGGGGGATGCCCTCCTTGTCCTCGGTGATGTCCCGGCGGATCTTGTCCGCGTCGATGTAGTACGGCCCCTCGGTGGTCTCCGAGGTGAGCCGGTAGCAGCCCTCGGCGGCGGTGGAGGTGCTGCTCGCCGAGGCCGCCGTGCTGGTGGTCTCGCTCGCGAAGGCACCCGACGCGGCGAGCGTGCCCGCCGCGCCCACGGCCACGGCCGCGCCCGCTCCGGCCACGACGACCTTGCGCCGCGTCAGGTCCTTCTTGTGTTTCGGCCCGGGGGCCGACTGCTGGTGTTCCGGCTGGATTCCTGTCATGGGCAGGGAAGTTAGGTAAGAAGGCTGTCATCCACGTCGGAGCGGACTGTGGTTTCCACAGGGACAGCAAAATGGCCCGGAACCGACGTCGGTTCCGGGCCATCTCCTCAGCTCACCGTCTACTTCGGCTGCGGCGTGCGCACCGACAGGTGCAGCTCCCTCAGCCGGGCCTCCTCCAGCTCCGTCGGCGCGCCCATCATCAGGTCCTGGGCGTTGCCGTTGAGCGGGAAGGAGATGGTCTCGCGGATGTTGGGCTCGTCGGCGAGCAGCATGACGATGCGGTCGACGCCGGGGGCGATGCCGCCGTGCGGCGGGGCGCCGAAGCGGAAGGCGCGCAGCATGCCGGCGAACTTGTCCTCGACGGTCTCACGGTCGTAGCCCGCGATCTCGAAGGCCTTGAGCATGATCTCCGGCTCGTGGTTCCGGATCGCGCCGGAGGACAGCTCGACGCCGTTGCAGACGATGTCGTACTGCCAGCCCAGGATGTCCAGCGGGTCCTGGGTCTCCAGGGCCTCCAGACCACCCTGCGGCATGGAGAACGGGTTGTGCGAGAAGTCGATCGCGCCGGTCTCCTCGTCCTTCTCGTACATCGGGAAGTCGACGATCCAGCAGAACCGGAACACGCCCTCCTCGAAGTGCCCGGCACGCTTGGCGGCCTCGACGCGGACCGCGCCCATGATCTTCGAGACCTCGTCGAACTCGCCCGCGCCGAAGAACACCGCGTGCCCGGCGGCCAGCGACAGCCGCTTGGTCAGCTCGGCGACGTTCTCCTCGGTGAGGAACTTCGCGATCGGACCAGACAGCGAACCGTCCTCGGCCACCCGCACCCAGGCGAGACCCTTGGCGCCCTGCGAGACCGCGTAGTCGCCGAGCTGGTCGAAGAACTTCCGGGGCTGCGCCGAGACGTCCGGCACCGCGAGGGCCCGCACGTGCTTGCCGGCGAACGCCTTGAACTCCGAGCCCTCGAAGACGTCGGTGATGTCGACGAGCTCCAGCTGGGCCCTGAGGTCCGGCTTGTCGGAGCCGTACTTCAGCATCGCCTCACGGAACGGGATCCGCGGGAAGGGGGAGGTGACCTCCCGGCCGCCGCCGAACTCCGTGAACAGCTCGGTCATGAGCCGCTCGATCGGCTGGAACACGTCCTCCTGCTCGACGAAGCTCATCTCGACGTCGAGCTGGTAGAACTCGCCCGGCGAACGGTCCGCGCGCGCGTCCTCGTCGCGGAAGCAGGGCGCGATCTGGAAGTAGCGGTCGAAGCCGGAGATCATCAGCAGCTGCTTGAACTGCTGCGGCGCCTGCGGGAGGGCGTAGAACTTGCCCGGGTTCAGGCGGGAGGGGACCACGAAGTCACGGGCGCCCTCGGGGGAGGTCGCGGACAGGATCGGGGTCGCCATCTCGTTGAAGCCGAGCGCCACCATCTTCGAGCGGATCGAGGCGATCACCGACGAGCGCAGCATGATGTTCTTGTGCATGCGCTCGCGACGCAGGTCGAGGAAGCGGTACTCCAGGCGCCTCTCCTCGTTGACCCCGTCCTCGGTGTTGATCGTGAACGGCAGCGGGGCGGCCGCGCCCAGCAGCTCGACCTCGCCGACCTCGACCTCGATCTCACCGGTCGGCAGGTCCGGGTTCACGTTCTCGGTTCCACGTGAAACAACGCGGCCGTCGATCCGGACCGTGGACTCCTTGGAGACCTTGTCCAGCGCCTCGTAGGCCTCCGTGCCCGGCCGGGCGACCAGCTGCGTGATGCCGTAGTGATCGCGCAGATCGATGAAGAGGATGCCGCCCAGGTCGCGCCGATTGTGCAGCCAGCCACTCAGTCGGACGTCGGTGCCGACGTCAGAGGAGCGGAGCTCGCCGCAGGTGTGGGACCTGTACCGATGCATCGTCGTTCATCCAGCCTTCGCGGATCGGGGGCTGCCTCACGTGTCTGTTTCACGTGAAACTCCCCCAAGCGTACCGGGGCACCAAGGACCGGCTCCCACCATTACGACTCGGTCAACAGTGGCACTCCTCGATCCCCTGTTCTTAAAGTGGGGCAATGCGCACTGGTGAGCCCCTGCCCGCCGTGGGGGATGTCCTCACCGCTCTCGCGACCGGCCTGTGGCACTGGGACACCGCCACCGAACTGGTCACGGTCGACGCGGAGGCCGCCCGGCTGCTCGGCCTGCCCGCCGAGCAGGCCACCCTCACCGAGGCCCAGACACGGGCCCGGCTGCACCCGGTCGACTGGAACGAGATCATCAGTGTCGTCGGCCTCGCCGTCGCCGAGGACACCCTCGCCGAGGTCCGGATCCGGATCATGGACGAGCGGGGCCGGGTGATCCGTACCGTACGCAGCCGCTCCAAGCCGTCGTACGACCGGCAGAAGAAGTCGTTCCGGCTGATCGGCACCCTCCAGGAGGTCACCGAGCCGACCCCCGGCACCCCCGCCGGACGCACCGCGGTCACCGGCGACTGGCGGCGCTCCCGGGAGGCCTTCCTGCTGGACGCGGGCCGCGCACTGGCCGAGGCCCGCTCCACCGCCGAGGTGCTGCGGGTGGCCGCGGGCCTGTCCATGCCCGGCTTCAGCCCCGACGGCCTGGCCGTCTTCGGCGTCGAGGGCGACCGGCTGACGATCATCGGCCACCACGGCCAGCAGCCCGGCGACGAGAGCCCCTTCTCCCACATGTCCCTGGAGACCGACTATCCGGCCGCCGAGGTCGTCCGCACCGGCCGTGCCGTCTATCTCTCCAGCCCCGAGGCCTACCGCTCCCGCTACCCGGTCACCTGGCCGCTCGCCCAGCGCTTCGACCGCCAGTCCTGGGCGTTCCTGCCGCTGACCGTGGCCGGCCGCACCATGGGGGCGTGGATGGCGGGTTTCGCCTATCCGGTCGCCTTCACACCGGACGAGCGCTCGGTGCTGACGACGGTGGCCCGGATGCTGGCCCAGGCGCTGTCCCGCGCGGGAGTGGCCGAGTCGGAGCGCGAGCTGACCGACGGGCTCCAGCGCTCGATGCTCCCGAGCCTCGGCCCGGAGATTCCGGGCATGACCGTCGCCGCCCGCTACGTCCCCACCGGCGGCGGCCTCCAGGTCGGCGGCGACTGGTACGACATGATCCCGCTGCCCGGCGGCACCTCCCGCACGACTGCGGGCGGCCGCTTCGCCCTGGTCATCGGGGACGTCCAGGGCCATGACGTACGGGCCGCCGGGCTCATGGGCCAGCTCCGCATCGCCCTGCGCGCCTACGCCTCCGAGGGCCACCGCCCCGACGCAGTCCTCTCCCGCGCCTCCCGCTTCCTCAACGGCATGACGTACGGCGCCGGCGAGGGCGGCGATCCCGCCGACACCCGGTTCGCGACCTGCCTGTACATCGAGGTCGATCCGGCGACCGGAACCCTGGAGGTGGCCCGGGCCGGCCATCCCGAGCCGGCCATCCGCCTGGCCGACGGCACGGTGCTGGCCCGCACCACACACGTCGGCCTCCCGCTGGGCATCGACCCGGACGCCGACTACCCCACGACCCGGATCGTCCTTCAGCCCGGCGAGACGCTGATGCTCTGCACGGACGGGCTGATCGAGACCGGCGGCCACGACTTCGAGACCGGCTGGAAGCGCGTCCGGACGATCCTGGAGACCCACGACGGCGGCCCGGAGGAGCTCGCCGACGCCCTCGTCCAGGCGGTGCACGGCCCCTCCTCCCACCACACCACCGGCCCTCTCGCCGACCGCCGCGAGGACGACATAGCGGTCCTGCTGCTGCACCGGCACACCTCGCAGGACGACGACACGGCCACCGCGGGGCCACCGGCCCGCCGTTCGATGCTGTCGGTGGCCCAGGCGGAACCGGAACGGATCGCGGTGGCCCGCCACCAGCTGCGCGAGCTGCTGCACGACTGGTCCTCCGCCGACCAGGTCGACTCGGCGGTCCTGCTGCTCTCCGAGATGCTGACGAACGTCCTGGTCCACACCGACGCGGACGCGCTGCTGGTCGCCGAGGTCCGCGGCGAGCCCGGCGACCGCCGGCTGCGCGTCGAGGTCACCGACACCAGCGACGACCTCCCCCACAAGCGCCGCCCCGGCGAACTGGCCTCCTCGGGCCGCGGCCTGATGCTGATCGAACTCCTCGCCGACCTGTGGGGCGTCGACCCCCGCGGCGAGGGCAAGACCCTCTGGTTCGAACTCCATGAGCCACCGGACGGGTCCTCGACCCAGTAGATCGCCGTGTGCACGCTGGCCCGTGCACAGACAGAACAAACCCGATGCCGCACAACTGAAGTGCGGCATCGGGTCATGTCGTGCGGTACCGGACTTACAGCCCGCCCTCAGTCATCCCGTGCACGGCCTGGATCGTCCCCAGGCGGCCCTTCTGGAAGTCGTCGAACGCCTGCTGGAGTTCCTCGCGGGTGTTCATGACGAACGGGCCGTAGTGCGCCATCGGTTCGCGGATCGGCTGTCCGCCCAGGAGGACGACCTCCATGTCCGGCGTGTGGGAGTCCTGCTTCTCGTCCGCGCGGACCGTGAGGGAACCACCGGCACCGAAGACCGCCGTCTGGCCCAGGTGGATCGGACGGCGCTCGGCACCGACGCTGCCGCGGCCCGCCAGGACGTACGCCAGACCGTTGAAGTCCTCACGCCAGGGCAGGGTGATCTCCGCACCCGGCGCCAGCGTCGCGTGGATCATCGTGATCGGGGTGTGGGTGACACCGGGTCCCTGGTGGCCGTCCAGCTCACCCGCGATGACACGCAGCAGCGCACCGCCGTCGGGGGTGGACAGGAGCTGCACGTTGCCGCCGCGGATGTCCTGGTACCGCGGTGCCATCATCTTGTCCTTGGCCGGGAGGTTCACCCACAGCTGGAGGCCGTGGAAGAGTCCTCCGGACATCACGAGGGACTCCGGCGGGGCCTCGATGTGGAGGAGACCCGAACCGGCCGTCATCCACTGGGTGTCGCCGTTGGTGATGGTGCCGCCACCGCCCTGGCTGTCCTGGTGGTCGAAGATCCCGTCGATGATGTAGGTGACGGTCTCGAATCCGCGGTGCGGGTGCCAGGGGGTCCCCTTCGGCTCGCCCGGCGCGTACTCCACCTCACCCATCTGGTCCATCATGATGAACGGATCCAGGTGCCGGTAATGGATCCCGGCGAACGCCCGGCGCACCGGGAATCCCTCACCCTCGAAACCACTCGGCGCGGTCGTCACGCCGAGGACGGGACGGGCGACCGCGTCCGCCGTCGCGGCCACGCGCGGCAGGGTCAGCGGGTTGTCGACAGTCACTGCAGGCATGTCGGTACCTCCTTGTGGTTCGAGTTTAGTTGAGCATTGAACTTTCTGCCACCTCCAACGGCAGAGGCCCGGAGGACATTCCCTCCGGGCCCTCGCTTCAGGCCGTACCGCGTCAGTTGCTGAAGTACAGGTACTTCCACGATCCGTACGTCGTCGAGTTCACCGTGTCGCCGGACGAGCCGTTCACGTACACCGGCCGGATCCGCGCCTTGAGGCCGGACTCACCGGGCGCGCCGAGGCTGACCGCCGACTTCCCGTTCGTACCGAGCGAGAAGTACTGCGAGTCCGAGGAGCGCCACGCGCCCGCGTAGTAGACCTCGAGGTCCAGACGCTGCTGGCGGCCCGGGTAGTAGGTCATCGTCGTGGTGATCACCGGGGACGTGTTCTTGTGGAACCAGTAGTACGAGGTCGAGCCGATCTTCGCCTTCTTGTAGTGCTTGGAGACGGCGGAGGAGACCTTGACCCGGGCGTACGCCGTGGACTTCACCGTCTTCGGCTTGTACCGGGAGTCGCCCGTGAAGACGGCGGTGACCGTGGTGTCACGGGTCATGTCGACGACCGCGGTGACGTTGCCGTCGGCGTTGACGTTGGCGGTCCTGATCAGCTTCTTCCCCCGGTCGCTGCCGAAGGGGTCCGCGTAGATCGAGACGGAGCGGTTCTTGTAGGTCTTGCCGAGGTGCGCGGTGAACTTCACGTCGGTGCCGTAGTTGTACAGCTTGCCGTTGTTGTTCAGGCTCAGGGACGTGGCCGCGCGGGAGACGTCGACCTTGTCGGAGGCGCTGACGGCCGCGTGCTCGGCGTCGCCCGCGTACTTCACCGTGTACGTGACCTTGCCGCCGGCCGGCGGGGTGTTGGTGAAGGAGTAGGTGCCGTCGGCCTTCACCGTGACGCCGGGCAGCGCCTTGCCGTTCGGGCTCTCCAGGTCGGTGCGGGTGACCGAGAGCCGGGCCCCGGCGGGCAGCGGCACCGTCGCCGAGAGCTTGCCGGTGACGGTGAGCGACTTGGCGCGGGTGGCCGTGGCGGGGGCGTTGACGGTGAGGGTGGGGACGTTGAGGGTGGGGCCGGTGAGCACCTTGACCGTGTAGCCGCCGCTGCCCGCGACGAGGGCGAAGACCCGGGAGGAGTCGCCGGCCCAGGCCACGTCGGCCGCCGGCTGGGAGCCGGTGCCGTAGGTGCGGACCGGCCGCGTGGCGTTCGGCCGGTAGATCGCGATCTTGGTGCCGGCGACCTGGGCGATCAGGCCGCTGCGTCCGATGTCCGCGAGCTGTCCGCCCGGGTAGGCGCCGGCCTTGGTGAGGGTGCCGTTCGCCCAGGCGTGCCGGTCGGTGCCGTTGACGAGCACCTGGTCGCTGCCCGCGACGAGGTCGATGTCGCCGAGGCCGTCGTTCAGCTCGTACGAGTGGTCGTTCCAGGCGATCGCCTTGGGCGTGCCGCCGGACACGTCGAGGACGCCCTCGGTGCCCGAGGAGTCCCCGGTCTCGCCGACGGCCAGCAGCTCCGGCCGCAGCGGGTCGGTGTCCAGCAGGGCCTGGCCCCACAGTCCGATGCCCGTTCCCTCGGTCGGGAGCTGGGCCAGCGCCACCGGGTCGGTACCGCTCGTCGGGTCCACCGCCGGGTCGACCGAGCCGAGGTCGCCGTCCCACTGGTCGCCGTAGGTGAACCAGACCTTGCCCGCGGAGAAGGCGACGTAGCGTGGGCCGGTGTCGGTGGCGACGGGGTAGCGGGCCTTCACCTTGAGGTCGGTCGCGTTCAGGGCGACGATCTCGTGGCGGTCGGCGACGGCGGCGTAGAGAGTGGTGCCGTCGTCGGAGACGGCCAGGTCGGTGACGTCGCCGAGGCCGCTGGTCTGTGCGACGAGGGTGCCGTTGTAGTCGGTGGCCAGGATCTGGCCGTCGGCCTGGTCACTGACGAAGGCTCGTCGCAGGGCGTCGTCCACGACAAGGCCGCCGGGGCTGGTGACCACGGCGGAGGCGGCCGACGCGGAACCGGCCGCGCCGACGCTCAGCGCCACCGAGCCGAACATGACCGCGAACGCCGTCGCGGCCGAGATGCTGCGCATGCGCACAGTGATGTACCCCCACAAGAGATCCCGGCGGTGCCGGGAGAGCTGAAAGCGCCGCGCGGCGTCCGGACGCGGACCGCCGGGAAGGCGGTGGCGTGCGGGGCGCGGCTGCCGGAGGGAACTCTATGGCATGGCTGTGACAATCGAACGGAGTTTTCGATCGCGCGGAGCGACCGCTACCCGTACATCCGCCGCATCGCGAAGTCGACCATCTGCTCCACGGCCTTCGCGTCGAACACGATCCGGTGCTCGCCCTCCATGTCGAGGACGAACCCGTACCCGGTGGGCAGCAGGTCGAGGACCTCCGCGCCGGTGATCACGAAGTACTTGGACTCCTTGCCCGCGTACCTGCGCAGTTCCTTGAGCGTGGTGAACATCGGGATCACCGGCTGCTGGGTGTTGTGCAGGGCGAGGAACCCGGGGTTGTCGCCGCGCGGGCAGTAGACCTTGGACGTGGCGAAGACCTGCTGGAAGTCCTCGGCCGCCATCTGCCCGGTGGTGAAGGCACGCACCGCGTCCGCGAGGGAGGGCGGGGACGGCTCGGGGTACAGCGGCGGCTGCTGGCCGTACCCGCCCACACCGCCGGCCATGGGCTGCTGGGGCGGGACGCCGTACTGCTGCTGGGCGTCGGCGTTCTGGTCGTAGCCGTACATGGGCGTAAGCCTACCGAGGGGGGTGGGGGCGGCGGGCAGCTACGGCCCCGGAAACCGACAGTGACCTGACAGCGGCCGGCCCTGGGTTTCCGGTGGGGGCCGCCCGTAGCGTCGACGCATGGGCCGACAGCGCGATGACGAGATGCACGAGCACGACCGGGGACTCTCCTACGACCTTCCCGTGCTCGCCCGCCGACGGATGATCCGGCTCATGGCGGGGACGGGGGCGGGCCTGCTGCCCCTGGTGGGTTGCACCGGCTCCTCCTCTCCCACGGCCGTGACGTCGCCGTCGGCCACGGGAGCGGGCGCGGGAACGGACGCGGCCACGGGCACCACCTGCGCCGCCGTCCCCGAGGAGACCGCCGGCCCCTACCCCGGCGACGGCTCGAACGGGGTGAACGTGCTGAAGGAGAGCGGAGTCGTCCGCCAGGACATCACCGGCAGCTTCGGCGACTCCGCGGGCGGCACCGCCGAGGGCGTGCCCCTGACGCTGACGCTCACGGTGGTGGACGCGGACTCCGGCTGCGGTACTCCGCGGAAGGGGGCCGCCGTCTATGTGTGGCACTGCGACCGGGAGGGCGGCTACTCCCTCTACACCGACGGCCTGACCAGGGAGAACTACCTGCGGGGCGTCCAGGAGACGGACGAGAAGGGGCAGGTCACCTTCACCAGCGTCTTCCCGGGCTGCTATCCGGGCCGCTGGCCGCACGTCCACTTCGAGGTCTACGGCAGCCTCCGGGACGCCACGAGCGCGACCGCGATCACCAGCACCTCACAGCTGGCGTTCCCCGAGGACGTGTGCGACACGGTCTACGCGAGTGAGGGGTACGGGTCGAGCGTGGCCAATCTGCGGCGGCTGTCCCTGGAGACGGACAGCGTCTTCCGGGACGGTCACGACCAGCAGCTCGCGGCGGTGAAGGGGAGCGTGGCGGAGGGGTACACCGCCTCGCTGACCGTCGCGGTGTGACTCCTCACAGATGGCCGGATCGGGGTTGCGGCTTATTACCGACGGGTAGCATCATCGTAGCTACTTGTTGGTACGTGAACTAGCGCGAGGAACCAAGTGCCTCGCCGAACTCTTAACGGAGCCGTCGCCATGGGGCACTACAAGTCGAATCTGCGCGACATCGAGTTCAACCTCTTCGAAGTACTCGGGCGCGACAAGGTGTACGGCACCGGGCCCTTCGCGGAGATGGACGTCGAGACCGCGAAGAGCATCCTGGAGGAGCTGACCCGCCTCTCCGAGAACGAGCTCGCGGAGTCCTTCGCGGACGCCGACCGCAACCCGCCGGTCTTCGACCCCGAGACGAACACCGCGCCGGTCCCGGCGTCCTTCAAGAAGAGCTACAAGGCCTTCATGGACTCCGAGTACTGGCGGCTCGGCCTGCCCGAGGAGATCGGCGGCACCACCTCGCCCCGCTCCCTGATCTGGGCCTTCGCCGAGCTGATCCTGGGCGCCAACCCGGCCGTCTGGATGTACTCCTCGGGCCCCGCGTTCGCCGGCATCCTCTTCGAGGAGGGCAACGAGGTCCAGAAGCACATCGCCAAGGTCGCCGTGGAGAAGCAGTGGGGCTCCACGATGGTCCTCACCGAGCCCGACGCGGGCTCCGACGTGGGCGCCGGCCGCACCAAGGCGGTCCAGCAGGAGGACGGCTCCTGGCACATCGAGGGCGTGAAGCGCTTCATCACCTCGGGTGAGCACGACATGGAGGAGAACATCCTCCACTACGTCCTCGCCCGTCCCGAGGGCGCCGGCCCCGGCACCAAGGGCCTGTCCCTCTTCCTGGTCCCGAAGTACCTCTTCGACTTCGAGACCGGCGAGCTGGGCGAGCGCAACGGCGTGTACGCGACGAACGTCGAGCACAAGATGGGCCTCAAGGCGTCCAACACCTGCGAGATGACCTTCGGCGACCGCCACCCCGCCAAGGGCTGGCTGATCGGCGACAAGCACGACGGCATCCGCCAGATGTTCCGGATCATCGAGTTCGCGCGGATGATGGTCGGCACGAAGGCGATCTCCACGCTGTCGACGGGCTACCTGAACGCGCTGGAGTACGCCAAGGAGCGCGTGCAGGGTCCCGACCTCGCGAACTTCATGGACAAGACCGCGCCCAAGGTCACCATCACGCACCACCCGGACGTGCGCCGCTCGCTGATGACGCAGAAGGCGTACGCGGAGGGCATGCGCGCGCTGGTGCTGTACACCGCCTCGATCCAGGACGAGATCCAGGTCAAGGAGGCGGAAGGCGAGGACGTCAAGGCGCTGGAGGCGCTGAACGACCTGCTCCTGCCGATCGTCAAGGGCTACGGCTCGGAGAAGGGCTACGAGCAGCTCGCCCAGTCGCTCCAGACCTTCGGCGGCTCCGGGTTCCTCCAGGAGTACCCGATCGAGCAGTACATCCGGGACGCCAAGATCGACACCCTGTACGAGGGCACGACCGCGATCCAGGGCCAGGACTTCTTCTTCCGGAAGATCGTCCGCAACCAGGGCGCGGCCCTGAACTCCCTCGCCGAGGACATCAAGAAGTTCCTGGCGGTGGGCACGGGTGGCGAGGAGCTCGCGGGCGCCCGTGAGCAGCTGGCCAAGGCGGCCGTGGAGCTGGAGGCCATCGTCGGTCTGATGCTGACCGACCTCGCGGCCACCGAGCAGGACGTCAAGAACATCTACAAGGTCGGCCTCAACACCACCCGCCTGCTGATGGCCTCCGGTGACGTGGTCGTCGGCTACCTGCTCCTCAAGGGCGCCGCGATCGCCGCCGAGAAGCTGGAGACGGCCGCGGCCAAGGACAGGCCCTTCTACACCGGCAAGATCGCGGCGGCGAAGTTCTTCGCGACCAACGTCCTCCCCGGCGTCACCCTGGCCCGCAAGATCGCCGAGGGCGTCGAGCTGGACCTGATGGATCTGGACGAGACGGCGTTCTAGGGGGACGGGGGCGGCGGGCCGGTCCGGGCCACGGTCCGATCCGGCGAGAGCCACGTGCCAACCCGACGAGGACCCCGGTCCGATCCGGCGAGAGCCGTGTTCCAGTCCGACGAGGCCGCGCCCCGGTTCCGACCGGGGCGCGGCTCGTTCATGGGGACGGCGTTTTCGTCTCGGCGGGGCCAAGGTCCCGTTCCCGCGAGGCGCGGGTCGCGCGCAGCCGGAGCCACGTCCTGGCGAGGCGCCGGCCCCTTCCTCACAGAGCCGCGCCGCCGTCCCGTTGGGGACACCGCGCCGCCGCCCCGGCAAGGCCCCGGTCCCGGTCCCGTCCGACAAGGCCGCAGTCCCACCCCGGCCAGACCGGAGTCGCGGCCCCGGTCCCCTCCCGACGAAGCCGCGCCCCCGTCCCGGCAGGGCCCCAACCCCATCCCGCCGAGACCGCATCGCCGACCGGGTACGTTCCCGGCCCCGCCCCCCACAGAACCGCGTCGCCGCCCCCACGTGATCGCGGCCTCCTTTCGACGAAGCCGCGCCGCCATCCCGACAAGACCCCGTCCCCACCCCCGCAGCGCCACGTTCTAGGACACACCCGTACAGCTGTACTCAGTCCTCACGAGGGCCCGTTCCCATCGCTCGGGAGTGGGTCCTCGTACGTCGTTAAGGTGAACCCCATGAGCGCACCCCACCGCCTCGACCGCGGCCACACCGACGACCTCATGTCCTTCCTGGCGGCGAGCCCCACGCCGTACCACGCCGTGGCGAACGCCGCCGAGCGGCTGGAGAAGGCAGGTTTCCGCCAGGTCTCGGAGACGGACGCCTGGGAAGGGTCGAGCGGCGGAAAGTACGTGCTGCGCGGCGGCGCGATCATCGCCTGGTACGTCCCCGAGGGCGCGGCGCCCCACACGCCGTACCGCATCATCGGCGCGCACACCGACTCCCCGAACCTGCGGGTCAAGCCGCTGCCGGACAGCGGGGCGCACGGCTGGCGCCAGGTCGCCGTCGAGATCTACGGCGGCCCCCTGATGAACTCCTGGCTCGACCGTGACCTCGGGCTGGCCGGCCGGCTGACCCTGCGGGACGGCTCGACGCGGCTGGTGAACGTGGACCGCCCGCTGCTGCGGGTGCCGCAGCTCGCCATCCACCTGGACCGCGCGGTGTCCTCGGACGGCCTCAAGCTCGACAAGCAGCGGCACCTCCAGCCCATCTGGGGACTCGGCGACGACGTGCGCGACGGTGACCTGATCGCGTTCCTGGAGGAGGAACTGGGGCTCGGCGCGGGCGAGGTGACCGGCTGGGACCTGATGACGCACTCCGTGGAGGCACCGGCCTACCTGGGCCGGGACAAGGAGCTGCTGGCCGGCCCCCGGATGGACAACCTGCTGTCCGTGCACGCGGGCGTGGCCGCGCTGACCGCGGTGTCCTCCGGTGACCTGCCGTACATCCCGGTCCTCGCCGCCTTCGACCACGAGGAGAACGGCTCCCAGTCGGACACCGGCGCCGACGGGCCGCTGCTCGGCGGGGTGCTGGAGCGTTCGGTGTTCGCGCGCGGCGGCTCGTACGAGGACCGGGCGCGGGCCTTCGCGGGGACGGTCTGTCTGTCCTCCGACACCGGGCACGCGGTGCACCCCAACTACGCCGAGCGGCACGACCCGACGCACCACCCGCGGGTCAACGGCGGTCCGATCCTCAAGGTCAACGTCAACAACCGCTACGCCACGGACGGTTCGGGGCGGGCCGTGTGGGCCGCGGCCTGCGAGAAGGCGGGGGTGCCGTTCCAGTCCTTCGTCTCCAACAACTCCATGCCCTGCGGCACCACGATCGGCCCGATCACCGCGGCCCGGCACGGCATCAAGACCGTCGACATCGGCGTGGCGATCCTCTCGATGCACAGCGTCAGGGAGTTGTGCGGCGCGGACGACCCGCACCTGCTGGCGAACGCTCTGGTGGCATTCCTCGAAGGGTAGTTCGGACTCCCCGACGGGTATTCGCGGAAAGTGGGGGTACCCGGGGTTCCGGACCGGAACGACCGGACCGGACAGGGAGGCGACACTCATGGGCCTCGGCGGATGCATCATCCTCATCGCCGTGGGAGCAATCCTCACGTTCGCCACCGACTGGCACATGCAGGGGGTCAACCTCGATCTGGTCGGTGTGATCCTCATGATCGTGGGGCTGATCGGCGTGACGACGTTCAGCAGCATCGCCCGGCGGCGGCGCGTGGTGGTTCCGCCCACCACGCAGACCGTGGTCGAGGAGCCGCACGGACGCCGCGACGGCTACTCCGACGGATACGGCGTGTAAGGGACATCAGCGGAACCAAGGACGCACAGGGCGACGACAGACAACCGTGAGCAATCCGTAATCACGGTTGTCTTGTCCGCTTGTGTGGAAATAGTGAATGCTGAGGCTCTCGAGAGCCCGGGGGGTTGGCAGTAGCCGGGCGTGGCCCATCAGCACACCCGGGGGCTCTCCGTGCACCACCCTGCGACGACGCTCGCGGCCCCCGCCGCGAGCCCTCCGCGCCCCCGTCGGCATGCCGCCCGGCGCGCGCACGCCGCACCCGAGGAACTCGACGGCCCGCTGCGGCTGGTGGCGCTGATACCGGCCCACAACGAACAGGACCGCATCGCCGAGGCGATACAGGGCCTGTGGCGGCAGACCCGTCGGCCCGACCTGATCGTCGTGGTCGCCGACAACTGCACCGACGCCACCGCCGAGATCGCCGTCGCGCACGGCGCGCAGGTCTTCGCCACCCAGGGCAACACCCACAAGAAGGCCGGCGCCCTCAACCAGGCCATCGCCTGGGTACTGCCCCATCTCGAGGACCGCGACCTGCTGTTGGTGCAGGACGCCGACACCGTCCTCAACCCCTGGTTCAGCGAGACGGCCATCGGCACCTTCAACCGCAAGGTCGGCGCCGTCGGCGGGGTCTTCTACGGCGAGGAGGGCGGCGGTCTCCTCGGGCTGCTCCAGCGCATGGAGTTCCACCGCTACGCCTGGGAGCTGGAGCGCACCGGCGGCAAGGCCCAGGTGCTCACCGGCACCGGCACCATGTTCCGCGCCCGCGTCCTGCGCGAGGTGCGCGCCGCCCGCCGCGGCGGGGTGCTCGGCGGCGGCACCGCCTACTACAGCCTCGCCTCGCTCACCGAGGACGACGAGATGACCAAGGCGGTCAAGACCCTCGGCTACCGGGCCATGTCCCCGGCCGGCTGCGAGGTCACCACCGAGGTCATGCCCACCCTGGGCAAGCTCTGGCACCAGCGGCTGCGGTGGCAGCGCGGAGCCCTGGAGAACCTGCGGGACTACGGCTGGACACGTGTCACCGCCCGCTACTTCATGCAGCAGTTCCTGATGGGCTTCGGCGCGCTGTCCTTCCTCGTCTACCTCACCTACATGGTCACGTACACCACGCTGTACGGCTGGCCCGGCTTCTCGCCCTTCTGGACCGCGATCGGACTGATCTTCCTGGTCGAGAAGACGGTCTCGGTACGGCGGGCGGGGCCCCGCGCGGTGCTGGTGGCGGCCCTGATGATCCCCGAGATGCTCTACGACCTGTTCCAGCACGCCGTCTACTTCTCCTCGCTGTGGGGGCTGTTGCGCCGCAGCGAGGAGAAGTGGGTCGCAACATAACCCTCTAGGAGAGACACGATGTACGGACGAGTGATCGGCGCCGGCACGACCGGGGCCGGAGGCGCCACGCTGGCCGCGACCGGGATGTGGCTGAACAGCATGGCGATGCTGGTGGCCGCCACGACGCTGGTCGCCGCGGGCGTAGCCGTGTTCAAGCTGGCCCCGCGCCGGCGGTAGTCACGTCGAGGGTGCGGGGGAGCCATGTCCCCGGCACCCTCGACGTCGTTCAGCGTCCGTCACCCCAGCGCGTGACCCGTCGTCACCTCCACATGCGCCGGGACCTCGTCGTGGCGGTCGCCGACCGTGGAGGTGCCGGTCGGTTCGAGCAGGAGGATGTCGGTCGGGACGGGGGCGTACGGCTTGTGCTCGACGCCCTTGGGGACGGTGAAGACGGACAGTCTCGGCAGGACGACCGTGCGTTCGCCCGCCGCCTCGCGCAGCGCGATGTGCAGTTCGCCGTCGAGGACCAGGAAGAACTCGTCGGTGTCGTCGTGCACGTGCCAGAGGTGCTCGCCCTCGACGTGGGTGACGCGGACGTCGTAGTCGTTGACGGCGGTGACGATGCGGGGGCTCCACTGCTCGGTGAAGGAGGCCAGGGCGGTGGGCAGGGAGACGGGTTCGGTTGCCATGGCGCCATCGTGCGGGCTGGTCCGGGCGGCGTACGAGTGCTAGGAATCGCACATGCCGCAAGGATCCTCGCACCGTGTCGTCCTGGTCGTGGACGAGAACTCGAACCCCTTCGAGATGAGCTGCGCCATCGAGGTCTTCGGGCTGCGACGGCCCGAACTCGGCCGTGAACTCTACGACTTCACGCTGTGCGCCGCCGCACCGGAGACCCGGATGCGGGACGGGTTCTTCACCCTCACCGGGGTGCCGGGCCTGGAGGCGGCGGAGTCGGCGGACACGCTGATCGTGCCGAACCGGCCCGACACCGACACCCCGCGCTCGCCCCGCGTGCTGGACGCCGTACGCCGGGCACACGCACGCGGCGCCCGGCTGGTCGGCTTCTGCTCGGGCGCTTTCACCCTGGCGGAGGCCGGTCTGCTGGAGGGACGGCGGGCGGCCTGCCACTGGATGTGGACCGACTCGTTCCGGGCCCGATTCCCGGGCGTCCTGCTGGAGCCCGACGTCCTCTTCGTCGACGACGGTGACATCCTCACGGCGTCCGGCAGCGCCTCGGCGCTCGACCTGGGGCTGCATCTCGTCCGCCGGGACCACGGGGCCGAGATCGCCAACCACGTCTCCCGCAGGCTGGTCTTCGCCGCCCACCGCGACGGCGGGCAACGGCAGTTCGTGGAGCGTCCCCTGCCCGACGTACGGGACGAGTCGCTCGGCCCGCTGCTCGCATGGGCGCAGGAGCGGCTGGGGGAGACGCTGACGGTGGCCGACCTGGCCGACCGCGCGGCCGTCTCCCCTGCCACCCTGCACCGGCGCTTCCAGTCCCAGCTGGGGACGACGCCTCTCGCCTGGCTGACGGCGGAACGGGTGGCGCTCGCCTGTCGGCTCATCGAACGCGGAGAGGAACGGCTCGACGTGGTAGCCGCCAGGAGCGGGCTCGGCACGGCGGCCAACCTCCGCGCGCGGGTGCGGCACGAGACGGGACTCAGTCCGTCGGCCTACCGGCGGCGTTTCGGACCGGGCGCCGGGGAAGCGGTAAGGGTATGAGATTTCTCGTGCGCGACCGGCTCCTCGGCTTCGGTGAGGACTACTGGATCGAGGACGACCACGGAAACAAGGTGTTCCTGGTCGACGGCAAGGCCATGCGGCTGCGGGACACCTTCGAGCTGAAGGACACCCAGGGGCGGGTCCTGATCGACATCCGCCAGAAGATGTTCGCCCTGCGCGACACCATGCTGATCGAGCGGGACGGCGAGCCGCTGGCCACGATCCGCCGCAAGCGGCTGTCGCTGCTGCGCAACCACTACCGGGTGGCGCTCGCCGACGGCCGTACCGAACTCGACATCAGCGGCAAGATCCTCGACCGGGAGTTCGCCGTCGAGTACGACGGTGAGCTGCTCGCGGTGGTCTCGCGGCGGTGGCTGCACGTCCGCGAGACCTACGGCGTCGACATCGTCCGGGAGGACGCGGACCCGGCGCTGCTCATCGCGGTGGCGGTGTGCGTGATCCACCTCGCGGAGAAGGAGCGGGAGGACGACTGAACCCCCGCCCCGGCGTCTCCCGGCGCCCCCGAGGTCAGAGCACCCGGTCCTTGAGGGCCGGGAACTGCTCCCGGGTCACGGCCACCTTCCCGGGGTCGAACTCCACGGTGAGGACCTCCTCGCCGGCGCCCGCCTCGGCCAGCACCTCGCCCCACGGATCCACCACGATCGAGTGACCGGCCTGCGGAACTCCCGCGTGCGTCCCGGCCGTTCCGCAGGCAAGCACGAACGCCTGGTTCTCGACCGCCCGCGCCTGGGCCAGCAGCGTCCAGTGCGCCCGGCGGCGCTCCGGCCAGCCCGCCGGGATCACCAGGGTCTCGGCGCCCGCATCGACGAGACCGCGGAAGAGTTCGGGGAAACGGAGGTCGTAGCAGGTGGCCACACCGACGGTCGTGCCGGGCAGCCGGACCGTCACCAGGTCCTCGCCCCGGCCCATCAGCACGGCCTCGCCCTTGTCGAAGCCGAAGCGGTGGATTTTGCGGTAGCCGGCGGCCAGTTCACCGGAGGGGGAGAAGACGAGGGAGGTGTTGTAGAGGGTGCCGTCAGCGTCCCGCTCGGGGATCGAACCCGCGTGCAGCCACACGCCCGTGTCGCTCGCCGCCTTCGCCATGGCCTCGTACGTCGGCCCTTCCAGCGGCTCGGCCGCGCGCCCGAACTCCTCGAAGGCGAACGCCCCCGTGGTCCACAGCTCCGGCAGCACGACGAGGTCGGCACCGGACTGCTCCCGTACCAGTGCGGCCACCCGACCGCGACGGGATTCGACCGATTCGTCCTCATCCACGGCGATCTGGATCAGAGAGGCGCGCACACTACCACCGTCCTGGCATTCGAGCCGTCCCTTACGGGCCTACGATCGTCACACGAAAGCACTGCCGGGGTGCCTCACAGCAGCGTAACTTAGCGTTCCAAGACACCCGCCGACAGCCACCGCCTCCACTGGCAACGACGCCATCACCAGCCCGTGCTCCGACCGCCGAGGGGTCCCGTTCCGTGAGTCTGCATCCCACCCTCCAGCCCTACGCCGACGCCTGGACCCATTCCATCGAAGCGATATCCGAGCTGGTGACCCCGCTGGTGGAGGGCGAGTGGAACCGCCGTACCCCCTGCCCGGGCTGGTCCGTCAGGGACGTGGTGTCTCATGTGATCGGCCTGGACTGCGAGATGCTCGGCGACCCGCGCCCCATCCACACCCTCCCGCGCGACCTGTACCACGTCACCAACGACATCCAGCGGTACATGGAGATGCAGGTCGACGTCCGCCGCCACCACACCGCGCCGGAGATGACCTCCGAGCTGGAGTACGTCATCATCCGCCGCAACCGGCAGCTGCGGAACGAGTCCCGCGACCCCGGCACCAAGGTCCGCGGCCCGCTGGGATCCGAACTGACGCTCGCGGAGTCCATGCCCCGGCACGCCTTCGACGTCTGGGTGCACGAACAGGACCTGCGCACCGCCCTCGGCCGGCCCGGCAACCTCGACTCCCCCGGCGCCCAGGTCGCCCGTGACGTCCTCCTCGACGCGCTGCCCGACGTGGTGGCCGTCAAGGCCGACGCCCCCCGCAGCTCGGCGATCGTCTTCGACGTCCACGGCCCCGTGGAGTTCCTGCGGACCATCCGCGTCGACATCCAGGGCCGCGGCACCCTGGAGACCGCCCCCGCCCTCGGCCCGGCCGCCACCCTCACCCTCGACTGGGAGACCTACGTCCGTCTGGCCTGCGGCCGCGTGACCCCGGAGGCGGTGGCGGACCGTGTGAAGGCGGAGGGCGACCCGGAACTGACGGGGGCGATCCTGCGGAACTTCACGGTCACGCAGTAGCGGACCGGCCTGGGTCCGCCGACTGGCCCGGGCCGATATTCGATGTCGTGGGGCGAGCCCGGTCGTTAGCTTGCGGCCATGGACGACACACGGCACGACACGGCGGCCGACGGCCCGCCCCGGCTCACCCGGCTGACCTTCCACGGCCCGCTCTCCGAGCCCCGGGCGGACGCTCTCGTACGGCGCCTCGCGCTCGCGGAGCCGACAAGCGTGCTGGATCTCGGCTGCGGCTGGGGCGAGTTGACGCTGCGGGTGCTCGCGGCCGTGCCCGGCGCCACGGGAACCGGGGTGGACGTCAACGCGGAGGACCTGGACCGGGGGCGGGCCGCCGCCGAGGCGCGGGGACTTGCGGGCCGGATGGCGTTCGTGGAGGAGTCCGCCGTGGGGTCCTCGCGAGGGCCCGCCGACGTGGTCCTGTGCGTCGGTTCGAGCCACGCCCTCACTGCTGGGGAGCCGCCGCACCATCTGCCCGCGGCCCTGCGGGAACTGCGCCGGCTGGTCCGTGACGGCGGCCGCGTGCTGCTCGGTGAGACCTTCTGGCAGCGCACGCCCACGTCGGCCGAGCTGTCCGGCATGTGGCCGGGTGCCTCCGTGGACGACCAGCCCGCGCTCGCGTCCCTCGTCGACCTCGCCGTGGCGGCCGGGTTCCGGCCCGAGTGGACGGAGACGGCGAGCCTGGACGAGTGGGAGGAGTTCGAGTCCGGCTACCAGGCGGACGCCGAGGTGTGGCTCGCGGATCACGGAGACCATCCGCTGGCGGCGGCGACCCGCGAGCGCCTCGACCGGCACCGCGCCCAGTGGTCGGCCTACCGGGGCCTGCTGGGACTGGCGTACCTCACGCTCGTGCCCGTGCGCTGACCCGCTCAGGCGGGCACGTGCACCGTCTCCACGCGGCTCGCCACCAGCCGTTCGCGTTCCCGACGGGCCGCCCGTCCGCGCAGCCGCAGGATCTGGCTGACGCCGAGGGCCTGGAGCACGAAGACGGAGGAGAAGGCGACGCTGTAGTTGTCGTCCGTCGCGTCCAGCAGCACCCCCACGGCGAGCAGGGTGGTCATCGAGGCGACGAAGCCGCCCATGTTCGTGATGCCGGACGCGGTGCCCTGCCGCTCCGGCGGGTTCGCCGGGCGCGCGAAGTCGAAGCCGAGCATCGACGCGGGTCCGCAGGAACCGAGCACCACGCACAGCACGATCAGCAGCCACATCGGCGCGCGCTCGCCGGGGTAGGCCAGCGTGGCCGCCCACAGCAGCGCCGTCACGCCCACCGTGCCGAGCGCGAGCGGCAGCCGCGCCCCGTGATGCCGGGCGACGACCTGGCCGTAGACGAGACCGACGACCATGTTGGACAGCACGACGAGAGTGAGCAGTTCACCCGCCGTCGCCCGGGACAGCCCCTGTGCCTGGACGAGGAACGGCAGGCCCCACAGCAGCAGGAACACCATCGCCGGGAACTGGGTCGTGAAGTGCACCCACAGGCCGAGCCGGGTGCCGGGCTCGCGCCAGGACGCGGCGATCTGACGCCGTACGTAGGCCGCCCCGCGGTGCGGGAAGGGCGCCGGCTCGTGGCCCTCGGGGTGGTCCTTGAGGAAGAGCAGCAGCAGGACGAGCACGACGACTCCGGCGAGCGCGCTGCCCGCGAACGCGGCGGTCCAGCCGACCCCGTGCAGCAGACGGGCCAGGACCAGCGTGGAGACCAGGTTGCCCGCCATGCCGACGAGTCCGGCGAGCTGGGCGACCAGGGGTCCGCGCCGGGCCGGGAACCAACGGGTGCCCAGGCGCAGCACGCTGATGAAGGTCATCGCGTCGCCGCAGCCGAGCAGGGCGCGCGAGGCGAGCGCGGTGCCGTACGACGGGGAGAACGCGAAGCCGAGCTGTCCCGCGGTGAACAGCACCACGCCCAGGGTGAGCACCTTCTTGGTGCCGAGCCGGTCCACGAGCAGGCCGACGGGTATCTGCATGCCCGCGTAGACGAGGAGCTGGAGGATCGAGAAGGTCGACAGGGCCGAGGCGTTCACATGGAAGCGGTCGGCCGCGTCGAGTCCGGCGACCCCGAGGGACGTTCGGAAGATGACCGCGACGAAGTACACGGAGACGCCGATGCCCCAGACGGCCATCGCGCGCCGGCCGCCCGGAGGGTCGCCCGGAAGAACCGCGGGGCGGCTCATCGCACCTCCCCGCGCGCCAGGTGGGAGAACCACTCGACATGACCGTGGATCAGGCTCGTGACCGCCTCCGTGTCGCCGGAGCGCAGGGCCCGCAGGATCTGCTCGTGCTCGGCGAGCGTCTTGGTGATGCGGTCCGGGTGGGCGTGCATGACGGCGACCCCCATCCTGAGCTGACGGTCACGGAGCTGGTCGTAGAGGCGGTTGAGGATCTCGTTGCCGCCGCTGCGGACGATCTCGGCGTGGAAACAGCGGTCGGTGACGGCCGCGCCGGCCAGGTCTCCGGCGGCGGCCTGCGCCTTCTGCTGGGCGAGCAGTTCCTCGAGCCGGGCGATGAGTTGCGGGGAGGCCGGTACGGCCTTGCGGACGGCGTGCGTCTCGACCAGCTGGCGGGTCTCGACGACGTCCGCGATCTCCTGCGCGGAGACGGGCAGGACCAGCGCTCCCTTTTTCGGGTAAAGCTTGATCAGCCCTTCGACCTCCAGCCGCAGCAGCGCTTCCCGCACAGGCGTACGAGAAACGCCGACGGCCTCGGCGAGCTCGCCCTCGGTGAGCAGACTCCCGCCCTCGTAACGGCGGTCCAGCACACCCTGCTTGACGTGGGTGTAGACGCGGTCGGCGGCGGGGGGCTGTTTCACTGCCAGGGTCATGCCCACAGCTTAGATACAACACGTACGCATGGAATATCCGTCCACGATGCGGACCTGTGTACCAACGGTGTCACAGAAGGCACCCCTGACCGCTTCACCCCACAACCATTCGTGCTAGATACGTGTCTCATGCGTGCGGCCCCCTTTCTTCCCCTCCAACTCGGCCGCACCTCAGGGGCATTCAACACAATCGGGGTATTCCAGTTGATTACCGCCATCACCGGCACCAAGGGCAGCCGTCTCCGCCGCGCCGCCACGGTCAGCGTCACCGCCGGCGCCATGCTCGCCACCGGCGCCCTGGCCGCCGTGCCGGCGCAGGCCGCCACCGCGCCCTCGATCGTGGCCAAGGGCGGCTACGTCATGAACAACTCGACCGCGAAGACGCTGTACACCAAGGCGGCCGACACCAAGCGTTCCACGGGTTCCACGACCAAGATCATGACCGCGAAGGTCGTGCTCGCGCAGTCGAACCTGAACCTGGACAAGAAGGTCACGATCCAGAAGGCGTACAGCGACTACGTCGTCGCGAACAACGCCTCGCAGGCCCACCTCATCGTCGGCGACAAGGTCACCGTCCGTCAGCTGCTGTACGGGCTGATGCTGCCGTCGGGCTGCGACGCCGCGTACGCGCTCGCCGACACCTACGGCTCCGGCTCGACCCGTGCCGCGCGCGTGAAGTCGTTCATCGGCAAGATGAACAAGGCCGCCACGGACCTCGGCCTGCGCAACACGAAGTTCGACTCGTTCGACGGCATCGGCAACGGCAACAACTACTCGACGCCGCGCGACCTGACGAAGATCGCCAGCAGCGCGATGAAGAACTCCACGTTCCGCACGATCGTGAAGACGAAGAAGTACACGGCGAAGACGATCACCAAGACGGGCTCCACCCGCACGATGGCCGCCTGGACCAACACCAACGGCCTGCTCAGCAGCTACAGCGGCACCATCGGCGTGAAGACCGGCTCCGGCCCCGAGGCCAAGTACTGCCTCGTCTTCGCCGCCACCCGCAACGGCAAGACCATCATCGGCACGGTCCTCGCCTCCACCTCGATCGCCCAGCGCGAGGCGGACGCGAAGAAGCTCCTCAACTACGGCTTCGCAACGGCCGGCTGACACCTGCACCTGCCAAGGGGCCTGCCACTGGATCTACGGCGGGCCCCTTTGCCATGTCTTCACGCAAGCGAAATCAGGGGTATTTACCTCGCATTGGTGAATATCATTATGTAAATTGGCATATTCGCTTTCCTTCGCCCTAGGTTCCGCTGCGGAGGTGGTTCACGTGAACGAACCCAGCAAGCGGCCCGAGGCGGGCAAGAGGCGGGACGCGATCGACGTCAGCGACTTCGTCTACGCGGCGACCGGACACCGGATCCGGAGGCTGACCATGCCGGACGGGAACCATTGGTTTCCGGCGGTGGATGTGTGCAGGCAACTGGGGCACACGAATCCGCAGAAGGCTCTCGCAGACCATGTCCCGACAGACCAGCGAGACATCCTCGAGACCCTAACTGGAGGTTACGGTCTCAGCGTTCCCGCAGGTAGAGAGTGGCGGCGAGACTTGAACGTCATCTCTCTCCAGGGGCTGATCCTGCTCGTCAACGCCTGCACCAAGCCCTCCTGCGCCCCCTTCAAACAGTGGGCCGCAGAGGTGATCGAGACCGTCCAGCGAGAGGGCTCCTACACCCTCGAAGAAGCCGAGGTGCAGCCTTCCGAGCCGGGAGCCCCCATCGCCTACGCGATGCCGGAACAGGTCGCCGAGGCCATCGTCCGGCTTGAGGAACGCAATCTCCAGGCGGACGAACAACTCGCAGTCGCCCAGCACAAGTCGATCGCGCTGCAAGAGGCGATCGTGGAGTCACAGCGAGAAATGCTCGAGACGCAGCGAGCCGCTCTCGCCGCCCAACAGGCCATCGCCCTGGCTATGGAGCGCATCGCGGACCGGCTCGACGCCCTCGCTCTCGAACGGCCTGCACACACCCAGGACTTGTCCACACCGCCGACCACGGAATCCGTCCTGGCCGACTGGCGGCGGCGATTGTCCGTGACCGAGGACGTCTGGACCGTGGCTGTCGTCATCGCTCCTGTGCTCGTCGAGGAGGGTGAGCTGCGGCAGCCGCTCGAATCGATCGCGGCCCGGACCGGACTGACTGTGCACCGCGTCAACGAATGCCTGCGGCTCCTGCGCAAGCACGCCTGCATCAGGTCTCAGGGAGCCACGGAGGCCGGCGCTCCGGTGTACGTGCTCAACCGGTCCTGAGCCACCCTGCGTAGAAATGGGTGAAGGGGCGGTCGCAATCCGAAGTTGCGGCCGTCCCTTCACTGTTGGACAACCTGACCCGCTCGGGACAGGTCACGCCCAGGTGATCAGTTTCTTCGGTTGTTCCAGGATCGCCGCCACGTCGGCCAGGACCTTGGAGCCCAGTTCGCCGTCCACCAGGCGGTGGTCGAAGCTCAAGGCCAGCGTGGTGACCTGGCGGGGCTTGACCTTGCCCTTGTGGACCCACGGCTGGAGTCGGATCGCGCCGACGGCGAGGATCGCGGACTCGCCGGGCGGCAGGATCGGCGTGCCGGTGTCGACGCCGAAGACGCCGACGTTGGTGATGGTGACGGTGCCGCCCTGCATCGCGGCCGGGGAGGTCCTGCCCTCCTTGGCCGTGGCCACCAGCTCGCCCAGCGACTCCGCGAGTTGCGGCAGCGTCTTGGCGTGGGCGTCCTTGATGTTCGGGACGATCAGGCCCCGGGGCGTGGCCGCGGCGATGCCCAGGTTGACGTAGTGCTTGACCACGATCTCCTGGTTCGCCTCGTCCCAGGAGGCGTTGATGTCCGGGTGGCGCTTGATCGCGACCAGCAGGGCCTTCGCGATCAGCAGCAGCGGGTTGACCCTGAGGCCCTGGAGGTCCTTGTCCTGCTTGAGTTCCTCGACGAGCTTGAGGGTCCGGGTGACGTCCACCGTCACGAACTCGGTGACATGCGGGGCGGTGAACGCGGAACCGACCATCGCCGCGGCCGTCGCCTTGCGGACACCCTTGACCGGGACACGGGTCTCACGCGCCGCGTCGTAGGAGGCGGCGGGCGCCGCCGGGACCACCTGGGCCTGGGCCGGGGCCTGCACCGGCGCCGTCGCAGGTGCCTCCGTCGGCGTGACCGCCGCGTGCACGTCCTCACGCGTGATGATGCCGTCCGGGCCGGACGGAATCACCGTGGCGAGGTCGACGCCCAGGTCCTTGGCCAGCTTGCGCACCGGCGGCTTGGCCAGCGGACGGGACTGCCCGGCAGCCGGCGCGGTGGGCGCCGGAGCGTGGCCGTTCAGCTCGGCCTGGACCGCCACGACCGCCGGGGCCTGCTGGAAGGGGACCTCGGGGCCCTTGCGGGGGCGGCGTTTGGTGGAGGAGGTGGCCACGCCGTAGCCGACCAGGACCGGTTGACGGCCCGAACCCGCCGGCTTGGGCTCCTTCTCCGCCGGAGCGGCCTCAGCAGCCGCGGGCTCCACGACCACAGGCTCCGCGACCACGGGCTCCGCGGCCGTGGGTGCCCCACCCGCCACGTCGACCGCGATGATCGCCGTGCCCACGTCCACCGTGGTGCCCGCGGGGAAGCGCAGTTCGCGCACCACCCCGTCGTAGGGGATGGGCAGTTCGACGGCCGCCTTGGCCGTCTCCACCTCGCACACCACCTGACCGTCGGTCACGGTGTCGCCGGGCTTGACGTACCAGGTCAGGATCTCGGCCTCGGTCAGGCCCTCGCCCACGTCGGGCATCTTGAACTCGCGTACGGACGCATCCGTCATCGTCGTCACGACCCTCTCCTCAGTACGCCAGGGCGCGGTCGACGGCGTCCAGCACCCGGTCCAGGCCGGGCAGGTACTCCTCCTCCAGCCGCGCCGGCGGATACGGGGCGTGGTAGCCGCCCACCCGCAGCACCGGTGCCTCCAGGTGGTAGAAGCAGCGCTCGGTGATCCGGGCCGCGATCTCCGCGCCCGAGCCGAAGAACACCGGCGCCTCGTGCACCACCACCAGACGGCGGGTCTTCTCCACCGACGCCTGGATCGAGTCGAAGTCCAGCGGCGAGACCGACCTGAGGTCCACGACCTCCAGCGACCTGCCCTCCTCGGCGGCCGCGTCGGCCACCTCCTGGCACAGCTTCACCATCGGGCCGTAGGCGACCAGCGTCAGATCGGTGCCCTCCCGCACGACCTGCGCCTTGTGCAGGGGGCCGGGGATGGCCTCGGTGTTGACCTCGCCCTTGTCCCAGTACCTGCGCTTGGGCTCGAAGAAGATCACCGGGTCGTCGCTCTGGATGGCCTGCTGCATCATCCAGTAGGCGTCCGACGCGTTGGACGGCGAGACCACCTTCAGGCCCGCCACATGCGCGAACAGCGCCTCGGGCGACTCCGAGTGGTGCTCGACCGCGCCGATGCCGCCGCCGTAGGGGATGCGGACGACCACCGGCATCTTGACCTTGCCCAGCGAACGCGCGTGCATCTTGGCCAGCTGGGTGACGATCTGGTCGTAGGCCGGGAAGACGAAGCCGTCGAACTGGATCTCCACCACCGGGCGGTAGCCGCGCAGGGCCAGTCCGATCGCGGTGCCGACGATGCCCGACTCGGCGAGCGGGGTGTCGATGACCCGGTCCTCGCCGAAGTCCTTCTGCAGCCCGTCGGTCACCCGGAACACACCGCCGAGCTTGCCGACGTCCTCGCCCATGACGAGGACCTTCGGGTCGGTGTCCAGGGCACGCCGCAGCGATTCGTTGATCGCCTTGGCCAGAGCCATCTTTTCCGCTGCCATGATCAGGCCCCTTCCCCATCCGCGAACGACGCCTGGTAGGCGGCGAACCCGGCCCGCTCCTCGTCGACGAGCGCATGCCCGTCCGCGTACGCGTGCTCGAAGATCGCGAAGCGGTCCGGATCCGGCATGGCCCGCACCACCTCACGCACTCGCCTGCCCAACGCCTCGGACTCGGTCTCCAGTTCCGCGAAGAATCCCTCGTCCGCGTGGTTTGAGGACTCCAGGTACCGGCGCAGGCGCAGGATCGGGTCCTTCGCCTCCCAGGCCTCGCGCTCCTCGTCGGCCCGGTACTTGCTGGGGTCGTCGGAGGTGGTGTGGGCACCCATGCGGTAGGTGTACGCCTCGACGAGCGTCGGCCCCTCACCCGCGCGGGCCCGCTCCAGGGCCCACTTGGTGACGGCCAGGGAGGCGAGGACGTCGTTGCCGTCGACCCGTACGCCGGGGAAGCCGAAGCCCTGCGCGCGCTGGTAGAGCGGGACGCGGGTCTGCTTCTCGGTCGGCTCGGAGATGGCCCACTGGTTGTTCTGGCAGAAGAACACGACCGGGGCGTTGTAGACGGCGGAGAAGGTGAACGATTCCGCCACGTCGCCCTGGCTGGAGGCGCCGTCGCCGAAGTAGGCGATCACGGCGCTGTCCGCGCCGTCCTTGGCGACGCCCATCGCGTAGCCGGTGGCGTGCAGCGTCTGGGAGCCGATGACGATCGTGTACAGGTGGAAGTTGTTGCTGTTGGGGTCCCAGCCGCCGTTGTTCACACCCCGGAACATGCCGAGCAGGTTGGTCGGGTCGACCCCGCGGCACCAGGCGACGCCGTGCTCGCGGTAGGTGGGGAAGACGTAGTCGTCGTCGCGCAGCGCGCGGCCGGAGCCGATCTGGGCGGCCTCCTGGCCGAGCAGCGAGGCCCACAGGCCCAGCTCGCCCTGGCGCTGGAGGGACGTGGCCTCGGCGTCGAAGCGACGGGTGAGCACCATGTCGCGATACAGACCGCGGAGCTCTTCGGGGGTGATGTCGGCGACGTACTTGTCGTACGTGGCGTTCTTGACGCGCTTGCCCTCGGGCGTCAGCAGCTGAACCAGTTCGGGCTTGGTGCTCGGGGACTTCCTCGTCCCGGCGCTGCGTCGCGGCTTGCGCGCGGCAGTGCTCTCCACGGTCACGTGTGCTCCTCCGTCGGTCCGGCCCCCGGGGTTGCCGGGTGTACCAGTGCGGCTCACCTGTTCCCGACTCCCGTGCCACGGGGTGGGTGCCACTCGGCCGGAACAGGCGTGACAGGTGCCCCGGCGAGCGCCCTGCAAGAATCACGTTACCCAGTGCTCCACATTTCTGTGAAACCCCCTTTGACCTGCGATTTTGCTTGGATTTCCAAGTAAATCGGGAAAGGGCCGAAGGGGTGCTGGTCACAGCCTTGCAGGAGGCCGGAGCAACGGCACGTTATCCCGTCTACCCAGGTCACCGGAAGACTTTCCGTGTCCGACTTCCGGAGTGCACGAAGGGGTGGAAATCATGGAATTCCACCAGGACGGCCGCACGCGGCCCCGAGCGTCACTTCCTGTACCCACCCTGAACGAATATGACTGTCTGTGACAACGCCCAGCTCAGCGGGGTGTCCCGTGCCCTAGCATCTGGCGCGTGCCGCGCTCTTCTGTACCACCCCCGGTGTTTCACGCGCCCCCGCTGGGCGCTCTCCTCCGCCGGTACTCCGCCGGATCCGCCCTCACCTGCGACCCCGTCGACCAGGGGCTCCTGAACCGCGGCTACCGGTTGTGCACGACCCGCGGCCGCTACTTCCTCAAGCACCACTTCGACCCCGAGACCGCCGCCCCGGAGGCCATCGCCCGCCAGCACCGGGCCACCCAGCGCCTGGCCGACCTCGGCGTCCCGGTCGCCCCGCCGCTGCCCGCCCACGACGGCCGTACGGTCGCGGTCGTCGGCGGCCACGCCTACGCCCTGCACCCCTGGATCGAAGGACGCCACCGCCACGGCGCGCAGCTCACCCCCACCCAGTGCGGCCGCCTGGGAGCGTTGCTGGGGGTGGTGCACGCGAGCCTGGAGCGCGTGATGCCGACCGGCCGCACCGCACCGGCCCACCGCGCCGCCCCTGCCTCCGCCCCGGCCGCCGACCCCGAGGTGACCTTCACCGTCATCGACGACCTCCTCGCGCGCGTGCACCGGCACCGGCCCGCCGACTCCTTCGACGAGCTGGCCCGGCACCGGCTGCTGGAGCGGCGGACCCTGCTGGAGCAGCACATGGGGCGGCGGCCTCCGCACGGCGGCCCCGTGGGCTGGGTGCACGGGGACTTCCACCCCTTCAACCTGCTCTACCGGGGCGACGCGCCCGCCGCGATCGTCGACTGGGACCGGCTCGGAGTGAAGCCGCGCGCCGAGGAGGCCGTACGCGCCGCCGCGATCTTCTTCGTACGGCCGGCGGGAGCCCTCGACCTGCCGAAGGTCCGGGCGTACGCGCGCGCGTACCGGCGCACGGCGGGAGCCACGCCCTCGGAACTCGCGGCGGCCGTGCACCGGGTGTGGTGGGAGCGCCTCAACGACTTCTGGATGCTGCGCTGGCACTACGAGCGCGGAGACACCCGCGCGGACCCCCAGTTCCCGGCGGCCTCCGCGCTGGTCGTGTGGTGGACACGGGAGTACGACGCAGTGTGCGACGCGTTCGCCGGCTGAGGGCGGCGTCGTACGGCCTGCGCCTACGGCCCGTCAACGGCACGCGCGCGCGGGTCCGTTCATGGACCCACGCGCGCGGGGAGGACTTCAGCGGATCGCTTCAGCGGATCAGGAGTCGTCGCCGCCGGTCGGCCCCGAGATGACGCCCCCACCACCGGTCGGCGCCGCCGTGTCGGAGGGCTCCGCCGTCTCCGTCGGCTCCGCCGTCTCCGTGGGCTCCGTCGCCGTAGCCGTCGGCTCGGTGGGCGTGGGCGACGGCGAGTAGGAGCGTGTGTACGACGGGGTGTAGGAGGGCGTGTAGTTGGAGCCGCCCGAGCCGCTGTCGTCGGTGGACGTGTCGGTCGAGTCGTCCGTCTGCGCCTCGCTGGGCGTCTCGCTGGCCGACTGGTCGTCGGTGGACTTCGAGGTGGTCGCCGTGGGGCTGGTCTCGGTGCCGCCGCTGCCCTTGCCGCCGCCGTTGAGCGCCAGCGCGACACCCGCCGCGACCGCGATCACCGCCAGGACGGCCAGTATCCACAGCTTGCCGCGGCCGCTGCCCCGGTTGCCGTGGCCCTCGAAGCCGCCGTCGTCCCCGCCGCCGTAGCCGCCCGGCAGGATCGGCTGCGGGATCTGGGTGGTGCCGGAGGCGGCGCCGGGGTGCGGGAGCACGCTGGTGCTCGCGAAGCCCGCGGGGGGCGTGCCGCGGCCGTCGTGCGCCGTCACGGGGCCGGTGTTCCAGGTGCCGGTGTGGCCGCCCTGGTCGTACAGCATCTGGAGGCCGTACTGGACCAGCCCGCGCATCTCCTCGGCCGTCTGGAAGCGGTCGTCCGGCTCCTTGGCGAGCGAGCGCATGACCAGGCCGTCCAGCTCCGGCGGGACCGACTGGGAGACCTGGGAGGGCGGCGTCGGGATGTCCTGGACGTGCTGGTAGACGACGGACAGCGGGGTCTCGCCGGTGAACGGGGGCCTGAGGGCGAGGAGTTCGTAGAGGAGACAGCCCGTCGCGTACAGGTCGGAGCGGTGGTCGACGGCCTTGCCGAGGGCCTGCTCGGGGGAGAGGTACTGCGGGGTGCCCATGACCATGCCGGTCTGCGTCATCGTGGTGGACGCGCCGTGCAGGGCGCGGGCGATGCCGAAGTCCATCACCTTGACCGCGCCGTTGTGCGTGATGATCACGTTCGCCGGCTTGATGTCACGGTGCACGATGCCGTGCTGGTGCGAGTAGGCGAGCGCCTCCAGGACCCCGGAGACGATGATCAGGGCCTGCTCGGGCCCGGGCGCCTCGGCGTTGAGCAGCAGGTCGCGGATCGTCCGTCCTTCGACGATCTCCATGACGATGTACGGCACCGACTGGCCGCCCACGTAGTCCTCGCCGGAGTCGTACACGGCGACGATCGCGTGGTGGTTGAGGCCGGCCACGGACTGGGCCTCGCGCGTGAAGCGGGCCTTGGAGGTCGGGTCCTCGGCGAGGTCGGCGCGGAGCAGCTTGACCGCCACGGTGCGTCCGAGCCGTACGTCCTCGGCCGCGAACACCTCGGCCATTCCGCCCCGGCCGAGTCTGCGGGTCAGCCGGTACCGGCCGTCCCCGACCAGTCCGCCGTTCCCCCACAGCTCCGGCGCATCTGACATTCCGCCGCCAGTCGCCTCGGGGTCGGACGGGCCCTGAGCGCGCTGCTGCTGTGCCATCGGTCCTCGCCGTCGTTTCTGCCCGCGGTGCGCGCGGTGTTGTTACGGTCTCCGTCGGCCACGCTACAGCCTTCGCGCAAGCCGCCGGTCCGGGATGAGCCCGGGGACCGGCCCGAGACGGACCGGTCATCAAACCTGTACTACGTCTCGGCGTGCAAATCCTGTGTACCGGTGGTGGGCCACCTGTAACGCCCGCGCGACCCATCTTTCCCGTACGGCCACGGAACGGGCACCACGCCCGACGATCCGGTGGACCCTGTCACCGGCCGGGCTCCGTGTCCAAGGTCACGGAAGAAGAACCCGAACGAGCGCTTCCGGCGCCCGGCCTGACAGGAAGGGCCCGGCAGCCGACGCTGCCGGGCCCCTGGTCGTTCGACGTCTACGGGTACGGTCCGCGTCTACAGGTACGGTCCGCCCGAGCGGCCGCCCGCGCGCGGGTCGCCGCCCTCCTCGTGGCCGCCGACGCCCGGCGGGAGGGCGCGACGCATCGACTCCAGCTGGGCCCGCGCGGCCATCTGCTGGGCGAACAGGGTGGTCTGGATCCCGTGGAAGAGTCCCTCCAGCCAGCCCACCAACTGGGCCTGCGCGATACGCAGTTCCGCGTCGCTCGGGGTCGCGTCCTCGTTGAAGGGCAGGGAGAGCCGCTCCAGCTCCTCCACGAGCTCCGGGGCCAGACCGTCCTCCAGCTCCTTGACCGAGCTGGAATGGATCTCCTTGAGGCGGGCCCGGCTGGCCTCGTCGAGGGGAGCCGCGCGCACCTCTTCGAGCAGCTGCTTGATCATGCTGCCGATCCGCATGACCTTCGCGGGCTGCTCGACCATCTCCGTGACCGGAACCTCGCGGGAGTCGTCGTCACCCCCGCCGCCCAGTGCCATCCCGTCCTGACCCACGACCAGGATCTGGGGGCTTTCCGGCGAACCTTCGTTCCTCGGCATCTCCATGCAGCCATTCTCTCGCACCCGTACCTCTCCCCGGTGCGGTGCCCCCGGTGCGGGCTGGTCCACCGTTCCGGCCGCCGATCGACACCTGTGCCTCGTCCGGAATGCCGGTCAACGGACTGAATGCCAGTCTTGTCCCGTGACTCCTTGGCTGCACGCGACGGTACTGGCGCTCGTGGTGGGGTCGAGCACGGCCGTCCTGCCGTCCGGGGGATGGCCCACGGGCACGATCCAGCCGTACGACGCCGGGCCCCGGCCCCTGCTGTCCGCCGTCGGCGCGGCCTCGCCGGGGGCCTTGCAGCGGCCGTTCTCGCCCCTGGGGCTCTCCGCGCCGACTCACGGGCCGACTCATCGACGGACGCCGGTCACGGCTGTGCCCGGCCCGAGCGCCTCCCCCTCGCGCACGGCGTCGGCCCCGCTGTCGGACCACGAGCCGAGGAACAGCCCGCCCCCCTCGCACCCCGCCGACTCCGCACAGGCCCACGGCCCCCACCGCGCCTCCCCCTCACCCTCCCTCGCACCCGCTCCCTCGGCCGCCACCCCCTCCCGCGCCGGCAGCCTGGCCGGCGAGGGGCGGGAGCGGCCCGGGCGCCGGGAGGAGCCGCCGCCGGAGGACGACGACCCCACCGACGCCACCGACGCCACGGGGACCGGCACCGATGACGGTGACCTCACCGCCGTCTCGGAGCCGCCGCGCGAGACCGCCGCCGCGACCGCGCCGCGGGGTGCGGCACAGACCGCGGCCAAGGTGTTCATCCTGCCGCTGGGCACCGGGCTGGTGCTGATCGGTCTGGGGATCGGCCTCGCCCTGTTCGCCCTGCGGTTGCGCCGCGGTTAGGACCTGCGGTCAGGGCGTGACCAATGGACCTGTGGTCAAGGCGTGACCAGCAGGACCTTGCCGATGTGGCCGCTCTCCTCGACGACCCGGTGCGCGGCGGCCGCGTCGCTCATCGGCAGTTCCCGGTCGACGACGGGACGGACGTGCCCGGCGTCCAGCAGCGGCCATACATGCTCCCGTACGGCCGCCACGATCGCCGTCTTCTCGGACGTCGGCCGGGCCCGCAGCGAGGTCGCGCTGATCGCGGCCCGCTTGTTCAGCAGCGCGGCGATGTTCAGTTCGCCCTTGATGCCGCCCTGCATGCCGATGATCGCGAGCCGCCCGTTGACGGCGAGCGCCTGGATGTTGCGGTCGAGGTACTTGGCGCCCATGTTGTCGAGGATGACGTCGGCCCCGGCGCCGTCGGTCGCCTTCCTGATCTCCTCGACGAAGTCCTGCTCCCGGTAGTTGATCAGGATGTCCGCGCCGAGTTCGGCACAGCGGTCCAGCTTGGCCCGCGTGCCCGCGGTCACCGCGACCTTGGCGCCCACGGCCTTCGCGAGCTGGATCGCCATCGTGCCGATGCCGCTGGAGCCGCCGTGCACGAGGAGCGTCTCGCCGGGGCGCAGGTGGGCGACCATGAACACGTTCGACCAGACCGTGCAGACCACCTCGGGCAGCGCGGCCGCCCGCGTCACGTCGAGGCCCTTGGGCACCGGCAGCAGCTGCCCGGCCGGTACGGCGACCTTCTCGGCGTAGCCGCCGCCCCCGAGCAGGGCGCAGACCTCGTCACCGATGGCCCAGCCGGTGACCCCGGGGCCCAGCGCGGCGATCCGCCCGGAGCACTCCAGGCCGGGGTAGGGGGAGGCGCCGGGCGGCGGGTCGTAGAAGCCCTGGCGCTGGAGGATGTCGGCACGGTTGACGGCCCCGGCCACCACATCGACCAGCACCTCACCTTCGCCGGCGACAGGATCGGAAACCTCGCTCCACACCAGCGCCTCGGGCCCACCGGGTTCAGGAATCGTGATCGCATACATGACACCGACGCTACCCGCACGCGGCGCCGCACCCGCCTGACCACCCTCCCCGGCACCCGGATGGCGCCCGCTCCGAAAAACCCCGTGCGTCACCGATGAGTTCGCGCGACGGTAAAGGTCTTCCCATGCGTAGCTCAAGTGCGTAGCCCAAGCACGCGGAAGGAACCCGCCCATGAGCCAGCACACGTCAGCCCTGGCGATCGAGACCGCGGGCCTCGTGAAGACGTTCGGTGAGACCAGGGCCGTCGACGGGGTCGACCTGGCGGTGCCGGCCGGCACGGTCTACGGCGTCCTCGGCCCGAACGGCGCCGGCAAGACCACGACCGTGAAGATGCTCGCCACCCTGCTGCGGCCGGACGGCGGCGAGGCCCATGTCTTCGGCCACGACGTCGTCCGCGAGGCCGACGAGGTCCGCGGCCGGGTCAGTCTCACCGGCCAGTACGCCTCCGTCGACGAGGACCTCACCGGCACCGAGAACCTGGTTCTGCTGGGCCGTCTCCTCGGCCACCACAAGAAGGCCGCCCGTGAGCGCGCCGGCCGGCTTCTGGAGGCGTTCGGGCTGTCGGAGGCCGCGGCCAAGCAGGTCAAGCACTACTCGGGCGGCATGCGGCGCCGTATCGACATCGCCGCGTCCATCCTGAACACCCCTGACCTGCTCTTCCTCGACGAGCCCACCACCGGGCTCGACCCGCGCTCCCGCAACCAGGTCTGGGACATCGTGCGCGCGGTCGTCGCCCAGGGCACCACCGTCCTGCTGACCACGCAGTACCTGGACGAGGCGGACCAGCTGGCCTCCCGGATCGCCGTCATCGACCACGGCAAGGTGATCGCCGAGGGCACCAAGGGCGAGCTGAAGGCGTCCGTGGGCGCCGGGACCGTCCATCTGCGCCTGCGCGAGAGCGGGCGGCGCCCCGAGGCGGCGGAGATCCTGCGGCGGGCCCTGGACGCCCGGGTGCAACTGGAACCGGACCCGGTCGCCCTGTCGGCCCGTCTCGGTTCGGAGACCGGTGACACGGCCGCCGAGCAGGCCTCCCGGGCCCTCGCGGAACTGGCCCGCACCGGCATCACCGTCGACAACTTCTCGCTGGGCCAGCCCAGCCTGGACGAGGTGTTCCTCGCCCTCACCGGACGCCCCACCGGCAACACCGACGACAGTGACGACACCGACGCCGAGGAGATGGCGGCATGAGCACCGTGACCCAGCCTCACGACAGGGCAGCGAAGGACCTCGCACCCGTCAGCGCCGAGTCGCTGGCCGCGCTGCTGGTCACCGGGGAGCGGCCGCCGCGCCCGAGCGCGCTGTCGGCCTCGCTGACCTTCGGCTGGCGGGCGATCCTCAAGATCAAGCACGTGCCGGAGCAGCTCTTCGACGTCACCGCGTTTCCGATCATGATGGTGCTGATGTACACGTACCTGTTCGGGGGCGCACTGGCCGGCTCCCCGAAGGAGTACATCCAGTTCCTGCTGCCCGGCATCCTCGTCATGTCGGTCGTGATGATCACGATGTACACCGGTATCTCGGTCAACACCGACATCGAGAAGGGCGTCTTCGACCGGTTCCGCTCGCTGCCCATCTGGCGGCCGTCGACGATGGTCGGCTACCTGCTCGGCGACGCCCTGCGCTACACCATCGCGTCGGTCGTGATGCTCACTGTCGGAGTGATCCTGGGCTACCGCCCGGACGGCGGAGTCGGCGGTGTGCTCGCCGGGATCGCGCTCCTGGTCGTCTTCTCGTTCGCGTTCTCGTGGATCTGGACGATGTTCGGGCTGCTGCTGCGCACCGAGAAGTCGGTCATGGGCGTCAGCATGATGGTGATCTTCCCGCTGACCTTCCTGTCCAACGTCTTCGTCGACCCGAGGACCATGCCGGGCTGGCTCCAGGCCTTCGTCAACAACAGCCCCGTCAGCCATCTGGCCTCGGCGGTGCGCGAACTGATGGCGGGCGACTGGCCCACCGACGAGATCGCCTGGTCGCTGGGGTGGGCGGGCCTGTTCGTCGCGGTCTTCGGGCCGGTCACCATGCGCCTGTACAACCGCAAGTGACCGGCTCGAAGATCCCCTGGAAGGCGCCGGTGATCAGCTGGACGGCATCGGGGGCAGCGGGCGCGCGTCGGGTGTCACCTGGGCACCCGGCGACACCCGCACGATGGTGATCAGCCGGTCCGTCAGCTCCAGCGTCCCGATGGCCGGATCGTCGTAGCCGAGCACCCGGTGCCCGCGCAGCACGCTCACCACCAGGTCGTCCGTCTGCCGTGCGGTCCGGCCCACCTCAGCCTTTATGACCGGTCGTTCCACGATGTCGAGCCCGCTGCCCTGATGGATCAGGTCCTCCATCACCATGCCGGCCGCGGGGCTGAGCACCGACAGACCGAGGAGACGGCCGGCCGCGCTGGCGCTCGTGATGACCGCGTCGGCCCCGGACTGCTTGAGCAGCGGCGCGTTCTCCTCCTCGCGCACCGCGGCCACGATCTTCGCGGCCTTGTTGAGCTGCCGGGCCGTCAGCGTCACCAGGACCGCCGTGTCGTCCCGCTGGGTGGCGATGATGATCTTCCGGGCCTTGTGCACCTCGGCCCGTTTCAGCACCTCGCTGCGGGTCGCGTCCCCCATGACCCCCGCGTAGCCCTCGGCGGTCGCGGCCTCGATGGCCTTGCCGCTGGGGTCGACCACCACGACCTGCTCCTTCTTCAGGCCCGTCGCGCAGACGGTCTGGATCGCGGAACGGCCCTTGGTTCCGAAGCCGATCACTACGGTGTGGTCGCGCAAGGTGGACCTCCAGCGGTCGAGTCGCCATGCCTCCCGGGTGCGTTCGGTGAGAACCTCCAGCGTGGTGCCGACCAGGATGATCAGGAACAGCACACGCAGGGGCGTGATGACGAAGATGTTGGTGAGCCGGGCGGCGTCGCTGACCGGGGTGATGTCGCCGTACCCGGTCGTGGAGAGCGTGACGGTCGCGTAGTACCAGGAGTCGAGGAAGTCGACGGACTGGTCGGAGTTGTCGTTGTAGCCGTCGCGGTCGAAATAGACGATCAGGGCGGTCGCCGCGAGCACCAGCAGGGCCATCAGCACCCGCTTGGCGACCTGGCGGAACGGATGCTCCACCACCTTGCGCGGCAACTTCACCTTGTGGGTCACGAGATGCTCGTCCGCCTGGCGGGCGATGGCGTCATGGCCCGGAAGTTTCACGTGAAACACACCCCGATTCCGGCGGACGCCCAGGGCAGATCGAGCAGTTCGGCCTCCTGCCCCGGCCGCGCGCCCCCGGGCGGTACGACGGCCAGGGCGTCGGCGGCCGCGATGCCCCGCAGCATCGCCGGACCGTTGTAGTGCAGCGGGACCGCGCTGTCGCCGCGCAGGACCACCGGCACGAGCCGGGTGTCGTACGGGTGGCCGTGCGCCTCGTCCCGCAGGGGCAGCGTGTACGGCTCCGGGGCCGGCCGGGCGGCCAGGGTGCGCAGCAGCGGCTCGGCGAGCGTGAGCAGGCCGGAGACGGCCGCCAGGGGGTTGCCGGGCAGCCCGACGAGGTGCTGGTTCTCCTTGGTGCGGGCCAGCAGCATGGGGTGGCCCGGACGCACCTTCACCCCGTCGACCAGAAGCTCGGCGCCGATGCGCTCCAGGGTGGGGTGGACGTGGTCGACGGGGCCGGCCGCGGTGCCGCCGGTCGTGACGATCACGTCGGCCGTGGAACCGCTGACCGCCTGGTGCAGGGCCTCCGCGGAGTCACCGAGCCGCCGTACGGCGGTCACCTCGGCGCCGAGTGCGCGCAGCCAGGGCGGGAGCATCGGGCCGAGGGCGTCCCGGATCAGGCCGCCCCGCGGGGTGCCCTCGGTGAGCAGCTCGTCGCCGAGGACGAGGACGTCGACGCGGGGGCGGGGGACGGCGGTGAGGGTGTCGTAACCGGCGGCCGCGGCCAGGCCCAGGACGGCCGGGGTGACGAGGGTGCCGGGCGGCAGGAGCTGGTCGCCGCTGCGGCACTCCTGGCCGCGCGGGCGGATGTCCTGGCCGTGCGCCACCTTGCGGGTCGCGTGCAGCCGGCCCTTCTCGTCCAGCTGTCCGTGCTCGCTGCGCAGGACGCCGGTGGTGTCCGCCGGGATACGGGCGCCGGTGGCGATCCGGGCGGCCTCGCCGTCGGCCAGGGGGGCCGGTTCGGCGTGTCCGGCCAGGACTCCCTCGTCCCGGACGGACCAGGGGCCGGGTCCGGAGACGGCCCAGCCGTCCATGGCGGAGGTGTCGAAGGAGGGGAGGTCGGTGAGGGCGTCCAGGGGGGCGGCCAGGGTGAGGCCGAGGGCGTCGTCGAGCCGTACGGACACGGGGGCGCGGCGGGCGCCGCGGGTGACCGTGCGGGCGGCCCGGGCGGCGGTGGCGCGGGCCTCGGGCCACGGGGTGGCCTTGTGGTGGGCGTCGGGGCGGTGTGCGGTCGGCGGGCGGCTCCCGTGTCCCGGTGTGTGCCGCGGCCCGTGCCCGGCGGCTGTGCCGCCCGCTGCGGGCGGGTGGTCGCCCGGGGCGCGGTCGTGGTCGTTCCTCACGAGGGCCAGCGCCTCCTCGACGTCGAGTTCGTCGGCGTCCTCGGCGGGCCCGGTGTTCTCTCCGGTGCGCAGGGACCGGGCGGTCATCCGGCGTCCGGGCGGGTGCCGGGGGCGGCGTCGGTGTTCGCTTCGGTCTCCTCGGCCCAGCGCAGGGCCAGGGCGGCGGCCTTGCGGGAGGCCTCGGCGACCGCCTCGGGGTCACCGCCCGCCCGGGCGGCCGCGTAGCCGACGAGGAAGGTGGTCAGCGGGGCCGCGGGCCTGGCCACGCCGTGCGCGGCGTCCCGGGCGAGGTCGAGCAGCACCTTGGTGTCGACGTCGAGGTCGATGCCCAGCTCGTCCTTGACTGCGGAAATCCATTCATCCAACACGTGCTCATGCTCCCTGATGCGTGCCCTGGCGGTGGCGATGTCGTCCCAGGTGTCGCAGTCGAAGGACGCGACGGGGTCGGGGACGCGGGTGAGGTCGAGCGCGCCGGTGAGCCGGCGCAGGGGGAGGCCGGCGAGGGTGCCGTGCTCCTTGGTGAGCGCGGCGAGTTCATGGCGCAGCGAGGGTGCGCGGTACGCGGCCACCAGTGGCTGGTCGCGGCCGTCGGCGTCGGTGAGCAGCACGCCGTCGGCGCCGCCCGTGCGCAGGACGGTCAGCAGCAGCCGGACGGTGCCCTCCCGGAGGAAGGGCAGGTCCGCGGAGAGCACCAGGACGTGCCCGGCGCCGGTGTGCCGCAGACCGGCGTCGAGGGCGGCCAGCGGGCCGCCGCCGGGCGGGTCCTCGCGGGCCCAGGTGATCTCCCGGACCGTGGGGCGGGGATCGGCGACGACGACGGTGGTGCGGGCGTCGGCGCAGGCGGCGAGGACCCGGTCGAGGAGGGGCCGTCCGCCCACCCGCACACCGGGCTTGTCGGCGCCGCCGAGCCGCCGGGCGGCGCCCCCGGCGAGCACGACCACGTCGTACGCGGCTGCGGTCCCGGGGGTGCCCGGTGTGCCCTGGGGGTCCTGGGCGTCCGGGGGCTGGTACGCGGTCACCCCCCGAGTATGCGTGCCGCCGCGATCACAGGGAACGATCGGGCGGCGCAGCGATCCGCGTGTACGGCCGCCGGGACGCACTCACAGGGTGTGCGAGAGGCGCGCGCTCACAGGGTGCGCAGCAGGACCGCGGGCTGTTCCACGCAGTCGGCCACGTACCGCAGGAAGCCGCCCGCGGTGCCGCCGTCGCAGACCCGGTGGTCGAAGGTGAGCGAGAGCTGGACGACCTGACGCACCGCCAGTTCGCCCTCGTGCACCCACGGCTTGGGGATGATCCGGCCGACGCCGAGCATGGCCGCCTCGGGGTGGTTGATGATCGGCGTGGAGCCGTCGACGCCGAACACGCCGTAGTTGTTCAACGTGAAGGTGCCGCCGGTGAGTTCGGCCGG
The DNA here is from genome assembly GCF_000383655.1 of Streptomyces sp. 351MFTsu5.1. Classification (NCBI taxonomy): domain Bacteria; kingdom Bacillati; phylum Actinomycetota; class Actinomycetes; order Kitasatosporales; family Streptomycetaceae; genus Streptomyces; species Streptomyces sp. 351MFTsu5.1. Next base: position 372,197 of record NZ_KB911776.1, on the reverse strand, counting down.
GGTGAGGCTGCCGGTGCGGGCCGACTCGGTGAGCCGGGCGAACTCCGCGGACAGCGACTCGGCGTCCCGGCTGTGTGCGTCCTTCACGACCGGCACGACCAGGCCCCGCTCGGTCTGCGCGGCGAACCCGAGGTGGACGGCATCCAGCCGCACGATCTCCCGGGCGGCCGTGTCGACGGTGGAGTTGAGCTCGGGGAACCGGGCGAGCGCGGCGGTGCAGATCCGAGCGAGCAGCGCGAGCAGGGAGATCTTCGGCCCTCCGGCGGCGTTCATCGCGGTGCGGGCCCGCATGAGTTCCGTGGCGTCGGCGTCCACCCAGCAGGTGGCGTCGGGGATCTCGGTCCGGCTGCGGGAGAGCTTGTCGGCGACCGCGCCCCGGACGCCCTTGAGGGGGACGCGGGTGCCTGCGGGGGCCGTCGCGGTGGCCGTCACCGCGGTGGTGGCCCGTGCCGGTGCGGCGGCGGCCCGCAGGGCGTGCTCGACGTCGGCCCGCAGGATCAGTCCGTCGGGGCCGGAGCCGGTGAGTGCCCTGAGGTCGAGGCCGTTCTCGCGGGCGAGGCGGCGGACGAGCGGCGAGATCACGGCGACGGGGCCCTGGACCGCCTCGGCGGCTTCGGGTGCCGCGCGAACCAACTCGGGGGTCTCAGGTGCCGGCCGGCCGTTCACCGGCGCGAGCACCTGCTGCTCCCGTCGCACCCTGCGCCTGCGCGCGGGCGCGTCCGACGTGCCGTAGCCGACGAGGACGTTCCCCGAGCCCTCGGTCTTGGGGGCCTCGGTCTCCGCGACCTCGGCCGGGCCGCCGGAGGCCGGCGCTCCCACGGCCACCGTGATCAGCGGTGCTCCGACGGGAAGCTCGCTGCCCTCCTCGCCGTAGCGGGCCGTGACGACGCCCGCGTAGGGGCAGGGGACGTCGACCATCGCCTTGGCGGTCTCCACCTCGACGACCGGCTGGTCGACCGCGACGACGTCGCCGACCTCGACCAGCCAGCGGACGATCTCCGCCTCGGTCAGACCCTCGCCGAGGTCGGGCAGTTTGAACTCCAGCACCTGCGCCATCAGTTCTCCGCCTCCCATTGCAGCCGCCCCACCGCGTCCAGGATCCGGTCGACGCCGGGCAGGTGGTGACGCTCCAGCATCGGCGGCGGGTAGGGGATGTCGAACCCGGCCACCCGCAGCACCGGCGCCTCCAGGTGGTGGAAGCAGCGCTCGGTGACCCTGGCGGCGATCTCTCCGCCCGGTCCGCCGAACCCGCCCGACTCGTGCACGACGACCGCGCGTCCGGTCCGCCGTACGGAGGCCGCGACCGTCTCGTCGTCGAACGGCACCAGGGAGCGCAGGTCGACCACTTCGAGGTCCCAGCCCTCCTCGCGCGCGGCTTCGGCGGCTTCGAGGCACACGGGCACGGACGGGCCGTAGGTGATGAGGGTGGCGCTGCGGCCCGGGCGCCGCACCACCGCGCGGCCGATGGGTTCGACCGGCTGCGGGTCGTCCGGGTTCCAGGTGTCCTTGGACCAGTACAGGCGCTTGGGCTCCAGGACGACGACGGGGTCGTCGCAGGCGATCGCCGCGCGCAGCAGTCCGTAGGCGTCGGCGACGGTCGCGGGGGTGACGACCTGGAGACCGGGGGTCGCCATGTAGTACGCCTCGGAGGAGTCGCTGTGGTGCTCGACACCGCCGATGCCGCCGCCGTAGGGGACCCGGATGGTGATCGGGAGCGGCATCGCCCCGCGGGTGCGGTTGCGCATCTTCGCGACATGGCTGATCAGCTGCTCGAACGCCGGGTAGGCGAAGGCGTCGAACTGCATCTCCACGACCGGGCGGAGCCCGTACATCGCCATGCCGACCGCGGTGCCGAGGATGCCGGCCTCGGCGAGCGGGGTGTCCGTGCAGCGGTCCTCGCCGAACTCCTTGGCGAGTCCGTCGGTGACCCGGAAGACCCCGCCGAGGGTGCCGACGTCCTCACCCATGACATGCACGGTGGGGTCGGCGGCCATCGCGTCGCGCAGCGCGCGCGTGAGGGCCTGCGCCATGGTGGCCGGTTTGAGGGCGACGGTGGTCATCGGTGCGCACCCCCGTGGGAGTCGTGCTCGGCGTCCAGCTCGGCGCGCAACTGTGCCTGCTGCTCGCGCAGTTGCGGGGTGGGCTCGGCGTAGACGTGGGCGAACAGGTCCATGGGGTCGAGGACCGGGTCCTGGTTCATGCCGTCGCGCAGCGCGGCGGCGAAGGCCTCGGCGTCCTGGCGTACGGCTTCCAGGCCGGCTTCGTCGATCAGCCCGCGCTCGGTCAGTTCGTGCTCCAGGAGGGCGATCGGGTCGTGTCCGCGCCAGGTCTCGACCTCGGCGTCGCCGCGGTAGCGGGTCGCGTCGTCGGCGTTGGTGTGGGCGTCCACGCGGTAGGTGATCGCCTCGACCAGGGTGGGTCCGCCGCCCGCGCGGGCGTGGCGTACGGCGGCGGTGAGGACCTCGTGGACGGCGACCGCGTCGTTGCCGTCGACCAGCCGGCCCGGCATGCCGTAGCCGACGGCCTTGTGGGCCAGCGACGGGGCCGCGGTCTGCTTGTCGAGCGGGACGGAGATCGCGAAGCCGTTGTTCTGGACCAGGAAGACCACCGGGGCCTGCCAGACGGCGGCGAAGTTCAGTGCCTCGTGGAAGTCGCCCTCGCTGGTGCCGCCGTCGCCGACCATGGCGAGCGCGACCACGTCGTCACCCTTGAGGCGGGCCGCGTGGGCGAGGCCGACGGCGTGCGGGAGCTGGGTGGCGAGCGGGGTGCACAGGGGGGCCACGCGGTGTTCGCGCGGGTCGTAGCCGGTGTGCCAGTCGCCGCGCAGGAGCGTGAGCGCCTGGACGGGGTCGAGGCCCCGGGCGACGGCGGCGAGGGTGTCGCGGTAGCTGGGGAAGAGCCAGTCGCGGTCCTCCAGCGCGAGTGCGGCGGCGACCTCGCAGGCCTCCTGGCCGGTGCTGGAGGGGTAGACGGCGAGACGGCCCTGCTTGGTGAGGGCGGTCGCCTGCGTGTTGTAGCGGCGGCCGCGGACCAGCTCGGCGTGCAGGCGGCGCAGCAGGGCCGGGTCGGCCTCGGCGGCCGCGTCGGTGCCGAGGACGCGCCGGGGCTCCGGGTCGGGCAGCAGGGGCGCGGGGTCCGTGCGGGGCTGCCAGGCGGGCGGCGGCGATGGCCGGTACGCGCCCCGCTGCTCCATGACCGTCATGACGGCACCTCCTCGTGGGAGACGGCTTCGGCGCATCACGGATGTGAGGCGCCTCACCTACCGATTGTTCGGTCGTCGGCACATTTTGGCTACAGGGCCCCTCAGGCTGTGGACAAACGGTTCTCCACAGCCTGAGATGGACGCAGTACGTCCATGCTAGGGAGGCAGGGGGACATGGCACCTGAACAAATGGCCGAAAGCCCGGAGGACGGGGTCCCCCTTTCTCCCCCTCGTCCGCTCGACGCCATCGATCAGGACATCCTCCAGATGCTCCAGGCGGACGGCCGCGCGTCGATAAGGTCGGTCGCCGAACGGGTGCACGTCTCCCGCGCCAACGCCTACGCCCGCATCAACCGCCTCGTCGAGGACGGCGTCATCCGCGGTTTCGGCGCCCGCGTCAACCACGAGCGCGCGGGCCAGGGCACCTCGGCCTACATCACCCTGAAGATCGTCCAGAACTCCTGGCGCACGGTCCGGGAGCAGCTCAGACAGCTGCCCGGGGCCTCCCACATCGCGCTGGTCGGCGGCGACTTCGACGTGCTGCTGCTCGTCCACACCCCGGACAACAGATCCCTGCGCGAGCTGGTCCTCACCCGGCTCCAGGCCATCCCGGAGGTGCTGAGCACCCGCACCCTGCTGGTCTTCGAGGAGGAGGACCTGGAGCCGCAGGGCTGACGCTCAGGCGCCGAAGTCCCATCCGTCGACGGGGAACCGCGCCAGCAGTTCGGACAGCGAGCTCGCCTGGGGAAGGGCGGACGACCAGTCCGGGGCCGAGACGTCGAGCAGGACGAGGGCCGGCGGCTCCTGCCGGAAGTCGAAGGTGAGCAGCTCCCGGCCCCCGTCCCCGCCGATGACGACCCCGCCGGGGAACCGGTCCTGGATCTCGCCGGCCTCGTTCACGGGGACCAGGTCCTCGACGGGGTCGATCACGAGAAAGTCGCCCGCGGGAGGGACGAAACGGCTCATGCTCCCCTCCGCGGCCAGGAAGTCCCGGTAGTCCTGCGGGAACCGGACGCCGAAGCGGCGCTCGGCCCTCGCGAGGAGGTCGTCGGCACTCACGCCGTCAGCCGGCCCTTCGCAGTCCCCCGAAGATCAACTGGGCCACCGCGTCCGCGACTTCGCGTTCGTTCATGCCGCGGCCGTCGGGGCGGTACCACTCCACGATCGAGTTGATCATCCCGAAGACCAGGCGGGTCGCCAGCCGCACCTCCACGTCCCCGCGCACGTCGCCGTCCGCGGCGGCCGCCTTCAGGAGCTCGGCGACCCGGTGGTCGAAGTCCCGGCGGCGCTCCAGCGCCCAGCGCTCGGTGCCGGTGTTGCCGCGCACCCGCAGCAGCAGGGTGACGTACGGCAGCTCGGCGATCAGCACCTCGACCATGCGCCGCACCACGTACTCCAGGCGGTCCGAGGCGCGGCCCACGCGCGCGTGCTCCTCGTCGAGGATGCCGAACAGACCGTCCAGGGCCCGGCTGACGGCCCGGCGCAGCAGCTCCTCCTTGCCGGTCACGTGGTGGTAGATCGACGACTTGGAGATGCCTGCGGCCTTGGAGAGGTGCTCCATGGAGGTGCCGTCGTAGCCGCGCTCGATGAAGACCTGGACGGCGACGGACAGCAGCGTCTCGGGGGTGTACGTGTCCCGCTTGGCGGTCGTCATGAGGTGCTGCCCTCCCGCTTGTCGGAGGCGTAGGCGTGCCGGTACAGCGCGAGCGAGGGCGCGTACCGCCCCGAGGGGTCGCGCAGGTGCAGGTCGTCGAGGAGGCTGTAGGCCCAGTTGCGGCCGAGCCTGCGGCTCCACTCGAAGGGGCCGAGCGGGTAGTTCACCCCGAGCCGCATCGCGGTGTCGATGTCCTCCTCGGTGGCCACGCCCTTGGCGACGGCGTCGTGCGCGAGGTCCACGATCCGGGCGACCGTGCGGGCGACGATCATGCCGGGCACGTCCCCGATGACGCTGACGTCCTTGCCGAGCGCCTGGAAGAGCCCGACGGCCTCGGAGAGGGTCTGCTGCGCGGTGTCCTGGGAGGCCGACAGGGCGATGCGGGTGGCCTTGCGGTAGTCCAGGGCGAGGTCGAAGTAGACGACGTCCCGGAACTCCACCGAGGTCTGCCCGTCGGCGAGCGCGAGCTGTCCGCCGCTCGGCAGGACCAGCCGGGTGCCGTGGTCCTCCTCGTCCTCGCGGACCGGGATGCCCGCCTCGCGGATCAGCGCGAGCAGTTCGGACGCGGGGCCCAGGTCGCCCTCGACGACGACGTAGGCGGGCGCGGGGGCCGGTTCCGCGGTGTGCGGCTCGTCGCGCTCGGCGCCCTCCGCGTAGTCGTACCAGCCCTGTCCGCTCTTGCGGCCGAGCCGGCCCGACTCGACCAGGCGCTGCTGGGCGAGGGAGGGCGTGAAGCGCACGTCCTGGAAGAAGGCGCGCCACACCGAGTGCGTGACGGACTCGTTGACGTCCTGCCCGATCAGGTCGGTCAGCTCGAACGCGCCCATCTTGAAGCCGCCGCACTCGCGCAGCACGGCGTCGATGGTGGCGGGCTCGGCGCCCTGGGCCTCGTGGATCGCGAACGCCTCGGCGTAGAAGGGCCGTGCGATGCGGTTGACGATGAAGCCGGGGGTGTCGGCGCAGGCGACCGGCGTCTTGCCCCAGGCGCGGGCCGTCTCGTACGCGCGCGTGGCCGAGGAGACGTCGGTGGCGAACCCGGAGACGACCTCGACCAGCGGCAGCAGCGGGGCGGGGTTGAAGAAGTGCAGGCCCACGAACCGGCCCGGGTGGCGCAGGGCGCCGCCGATGGCGGTCACCGACAGGGACGAGGTGTTGGTGGCGAGCAGACAGTCCTCGTCCACGATGTCCTCGAGCTGCCGGAACAGCTCCTGCTTGACATCCAGCCGCTCCAGGACGGCCTCGACGACCAGGCCGCAGTCCGCGAGGTCGGCCGGCTGCTCGGCGGCCACCAGGCGGGTGCGGGCGGCGTCACGGGCGGCGGCGGTGAGCCGGCCCTTCTCGACGAGCCGGTCCAGGCGGGCGCCGATCACGTCGGCCGCCTCGCGGGCCCGGCCGGGGACGGCGTCGTAGAGCCGCACGGGATGCCCGGCGACCAGCGCGACCTGGGCGATGCCCTGGCCCATGGTGCCGGTGCCGACGACGGCCACGGGGCTGCTGAGGTCGAGTCCTGTCATGTGCGCGATCCTCCCGCACGGGGTTTTCCACAGATGCGGCGGACCCCCTTGTCCCGACCGATCGTTCGGTTACTCTAACTCTGACTGGCTGTTCCCGCCCCTGTTTCTGCCCAGGTCATGGACTCGACGAAGAGTTCGAAAGACGAGGAGTTGGTCCCGCATGCCCGCCGAACTGACCGCCCACGAGCTGATCGCCGCGCACCGGCCCACCCTCGACCAGGCACTTGAGGCGATCCGCACCCGCGCGTACTGGTCCCCGCACCCGGAGCACCCGAAGGCCTACGGGGAGAACGGCAGCCTCGACATGGCCGCGGGCAGGGCCGCCTTCGACGCCCTCCTCGGCAGCCGCCTCGACCTCGGCCAGCCCGGCACCGACGACTGGGTGGGCGGCGAGGTGTCGCCGTACGGCATCGAGCTGGGCGTCGAGTACCCGCACGCGGACCTGGACGTGCTGCTGCCCGCGATGAAGGCGGGGCAGAAGGCCTGGCGGGACGCGGGTGCGGAGATCCGCGCGGTGGTCTGCCTGGAGATCCTCAAGCGGATCAGCGACCGGACCCACGAGTTCGCGCACGCGGTCATGCACACCAGCGGCCAGGCGTTCATGATGGCGTTCCAGGCGGGCGGCCCGCACGCGCAGGACCGCGGCCTGGAAGCGGTGGCGTACGCGTACGTGGAGCAGGTCCGCACCCCCGACACCGCGGAGTGGACCAAGCCGCAGGGCAAGCGCGACCCGCTCGCGCTCACCAAGCGGTTCACTCCGGTCCCGCGCGGAATCGGGCTGGTCATCGGCTGCAACACCTTCCCGACGTGGAACGGCTACCCGGGCCTGTTCGCCTCCCTCGCCACCGGCAACGCCGTCCTGGTCAAGCCGCACCCGCGCGCGGTGCTGCCGCTCGCGCTCACCGTCCAGGTGGCGCGCTCCGTGCTCGCCGAGGCGGGCTTCGACCCGAACCTGGTCGCGCTCGCCGCCGAGCGCCCCGGCGAGGGCATCGCGAAGACCCTCGCCACCCGCCCGGAGATCCGCATCATCGACTACACCGGCTCGACGGAGTTCGGCGACTGGCTGGAGGCCAACGCCCGCCAGGCGCAGGTCTACACCGAGAAGGCCGGCGTCAACTCGGTGTTCGTCGAGTCGGCCGGCGACTACAAGGGCATGCTCGCCAACCTGGCCTTCTCGCTGTCCCTCTACAGCGGCCAGATGTGCACCACCCCGCAGAACCTGCTGATCCCCCGCGACGGCATCCGCACCGACGAGGGCCCCAAGACCTACGACGAGGTCGTCGCCGACATCGCCCGCGCGGTCGACGGCCTCCTCGGCGACGACGCACGCGCCAACGCCCTGCTGGGCGCGATCGTCAACCCCGACGTGAAGGCACGCGTGGAGGCCGCGGCGGGGCTCGGCGAAGTCGCCCTCGCCTCCCGCGAGGTCACCAACCCGGAGTTCCCGGGCGCCGTCGTGCGCACCCCCGTCCTCGTCAAGCTGGACGGCGCCAAGCCGGACGACGAGGCCGCCTACATGAGCGAGTGCTTCGGCCCGGTTTCCTTCGCCGTGGCGGTCGACTCGGCCACCGACGGGGTCGAGCTGCTGCGCCGGACGATCCGCGAGAAGGGCGCGATGACGGTCGGCGCCTACACCACCGACGAGGAGGTCGAACAGGCCGTCCAGGAGGTCTGCCTGGAGGAGGCGGCCCAGCTGTCGCTGAACCTCGTCGGCGGGGTGTACGTCAACCAGACGGCCGCGTTCTCCGACTTCCACGGCTCCGGCGGCAACCCGGCGGCGAACTCCGCGCTGTGCGACGGCGCGTTCGTCGCGAACCGGTTCCGGGTCGTCGAGGTGCGCCGGGAGGCCTAGGAGCCGGCGGAACTCCCGAGGCTCCAGTGGTAGAGCGTCATCGCCACACTCGTGGCCAGGTTGTAGCTGGAGACCTGGGACCGCATCGGGAGGGCCACCAGATGATCGGCACGCGCGCGTACGTCGGATGACAGTCCGCTGCGCTCCGAGCCGAAGGCGAGGACGGCGTCGTCCGGGAGCTTCAGGCCCCGGATGTCGTCGCCCTCGGGGTCCAGCGCGAACAGCGGCCCCGGCGGCAGCTCGGCGGCCGTCAGACGCTCCACGGCGGTCGCGAAGTGCAGCCCCGCCCCGCCGCGCACGACCGTCGGATGCCAGGGGTCGAGCGGGCCCGTGGTGACCACTCCGGTCGCCCCGAAACCGGCGGCCAGGCGGATCACGGCCCCCGCGTTGCCGAGGTTGCGGGGCTGGTCCAGGACCACCACGGGGGTGGTGCGCGGGGTGCGCGCCAGCTGTTCGAGGTGCGCGGCCCGGGACGGCCGTACGGCCAGGGCCGCCACCGCGGTGGGATGCGGGCGCGGCACGAGCGTCCGGTACGCCGCCTCCGGGACCTCCGTCAGCAGCGCGTCCAGGGACGGCCGTACGTCCGCGGCGAGCTCGTCGGCCAGGGTGAGCGCGGCACCGCGGTCGGCGGTGACCGCCACCGGGATCTCGGCCCCGAAGCGCAGGGCGTGCTTGAGGGCGTGGAAGCCGTCGAGCAGGACGCAGGTGTCGGCGAGCCGGCGCCACAGGCTCAGCGGATCGGTACCGGTCATGCGGGGAAGCCTACGTGCGTGGAATCCGGGTTCTCGGGGTTCTCCCGCCCCGGACCACCGTCCCCGCCGCCGTCGGCCTGCTGCGGAGGGATGCTGCCTTCACCGGCCGGCTGCGGAGGGACGCTGTCGGCGGGCCCCGGTTCGCTCGGTGTGCGCTGCTTCGGTGGCCGCTGCTTCGGTGGCCGCTGCACGGGGGCGTCCGCACCGCCCGCGAGCCGCTTCCGGAACCGGGTGCGCAGTCGGCCACGCGCGCGTGCGGCTCCCTCGCCGAGGCGACGCAGGAACGGCGTCGGCAGGAAGACCGAGTCGGCGGCGATCATCGCCAGCGAGAAGAACGGCAGGCCGAGAACGACCGCGATCACCGCGTGCTCGGTGATCATGGCTGCCAGCAGGACGTTCTTGACCCGGCGGTTGAACAGGGTGAAGGGAAAGGCGACCTGGACGGCGACCGTGCCGTACGTCACCAGCATCACCATGAGGCCGTTGGCCGACAGCAGGTCGGCGACGGCGGGCCAGGGCGAGAAGGACTCCAGGTGCAGCGGGTAGTAGACGGCGGTGCCGTCCTGCCAGCGGGAGCCCTGGATCTTGTACCAGCCCGCGGTCGCGTAGATCAGACAGGCCTCCGCCATGATCACCAGCAGCGCGCCGTTGTGGACGATGTTGCCGATGACGTCGAGCATGATCCGCGACTGACCGGACCGCCCGAAGCGTCCGACGGCCCACCACAGGGCCTGCGCCAGCCACAGGACCCACAGCAGCACCGGCACGACCGGATCGCCGTCCAGCTTGCCCAGGAAGGTCACCGACACCAGCACCAGCCCGAGGACGCCCCACAGGGCCGGGCCGGCCCGGTCGACGACGTGCCCCCCATGCGCCTGTGCCTCGCGGGTGCGACGGGCCCGCCGCTCGTCGAGCGACCAGACCTGGCCGCACCGCGTGAAAACCAGGTAGATCGACATCAGGTGCAGGACGTTGTCGCCGCCGTCGCCCATGAAGACGCTGCGGTTCTGGAGCGAGAGCACACCGACCATGAACAGCACCGACATCGCACGGGTGTGCCAGCCGAGCAGCAGCAGGAGGCTCGACAGGACGGCGAGCACATAGACGGTCTCGAACCAGAACTGTCCGTCCGACCACATCAGGGCGCTGAACGCGCCGTTGGCCGAGACCAGCTGCTCAGCGAGGTTCCAGCTCCAGGGGCCGTCGGGACCGTACAGCTCCTGGCGGTGCGGGAGCTCGCGCAGCAGGAACAGCAGCCAGGTCGCGCTGAAGCCGATGCGGATCATCGCGCTCTGGTAGGGACCGAGGGCGGCCTCGGTGACCCGGGCGATCGCGTTCGACACCGCGAGGACGAATCGGTTCACCGGACGCTCCCCTCGGTGTCGTCGGCCGTCACGGGCCACCAGGACAGCTCCCGGAAGACCGGCTGCACCGAGACCTTCTCGTCGCTCCACTTCGGCGGCGGGACGTTGGAGGTCCGGGAGCGCACCTGGACGCTCACGAGCACGTCACCGCGCGCGAGAGCGTCCTCGCGCCCCATGCGGAGCACCGCGATGCGGCGCAGATACGTCTCGGACAGGGAGCCGCGCAGACCGATCGGACGGTTGTTCGCGTCGTGGGTGGCGACGAAGAGGTCCCAGGAGCGGCGCAACTCGTTCTGCTGGGTGTGGCTGGGCAGCGGATTGCCGTCGATGGCCCGGCCGTCCTGGGCGGACAGGTCGTACCAGCCCGTCGTACGGCTGCCCCCGTCCACCCCCCGGATCCGGGCCCTCACCTGCACCGCGACATTCTGCTGCAACGGGTTCGGGGCGAACAGTTTCCAGTTCTGCTCGAACTCCGGGTAGATCCAGTCGTCGACCGCCCCGCCGTGCTGCCTGGTCACCGTGTTCACCGGCGCGACGTGCAGGAACACCATCCCGATGTGCACACAGACGGCGATGGCGACTAGGGCGAGCGCCAGGGCGACCCCGATCTGGTGGCGGAGGGAGAGGGCGGCCACCCCGGTCCGGGGGCCGGGGTCGGGGGACGCCGGGAGGGGGGTGGATATCGCGGTGCGGGGGTCGGGGTCGGGGGACGGCGTGGGCCCGGGAGGTTCGGTCGGCCCGCTCGCAGGGGCCGGTTCAGGGCCGGGGGTCGGATCGCTCGGGGTGCCCGGGTCGTCGTGACGGGTGCCCGGGTCGTCGTGACGGGTGCCCAGGTCGTCGTGACGGGGGGTCGAGCCTCTGTCGTGCGCGTCCATTCCGCCCCGTTCCCGATTCCGGTCCGTTCCGCGGCCGCCCTGGCCCGTGGGGTGCCGCGGTGGCTCGCACGGGCACGGTACTCAGGCCCGACCGCTCCGCACAGCCCTTGTCGAAAGGCCCCGGCGTGGCCGTCCTCACGTCCGGCCCCGTTTTCCACAGGGGACGGCCGAGGGTTTTCCACAGCGGTGGACACCTTACGGCGCCTCACCCACCATGGATCACCTGTACCGAACGATCGGTCGGCGTCCGGTCCGCCCGCGGGTCCGCCGGCCGTTCCCTTCTTCTAGAACCTGTTCTATCTTGACGGACCGTCAGATCAGCTGACCCGATCTGCCGACCCGTCGGAAGGACAGGGACCGTGGACTTCACCTTCAGCGAGGAGCAGCAGGCGGCGGCCGAGGCGGCACGGGGGGTGTTCGCCGACGTGGCACCGGACGCGGTGCCGTCCCCGGCCCTCACCACGGGCGCCGTGGCCGACGAGTTCGACCGCGCGCTGTGGGCGAGGCTCGCCGAGGCGGACCTGCTGAGCCTGCTGGTGGCGGAGGAGTACGGCGGGGCGGGCCTGGACGCGGTCGCGCTCTGCCTGGTGCTGCGCGAGTCGGCGAAGGTGCTGGCCCGGGTGCCGCTGCTGGAGAACAGCGCGGCCCTGGCCGCCGTACAGGCTTACGGCGGCCAGGAGTTGAGGACGGACCTGCTGGAGCGGGCCGGGCGCGGGGAGGTCGTGCTGACCGTCGCCGCGAGCGGCCGCACGGGACACGACCCCGCCGAACTCGCCGTCACCGCTCGGCAGGCGGAGGGCGAGGGCGAGGGTGCCGGCTGGGTCCTGGACGGGGTGCAGACGGCGGTGCCGTGGGTGTACGACGCGGACTTCGTCGTCGTCCCCGCGCACACCGCCGCGGACCGGGCCGTCCTCGCGCTGGTGCCCCGGGACCATGACGGGGTCGCGCTCGGCGAGCAGTTCTCCACCAGCGGGGAACGGCTGGGCGAGCTGCGGCTGGACTCGGTGCGGATCGGCGCGCGGGACGTGATCGACGCGGAGGGGGCGTGGGAGTGGCTGCGGGACCTGCTGACCACGGGGACCTGCGCGCTGGCGCTCGGTCTGGGCGAGCGGGTGCTGCGGATGAGCAGTGAATACACCAGCGGGCGCGAGCAGTTCGGGTTCCCGGTCGCCACCTTCCAGGCCGTCGCCGTGCAGGCCGCCGACCGGTACATCGACCTGCGCGCGATGGAGGTCACGCTGTGGCAGGCCGCGTGGCGGCTCTCCTCCGGGGCACGCGGCGTGCTGCCGGTCTCGGGTGACGTCGCCGTGGCGAAGATCTGGGCCTCGGAGGGCGTGCGGCGGGTGGTGCAGACGGCACAGCATCTGCACGGCGGCTTCGGCGCGGACGTCGACTACCCGCTGCACCGCTACCACGCCTGGGCCAAGCACCTGGAACTGTCCCTGGGCCCGGCAGCGGCCCACGAGGAGGCGTTGGGGGACCTGCTGGCGGCGCATTCTCTGTGACCGGCGCGTGCCCCGTGCCCGCCGGAGGCCGAGACCCCGTGCCCGTTCGGAGGCCGAGACCCCGTACTCGCCGGAGGCTAGAGCACGAAGCCCGGGCGGCCGTCGTCCGTGACCACGGGGCGGCCGGTCTCGGCCCACAGCTGCATGCCGCCGTCGACGTTCACGGCGTCGATGCCCTGCTGGGCCAGGTACATGGTGACCTGGGCCGAACGCCCGCCGGAACGGCAGATCACATGCACCCGGCCGTCCTGCGGGGCGGCCTCGGTCAGTTCGCCGTAGCGGGCCACGAACTCGCTGATGGGGATGTGCAGCGCGCCTTCGGCATGCCCCGCCTGCCATTCGTCGTCCTCGCGGACGTCCAGCAGGAAATCGTCGTCCTTGAGGTCCGTGACCTGGACCGTGGGCACACCACCACCGAAATTCATGGTGCCGACGCTACCCGACGCCCTCGGCGCCCTGCCGGTCACTCCTGCGCGAGCAGCTCCGCGAGCTCCGTCTCGCGCGCGGAGACGTCGGCCAGGAGCTGCTCGGCGATCTCCTCGAGAAGCTGGTCGGGGTCGTCCGGAGCCATCCGGAGCATCGAGCCGATCGCGCTCTCCTCCAGCTCCCGCGCGACCACGGACAGCATTTCCTTGCGCTGGGAAAGCCATTCGAGGCGGGCGTAGAGCTCCTCGCTGGGCGTGGGTCCCTGCTCCGGGAGCTTGGGCCCGGCGGCCCACTCCTCGGACAGTTCCCGCAGAAGCGCCTCGTCGCCGCGGGAGTAGGCCGCATTGACCCGGGTGATGAACTCCTCGCGCCGGGCCCGCTCGGTGTCGTCCTGGGCGAGGTCCGGGTGGGCCTTGCGGGCCAGCTCGCGATAGAGCTTGCGGGCCTCGTCGCTGGGGCGCACCCGCTGCGGAGGCCGCACCGGCTGGTCGGTGAGCATGGCGGCGGCCTCCGGGAAGAGACCCTCCCCGTCCATCCAGCCGTGGAACAGCTCCTCCACCCCGGGCATCGGCAGCACCCGGGCGCGGGCCTCCTCCGCCTTGCGCAGGTCCTCGGGATCGCCGGTACGGGCGGCCCGGGCCTCGGCGATCCGCGCCTCCAGCTCGTCGAGGCGGGCATAGACCGGGCCGAGCCGCTGGTGGTGCAGGCGGGAGAAGTTCTCGACCTCGATGCGGAAGGTCTCCACCGCGATCTCGTACTCGATGAGCGCCTGCTCGGCGGCCCGCACGGCTCGCTCCAGCCGCGCGGTGCCTGTGCCTGCGGCGGTTGTGCCGTCGGGTTCCGGGGACGTCATCCGGACAGCGTAACCGTGTCGGTGTGACGGGGACGCCATCCGGGGTGCCGAGTCAGGTGGTCGAGCGAGCATCGGCCGGTGGGGGTTGATCGCGCAGTTCCCCGCGCCCCTCGGGTGGTTGCAGGCAGGGCCGTCAGGATGCCCTCGCCTCCTCACACGCCCGTCTCCGCCGCCACCCTCCCCGACCGGATCCCGGCCACCAGCTCGCCGTGGTCCGCCTCCGTGCGGTCCGCGTAGGTGACGGCGAACGTGGCGATCGCCTCGTCGAGTTCGTCGTTCTTGCCGCAGTAGCCGGAGACCAGACGGGGGTCGACGCTGTGGGAGTGGGCGCGGGCCAGGAGGGCGCCGGTCATGCGGCCGTAGTCGTCTATCTGGTCGGCGGACAGGGCGGCGGGGTCGACGCTGCCCTTGCGGTTGCGGAACTGCCGTACCTGGAAGGGGCGGCCCTCGACGGTCGTCCAGCCCAGCAGGTTGTCGCTGACGACCTGCATCCGCTTCTGGCCCAGCACCACCCGGCGGCCCTCGTGACCGACCTCCGGGGCCTCGAAGCCCGCGGTGACCAGGTGGGGCACGAGGGCCGAGGGCCTGGCCTCCTTGACCTGGAGGACGAGCGGTTCGCCACGGTGGTCGAGGAGCAGGACGACGTAGGAGCGGGTGCCCACGCTGCCCGTGCCGACGACCCGGAACGCCACGTCGTGCACCGCGTGCCGGGCCAGCAGCGGCAGGCGGTCCTCGGAGAGCGTGGTCAGGTAGTGCTCCAGGGACGTGGCCACCGCCGCGGCCTCCGCGTCGGGCACCCGGCGGAGCACCGGCAGAGCCTCCACGAACCGCCGGCCGCCGTCCTCGGTGGGCTCGGTCGACTTGGCGGCGAAGCGCCCGCTGGTGTTGGCCCGCGCCTTCTCCGAGACGCGCTCCAGGGTGCCGACGAGGTCGTGGGCGTCGGTGTGGGAGACGAGTTCCTCGTCCGCGATGGCGTTCCACGCGTCCAGTACCGGCAGCTTGGCCAGCAGCCGCATGGTGCGCCGGTACGCGCCGACCGCGCCGTGGGCCGCCGCACGGCAGGTGTCCTCGTCGGCACCGGTCTCCCGGCCCGCGAGGACCAGGGACGCGGCGAGCCGCTTGAGGTCCCACTCCCAGGGGCCGTGCACCGTCTCGTCGAAGTCGTTCAGGTCGATGACCAGTCCGCCGCGGGCGTCGCCGTACAGGCCGAAGTTGGCCGCGTGGGCGTCGCCGCAGATCTGGGCGCCGATCCTGGTCATCGGCGTGCGGGCGAGGTCGTAGGCCATGAGGCCCGCCGAGCCGCGCAGGAAGGCGAAGGGTGTGGCCGCCATCCGCCCGACCCGCAGCGGGGTCAGCTCGGGGATGCGGCCACGGCTCGACTCCTCGACCGCCTCGACCGCACCCGGGCGGGAGATGTCGAGGTCGAGCGCGGCATGAGCACTGCGCGGGACGCTCTCGCGCAGCGCCTTGCCCTGCTTCTTGGGCGAGTCCTTGTGCGGTTCCGCGGGCCACCGGGCGAAACCGCGCACGACAGGCCGCCGCGCCGCACTTCCGACGGACGCATTCCCGGACCCAGTTCCGACGGACGCACTCCCTGCGGACCCACTCGCTGCGGACTCCGCCGCCGCGCCACCGCCCTGTGCCCCCGCACCGGTCTCGGTCATCCCGACCGCCTCCCCCGCACCTTGCTCCGCGCCGGTCCGCCGTCCGGTCCGCGCGTCAGGATCATCAACTGGTGCAGACCGTACAGCCACCGGCCGAAACGCGTCAGACCCTGTGGACAACCGGGCGACTGTCAGCCGACCTTGTCCACAGCCCGGTCGTGGGCCCTTGTCCACAGCCCGGTCGTGGGTCCAGGCGGCCGGCGTGGCACGCGTCGGCCCGGTCACGCCCGCAAATACGCCAGCACGGCCAGCACCCGGCGATGCGTCTCGTCCGCCGGCGGCAGGTCCAGCTTGGTCAGGATGCCCCCGATGTGCTTGCCCACCGCCGCGTCGGAGACCACCAGTTCGCGGGCGATGGCCCCGTTCGACTTGCCCTCCGCCATCAGCGCGAGGACCTCCCGCTCGCGCGGGGTGAGCCGCTCCAGCGGATCGCGGCGGCGGCGCAGCAGCTGCCGTACGACTTCGGGATCGACCACGGTGCCGCCGGCCGCCACCTCGGCCAGGGCGTCGACGAACTCCTCGACCTGGCCGACCCGGTCCTTGAGCAGGTAGCCGATGCCGGTGCCGTCGCCGGAGTCGAGGAGTTCGGAGGCGTAGGTGCGCTGCACGTACTGGCTGAGCACCAGCACCGGCAGGGCGGGGCGGCTCTCGCGCAGGCGGACCGCCGCGTGCAGGCCCTCGTCCTGGAAGCCAGGCGGCATCCGGACGTCGGTGACGACGATGTCCGGGGCGTGCTCCTCGACCGCCGCGATCAGCGCCCGCGCGTCGCCGACGGCGGCGACGACCTCGTGGCCGCAGCGGCCGAGCAGGCCTGTGAGGCCCTCGCGCAGCAGCACGCTGTCCTCGGCCAGGACTACGCGAAGCGATCGGCCGCCTCGCTCAACTCGGTCGCCTCGCAAGGGAACTCCACACGCAGCAGGGTCGGTCCGCCCGGCGGGCTGGACAGCGAGAGTCTGCCATCGAGGACCGACACCCGGTCCGCGAGTCCGGTCAGTCCGCTGCCCGCCGAGGCGTCGGCGCCACCGCGGCCGTCGTCCCCGACCTCCAGCAGCAGCCGGCCGGCCGTGTACCCGCCGCGCACCTCGGCGCGGCTCGCCCCGCTGTGCCGGGCGATGTTGGCGAGGGCCTCGCAGACGACGAAGTACGCGGCGGCCTCCACCGCCTGGTCGAACCGTCCCGGAAGGCGGAGGTCCACGTCCACCGGGACCACGGAACGGTCCGCCGCGTCGGCGACGGCGGCCTCGATGCCGTAGTCCGCGAGGACCTTCGGATGGATGCCGTGGATGAGTTCGCGCAGTTCGGCGAGGGCCTGGCCCGCCTCGTCGTGGGCCTTGGCGAGCTGGTCGGCGAGCGGTCCCGGCGGGGCGTCGAGGCGGGCCAGGCCGAGGGTCATCGTGAGGGCGACCAGGCGTTGCTGGGCACCGTCGTGCAGGTCGCGCTCGATGCGCCGGCGCTCCGCCTCGAAGGCGTCCACCAACCGCACCCGGGACCGGCTCAGTTCGACGACCTTGGCGCCCAGGTCGCCGTCCCGGTCGGCGATCAGCAGCCGGGTCAGCTCGGCGCGGGCGCCGGCCGCGACGCCCAGGACGTAGGCGCCGAGGGCCAGCAGCAGCACACCGAGCACGGCGACCCCGAACGCGGTCGGCCAGGTGGTGACCGTCCACTGCTTGAGCACCTTCGTCTCGTGGCCGCCCCCGACCGTGGCCATGAGGAGCGGGGTGGCGACCATGGAGAGCGGGAAGAACAGCGCGACCGTGACCACCAGCGCGTCCAGCGGCCACAGCAGGGCCGCGAACAGCACGGTGTACGCGAGTTCGCGCCAGGTCAGCTGCTCCCTGAGCCGGGTCCTGAGCCACGACCGCAGTCCCGGAGCGGCCGGTGTCCGGTGAAAGTCGGGCACCGGGTCCCGGTCGACCAGGCGCAGCCTGTGCCGCTCGACCCTGCCCACCGGGAGGCCGGCGAGCGCGAGCAGGAGCAGCAGCGGCAGCCCGACCAGGATCACGGCCAGCACACCGCCGACGGCCGCCAGCGTCACCAGGGCGACCAGGGCGAAGACACCGGCGACCGCGCCGCTCAGCAGATATCCGCCCGCACGCCAGGGCCACGCCGACAGCAGGAAGCCCGGCCGGGACATGGCCCGCCACACATTGCGAGGGTGCATGCGCATCACCGTAGGAGGGCGGCCGGTGCCTGGGCCATGGGGCCAGGGGGCGGGTCGGGGGTAGGCCCTGCCATACCCCGACTCTCGCCCCTGCCGCACTGCGTGGCGACCGCCCCGCGCGGTTTGGTGGAGCCACCACTCAGCCGCACCGGCCATGCCCACAGAGATCAGCCCGCACCGGCCGTACCCACACGCATCAGCCCGCACCGGCCATGCCCACACGCATCAGTTCTCACCAGCCATGCCCACACGCATCAGCCCGCGCCCTCCGTGCCCACACGCATTAGCCACGGCCGCCCCCAACACGCCCGCAACAGCCATGGCCCCACGGACCACGGCCACCCCGACCATTCCGCCACCAAGTGGGGACAGATGAACACCGACAACCACGCCGTCCAGCTGCGCTCCGTCAGCAGGAGCTACAAGGCGGGCGACAGCGCCGTCACCGCCCTCGACCAGGTCTCCCTCTCCTTCCCGCGCGGTACCTTCACCGCCGTCATGGGCCCCTCCGGCTCCGGCAAGTCGACCCTGCTCCAGTGCGCCGCGGGCCTGGACCGCCCCACCTCGGGCTCGGTCTCGGTGGGCGGCACCGAGCTGACCGAGCTCAGCGAGACCAAGCTGACGCTGCTGCGCCGCGAGCGCATCGGGTTCGTGTTCCAGGCGTTCAACCTGCTGCCCGCGCTGACCGCGGAGCAGAACGTCGCCCTGCCGCTGCGGCTGGCCGGCAAGCGGGTCGCGAAGTCCCGGGTGCGCGAGGTGCTCCAGCAGGTCGGGCTCGGCGAGCGCGCCCGGCACCGGCCGACCGAGATGTCCGGCGGCCAGCAGCAGCGCGTCGCCCTGGCCCGCGCCCTGATCACCCGCCCCGAGGTGCTCTTCGGCGACGAGCCGACCGGCGCCCTGGACTCGCAGACCAGCCGTGAGGTGCTGGCCCTGCTGCGCTCGATGGTCGACCGGGAGGGCCAGACGATCATCATGGTCACCCACGACCCGATCGCCGCCTCCTACGCCGACCGCGTGGTCCTCCTCGTCGACGGCCGCGTCAACGGCGAACTGGTCGGCGCGAGCGCGGACGACATCGCGGCCCGGATGACCAGGCTGGAGACCGTGCCGTGCTGAGCGTCGCCCTGCGCACCCTGCGCACCCGCTGGGTCACCTTCGTCGGCAGCTTCGTCGCCCTCTCGCTGGGTGTCGCCCTGCTCGCCGTGATGGGTCTGGCCCTCGCCTCCTCCCTGGACGCGCCCGAGCGGCAGCCGGAGCGGTTCGCCGCGGCGCCGGTCGTCGTCCAGGGGCAGGACACCCTGACCGTGCCGCCCCCGATCGGCGACCGCACCCAGAAGCTCGTCCACCCGCGCGTGGTGCCCGAGGCGACCATGGGCAGGCTCCGCGCGCTCGGCACGGTCGTCGCGGACCGGTCGTTCGCCGTACGGGCCGCGCAGGCTCCCGGCGACCTGGTCGGGCACCCCTGGTCCACGGCCGCCTTCGCGCCCTACGCGATCGACGCGGGCCGTGCTCCCCGGGCCGCGGGCGAGGTCGTCGTCACCGGCGACTGGGCACGGCCCGGTGAGCGGGTCACGACCGACCGCGGCACCGTCACGGTCGTCGGCACCGTCGCCTCACGCGGCTTCGAGGACGCCGTCTTCTACACCGACGGCCAGGCCGCGGAACTGTCCCCGACCAGCACCCAGTTGGTGGTGAAGGCGGACGCGGCGGACGTGCGCGCGGCCGTCGAGGGCCAGGACCTCCAAGTCCTCACCGGCACCGACCGCCGTCTCGCCGACGCCGATCCGGACCGCGACAGCGAGGCGCTCACCGCGATGAACGCCCTGTTCGGCACCGCGGGCGGGGTCACCGCCTTCGTGTCGGTGTTCGTGGTGGCGTCCACGTTCGCCTTCGCGGTCGCCCAGCGGCGCCGGGAGTTCGGCCTGCTGCGCACCGCGGGCGCCACCCCCGGCCAGGTCCGCCGGATGGTCTTCGCCGAGGCCCTGGTGGTCGGCGTGCCGGCGTCGGCGACGGGCTGTGTGCTCGGCGCGTACGGCGCCCCGAAGCTCGCCGCGTGGGTGGTCGACGGCGGTCTCGCGCCCAGCTGGTTCACCATCGGCGACTTCACCTGGCCGTACCACATGGCCTTCTGGACCGGTCTGCTCGTCGCCCTGCTCGGGGTGATCGCCGCGTCCTGGCGGGCCGGCCGCATCGGGCCCACCCAGGCGCTGCACGAGGCGTCCGTGGACACCAAGGCGATGACCTGGGGCCGCCGGCTGTTCGGGACGGGGCTGCTGGTGACCGCGGCGGTGACGCTGGGGCTCGCCCTGGTCTCCGACCCCGGTGAGCTGCTGCACCGCAAGACCTACGTCAGCCGTCCGATGCTGCTGATCACCGCGATCGCGCTGCTCGCGCCGGTGCTGGTGCGTCCCCTCGTCCGGCTGACCGCCTGGCTGCCGGCCCAACTGCCCGGCGCGGGCGGCATGCTGGTGCGGGAGAACGCGGCCGCCGGCATCCGTCGTACGGCGGCGATCGCGGCGCCCATCCTGGTCACCGTCGCTCTCGCGGGCTCGCTGCTGGGCGCCACGGCCACGCTGAACGAGGCGAAGGCCACCGAGACGCGCGAGCAGACGGCCGCCTCCTTCGTGGTCACCCCGGCCGGGGACGCCGGGTTCGACGCGGCGACCGTGAAGAAGTTCGAAGCGGTCAGGGGTGCCGTGGTCTCGGCGACCTCGTCGAGTGCCGTGTACGTCCTGGAGGACGGTGTCGCCCTCGTCAAGTCCGAGGCCCGCGCGGCCGATGCGGGTCCGCTCGCCGCGACCGTGCGTCTGCCGCTGGCCGCCGGGAAGGTGAGCGACCTCGACGACGACTCGATCATCGTCAACGAGGAGTGGGAGAAGCACACCGTCGGACAGCACGTCGACGTGTGGCTCGGGGACGGCACGAAGAAGTCGCTGCGGATCGCCGCGGTGATGACGACCGGCACCGGCAACAACGGGGTCTGGGTCACCCCCGCCAACGCCCCCGGCGCAAGCGTCGACCGGGTGGACGTCTCGCTCACCGACGGCGCCGACCCGGCCGCCGTGTCCGCCGCGCTGACGAAGGCCGGCGGACACGTCCTCACCAAGGACCAGTGGGTACAGGCCAGTCACCACGGGACGGGCACCGACCGAACCAGCCGCTACGGCTTCGCCCTGGTCCTCGGCATCGCCCTGCTCTACACCGGGATCTCCCTGGCCAACACCATGGTCATGGCGACCTCCGACCGGGTGCGCGACCTGGCCGTCCTACGGCTGGCCGGGGCCACCCGGTGGCAGGTGCTGCGGCTGGTCGCCGGGGAGGCACTGATGGTCGTCACGGTCGGCGGAGTCCTCGGACTCCTGGTCGCGGTGCTCAATCTGGCGGGCCTGTGGAGCGCGCTCAGCCTGCTGTCGGTGTGGGGCCCGGTGGAGATGCCGTGGGCGGAGCTGGGCGCGACCGTGAGTGCCTGTGCCGTGCTCGCGGTGGTGTTCTCCGTGGCTCCCGCCGGGCTGGCCATGCGGCGACGTGCCGTGGAACTGGCCGGCATGCAGGAGTGACCCCCCTGACCGACGCCGGTCGGTACCCTCCCCGTCCCGGTCGGCGCCACCCCAACTGGCCGTGCCTCTACGGCAGTACAGCGCGTGTTTCACGTGAAACATCGGGGACCAAGACCGCCTCGGTGGCGCCGTCCACGTCGCCCACAGCTCACCGATAGCTCGAAGACCTGGCCCCGACGACCCAGGTGCGCGTCCGGGGCCAGGATGCCGAGTTGCAGACGGCCCGTCCCGTCGACCTCTATCCGATCGCCGCGCGGCTCTCGCCGCGCACTCCCTTCAGCTGTTCGGTGAACTCCTCCCATGCCCTTGCGTTCGCCTGCGCCACCTGCAGGACGCTCTCCACACAATGGGGCGGAATGCTACCGAGCAACGCCTGCCAGTTCTCCCGCTCCGGCTGGCTGCTCAACCAGTTCAGCAGCACGCGCCCCATCTCGCTGAACCGCAGAGACGGGTCCTTGCGGAGTCTTTGCAGTGCGGTCGCGTCCGCCACGGGGTCCTTCGTGCTGACCGCACGGGCCGCATTGGGGGCGACTGCTTTCTGCGCTCTTGCTGCGTTCTTCTTCGCCCGGCGCTGGCTGGACGGCACCGGATCCTGCCCGTAGCGCAATCTGTCCCGCACGTCCATCACGGTTGACGGAGCCAGTCCCGCGGCCCTTGCTATCTCGCGCAGCGACGCATCAGGGTTCTCGAGCAGCAACGCCGCGGCCAGCTCGCGCCCGCTGGCGCTGTTCAACGGACGAACCCGGCCGTCGCGCCCCACCCTCGACGAGGAATCCCGCTCGTTGTTGTCGGCCAGTTGGTCTCTCACCGCTCTCACCGACCGTGCAGACAGTCCGGTGATGGGCGATATGGCCCGGTCCGAAAGTTCGGGATGCTCGGTGACAATGCGCGCGGCTGCCGCTTTCCGGTCGGACAGGGAGAGAGGTAATCCATGCCGCACATTCATCTCGACCGCGACAACGAAGGCGTCCTCCGCAGCACCGTCGAAGAATCGGACGTCTACGGATTTGTCTCCTCGCAATGCCGCGGCGCGGAGTCTGTGCATTCCGTCGATTACACGCATGGTGGCCCGGTGCACAACAATGGGGGGGAAATGCACATCGGATTCTACGAGCAATCGAATGTGGTCGGGACGTTCGCCGTCCAGGCGCGGTGAATCCGCGGGGAGGATGGAACTGATAGGGATTCGTACGACTGGGTTCCGTTCCAGGAGTGCAGTCAGTCGTACGTCGTCTTCGTGAAATATCAAGGCCGTTTCCCCGTCCTTGCGGCGCACAGTTTCAGTCATTCAGCCGCAGATGTCCGGGCGACCAGGCGGCCCGGACATGCACCCGTAAAATCTGATCACGGCCACCCCTGGCGCGCAACCGACCACCACGCTTTTTGGACAAAAATAAGCGACCGCTGCGACCGGACACCTTCCCGAAATGTGCATGCATGGTGAAAGTGGATCGGAAAGGACGTGAAAAGCGGGATACCTTTCGCCGTATCATGCACAGCACGCATATCGCTCATATCGCGCAAATAATTGCAAATCGGGCTATCGGCGACATCAAGAAGCCGGGCTCGTCCGTACCGTCTCGACGAACCGGGCCGCCTCACCGGCAGGCAGGGCCGCGGCCAGCCGGGTCGCCTGGTCGAGCAGGGCACTCCTTTGGACCGGCACTCCCGGGGCGACGGCCCACAAAGGACGGACACGAGCCCCTCGGCGGCACTTCGCCTCGTACGACTCCGTGCCCAGGTGCAGGCGGCGCAGGCCCCGCTCGTAACAGTACTGGAGCGGGGCGTGCAGCATGACCTGGGCATACGTCGCGGAGTCGGACGCTGTGGCGTAGTCGAAACCCACCAGGCGCAGGCTCAGTTCGGTACCCCAGTCGTAACAGAGGGAGAAGCCGGCCAGGCGCCCCTCGGCGTCCCTGGCCTCGAAGACGACGGAGAGGTCGTCGAGGTACTCGGCCTGCCGCCGCAAGGAGGAGCGCTGCTGCTCGACGGTCTCGTCGTGGCCGTATTTCCACTGCACCTGGGCGAGAAGGGGTGCTCCTTCGTCGCAGACCTCGGACAGCCGGGTACGGCGGATCCGCAGACCACTCTCCGCGAACCGCCTTACTTCACGCTGCCAGTTGGTCCGGCGTTGCCTGGCGGGCAGTGAGCTGCGCAAGTCCTCCGGACTGTCGCCCACCAGGTCGACGACGCAGTCCGCGCCCACCAGATGGACCTCCTCCGCCGTGAGCGGTCCCAGGAGACGGGCGGCGGCGACGGCGGTGTCCACCGAGTCCGGGGTGAGATAGGGCCACCACCAGCGGCCCTCGGCCTGAGGCAGCTCCTCCAGGGCGTGAGCCAGCAGTTTCGCGGTGTGCTGCGCCGCCGTGGTCCGCGACCGGCCCGGCGGGACCGGCACCGCGGAGCAGTAGCCCCGCCGACCGCCGACCGTCAGGGCTGGGCCGACGCCCTCGCGCCGTAGCAAGGCCGCAGGTTGGTAACCGGCGTGCGGGTCTCGCGGGTTCCAGTGCGCGGGCAGGCCGGCGACCACGTCGGTTCCCTCCCGCAGCGCGAAGTAGTGCGGTTCGCCGGTGGGGCTGGTGTCGACGAAGCGGAGCCAGTTGGAGGAGAGGTAGAAGGAGGAGCCTTCTACGAGGGCGTCCCAGCCCGGGAGGTCGTCCGGTCCGCGGACATGCCGTACGGGCGCGGTGCCGTCGATCGCGGCGAGGTCATTTCCGGCCATGTGTGTGTCCTTCTCTCCGCCGAGACGTGGCCGTCCCGGCGCGGGGCCCAGGTCGAGTGGCTGCCGGCGCCGGTGGCCTGGATGCCCGTCCAGGACGGCCGCGAGCAGATGGTGGCGGCCCGTACCCTCCCCCCAACGGGCGCGTGCAGCGATGCGGCCGAGGACTGGTCGGTCGACGATGTGCCCTTGTCCGCATGACGGTTCACCGGCGCAGAGCCCCGCGGCGACCGGGCATCGGGACGTGGTGCCCCGGCCGGAGGAGGCAGCGCTACAGCTCCGTGCGCGGGGACCTGAATGCCCAGGTGGTCGAGGGGGGACGCATCCGGTGCGTCACCGTACACGCGTACCCGGTCTCCGTCCGGCCCGGACGACTCGAACACGGCACAATGTCTGTTCCGTTGCTCCGTCATATGGCCGTTCCACTGTTCGACTGTGAACCGTCCGCAGTCGAACACCTCCTGCCGCGTTCGCGTGTCGGCGAACATGGACAGCCCCTGGCCCCGTGCCGCATATTGAGCGCCATGACGAAGCAGGGCACCGAGTTGTCCGACGGGTGGTCAATCGCCGCTGAAGCAGCTGAAGTACACGAATTGCTCTGCGCGTCGGACGTCTTTATCGCAGCGAAATACGGAACTCCGGTGCCACAGCGAAACCGGAAGAGCACCGATGGGCTGGTGTCCGCGGGTGCCGTACATCTTCTCCGGCAGGGCGGCGTGGCGACAGGCATGTTCACCTTGACGTGGGCACCGCCGTTCACCACTGGTACGGACATCTTCCCCGATACGGACAGGCCGATCTACATGCAGCGGATGGCCGTGCTCCCGGCCCGGGTCGCAGGCGGGGAATTGACGGGCCTGATGTGCGTGCGCCGGGCGATGGAGGTTGCACTCGAATACGGGGCGACGGCG
The DNA here is from genome assembly GCF_000383655.1 of Streptomyces sp. 351MFTsu5.1. Lineage (NCBI taxonomy): Bacteria > Bacillati > Actinomycetota > Actinomycetes > Kitasatosporales > Streptomycetaceae > Streptomyces > Streptomyces sp. 351MFTsu5.1. Next base: position 347,188 of record NZ_KB911776.1, on the reverse strand, counting down.
ATTCGGGCCGAAACCAATCCTGATCTCACGAACACCGTGCTCCTCATCGAGCAATTCGGGTTTCGTCCCTACGGTCCCGTCCTCGCCCACGGCGGCGTGCGCCGTATCTATCTCCAGAACGACCTCGGGATACGGCAGTAGCGATGGAACAGTGCCGACCGAAGGCGGTTCGGGACGCTGCGGTCACGCTGCGGGACCGTTGGCGTCTGGCGGGAATGCTCCGTGCGGCGGGCCTGCCCGCCTTCGCCGCACTGACCTTCGTGGACCTCTCGCTCGCGCTGCTCCCCACGGCCACGGGCCTGATGACAGGCACCCTGGTCTCCCGTCTCGTGTCCGATCCGGGCGACGGACACACACTCACCCTGCTGACCCTGGCCGTGGGCGCGCTGATCTTCGCCTCGCAGGCGTTCGAGTTCCTGCACTCGGCGCTGCGCGTCGTGGCGGCCCAACGAGTGAACGCCCACCAGCGGCTGCGGATGGGGGACCTGGTGACCCGGTCCGAGGGCATCGCACGCCTGGAGGACCCCGCCACACAGGACGATCTCACCCTGGCTGTGATGAAAGGGCTGCCGAACTGGGTGTTCTACACCGTGGGCACGGGGGCGGCCGGCCAGCTCACGATCATGACCCGGACGGTCGGAGCCTGCGTCGCGGCAGGTGTCCTCGCGTTCTTCTCCTGGCCGCTGGCGCTGTGCATGCTGACGGTCTCGCTGTACGTACGGGCCTCCACCCGTCGGCAGTGGATGAAGCAGCACGCCGAGGTGCGCGGGTGGGCGCCCGAGATGCGCCGGGAGGACTACTTCACCCAGGTCGCCGCGGCTCCATGGGCCGCGAAGGAACTGCGCGTCTTCGGTCTCGCCGAATGGGCGATCGGCCGGTACCACAAGGTCACAGGCGACCGCGTGGACGGGACGGCGTCAGTGCGCCGCGGCCTTCTGCTGCGACTGCGGTGGCACTTCGTGCTGCTCACCGTCGCCACGGCGGCCGGACTCGCCCAGCTCGGACTCTCGGCGGCGTCCGGACGCATCTCTGCCGGCCAACTCGCCGTCCACCTCGGCGCGTTCTGGGGTGTCCTCGCGGTCAGCCGCTGGGACACGGAGGCGTACGACGTGGAGTTCGCCGGTATGCCGGCGCTCCAGGCGGCCGACCGGCTCGCCGAGCGGTTCACGGCGCGGGACGGCTCACCGGCCACGCCCGCACCCGCACAGCCGGTGCCCCGCGATGCCGTGGACCCGCAGGAGGCCCCGTCCGCCCCGCCGCCTCTGGTGCGGTTCGAAGAAGTGGACTTCCGCTACGAGGGCAGCGAACGCAGGACCCTGCGCGGCCTTGATCTCGTGATCAGGCCCGGCGAGCTCCTGGCCCTGGTCGGCGTCAACGGCGCGGGGAAGACCACGCTGACCAAACTGCTGGCCGGCATGTACCAGCCCACGGCGGGAGCGGTCACGGTCGACGGGGTGCCGCTGACGAAACTGGACCCGGAAGCCTGGCGACAGCAGATCACCGTCGTCTTCCAGGAGTTCACGCGCTACGAGATGTCCCTGCGGGACAACGTGGTCCAGGGCGCACCCGGGTACCCCGCGCCGGCCCGGCTGCTGGAGGACATCGCGCACCAGGCGGGCATCACCGGCCTCGTTGCACGAGCCCCGCTGGGCTGGGACACGCCGCTGGCGCGCGGATACACGAACGGCATCGACCTCTCCGGCGGACAGTGGCAGCGTGTCGCGCTGGCAAGGGCTCTGTACGCGACCGCGTGCGGTGCCCGGCTGCTCGTCCTCGACGAGCCGACCGCGCACCTCGACGTCCGCGCCGAACTCGACGTCTTCTCCCGGGTGATGAAACACGCCAGGGGAGCGAGCGTCCTGCTGATCTCCCACCGGCTGTCCACCGTACGCAGGGCCGACCGGATCGCCGTGCTCGACGGCGGTCGGGTGGTCGAGACGGGCACGCACGACGAACTGCTGGCCCTCGACGGCCAGTACGCCGGCATGTTCCGCCTGCAGGCCGCCCGGTTCGCCGCCGACGACGCCCTGACCGAGCCCCCCGATCACGACAACGAGGTGACCTCCCCATGACCCGCGGACAGGCGCTGCGCTGGCTCCTCGGGCTCTCGTGGCAGCGGCACCGTGGCTGGGTCGTCGCGTTCGCCGTCCTCGCGGCGGCCGATGTACTGGCCACCGGAACCTTCGCGCTCACCTTGCGGATGCTGATCCAGAGCGCGCTGGACGAGCACATGCGGGACGCGCTGATCGCCACGGCGGGCGCCGCGCTCAGCTATGCGGTGACCGTGGTCGGGGCCTCCGCCCGGCTGAACGTCGTCAATCTGCTCGACGAGGCCATCGGGGTGGACCTGGACGAGCGGATCCTGGGTCTCATCGCCGGACTGGACGGCATCGAGCACCTCGAACGCCCCGAGTACGCGGACCGGATAGCCATGGTGCGCGGCAGCGGGGACGTCATCGCCCGGTGCGGATGGGTGCTTCTGGACGGCGTGACGATGCTGGTCAGGCTGTGCGTGGTGCTCGCCATCCTGGCGATGACGGCACCGGTCCTGCTCGTCCTCGCGCTGCTGCTCGTACCGGCGCTGTGGTTGCCGCGCCGAGGGCAGCACGGGATCCGGAAGGCGGCTGTCGCGGTCGCGCAGGATGTCCGTCAGGCGGAGCACATACAGGCCCTGCTGACCGAGGCGACGCCGAACATGGAGGTACGCATCGCCGGGGCAGGGCCGCGGCTGCGGAGCCAGGGGCGGGACGTGTGGGACCGGATCATCCGCACACAGGCTCGGGCCCAGTGGGTGAGTGCCGGGCTGGGCATCGCCGGGTGGGCGGTCTTCTCGTTGGGATACGTGACCGCCCTGCTGCTCATCGTGCGGGACGTGTCCTCCGGGCGGGCGCAGCCCGGTGACGTACTGCTGCTGGTCACCCTCACCAACACGCTCCGCGCCCAGGCCGAGGGCGTCGTACGGTCCTTGCAGCGCACGACCGACGGCATGAGTGCGCTGGACGCCTTCCTGTGGCTGGAGGACCACGCGGCGGCCTACCGCACCGGCGTGGCGGAGGCCCGCGTGCCGGACCGGCTGACCGACGGCATCACGCTGGACGGAGTGTCGTTCCGGTACCCGGGCACGGACACGTGGGTGCTCAAGGGGATCGACCTGCATCTGCCGGCCGGAGCAACCGTCGCCGTCGTCGGGGAGCACGGGGCGGGGAAAACCAGCATCGTCAAGCTGCTGGCCAAGTTCTACGAACCGACCGAGGGCGCCGTCCTCGTCGACGGCGTCCGGCTGAATGACATCCCCGCCAGGCACTGGTGGTCCCGTACGACCGCCAACTTCCAGGACTTCGCACGGTTCCTGTTCCTCGTGCGCGAGTCGGTCGGCGTGGGTGACCTCACCGCAGCCGACCAGCCCGACCGGCTGGCCCGGGCGATCGCGGACGGGGACGCGGAGGAGATCGTCGCCGGACTCCCGGACGGTCTCGACACCCAGCTCGGCCGCGTGTTCGACGGGAAGGAACTGTCGACCGGCCAGTGGCAGCGGGTGGCCCTGAGTCGCGCCCACATGCGGACCGCACCGCTGCTGTGCGTCATCGACGAGCCGACCGCCTCCCTGGACCCGCGCAGCGAGTACGCGGTCTACCGGAGGCAGATGGCGCTGGCGAAGACCCTCGGCGAGCGTTGCGGAACGGTCACCCTGGTGGTCTCCCACCGGTTCTCCACCGTTCAGATGGCGGATCTGATCGTCGTCGTCGAGGGCGGCTCCGTGGCGGAGATGGGCGACCACAAGGAACTGATGGCGCTGGGCGGCGTGTACGCGGACCTGTTCCGCATGCAGGCGGTCGCCTACCGGAACTGATGAACGGGCTGCGGGCCGTGCCGATCGCCCGCGCAGGCTACAGAAGGAGAATCGTGTCGTCCCCTCCCCATGATGTGGTGGTCGTCGGTGCCGGAGCCGCGGGTCTGACCGCGTCGGTCATGCTCGCCCGCGCCAAGCTGCGGGTGCTGGTGGTGTCGACGGAGAACCGTCGCAATTCGTGCGTCGACGCGGTGCACAACGTGCCCTACGCGGAAGGGGTCCCACCGGCGCAGCTGTACGGCTCGATGGAGGAGACCGCCCGGGAGTACGGCGTCGACCTCGTGTGGGACGAGGTCCTCGAAGCCGAGGCGGACGACGCCGGCGTGGTCGTACGGACCCGTGGCGGTGGCCGCCACACCGCCCACCGTCTGCTGCTCGCGACCGGGCCGATCGACGAGCTGCCCGCCTGGCTGCCCGAGGGCGTCTGGGGCAAGACGGCCTTCGAATGCCCCTTCTGCCACACCCACGAGCACGACGGAAAGCCCTTCGCGTCGGTCGGCAGGGGGCTGGAGGCCATCGGCATGGCGCTGATGTCCATCCAGTACGCGACGACCATGACCGCCGTCGTCTCGGACGAGGACGCCGCCGGGACCGCCATGGCCGAACGGCTGCGCCAAGCCGGCGGGATCGTCCTGGTCGACGAGGTCACCGGGGCCGACCGGGACGCGGAAGGCTCGATGACCCTGCACACCAAGGGAGGTGCCGAGGTGGCCGCCGGAGCCGTGCTCATTCCCGGCGTGAAGAAGCACAACCTCCGCTTCGTTCCCCAGCTCGGCCTCGAACTGAACGAGAACGGCGGCATCAGTACGACGACGCTCGGCCAGACCTCGAATCCCCGCGTGTGGTGCGCCGGCAACGGATCCGGCAACGGGCCGTACTTCATGTGGACCGGGGCGGCCGCCAGCGGCATCAACGCGGCCCGCTCGATCTGCGAGGACATCGCGTTCGGGCCGCTCCTCGACTCGTACTGGTCCCAGTTGAAGAAGACTCCCGGCGAACAGGGACAGAAGGCATGACGATGAACGTACTGTTGGTGAGGTACAGCCCGTACTGGGCGGCTCCCGTGCTCGACCGCGACGACGTCGCCCTCTACGTCGTGCACGAGCGGACCCCGCAGGGGCTCGGCGCCGATGCCCTGGCACGCTTCGAGAAGGTCTACTACGTCTCCTCCTTCGACGCGCTCGAGGAACTCAGCGCCGTCGCGGCGGACCTCATCAGCGAGGGCGTCGACATCGACAAGGTGATGTCCTCCAACGAGTTCAGCCAGTACGCGGCCGCCCACCTTGCCCATCTGCTCTCCGCGGACCAGCCCTCGTCCTCCGTGGTGCTGGCCACGCGCGACAAGCGGCTGATGAAACGGCAGGCCCGTGCGGCCGGGCTGCACACCGCCCGCACCTGCTCCGTGCCCGACCCGGCGTCCTTCGTGGACGAAGGTGACGACGCCCTCGCGGAGCTGGAGAACGCCGTCGGCTACCCGGCTGTCGTCAAGCCCGCCAACGGCTGGGGCACCGTGTCCACGACGGTCGCCCGCGACCGCGAGGAACTCCGGGCCGCCCTCAAGGACTTCCGGTACGCGCCTGAGCTGCGCTCCCAGCACCTGCTCGCCGAGGAGTACATCGACGGCGAGGAATTCCACGTCGACGCCGTCTGGCGGGACGGCGAACCGTGGGTCTTCTGCGTCAGCCGTTACGTCACCCCGCCACTGCAACTGCGCGAGGGCGCGGGACCCGGCCTGTCGGTCCTGCTCGACGAGGAGGACCACGCCGGCCTGTACGCGGAGGTCCGGGAACTGCACCGGCGGCTCAACGAACAGCTCGGCCTGACCCGGGGCCCGACGCACCTGGAGTTCTTCCGCGAGCACGGCACGGGTCGGCTGGTGTTCTCCGAAATCGCCAGCCGCCTCGGCGGCCTCACCGTGGCCCAGCTGGTCGGAGCCGCCGTCGGCGTCGACGAGCGGGAGATCGCCGCGCACGAGATGCTCGACGGCGCCCTCTCCGAACTGCCGCTTCGCAAGAGCCCGTTCCGGTACGTCGGCATGCTCAACATCACGCCGCTCCGCTCCGGCCGCGTGACCCGTATGCCGACCCGTGACGAACTGCTCGCCCACGACCACGTTCTCGATGTCTCCATCGGCCCCGGCGTCGGTTCGGAGGTGACCCTGGGGCAGTCCTCCGCCAGCGTCTGCGTCATGGTCATCTACGGCGCCGACAGCGAGGACGATCTACTGAAGACCGGTACCGAACTGGCGGAGGCTCACCCGGTCGAGGTCGAGTAGCCCACCGGGCCTCCGGTGCCCGCCCAGGTCCTGGGCGGGCACCGGAGGCGGTCCGGGACGGGTGGCCGTCGCCTCAGCGACCCGAGAACGGGACCCGGCCCAGTGCGTCCGCGAGCGCGGCACCGAACAGGCCCGCGAAGACGTGGTCGACCAGCGGGCTCCACTCCTCGCGCAGCACGCCGTGCGTCGGCAGCACCCGATGCGCGACGCCCATGGCGCCGTCGTCGTGCCGGGCGACGGCGACGACCCGGCGCCCGAGCTCCGTTCCGCGTACGACCAGGTCGACAGCGCGCGCATGACTGCGGCCGGGCGGGGCCAGCACGAGCAACGGGCTGTCGCCGGGGAACGCGAAGCGCTCCACGTGCCACCACTCCTCCAGGTCCTGGGCGAACGCGGGCAGCCCGCACGCCTCCACCACCTTCGCCGCCGCGTACTTGGCGGTGCCCGCCTGTGGTCCGGTACCCGTCACCACCAGCGGGCCGGGATCCGCCGCCACCTCCTGAGCCAGCTCATGACACGGTGCCTCCAGTGCGTCGACGGTCGCCGACACGGCGTCGGCGGCGGCACGCAGCTCGTCCAGCAGCGGCCGCACGGGCTGCCGTGCGGCACCGAGCCGCACGGCGACGACGAGAAGCGCGGTCAGGCAGGCCTGGTAGGTGACGATGCCCGGCGACGCCTGCCTCGGACCGGTCGGGGCGATCACACCGATGTCCGCCGCCCCCGTCACCGGACTGCCCGCCGACACGGTCACCGCGACGGTCGGCGAACCCCGGTGCGCTGCTTCCTCCAGCGCACGGGTCACGGCCCTGCTGCCACCGGACGCGGAGATCCCGACAACCAGGGTGTCCCGCCCGTCGCCGCCGGGCCCGACGGCGCCGTAGTCGAGGAACCGCTGGGCGTTCAGCGGCTCGCAGAGGAGACCGGTGAAGCTCGCGAAGGCCAGCTCCGCCGCTCGCGCCGCGTGATAGGAGTCCCCGTTGCCGGTGAGCACCACCCGGCGTATTCCGCGGGCCGCCCGGTCCAGCGCCCCGTCCGCGGTCGTCCGGGCGAGGTGGTCGACCACCCGGGTGAGCTCCGCCGCCAGGGACCGGGCCTGGCGACGCATCTCCTCGGTCGTGTAAGCCTGACGTGCGGTCACTCGGCGTCCTCCAGGGAGCACAGGATGTCCATGTAGGCGGCGACCTTCTCCACCTGGATCCGGCCCTTCCAGCCGTTGAGGCAGCTGCTCACGAACGCCCCGTCGGCGTGAGCCATGAGCCGCGCCGCGTTCTCGTGGTCGGTGTGACCCGCGAGGAAGACCGGCACGTCGGGCGCCGTCCGCCGGACCGCCGCGACGGCCGCGAGCGTCCGCTCCTCGTCCGGGCTGCCCAGGCACACCGCGTCCGCGCCGACGAACGCGGCCTGACGGGCTATCGACTCCGTCGGTACGCCACCGCCGAGCCACTGGAAGTGCATCGAGTCCACGTCGGCGATGACCTGGACGTCCCACGCGTCGATCTTCCGCCGGTACTCCATCACGTCGAGCGGGTCCGCCTGCACCAGGCCGTGGGTGCTGACGGTGGCGCCCACGATCGCGGTCGCCCGCACGAAGTCGCCTCCGCAGACCTTCGCCACCGCGAGCGACGCCTTCGTGGCGTGCCGCATGAGCTGCACCCCGATCCGGAAGCCGTCGCCGGTGGCCTCCCGGGCCGCCCGGGTGATCACGCTCATCGCGGCGATCCGGGCCGGGTCGGACTCGTCGCGGGTGGTGTAGACGCGGTCGACGGTCTGCAGGAGGGCACCGTGCGCGCCGCCCTCGTACAGCGCCCGCACGGACGCCATGGCGTCGTCGAGGATCCGGCCGAAGGACCCGTCCTCGTGGAAGGGGGTGCCGGGCAGCGGATCGAGGTGGACGACACCGAGGCACACCTTGCCCGGCCGACCGCCTGCCGCCCTGTGCTTCTCAACCTGACTCAAGGGATCACCTCGTATACTGCGCGTTATGCGTCTTTATCTTTCTTCTTTTCGCATCGGGAATCGTCCTGAGGAGTTGCTACGCCTGCTCGACGGGCGCACGCGCACGGCACTCGTGATGAATGCGTATGACTTCCAGGACGTGGACTCCCGAAACGCTTCCCTGGAGCGAGAGGTCACGGAACTGCAATCGGTAGGGCTGGATCCGGAGGAACTCGACCTCCGCGACTATTTCAGTGGTGACCGCTCTCTCCGGAAAACTCTGAAAAACTTCGATCTGGTGTATGTGCGGGGCGGAAACACGTTCGTCCTGCGCCGTGCCCTCCTGCACAGCGGTGCCGACGAGCTGCTCCAGGAGTTCCTGGCCGCCGACTCCCTGGTCCTCGGCGGCTACAGCGCCGCCGCGGCCGTCGCCGGCACCACCCTGCGCGGGATCGCCGGCCATGTGGACGACCCGGACCACGTCCCGGCCGGCTACCCCGCGGGTCCTCCGCTGTGGGACGGGCTCGGCCTGCTGCCCTTCGCGGTCGCACCGCACTACCGCTCCGACCACCCCGAGACCGACGAGATCGAGCACACCGTCCAGTACTACATCGACCACCATGAGCCGTTCGTGGCGCTGCGGGACGGCGAGGTGATCGTCGTCGACGGCGATGTACGGGTCGTCGGCTGACCGGCTCTAGGGAGCGACCGAGAAGCGGTAGATCGTGCTCTCGGTGCGCGTCTGACCCGGGTCCAGCCGCGCCGACGGGTAGTCGGGGCGGTTGGGCGCGTCCGGGAAACAACCCGGTTCCAGGGCCAGCCCAGCCCGCGGGGTGAGCATCTTGTCACCCGAGTACACGCCCATCCCCGGCCCCTCGGTGCGGACCTCGAGCAACCTGCCGCTGCCCGGATCGTGCAGTTGCGCGGCCCACAGCCAGGGGTCGTCGAGCACAAAGAAGTTGTCGAGCGCTTCGTCTCCGATCCTGCGCGCGTCCTGGTAGTCCAGCCGGGTTCCCCGGATGTCCGCGGGCGGCCCGGCGAGCGGCAGCTCGCCGTCGAAGAGCACGCTGCTGCTCGCGTTGACTGCCAGCTCGTGCCCGTCGATCGTGCCGTGTCCGGCCAGATTCCAGAAGGCGTGATTGGTGAGGCCGAAGACGGTCGGCGCCGTCGTCGTACCACTGAACTCGATGGTCAGTCCGGTCTCACGGTCGACCCGGTAGACCGTCTCCGCCCTGACCGCGCCGGGATAGCCCTGGTCGCCGTCGGGGCTGTCAAGACACAGCCGCAGCACCAGGTCGTCGCCGTCACGGCCCGCCTCGGCCGCCCACACCCTCCGGTCGAAGCCTTCGCTGCCGCCGTGCACATGGTGCGGCCCCTCGTTGCGCGCCAGCTGGTGCGGCACACCGTCGAGGACCATCCGGCCGTCCCGGACACAGCGGCAGTACCGCCCCACCGTCGCCCCGACGTACGCATTGCGCCCGCGGTCCTCGTAGTCGCCGAGCCCGGGCAGCCGCACGACCACGTTGTCGGTCCGGTTGTCCCGGCCGGGCGTGCGGACCTCGACCAGGGTGGCGCCGTAGGTCCAGACGGTGACAGCCAGATCGTCGCCGTTGTCGAGGGTGTATGCGTCGACCGGCAGGTCGGCTCCCTGCGGGGTGTTCGTCCGTCCGACAAGCTGTCTCTGGATTTTCAAGGTTCCCTCCACGGAATATATTGCGACACATGATGTTCAGCGAGACCCTCGGGAGCACTCGACGTATGCGTGTATACGGAGAATCAATCCGGTTCGGAATTCATTCAGGCCAGCAGTACACGTCCTTTCCGGAAATGGTCGACCTGTGGCAGCGGGTGGAGGAATTGGGCTACGATTGGATTTCCTGTTTCGATCATTTCCGCCCACCCATCGGCGGCCCCGGCGGCCCCTGTTTCGAGGGCACCACGCTGCTGTCCGCGCTGGCCGCGCGCACGAGTCGTATACGCTGCGCCATGCTCGTCTCGGCGGTCACCTGGCGGCACCCCGCGGTGGCTGCTGCCGCCGCCGCCACCATCGACCACGTGTCCGGCGGGCGTCTGGAGTTCGGTATCGGTGCCGCCGGTGACGATCTCGGCTACGAGCAGTACGGGATACCCTTCCCGCCGGCCGGACAGCGGCTGGACATGCTGGACGAAGCGTGCCGGGTCCTGCGCGGGCTGTGGGACGAGGAAGTAACGGACTTCACGGGGAAGCACTTCAGGCTCTCCGCCGCGCACCTGGAGCCCAAACCCTTGCAGCAGCGGCTTCCCCTCGTCATCGGCGGCGAGGGCGTGAAACGCATGCTGCGCATCGTCGCCGAACACGCCGACATCTGGAACACGCTCGTGGCCGAGCCGGAGACGTACCGACGCAGGCTCGGTGCACTGGCCGATCATGCCGCCGCCGTGGGCCGGGACCCTGGCGAGATCCGGCAGTCGATGACCTTCCGTGCCGTCCTCGGCGAGGACAGGCAGCAAGTCGAGGAGCGGAGAAGGGCCGTCGCCCGGATCCTGCCGCCGGACTCGCCGTTGTGGTCGGAGTACCTGGTGTTCGGCACTCCCGAGGAGTGCGTGGAGCGGCTGAAGCCCTATCTTGAACTCGGTGTGCGGGACTTCCTGCTGGGCTCCCGGCCTCCACTGGACTGGCGGACCATCGAGCTGTTCGCGACCGAGGTGATCCCCGCACTGCGCACCGGAAGCTAGGGCCGGGTGGGCACTCGGCCGCCATCCGCTCCTGCGCCGACTGCCTCGTCGCCGTCGTCCGCCTGTCCGCCCGGTGCCGGGCGCCAGCCCATCCTGCGCAGGTCGTCGATCCGCTTGCGCAGGAAGGAGGCCGCCGTGTACTGCTCGTTCAGCCGGATGTCGCCGGCGGGATGCAGGAACATCGGCATGGAGAAGCGCGAGCGCCCGCCGTCCCCGCCGGCGGGGAACCGTACCCGGTGCTCGGTGGCCCGGTAGTACCCGCCGGTGATCTGCTCGAGCATCTCCCCCGCATTGATCACGAAGGCTCCGGCATCGCAGGGCACGTCGTGCCACTCGCCCGCGCTGTCACGCACCTGCAGTCCTGGTTCCCGAGGGGCGGGCAGCACCGTGATCAGGTTCAGATCGGTGTGGGACAGCCCGCGCAGGGAGTCCGGGGTCTCCTCGCCGGTCGCCGGAAGGTAGCGCTGGATCCGCAGGGTCGTACTGAAGGAGCCCTCCAGCATGCGCGGCAGCGGCATGGCGAACCGGCGCGAGACACTGGTCGGCACGGCGTCGCCGAGCCAGCCGAGAAGCATGGCCGCAAGGTGCCTGGCCTCGTCGAAGTACCGCAGCGCGGAATCCGACACCTCTTCCGGATATCTGCCGTCCCGCATGACCTGAAAGAATTCTTTGCGATCGAGTTTCGGTGCGTCGGGACCACCGTTCACCGGTGACGGAAAAAATCCGTCCTGCCCTCCGGAATTCGCGTACTTCACCTTGGCGTCGGTGGCGAAGAATCTCGCCCATTCCTCTTGGATCTGTTCGGGCAGACCCGTCGCGGCCAGCGGATGGTTGACGACGACTCCGAAACCGGTCGCATGCATGGACGCGGCGAACTCGGCCGGTGCGTGCGGGTTGGTGTATTCAATGGTCGCTACGTGCATGGCCTCCAACTCTCCCCAAAGGTCCGGCCTGCAGATCTCGGTGTCAGACGGTAAGCCACACGTCGTGTTTGAGTCCATCACCGCTGCTTTCGGCTGTTCGAGCGAACACCCGTCCCCGTTGTCACTCCCGGAAATGGCCCATACGCTTTCTCGCCGGTCCAGTAAGAGGTGATTCTTTTCCGAGGCTGCGGAGGCTTTCCTGTGACTCGTTCGGACTCCCTGAATGACAGGGAATTTTTTGATTACGTGTGTAGTCGCATCCGGTGGGACGGAGGTGCGAACCGCCGCACCGCCGGGATCGCCACCGGCTCCCCGGCCGGCCTGACGGCCCCGGGCCGCGGCCACGCGCCCGTGCCCGGCGGGAACCTGGAGTGACGGTGCGAGGCACCTTTGTCGAACGGGACTCCGATCCCCATGTCGCCCTGCGCGACTCCCTGCTGAACGGCGGCCGACGGCTGCCCTCGCCGCGCGAGACGGTGCCCCGGGTGCCGCCCGGCGAACTGGTCGCCGAGACCGCCCGCCGACTGGACGCGGACGGCCTCTTCCTCGGCGCCCTCGACACCACCCCCGCGGACGACGACTTCATCGCTCTCGGCAAGACCCTGGGGGAACTGATACCGGAGACGGATCCAGCGGTGCAGGACCATGTGTCCCAGGAGGTCCTGCTCAACCTGGTCAGTGTCCACCCCGAGACCGACGACGCGTCGCTGCAGCCCTTCGCGACCGGTGCGCTGACCCTGCACTCGGAGGGCAGCGGCCGTCCGGTCGCCGGCCAGCCCCGGTACATCGTGCTGATGTGCTGCGACCCCGGAAAGCCCGCCGTCACCGCGGACGGCCGTGAACTCGTCCCGGCGCAGACCGTGCTGGTGCCGATGGCCGACGTGCACGAGGCGTTGACCCCGGCGGAACGCGACATCCTGCGCGTCACCCGCTATTTCACCAGTCAGTCCGTACCCACCGTGCTGCGCGAGGTCGACGGCCGGCCCGTCTTCTCCTTCCGCGACTTCGGAACGGCGGAACTGCACTGGGTCAGCGACGCCCGTGGGGCCACCGAGTACGAGGTGAACGACGCCTTCCGCGCCCTGCTCGCCGCCATGTACGCGCATGAGCCGGCCGGTGCCGTCCACTGGGCGCACGGCACCGTCGCCGCCATCGACAACACCTGCTTCTTCCACGGCCGCACATCCGGCGCGGCCCATCAGCCCGGATCCCGCCGCCACCTGAAGCGGCTCCGGATCAGGACCGCACGGCACACGGGGGAGCGATGACCATGGGATCGGGGCTGTTCTCCGGCATGGCGACCGGCGCACCTCTCGCGGTGCCCGAGGAGATCGCCCGCAGAGCCGGCACCGTGGTGCCGTCCACGGGGGTGGTCATGGACCCCTCGCCGGACGACCGGATGACCGAGATCTTCCGGCGGGCCGCCGATCCGGCGGACCCCATGGAACTGCGCGACCTGTACCTCGGCCGGCTGGAGGCCGAGCTCGGCCGGCACAGCACACGACCCGAACTCGCCGTCCGCTGGCGGGAATCGACGGTCCGCCGCCAGTTCGGCAGCGAGGAGATCCTGTCCTCGCGGGCCACGGTCCGTTTCGTCAAGGAGATGTTCAACTACTACTTCCGCGACGACCTCTACGGCGATCTGCGCCCCACTGCCGACGTGATCCTCTCCGGCGGCGCAGTGGACGAGGAGGCATGGGGGCTGCCCGGGGTCCTCAAGGAGTGCGTCAGCTACGCACTCACACGTGACTGGTACGGCTACTCCGATTCCCGCGGCCGGGAAGCGTCGCGCGAGGCGGTCGCCAGGTACGAGTCGGCTCGGATGGGCTTTTCCGCGTACGGGGCGGAGAACATCGCCCTGACGATGGGGGCGACCTTCGCCATCAGCACCCTCGCCGACTTCCTGCTGCTCGGCGGCACCGGCACCGCGCCCGCCCTGTGCGCCCTGCCCAACTACCCGCCGCTCGTCGAGTCCGTGGCCCGGCGCGCCGACACGAAGCTGGTGCCGCTGCCCGCCCGGGACGGCACGACGTCGCTGCGCCCGCTGATCGACCAACTGCGCCCGGACACACCGCTGGTGCTGCTGCAGACCGCGGCGAACCCCACCGGCGCGCTGGTCTCCGAGGAGGAACTCGACGAACTGATCCAGGCGGCGTCTCCGAACACGGCCATCGTGCTGGACGAGTGCCACGAGTGGCTCGGCCGACCGGTCTCCCTGTCCAAACTGCGCGCCGCGCCCAATGTCATCAGGGTGAGCAGCCTGTCGAAGAACTGGTCCGCCCCCGGCCTCAAGGTGGGCTGGATCATCGCCGACCGCGCCTTCGTCGACGAGTACTACGAGTACGCGTCCACAACCTTCGGCGGACCGCCTTCGTTCTTCTACACCCTCGTCGAGGTGCTGGCGCGGATGGAGCGCTGGATCGTCACGGGAGTCGAGGAGCCGGGCACAGAGCAGTGCGGTGAGTTCGAGACGGGCTACGGTGTCCAGCCACGCGCCCTGGCCGCCGCCTACAGCGCCTACCGCTCCGACCGGCTGGCCCGGCAGGAATCTCTGACGGCGCTGCGCGACGCGGTGACCGGCGGCCTCGATCTGCCGGGCGTCTCGGTCATGCCCGCCGCGTACTCCATCAACCTGGCCCTGAGCTTCGACGACTACGCCGACTCCTACCTCTGCTTCCGCGATCTGCTCCGGGAGACGGGCGTGTCCGTCTTCCCGGGCCTGCTGACCTTCGGTCTGTCGGGCGGCACCGTGCGCATCACCAGCGCCCGCCGCTGGGAGGAACTCTCCGTGGCCCTCGACCGGCTGACGGTCCACCAGAACCGCACCCGGAGCACCAGGCGTTCGACCGCACCGGAGCCGCAGTCGAACAGTCTTCGGCAACCGCGAGGGCACGCCCATGGCTGACGTTCCCTCCTCCGACGGATGCGCTGCGGGGACCGAGCCCTGGCGAACCCGGCCGTCGAGGACCGGACGGCCCGGCGGCAGCTGAAGCAGCCTTCGTACGGCGGGAAAGCGGCGATGCCGCAAGGTGCCCGGCGGCTCCCGCAGGAGTCGCGGGGCACGCCCGCTTCACACAGACACAGACAGGTATCCCGAGAGAGGAAGAGAGCGCACGGATGAACGACGTGACGCAGACGGTCGAGGAGCTGGTCATCCGACGCCTCAAGGCAGGAGACGCAGAGGAGCCCGCGGACCTCGACACCCCGCTGACGGCCCGCGGCGTGGACTCGCTGACCATCGCCGCACTGATCATGGACATCGAGCGGACCTTCGGCGTCCGCTTCCCCTCCGGTCTGATCACGCACGACACGTTCGTGTCCGTGCGCACGGTGGCCGCCGCCGTCCGCGGCCTCACCGACGACGGCGCGGTCGAGAACCGGCGTCGGGACGACGCATGACCGGCGCCGAGCAGGATCAGGCCGCCGTCCACACCTATCAGGGCGTGCCCTCGGCCCAGTACGCCGACCGCCACTCCACAGTGCTGGCGGCGCTGGCGGCCCGTGTCCGCGACATGCCCGACGCGCCCTATCTGACCGCCGTCGCCGCCGACGGCACCGAGACCGTACTGACCTTCGGGCTGCTCGACCTGTGGAGCGCCCGGCTGGCGGGGTGGCTGCGGCGTGAGCTCGCCATCGCTCCGGGCGACGTGGTCGCGCTCATGCCGCTCAACGAGCCGGTCTCCATCGCCACCCTCTTCGGCGTTCTGCGCGCGGGTGCCGCCTGTCTGCTGCTCAACCCCGGCGATCCGGCCGAGCGTGCGCTCCAGCAGAGCGGCAGTCAGTCGGTGGTGACGGTGCTGTGCCCGCCGGCGGTACTGCGCGACAGGGATCCGCTGCCGGGCGCTGTCACCGTGCCGGCCCCGTCCCTTCTGCCGGACGTCCCGGCCGACACGGGCGGGCGTGACCTCCCCGAGGTGCGGGCCGCCGCCGACGCACTGCTCTTCGGCACGTCCGGTTCCACGGCGGCGTCCAAGATCGTGGCGCAGACCCACCGCAACGGCGCCGCCAACGCCGAGGCTTTCCGGCGCCACCACCGGGTCCGCCCCGGCGAGCGCATCCTGGGCTTCCTGCCGATCCACCACGCCAACGGCGTGCACACCACTCTGTTCTCCCCGCTGTTCTCGGGCGCCCACACGGTGCTGGCCGGCTCGTTCAGCCCCTTCCAGTACCCGGGTCTTGTCGAGCGGTACCGCCCGCGGTTCGCCAGTGCGGTGCCCAGTGTTCTCGACTCGCTGCTGCAGACCTGGCGCGAGCCTCAGCTCCCCTCGGACTTCGAGTACTTCCTGACCGCGGCCGCGCCGCTGTCCGCCGGGACGTGTGCCGAGGTGCGGCGCGCGTTCGGCGTCCGGATCGTCCAGGGGTACGGGTTGACCGAGACGACCAACTTCTCCACCACGGTGCCGCTCGACCTCTCGGAGGACGAGTACCGGCGTCTCATGCTCGACACCGACATTCCCTCGATCGGCACCGCCGTGTACGGCAACGAGGTCGCGGTGTTCACGGATTCCGGCGACCGTGCCCGGCCGGGCGAGATCGGCGAGATCCGGATGCGCGGCCACAACGTCATGTCCCGGTACGCGGGAAACCCCGAAGCCACCGAAGAGGCCTTCCGGGGCGGCTGGTTCCACTCGGGCGACCTGGGCTACGAGGTGGTGTCCGCCGAGAGCCCCGGCAACCTTCTCGTCATCACGGGCCGTACCAAGAACATGGCGAAGGTGCGGGGCGAGGCGGTCTCCCTGGAGGAGATGGAGCGCGCCCTGCTACGGCTCGACGGCGTGGTGGACGCCGCCTGCGTCGCTGTCCCCGACTCCGTGGACGGGGAGGCCGTCACCGCGGTCGTGGTGTCGCCGCAGCGCAGTCGGAGCGAGGTCTTCCAGCACCTGAAGACCGCCTTCTCCGCCAACGCGCTGCCCCGGCGGATCGTCTTCGCCGACCGGGTCCCCAGGACGAGCACGGGGAAGATCATCCGACGGCGGCTCGCCGAAGAGGTGGACAGGGATCAAGGGGAGCGCCCGTGAGCACCGGGGCGGAGCTTCGCCTGTACAACTCGCTGAGCCGCCGGCTCGAGGTGTTCCAGCCGTCCGGGTCCGAGGGCGACCAGGTGCGCATGTACAGCTGCGGACCGGTCGCGTTCGCCTCCGCCCACCTGGGCATCCTGCGCGGCTTTGTGTGCGTGGACCTGTTGCGGCGGGCGTTGCGCTGGAAGGGGCACTCCGTCCGGCAGGCCATGATGATCACCGATGTGGTCCGGGCCCGAGTACCGCAGGGCACGGACCCCGAGGTCCACATCAAGGAATTCCTCGACAGCCTGGCGGCCCTGAACGTCCTGCCCGCCGCCCACTACCCCCGGGCGTCGAATCACATCGGCGAAATGATCGGCATGGCGGCCGAGTTGGAGCGACGCGGCCTGGCCTACCGGCTCGACTCGGGACTGTACTTCGACACCTCCCGCTCACCGGGCTACGGAGAGCTCGCCGGGATGGACCTGGACGCCCAGCGCGACGGCGTCCGGGCGGAGAGCATCCGGGGCCGGCGCAACAAGAACGACTTCGCACTGTGGCGGCTGACCGGTCCTGACGCGGAAACGGCGGGCACCGGCCAGAGCTGGGACTCGCCGTGGGGCCGCGGCCTGCCGGGCAGCCATCTGCCCTGCAGCGCGGCGAGCATGGCACTACTGGGCCCGCACCCCGACATCCACACCGGGGGCCGGCACCACCGCTCCCTGCATCACGTCAACGAGATCGCGCAGAGCGAGGCCCACCTGGCCGACGCACGCCCCTGGGTCAGGCACTGGCTGCACCACGGCGCACTGACCGCCGCCGACCAGCCCATGGTCAGACACCGGGCACCTCACCTGGGCGACCTGACCGCCGCGGGGCTCAACGCCATGGCGTTCCGCCTCCTGCTGCTGCGGGGCCACTACCACCGGGACCTGGCCTACACCCACGACGGTGTGGTCGCCGCCCAGGCCACGCTGCGCCGACTGCTGGCCCGGCGCCGGCCCACCATCCCGCACCCGCGCGGCGAGACGCACCACCCGCCCATCGAGACCTACCAGGACGCCGGACGGCTGCTGCCCGCCGACGACCCGGCCGCCCGCCGAATTCTCGACGGCATGGACAGCGCGATCTGCGCGGACCTGAACACGGCACAGGTGTTGGCCCAGCTCCAGCAGGCCGTCCGCAGCCCGGACATCACCGACCGCGGCCTGCACGTCGTCCTCTCCGCCGCGGACGCCCTCCTCGGACTGCGCCTCACCACGCTGGACCCCGCAGAACTCGCCCACCAGCCGCACACCGGTGAATTGCCCCTCGGGCAGCAGCACGTCATCGACCGGCTGGTCGCCGACCGCACCGCCGCCCGCGCCCGCAAGGACTGGGAACGGGCCGACACCATCCGCGCGCAGCTGTCCCGGATGGGCATCGAGGTCAGCGACGCCGGCAGCGACTCGACCTGGGCTCTGCGCCAGGGCAGCCCCGTTCCGGCAGAGAGAAAGACACACACATGACCAGAAAACGCCTCATGATGATCGCGAGCACGGGACGGCCCTTCCGCGAGTACATCCTGGCCGACATGAGTGCGGTCGTGGACCTGATCCTCGTCGACGACAGGGATCTCTCCTGGCAGCAGCCGTACGTCAGCCGGTTCTGTCAGGCCGATCCCCGGGATCCGGTCGCCGTCTCCGCAATCGCACGTGCGGAGACACCAGACGGTCTCGTCACCTACGACGACGCGCTGGTCGAGATGGTGGCGGACCTGGCCGCAGAACTGGGACTTCCCCAGGCCACGCCCGCTGCCGTACGGCGTTGCAAGGACAAGGCGGCACTGCGGACCTGCCTCGACGCGGCCGGTATCGGACCGGTGCGGTTCGCGGTCGTGACGGACGAACAGGAAGCTCTCGCCGCCGCCGAGGACATCGGTTACCCCGTCGTGCTCAAGCCCCGGGATCTGGGCGGAAGCATCGGCGTCGTACGGGCGGACGACAAGGAGCAGCTCCTCGCCGGGTACGCCATGACGGCCGGCACCCGGGCCCGGTTCAGTGAGATCGACGGACCTGCCGGTGTGCTGGTCGAGGAGTACCTGGACGGACCCGAGTTCAGTGTCGACTGTCTCACCTGGCGGGGTGTCACCCACCCCCTGTTCGTGGCGGAGAAGGTCCTGGGGCTCGCGCCGTACTTCGAGGAGGTCGGTCACATCGTGCCGGCCGCACCCCACCCGGGCGTGGACGAGGCCCTGCGCCTGGTGCGCGAGGCACACCGCGCGGCCGGCCTCGACGACCTGGCGACTCACACCGAGTTCCGGCTGACCAGCCGCGGCCCGCGCATCATCGAGATCAACGTCCGCCTCGGCGGCGACCTGATTCCTCACCTCGGCAAGCTGGCCACCGGCGTCGACCTGTCGGCGGCCACCGCCGACATCGCTGTCGGACGGGAACCGCGGCTTGCTGCGGACCGTTCCCGGGTGGCTGCCGTCCACATGATCTATCCGCCCCACGACATGACGTTTCGGCGGCTGCGGCTCGACAGGGATCCCGGCGATCTCCCCGGCCTGGAGCGATTCGAGACCATCGTGCCGGAGGGCCGGCAGGTCCGGCTCCCGCCGAACAGCTTCCGTTCCCGGGTCGGTTACGCGGTGATCACCGGTGCGGACCGGGCGGAGTGCCTCACGCGCCGCGCCGCGGTCGAGGCAGCCGTCGTGGTCGAGGGGGAGCCGCTCTGAACCGCGGCATCGCACCCCGCTCCGCAGGGCGCCCCGGGCCTTCTTCTCTTGGCGCCTGCCGTCTTCAGCCTGCATCAGTCCAAAAAAGTGGAGAACTCATGGCTTCCGAAACTCTGAAGAACAATCCCGACGACGAGAACGAGGTCCATGACCTCGACAGGTTCGAGGATGCGGGGTCCTGTATCGTCACGCCGGTCGCATCGCTGCCGGCGATAGCCGCGAACGCCCTGGTGAGCGCGATGGCGCAGGTCGTCCGAAACGGCCATGCAGCGGAACCGGCGTTGACTCCGGACAACGACGGGGTGGTCCGCGCACAGTACTTCGAAGAGGGTCTCGTCTACATGCTGGCCAAGCCCATGGACGGGTACTCCGCAAGCCGCTACGTCATGGACCTGTTCAACGTCGGTGATCGGGGCGCCTGTTCGCGGATGCACTACCACACGGGTGCGCGGATGGTGCGGCTGATCACAGGCGAGGACACGACCATTCGTGTGTCCGCGCTCTCGCCCTTCCACTACACCTATGTCGATGGAGTAACACCTTTCAAGCTGGAGGTGGAGTGCGACAAAATGCCGGACAGTACTCGCAACCGGTACAGCTTCTGGGTGCCGGAATCATCGATCGTCGACATGCAGATCCCGCGCGGTACTTCGCATCAGTTCAATTCCTTCGGGGACAACGCGGTGATCGACACGATCCATCCGGAAGAGACGATCGAGGCCTTCCGGGAGAAGATGTCTGGGCTGCGCATGATGGCGCAGACGGTATTCCTGTCGGACTCCTTCCCCGCGGTCGAGGACTGTGGCGGAGAGCTGCGCCGATGACAGCGGTCGACTGGTACGGCCTCGGAGTCTTCGGACTGCCGATGGCGTGTCGCGCTGTCGCGTCCGGTTACACGGTCCGCGCGGGAGGAGAGCGCGGCCAGGTCGCCGCGTTCGTCGAGGCCGGCGGCTTGCGGTCCACGGCGGAGGTCCGGGGTCGTCCGATCGTGGCGCTCTGTCTGCCGTCGGCCACCGAGGTCCTGGACGTCGTCGGAGACCTCGAGACGGCGTCGTGCGTGGTGGACTTCTCCTCGCACGACCCGCTGTCCGCCAGGAAGGCGGCCGAGCTGTTGCGCGATCGTGGGATCGGATACGTCGACTGCCCGGTGTCGGGGAGCGTGGAGCTCGCTCGCGACGGGCGTCTGACGGGATACCTCGGAGCGCACACGGACGACGTCACGGAGGATGTCCGTGATTTCGTCGAGAGCCTGTGCAGCAACGTGTTCTGGACCGGCGGCCTCGGCCAGGGGCAGGCGATGAAGCTGGTCAACCAGGTCATCCATCTGGGTAACGTGCTGGTCCTGGGTGAGGGCTTCGATCTGGCGGATCAGCTGGGACTTGCGCCTGAAACCGTTCTGGAGGCACTGAAGGCGTCATCGGGTTCGAGCCGCATGCTGGAGCGGTTCGGTCAGCAGATGTTGAGTGACCTGTATCCGCGCCAGTTCAGCGCACAGCTGGCACGCAAGGACATCGGCAACGCTCTGCGGCTGTCGCCCGACCTCCCTGTCGCGTCCATGGTCGAGGAGCGTCTGCAGGAACTCGTCGACTCCGGACACGGTGAGGAGAACTTCACCCGGCTGGCGAAGGCAAAGCGGCCGGCGAAGTAGGCGACAGGTGTCTCCGTGGTCGGTCACCCAGGTCCAGGGATGCCTCGCATCAGCGGCTTTCGGCGCAGATGCGAGGCACCTTTCCTGGTGCGGCTGTCGCTGTGTACCCGGTGTAGCCGTTCCCGGAGTGCTGCAGTTGGTCAAGGCGCACGAGCCTGTCGATCACCCCGTGGGACTCCTCCACCCGGTCGTCGGCCCCGGTTCACTGCTCGTCCAGTGGGTCCAGGCCGAGCACCCGGCGCATCGCCCGCACCCCGGCGAGGCCTGCCGTCGCCGCCTCCTTGTCGTCGGCGGACAGCGCGGCGTTCCCCTGCCGGACCGTGGTGTGAACGACGGCGAGCGCCTGTGGAACGCCGAAGTCGTCGTCCATCGCCTCGGCGAAGGCGGGCACGGCAAGGCGCTTGGCGCTGAGGCCGCGCTCGCGCAGGCTGCCGGCGAGGCGGCTGGTGAGGGCCTGGGACACGGGCGCCGTGCTGCTCGGCCAGGGCCGCGTCGGGGCCACGGGCCGGCAAGGACGATGACCCTCACGGTCATGCGGCTGGTGAGCCTGACCGACGACGGCGTCCGCCCCCAGTGATCCAAGTGTCGCGGCGGCCGGTGAGAGAGACCTCACACCGAAAGGAAAATCACACCGCCAACAACCCCGGCGCCCCCACAGCCCGGGCCAACCGGACGCGCGCCCGCACCGCTGGATCCCCCGCGCACCACCAGCAAAGCAAAACGGCCGCCATCGTAATTACGATGACGACCGTTTCGTCGCTGCTCAGAAGCACTCAACGTCAGTGCTCTTCATGGTGGGGAACCGACGGAATGAGCTGGTCAGGTACTACATCGACCACGTGAAGATCATTTCCCGGCTCTCTGAAGATCGTTTCCCACTATGCAGATGGGTTGCACAGGACCAGGCTGCTCCCGCGTGAACGAGAACCCATCGTGATCGTCGTCCGCCTATCGCAGAGGCTCGCCGCCCGCGAGCATTCGGCCTGCGACAAATTCCTCTACCTGGTAGGCAGCGAAGCGTTGTGCCCCTGGCCGAGACGGCCTGTATCCGAGCACTCAGTACAGTCCGCCTCGGCTCGGGGAACGTCGCATCGGACTCGTTGCGGTCCCTTTGGTACCAGTGGATGGAATCGGCGCCAGCGCGGCTCGTACTCAGTTGGCAGAAGTCCGGTCACGGAGTGGAGGTAGTCATCGACTGCATGGGCGGAAGCAACGGCGTTGAGGCTGATGACACTGGGGGCGTGGACCGTTTCGTCTTGAACGTACCGCTGCTGTCGTAGCTGTTCAGTCGTCAGCGCCTCTTCCTGGAGCTTGGCTGGGCTGATCAATCCGTTGCACCAGAGGCAGCCGAAACCGGGGGCCAGCGGCCGCACAACGCTGAAGACGTCGGTGACATCGCCTCCAGGACCGACCTGGACCTTCGCGCCGACCTGTACGCCCGGGATGAGGTATTGGTGGATGAGCGCGTTGACGACCAGACGCGCCTGCATCGAGTCGGCGGCAAGAAAGATGTAGTCGCAGTCGACGAGGTTCGCGGCGATGGCGCTCTGAGTGACGTCTGCCTGCAGCGCGTGGACGCGGATGCGGCCATTGGCCTGTCGCGCCAAGCGACGGGCGACCCTCACCTTGGGGGTTGCGTACCGGTGCCCCAACGACTGGAGCCATCGTGGCCTGGCGGGGTCCGTCAGCCATGTGTGGGCGTCACGGGCGCGGGCTCCGGCGAGGCGGGGGAGGTTGGTCACTTCGACCCGGTCGGGATCGATGACCACAAGTTCGCCGACTCCGAGACGGGCGAGGTATTCGACGATCAGGGATCCAGCCCCTCCGGCGCCGATGACGGCCACCTTTTGTGCCGCGAGGATGGCCTGCCCTCGGTCTCCGAAGACGCGGCTCTGACGGTCGTAGGTCGGGTCCGACGTCGGGGGTGGTGGGGGTTCGGGATACAGGGTCTTGATCGGCCATCCGGTGATCACGGCTCGTTCGAGTTCCGTCCGTCCGCCGTCGGGGAGCCACAGGTCACCGGCGACCGCATCGGTGGCGAAAACCAGGCCGCCGGCGGGCGTCGAGCCGAGGATGTCGCGCAGGGCTGGGTATCCGCGTTCGTGAGAGGCAAGGTCTGTGCCCGAGAAGGCAACGCGTGTGATTCCGCCGTGGCAGTGGACTGCCAGGTAGGCCAGGCCCTGGGATCGGCAGTCTCGGACGCGGTCACGCACGAACGTGGCGGTCAGCATCCGGTAACCGCGCTGTCCGGGCACGTAGTCGACACCGTCCTCGGCCAGGTACAGCCTGTGTCCGAGCAGGCGGGTGCCGCGAGCGGTGGTGACGACACTCGCTCCGATCACTGCGCCGTGCTCATCGCCATCTCCGGGGAATAGGTGCGCGCGGAGTGTGGCAGCCATGGCGGCCGGCATGCGCAGCGTCCAGGGGCCGGTCATCGGCTGCGGAGCCATGTCAGCACCTTGTGCAGTTTGATGACGGCGGTGTCCGTGGCGGGGTTGAGGCGGTTGGAACGCCTGGAGATCTGAACCGCGGGGCGTTCCTCGAAGCTGGTCGAGGTCATGGCCTCTCCAAGGGGAGCTCCATCAACGCGAGCGAGGTCCCCGCGTACGAAGTGGGGGTAGACGTCCGAGTACGGGTACTGGAACGTGATCCGGAAGCCGATCCAGGTGGACCGCTGCTCGTACTGCGCGCCGGGATCGACATCCTCGACGAGGACGACCGCACCGCCGTCCGGCTCTTCCCGGACGCGGATTGCCGCGTCCGGGAAGGCGGCGCGCACCTCATCGACGGCCTTGCTCACTGCGGGGGTCACGCTGTGCCCGTCCTCAGGAGTTGTCGTCGCCGGCGACGGCGGTGAAGACGGACTTCTTGTTCACGGTCACCACATCGGTGTCGCCGATGATGCGGGTTTCGCCTGAGGGCAGCTCCTGAGAGAGCTGGAAGTCCAGCTCGATCTCCACACCCTGGGCGATCGCGGCCTCCTTGATCTGGAGGCCGGTGACTCTGGGGCCGATGATCGCCACGGCCTTGTTATTGACCGTGATGGCGACCGAGTGTCCCTTGCCAGAAGACTGCACATCCGCCTGCTCTACTGTGCTGCCCATACTCCACTCTCCTTGATCACAATTGCAGGAACGACTCTCAATTGCTAGAGTCGAACAGTGCCAACATAGACGCTCGATTGCGAGATTGCAATCAGCTGGAGACTCCATGAGCAAAAAGGGATGGTTTGATGCTGAAGGCTTCTATGCGGCCCTGGACGCCGCGCGGCTCGCGCGAGGCCTCAACTGGAAGCAGGTGGCTGCAGGTTCAGGAGTGAGCGCCTCCACGCTGACCCGAATGGCCCAGGGCAAGAGGCCAGACGTGGATGGGCTTGCAGCGCTGTGCGCGTGGTCCGGTCTCGACGCGGACGACTTCGTCCGTTCCGAGGGCGAGGACAGGCCAACGGCGGACCCGCTGGCAATGATCTCCACCTATCTCCGCAGCGACCGCAACCTCTCCCCGGAGTCGGCTGCAGCGCTGGAGGAAGTCATCAAGATCACTTACGAACGGCTGCGTCAAAAGGACTAAGGCAACATGGCGTTTCGACGGGGCTTCAAAACCGAAGCCAACTCTCTCGCCCTCGAAGTTCGGTCAGAGCTCCGCCTCGGAGCTCTCGACCGGCTCGACCCCTTCGTCCTTGCAGATCACCTAGCGATTCCTGTCCTCGCGCTCTCCACCATGGCCGCAGCATCACGGGGCGCCAACCATTTGCTCAACGAGGATCCCGACGCCTTCTCAGCGGTCACCGTCTTCGCTGGATCCAAGCGGACCATCGTGCACAACGACAGCCACTCCAACGGCAGGATCAGCAGCAACATCACTCACGAAGCCTCGCACGGGCTCCTGCACCACCGCCCTACTCCGGCTTTGGACGACCGAGGTTGTCGCCTCTGGGATCAGGACATCGAGGACGAGGCACAGTTCCTCTCCGGGGTCCTCCTGGTCCCGGAAGACGCGGCCCTCGCCATCGCAAGGGGACGATTCACAAAGCCCGAGGCTGCGGCACGCTTCGGCGTCAGCGAGCAGATGATCCAGTACCGGTTGAACATCACTGGAGCTGTCAGCCGAGTCAACCGTGCCCGCGGGGCCGGCCACCGATTCCGCTAAGGACGAGTTGGCTGTCCGCATCGACGTTGCCCCGGCGACCATGAGCGCATGTCGCGAACCCGCCGAAGTACCGTGGCGCCGAGGCGAAGTTCGTCCTGCCGCTGAGCGTAACCAGGACATGCACCGTGGCGTGCCGTGCCGCTTCGTTCAACCGCGCTCGGCAGCCTCTGCCAACAGAGCGGACCCAACAAGCCCATCGCTTCCCTCCCCCAGACCTTCAAACCGTGATTGCAGCGTCGGCGAGCGGCAATGTCCAGGCATCTCTGGTGAAGCTGCCGAGTTCTTGCCTGTGTAGCTTCGCAAGGGTCACTAGGCTGGCTTCTCCTCCGCTTGGCGTGGAGGGGCTTGTTGTGGGGGAGGACGTCGGCTGGCCGCGCCGGTGCAATGCGCAGACTCGGGTGCGGGCCATGTCCGACTGCGTGCAAGGGGGCATAGGTGATGGAAAGTGGACAGGGGCAGCGCGGGGAGCGCGTATTGGCACAGGCTGCCGCGATTTTCTCTTCTCGCTCGGACATCGGTGCGACGGAGTTGCTCCGCGCGGTTGAGAAGTTGGATTTCGAGCAGACGGAGGACGGGTATACAACGGCCACCAACTGGCACGACTACTACTGGGCTGCAGTCTTCTACATCGACCCGGTGGACTTCCCCAGCTTCGGCGACGAGGTCCTGGACCACTTGCTTCCAACGATCGCTGAAGTGGCCAGTCAGAACGGCCGACCGGACATCGACCGCATCCTGGTCAAGCCATCTCTTCCTGCCCCGAACGAGCACTGGCGGCAAGCGTTGGAAGGAGGACAGGCGTCGGCGCTCCTCCAGCCGCAGGACATACGCATGGCCGAGGGCCAACGAGCTCGCATCACCGAGGTCACCCGTATGCGGCTCTTCGACACCCTTCGACTGCAGAATGTCGACTGGGCCGGAAGGTTGGAAGAAGCAGAGTTCCTCAAACGAATCTTCGCTTTGGATGCGTTTGCAAGCTACGACTCACGATTCAAAACGGCTGAAGGCGACATTTATCAGCACCGCTCTAACAATGACGACTGGGAAGCGGACTGGGTCTTCACCGACGAGCGATTCGGACTGAGCAGCGGACCAGACACCGTCCTTCTGCGCTTCCTCTCCGAAATGCTGCACCCTGTTGTGCGGGCTGACGCGGACGAGCTGCGAGAGCTGCAGGAACTGTTCAACACCCTGTTGGCCCGAGACGGTTACACGCTCGTCCCTGTCGACTCCATCAGCGGTCACCCCATCTACGGTGGGCGCCGCATTCCCGTACAGGCGCGGCCCATGATCCTTAGCCCGTCCCAGCCGACGGCCAACCCCACGTCTGCGGCTGAGATGGGCACTTCGCCGTACGACTTGGTACGCGCTCAAGCCCGCGGCGACCGGAAGGACTACCGCCTCGATCGCCTTCCTATGGAGGAAGGCGGACAAGCACAAGTCTTCCGTGCTGTACACAAGCCGACCGAAGCCGAAGTCGCTTTCAAACGTCGGAGCTCAGAACGTGAAACACCCGCCGCACGGATGCGCCGAGAGATCGAGATTTCCCAGCTCCTCGGTCGGCATCCCCACTACATGCCCATCCTCGACTCCAACCCGGAAGACGGATGGCTCGTCATGCCAATGGCACAGGCGACTGCCGAGGACCGACGCGACGACCTCAAGGACCCTGCACAACTGCGTGCTCTGATCGAGGCGCTGATGGACGTACTGGAACTTGCTCACACTCACGACTGGCTCCACCGCGACGTCAAACCGTCGAACATTCTGCTACTGGACAGCAGATGGACTCTTGCCGACTGGGGGATCGTCCGGCGGCCGAGAGGCCAGACCACAAAGGCCGGACGTACCCGCTTCGAGATCGGCACAGAGGGCTTCGCAGCACCTGAACTCTTCGTTGCCGCCCACGAAGCAACACCAGCCGCCGACATCTATGGCATCGGACGCGTCATTGCGTGGGCGCTTACAGGCAAGTACCCACAGACGAATGTGCAGCTCCTGCCTCCCCCGGGCCCGTGGAGGAACGTGACTCGAGTCGCCACCCATCCCGACCCCAAGCAGAGGTCCCAGACCGTCCAGGATCTCCGCGAACTGATCAACCGGGAGCTCACTGAACCAGCGGAACCGCCGACAGAACGAGCAAAGCGGCTGTGGGAACGGACACGCGCCGGTGACCCGGCAGCGGTGACGTCCCTGCTCGAACTGATCGCGGACCATCCAGAAGACTATGAGCTGTACCTCAAAACGCTGACTGGTCTCCCGGCCGAACAGGCAGGTCCCTGGCTGTCCCGCAACGTCCAAGGAAGCGAACGCCTCTTCAAGGCCATGGCCGACCATGCCGATGGCCCAGGAACACGACGGGTCCAGTTCGTTGAAGCTGCCCGAGCCGCGATGTGGCTTCACACCATTGCGAATTTCGCCGCAGCGAAGGACGACTGGGACCTCCTTGACGAGTCCACTCGCACGATGTGCACCTGGGACGCCGCGTGGGACCAGTGGAATGCCCAAGACCGGATCGCACCGTGGCTGCGCTCACTGTCGGGCCAGGCAGCCCAACTCGTAGCAGCGGTTCTACGCGATCACCCGCGCTCTGCGCGGCACTTTTCCGGCTTGGCACAGGACGGAACCGTGGATCTTCGCATTCGGGAGGCGATTCGTGTGGCTGTGGAGACGCAACAGCCGTAAGGGATGCATGAACGGGCGCGTCATCCCGTGATCCTCCGAGCAGCAGCCCCGGTGATCTCTCCGGGGCTGTAGGTTCGCAGCAGCTTGTTAAGTGCGCAGTCCAACTGTGCTCGGCGAGTGGACCGGTCACGAGCCAGAGCCTCTGCAATCGCCTGCTCCAAGCAGACCTCCGGCGTTCGCTGCTCGGCGGCCGCCAGCCTCTGAACCTGCCCATGCACTTCCTCGCTCATCGGGATGCTCATGAGGTACTTCCCGTCGGGCCCCGGATAGAGGGTGCAGAGCACATCGATGGGGAGGGCGTCCTCCAGCCGTCTCCAGATCTTTCTCACGGCTCCACGTTCGTCCTTGGCGGTCACCAGCACGACGAGCCGTTTCCGATCGTCGGCAGCCGCCAGCAGCAAGTCACTTTCCTGCTGTGCGGCCCTGAGTTCGGCGGCATCGACGGTGTGGGTCAGGGTGATCTCGATGGCGTGCACGGTCACTGGTCGCTCTCCCTGCCGGGGTTCAGACGTGCGAGATGGCTTGGCCCCTGGTCGCGCTGTCCGGGCCCGAAGGCCACGGTCGAGTCAGACCACTACTCGAGCGAGATCTCTCCGTCCGGCAGCCACCCCTCCCAGTAGCCGTCCATGAAGTCGAGCAGTTCGGCGGGTTCGACCACCGCGTCGGCTTACCGCAACTCGGCCGTTGTCCACCAGCAAGCCTCCGGGGCGAGTGCAAAGCGGACGGATGGCGGCCAGCTGTCCACGGCAGAGCGGACTACGAGGACGTACTGGATCCCGCGGGGTGCGTCCCTGCGGGCGAGCCGGCCAATGAGCGGCGAGATTCGCAGTGGCGGAAGGTGCGCGACCTTCCGCAGATGGCGAGTTGCCGACCGACGGCAAGTCTCGCCGGAACGCATGGGGACCGTCGGCAGGGTCCAGCAGTTCTCCTCGTCGGGTCCGTACGGGATCAGCAGGAGCGTGCGCTTCGAGGAGTCGATGACGACGGGGCGTACTACGTCGTAGTCATCCAGCTGGGTGTCGTTCATGCTCCAACGTTTCCATGGTGCTATTCGAATAACACAATGGAAGCGTCCTGACGGGTGACACGCCCCCGGCCGGGATGAGTAAACGCCGACATGCCTCGGTCACTCACACTGGTGGTCCGCCCTCAAGCCACGGTTCGACAGAGCGCATCTGCCACAGGATTCGCGACGTGAGCACCGTGAAGAAGACCGTGCAGAAGCGTCGCCCACCGCGCCCGACGCTGACAGGACCAGTGGTTCAACCGATCCCCGGGGAGTCGCTGACCAGCTGGGTGGGTGAGCTGGCCCGTCAACAGGATGTCGAGATGAAGCCGCTCCTGCGGGAACTTCACCTCGACAGGCTGGGTGGGCTCGCCGGGGCCGAAACGCGGTTGTCCGATCCTGTGGTCCGGCGGATGGAGAAGCTGACCGGGATCGACGCCGAGCGCCTGCACGCGATGACCCTCGCACGCTACGCCGGCAACGCTCTGCCGCATCTACCGCTGTTCGCTTCTGACGGCGTGGCAGTTCAGCAGTGGCAAAAAGGGGCGTGGCTCCACCGTTCGCAGGCACGCTGGTGCCCCAGGTGCCTGCGCAACGGCAGTAGCTCGCGCTGGCTCCTGCGCTGGAAGCTGCCCTGGTCGTTCGCGTGCGTTGATCACGCCGTCTACATGGTGACCGAATGCCAGTCCTGCTGGGACACCGTCGATTTCCGGCACGACGCGCCACCCCCGCGAAACTGCGACAACATGACCGACGAGGGCGAATGGACTTACGACCTCAGGGAACCTTGCGGACACTCGCTGGCCATGTGCCAGCCGGCGCCCGTCAGCGACGCCTCCGTCTTGACCTTGCAGGAACGCGTCAACTCGTGGCTCGACGGAACACCCACGCATGACGACAGACAGCTCGTAGCGCTCGCGGCCGTACTGATCCCACTCCTTTCGCCGTCGATGGTGCGCCGCGGTGATCCCCTACTGCGATATGCAGTGCGCTCACCGCGGGGCACCGCACAGCACAAGAGGAACGGCAAAAGGCCGTGGACCGATTCGCTTCGGGTGGCGGCTTCGGTGTATGCGGCAGACCAGCTTCTGGACCGCGGATGTGCAGCCGACTACATCGCTGACCGGATCTTCGACCTCCGCCTTATCGATCACCGGCGGAGACCATGGCGCATCGACATCGCGGAGCTGGCGTACGGGCCTGGGTTGCGGCCCAATCCCTTCGTCGAGCCGCTGGTGCGTCGCGGGCTGATCACTGTCGGCGGCTGGCTCTGATCGGACCAGCGCCGCAGCTTCGGCGAACGGCTGTCAGTACAGCGGCCGGACGCCGTCGTACGCACCGCTGCCAGCCGGTGGTGGCGCGGGCGCACCGGGGTCGGTCCTGAGCACGTAACAACAAGGTGGCCGCTGATGTAAGCGCGGTTGCCGTTGCTCAAGGCCCGCGGCCTCCGCCACCCCCCACCGTGGACAGCAGTTCTCCGGTGTGCGGGCGGCGGGCGGAGAGGTCGATCGCGGAGAAGGGCCCGTTGTGGATGCGCAGGGCGAGAAGTCGCGGTGGAAGCATGGAGATGCCCTCCTTTCCTGCGCTGATGCGTGTCGTGAGAACAGCAGTCATCGCAGGAAAGGAGGGCATCTCCAGGGTGGATCCAGGCTCAGTGGGCCATCACGGGCTCGCCCTCGGACGGCTCCAGGGCCCGGTTCGGGATCAGGAGCGCGGCGATCACCGCACCGACCACGAAGAATCCGGAGCCCCAGGCCAGGGTGGCCGTGTAGCCCTCGACCCCGGCCTGCGCCGCGGCCAGCGCGCTGGGCTTGTGCGACGTCAGGTAGTCGGTCGCGGCCGACGAGGCAACGGTGGTCAGCAGCGCCGTACTGATCGAGCCGCCCACCTGCTGACCGGTGTTGATCAGCGCCGAGGCGACACCCGAGTCCTCGTGGTGCAGGCCTGAGGTCGCCCCCTGGAACGCGGTGGTCATCACCGCGCCGATGCCGAGACCCATCAGGATCATGCCGGGCATGATGTGGGCGGCGTAGGTGCTGTCCAACTCGATCTGGGTCAGCATGGCCATACCGACTGCGGCGACCAGGAAGCCGGCGGTGATCACGATCTTAGGGCCGACCCTGGGCAGCACCAGCACAGGCATGGTGGTCGACGAGGCGACGACGGCCGCGACCATCGGCAGGTACACCAGACCGGTCTTGATCGGCGAGTAGCCGAGGCTGGCCGCGAAGTAGTAGGTCAGGAACAGGAAGATCGAGAACATCCCCATGCCGATGACGAACACCGCCATGAACGAACCACCGCGGGTCCGGTCCAGCACGACGCGCAGCGGCAGCAGCGGATGCGCGACCCTGGTCTCCAGCCAGACGAACACCGCGAGCAGCACCGCGCCGGTGATCATGGAGCCGAGCGCTACCGGGTCGGTCCAGCTGGTGGACTCGACGTGCGCGAACCCGTAGACGACGGCGAACAGCGCGGCACTCACCACCAGGATGCCAGGAATGTCGAGTTTGGGCTTCTTGGTGATCGCGGGCTTGGCCAGCAGCAGCAAGGCACCGATCAGGGCGGGGACCGCGAAGACGACGTTCACGTACATCACCCAGCGCCACGACGCCCATTCGGTGAGCATGCCGCCGACCAGCAGCCCGACCGCGCCGCCCGCCCCGCCCAAGGCACTGAAGATACCGAAGGCCTTCGCCCTTTCGGACGGTTCGGTGAAGGTCACGCTGAGCAGGGAGAGCGCCGCGGGCGCGAGCAGTGCGGCGAAGAGACCCTGGGCCACACGTGCCGCGACGAGGATCTCGAAGCTGCCGGCCGAGCCGCCGACGACGGACGCGGCCCCGAAACCTGCCAGGCCGATCACGAAGAGGGTACGTCGGCCCAACAGGTCACCCAGTCGGCCGCCGAGGAGCAGCAGGCTGCCGAACGCCAGAGCGTAACCCGTGATGACCCACTGCCGGCTGCCGTCGCTGAAGCCAAGATCCTGCTGCGCCTCGGGCAGCGCGATGTTCACGACGGTCGCGTCGAGCATGACCATGAGCTGTGCCATGCCTATGACGGCCAGCACCCACCAGCGCACGGCATGTGAGCCGCGAAGGCCCGAGTCTTTCTTCCCGGAGGCGGGCGCCTCGTGGTCGATGCTGGTACTCATTTTCTTCCCTTGCTTGGTGGGCATGACTGAAAGCCGTCTGGAATCTGATGGGTTTCCTCGCCGGTGAAGGTGAGGGTGGTGGCTGGGGATTTCAGCCCTGGAGGGCCGCGTCGGTGTCCGCGATGGCCAGCTTCTTGTTGATGTCGATGCCTGCCAGTGCTCCGGCCGCTGCGGAGGCACCGACCTGGGCGACCGGATCGGTGACGTTGCCGGCCACCCACACACCCGGCACCTCGGTGGTGCCGTCCGGGCCGGAGGCGAAAGCGCGGCCCACATTCGGCAGGTCCCGCACCGGCAGGCCCAGTCCTTCCAGGCCCTGGGTTCGGGCCTGCATCTGCGGGACGACCGCGAGGACGCGGCGGGCCACGACCTGGCCGTCAGCCAGGCGCACCCCGGCGAGGGCGCCGTCCGCGTCGTCGACGATCTCGGTGACCGGGGTGTCGATGACGCGGATGCCGCGGGCGGCGAAGCGGGCGCGGGTGTCCTCGTCCAGGTCGGTGCCGTGGGTGAAGTAGGTGAGGTCCTCAGTCAACTGCCGGAACAACAACGCGGGGCCGATGGAAGCCGGGCTGGTGGCGAGGATACCGATGGGCTGGTCGCGCACCTCCCAGCCGTGGCAGTAGGGGCAGTGCAGCACACTGTGCCCCCAGTGCTTGGCGAGCCCGGGCACCTCCGGAAGCACATCCTTCAGGCCGGTGGCCACCAGGACGCGGCGGGCGGTGATGCCACGGCCGTCGGCCAGGGTGACGGTGAACCGCAGGTCCCCGTCTGCCGCCGGGGCGGCAGGCTCGGCCGAGACCACCTTGCCGTGGACGACGCGTCCCCCGTACTGGCGCACCTGCTCCCGGCCCCGTCGAAGGATCTCGGACGGTGGGGTGCCGTCGAGGGCGATGAGGCCGTGCACGGCATCGGCGGGCGCGTTGCGAGGGGAGCCA
Organism: Streptomyces sp. 351MFTsu5.1; assembly: GCF_000383655.1. Taxonomy (NCBI): domain Bacteria; kingdom Bacillati; phylum Actinomycetota; class Actinomycetes; order Kitasatosporales; family Streptomycetaceae; genus Streptomyces; species Streptomyces sp. 351MFTsu5.1. The sequence continues at coordinate 314,197 of NZ_KB911776.1, read as the reverse complement.
CTGTCGATCACGACGACCGAGCGGCGGGAGCGGGCCAGGATCAGTGCACCGTTCAGCCCCGCGGCGCCCCCGCCGATCACCACCGCGTCGACGGTCCCCTCGGCCAGGGCGTCGCTCGCGTACGCAGAAGTCGTCATAGCTGTCGCCTCCTGCTTTTCCTTTTCGGTCATGGTTCGCTCAACCCTTCGAGTTCCGGGTGGTTTGCAGGGGCCAGCTGTTCAGGAAGTCCAGGAAACAGGCGGGCACGCAGCCCATTCGGTGAGCTCAGGACCGTTGTGTACTGGACTGTCAGAAACCTAAGCGGTTCTGTACTGAGATGTCAAGTAAGGCAGGTCGCCCCTCGTTCGCCACGATGATGCCCGGAATGTCGAGTTTGGACCTCTGAGTGATCGCGGGCTTGGCCAACAGCGGTAAGGCGCCGATCGGGGCGCTCGATGGCTACGGGCCCGTAGATGCCGGCGGAGTCTTCGCCGGGGCGAACAGCAGAAGACCGCAGGGCCACGCTCTGATCGAGACTCAGCTGGTGCTGGAGCGCCGTGCCGAGTACCCGATCAAGTGCCGCGGCGGTGCCGACTGAATCCAAGCTGCGCGGAGCAGGCGGTGCAGCATGGCCCGGGGGGCGACGGTCGGCCTCCCCAACTCACGCTCCAGTACGGCCCCGCCCATCCGGGCCAGCCAGCCGCCTTCGGGTCCTGGACGCCTTCGTGCGGAAGCTCATCTACAAGTGGGCAACCCGCACACACCCACATGCCGAAGCCCCGGTCACCGCCCGCCACCTCGGCATGTTCAGCAGGGCCAGGCGAGGCCATGGGGGGCTTCGGCGGCCGCGACAACCGCCGCTACCTCGCCAAGTTCTCCTGGACCAAGATCGTCTGGGGCTCGTCGAGGGGCCAGGGACGGATGAACGTCGGCGGTGAGAACCTCGCAGTGAGCGCCGCCCACCCCGCCCGCTGTAGCGGGCGGGGTGGGCGCTGAGGTGAGAGGCGAAGCCGGGTCAAGGGACGAGGCGGCGACGGCGGTGAGCCGTGGGCCTCACAGTTCGTCCTTGATGTTGGAAGTAACGGGTCGGATGGCGAGCGCGACCATCAGGACGGCGGCAGCGGCCGAGCGGTCGCGGATGTCGCCCCAGCCGACCGTGTGCACCCAGTTCAAGGCGCCGCCGGGGTTGGTGAAGACCCGGCTGATGCCGCGCCAGTTGCGGATCAGCTCGATGTAGCGGGCCATGCGGGTCTGGCCGCCGGTGGTGAGCTGATGGCCGAGGTCGGCGGCGATCGGGCGGAAGCGGGTGCCCTCAGAGATGGCCATGATCAGGCGGAGGATGCCGGCCGACTTGTTCCTCACGTAGTTCGCCGGCGCATGCGACGGGTTCTGATGCAGGTCGAAGACGGCCTGCCGGAGGTTCTGGTGGCTCAGGCTGAGGTCCTCCAGCGACGTGTTGGCCGATCTGGCGAGGTCGTTGTAGTTCTCGTGGCCGTTCATGTCGCCGTACTGCGTAAATCCGTTCTGCGTGGGGCTCAGGACGGCCGCGGGTATGTCCTCGGGGTGGTCGCGGCTGAGCGGGATGTACACATTGCCGGCCTGGGGCGAATAGAAGTGCCACCCGACGACGTACATGTCGCTGACTCTGATGATCAGGTGGATGGTCGCACCGGCTGTCGTCACCGTGAGGTCGATGTACGCGTGGTCAGCGCCGGCGCCCGGGGTGACGTCGACGGCGAGGTTACGGCCGCCCCGCTGGACGTTCACCCGGTGACCGCCGTGCGCGTCGATGATGGACCGCAGGTGGCTGATCGTGTGGGCGTAGCCCTCCCCGCTGGCGTCGACGTCCCAGTGGGCGAGGTACCAGGTCGAGGCCGAGAGTTCGGTGTCCTTGGTGCTCAGGTTGAGAGTGCTGGACGCCTTCGAGGACGTCGAGTGCGTATGCGAGGGGTCGGCCAGCGCGAACGCGCCGACCACGAGAGCGGGCACGGCGAGCGACGTGCCCACGCGCTGCAACAGACGAGAGGCCATGGGAGGTCTCCGTTACGTGAGAGAGGGACGGGTTCCGGAATTCCGGATTCCTGTCGATCGTCAGGGCCGGAATGTTGTCCGGCGAGCCCCTTCCAACACCCAGAACAATCCGGGGGCACAGCGAAGTGCCCGCCGGCGTCGGGCCGGCGGGCACTTCGGATCTCAGGGGTGCCGCCACGGGTCAGTGGCAGTCGCTGTACTTGTTGGCACGCCCGTGGAGGATGAAGCGGAACTGCGGCTGCTTGCTGCTGTTGAGGACGTTCGCCGTGCCGTCGTAGTAGTAGTCGTGGTCCACGAGGGCCCGGTAACCGTAGCCGCCCCACACCTGGGAGGTGTGGTAGCCGTTGCCGTCCTTGACGGTGTTCCATGTGAAGCTGTCCAGCCAGAAGTGCGGGTTGACCCGCACCACGCGCATGATGGGCCTCGCGCCGAACCATTCCGTCCTGCCAGCCGGGACGCTCATGCCGACAGTGCGCGACCAGCCGACGGACTTGCCGTAGGACCACGAGTACGAGAACTCGGCGCCGGCGCCGACATCAAACAGCTTGCCGATGGAGCGCTCGCCAACGATGGAGCCGCCCACCGTCTTGGTGGTGATCGTCGTGGTGGTGTAGCTCTGGGAGACGTTGTAGTTGAGGGGGCCGCCGTTGTCGCAGTTGCTTGCCGTCTCGGACCAGGCTGTTTCGTCCCCCTCTTTCGTCCAGGAGGACGACTGGGGGTAGTAGCAGTGGCCCTTGAGAATCTTCCAGTTCGGGTTCAGGTAGTACTTGATCGATCGAGCCGGGCCGACCTGGTCGTAGACCGGGGACCTGTACTGGTAGCTCTTGTCGTAGAGCTCGTGCGTGGCGGTGTTGTAGAACCAGACGCTCTGGCCGCCCCGGTTGGAGCCGTCCTGGCAGATGCTCGGGAGCAGGTTGTCCCATTTCCCGTTGAGGTCCGTCTCGTTGGCCGCGCTCGCGGGCGTGGCGGAGGCCAGGCCCAGGCCACTGAACGCCAGGCCGCAGGCTGCGACGGTGAGCAACCACTTCTTGACAGGGGTGCGGATCATTTTCGAATTCCTTAGCTCGGTGACCAACCGTGCGTGAGATCGAGAGGTGATGATCAGTGCGGGTGAGAGTGATCTTTAGCGGCCGTGAGTTGTCCGGCAACCCGGTTCATGGGCGTAAACAAACAGGTCAGCGACGCGTTCCCTGGAATCCGGCCCGTCGTGTCACGCGCGCGATCGCGGGAGCTGGAACGGCATACGTGTCACGCCACGCCACGGTCAGGGAACGCCAGCCGTCAGGGAATGCAGTGGTCACTGTGGACGGGGTGTGTCGCAGACAGGGTGGTAGGGCGCGTCGGGGATGTACAGGTGCCATTGGGCCGCGGTGAAAGTGGTGCCGGTGCGTGCGCAGGCCTGGGTGATGGCGTGGGAGGGGGTGATGCGGTACCGCTGGAGCGGGGTGTGGTCGCTGGTGGCGTAGAGGGTGGCGCTGTCGGGGCTGAAGGCGAGGGAGCGGATCGGCTCGCCGGGGGTGGGCAGGTTGCCGCCGAGGGGTTGTTGGGTGGCGGTGTCCCACAGCTGGAGGGTGCCGGAGTCGCCGGCGACAGCGAGGGTCCTGCCATCGGGGCTGAAGGCAAGGGCGTTGACCGCTTCAGGGGTGTCACCGAGCGCCGCCGGGAAGAGGTTCGGCAGGACGCCCGTGCGGTGGTGGAGAGTTCCGTCCCACAGCGCCACGCGGCCGGTCATGTCACCCGCCGCCATGCGGGAGCCGTCCGGGCTGAAGGCCACGGCGTTGATCTGCTCGCCCTGACTGAGGGTGCGCCGGGTGACCGGGCCGGACGGCAGCTCGGTGAAGTCCACGTCTCCCGCGAGCAGCCGGCCGTCGGGGCGAACGGCCAGGTGGACACTGCCGAGGTCGTAGAGCATGGCCGCTCTGCTGCGGCGTGCGGTGTTCCACACCTCGCCGCTCACACGACCGATGCCGCGCGTCCTGGAGGCCAGCAGTGTCCGGCCGCCGGGACCGAGCACGACCGTGAGGACCGCTTCGGTGGATGACTGGTGCGCCAGGTCCAGCGTGGTCCGTTCGCGGTTGCGGATCAGGTCCCAGATGACAAACCGCTGGGGGGAGGTTTCGCGGCCCGTGGCGGAGACGCTGTAGGTGAAGGCCGTGCTGTCGGGGCTGAAGGCCATCAGCGACATGGTGTCCTGTGTGTCCAACTCCACGGCCGGCTCGGCGGGATCGAGCGACGCGGGCAACGGGAGCGAGGGCAGCGTACGGATCAGGTGCCCGTCACGGGTGTCGCGCAACTGGAACCGGTAGCCGCTCCCGGACCGCTCGGCGGTCGCGAGCGTGCCGCCGTCCGGGCTGAGCAGCGCGTTTTCCAGGGGGTGGCTGCTCCACGGGGCGGTGAGGGCCGCCCCGAGGTCGAGGGAGTGGACGGTGCTGCCTTCGAGGTAGCGCAGAATCGGCCGACCGGGATCCCAGGCGAGACCGCCGCGGAGCAGCTGGCCGTTCAGAGGATGGCGGAACACCGGGGCATTGGGGGCAGACAGCCGCCACGCCATGATCTCGTCATGTCCTGAGACCGCCAGGAATGCCCCGTCGTGGCTGAAGGCGATGTTCTGGATGTCCGGTTCAGCGATATCGGCGAATTGCCGTCCGGAAGCGGTGTCCCAGACGCGCACGCCCGCGGACGAGACGGCGGCGAGCCGGGCGCCGCCGTCATCGAACGCGAGCCACGAGTCGTCGTCGTCACAGTGGTTCGCTCCGGGACTTTGCCAGCCGCCGGGGAGGCTGCGGTGGCGGACGATGTCCCGGACCGTCATCGGACCGCCTTGGGGGCAGACGGCCACCAGCCGACCGTCCGAGCTGAGGGCCACGTTCGTCGGGTCGGCCGCCGCCGTCCGGAACAGCACCCGGCCGTCCGCGACGGAACGCATCTGCACCTGATCGTCTTCGAGGTGGCTCACCAGGTAACTGCGGTTGCTGGAACCGAAGCTGGGAATGTCCGACGACGGCAGACGCTGCCCGGTACCGGTCCACTTCCCGGCCGACACGTCCCACAGGCCCGCGCCGCTGTCCACATCGACGGCCAGCACCCGGCCATCCGGACTGGCCCCTGTCACCTGGCCGTCCGGCAGTAGCCCCGAGGCGATACGGCGGTGCGTGACCACGTCCCAGGTCCGCCACTCCCGGCCGTTCGAACTGAGCAGCGTACGGCCGGAATCGACGAGCAGGCGCACGGCTCCGCTGCCGAACCCGGAGTCGGTGAAGGCGTCCAGTTCGGTCTGGGCGGCGGCGCCGAGCAGAGCCGAACGGGTTTCGGGGAGAGGGGCGATCCGCCAGGCGGCGACGCTGAGCAGCATGGCGGTCCTGGGGTCGGTCGTCCGCGTCGCGTCGGCCACCGCGGCGACCCGGCGGGCCGCCGTGTCGGTCGCTTCCTGCCGGCTGGTCCGGTGCTGCTGCCAGGCGACCAGGCCGGCGATCAGCGCCACAGCCAGGGTGGCGGAGAGCGCGGCGACGAGGCGACGTGCCCTACGGGTGGTCCGGGTGGCGGCCCGGCGTTCGGCTTCGCGGGCATCGAGCGCGGCGGTGAGGAACGCCCGCTCGGAGGAGGTCAGCTCGCCGTGCTGCCCGGGCCCCCCGAAGAACTCCTCAGCGCGTACCAGGTGGGTGCCCCGGTACAGGGTTCCGGGGTCGCGGCCGAGTTCCTGCCAGGTGCGGGCGGCCTCGGTGAGGCGCCGGTGGTGGCGCAGCCGCTCGCGGTCCTCGTCGATCCAGCCGCGCAGCCGCGGCCAGCAGCTGATCAGGGCCTCATGGGCGAGTTCCACGCCGTCCGCGTCCGCGGTCACCAGCCGGGCGCGGGCCAGTTCCTCGACGACCGCGGGCACCTCGGGGTCCGCCCACTCCTCCAGTTCGGCACGCTTGACCGGGCGGCGTGTGTCCGCGGCGTCCTGTCCGGGTTCGATGAGCCGGAGCAGCACCTGCCGGGCCGTCCTTGCCTGGGCGGGCGACAGCTGTCCGTAGACCTGCTCGGCGGTGGCGGCGATCGCGCCGTGCACGCCGCCGACCGCTTCGTAGGCGGCCATCGTCAAGGTCCGGCCCCGGCGCCGCCGCCAGGTCTCCAGCAGGGCGTGCGAGAGCATCGGCAGCCCGCCGGGCTGATCGGCGACCTCTTCGACGAGCCTGGCGGTCAGCGCCCGCTCCACCAGCAGCCCGGCGGCCGCGGCCGGCTTGACGACCGCCTCCCGCAGCTCCGCCGGTGTCATTGGCCCGACCAGCAGTTGGGCGTCTCGCAGCGCGTCCACGAGCCCCCGGTGTTCGGCGCACCGCCCGTAGAAGTCCGCCCGCACCGCGATGACCACCCGCAACCGGCTGCCCGGCTCCCGGGCGGCCAGGAGCAGATCGAGAAACCGGGCCCGCTCGGCCCGGTCCCGGCACAGCGTGAATATCTCCTCGAACTGGTCGACGACGACCCAGCTGTCCGGCTCGCCCTCCTGCGGGGTCAGCAGCCGGCCATGCGTCGCCGCCGGAGTGGCCCCCGGGGTGAGCACCCGGAGTACGGCCGTGCCGCCCAGCTCCCGCACGGTCCGCTGAAGCAGCGGTATCAACCCGGCCCGCAACAGCGAGGACTTCCCGCTGCCGGACGCACCGAACACCACCGCGAACCGGTGCTCATGCACCAGATCCGACAACTGCGCCACAAGCCGGTCGCGGCCGAAGAACAGCCCGTGGTCACCGGGCTCGAACCGCACCAGCCCCCGGTAGGGCGCCTGCTGCTCCTTCTCCTCCTCGCGTGCTGCCGCCTCCTCGTCCGCTGCTTCCTCGGCCGCGGCCTTCCACCGCAGCTCCCACTTGGCCGAGTCCGCCCCGCACGCCTGCGCGTACGCCAGCACCACCGCCAGCGACGGCAGCCGCTCACCCGACGCCGCCTGCGCCAGCACGCTCACCGAGAAGTCCGTCCGCCCGGCCATCACCCGGTACGTCGGCTTCCCGGCCGCCTCGCGCAGCACCCGCAACTCATGAGCGAGACGCTGCAGAGCACCGGCCCGAGGATCCACCGGTCGCTCAGGGCGTCCCATAACCGCTCCGTTCACTCGCCTCGCACATGGCGCTTCCTCATGTCCTGACGGGAATGGGCGCGGGTGCCGGACGTTTTGGGGTCAGGCCGCGTCGAGCAGGATCCGCGCCATCTCGTCGGGACGCTCCAAGGCGGAGAAGTGGCCGGTGCGGGGCACGGTGATGCGGTGGACGTCCGTCAGCGCGTCGGCCACGCGGTCTCGTTCGGCGGGCTTGGACCAGTCGTTCTCGCTGTAGACGAGGGTGACGGGTGCCGACACGCGCGGGTAGCGCTCGCGGGCCCGGTCGAATCCCTTGAGGCTGCGGAAGATCCCTCGGCCCACCTTGTCGTAGCCCTGGCGGCGGCCGCTCCTCAGCAGCTCGGTGATGAAGTCCTCGGGCAGCTTGGTCTTGTCGACGTAGCCGCCCTGCAGAATGGCCCGGAAGATCGGCCGCGGCTCCTGGGTGGCGAAGAAGGGGCCCAGCACGGGCATCCGCACGCTGGAGATGATGAGGCGGGCGATCAAGTTTCCGCGTTCGCCTCCTTGGGGGTAGTCGTAGCTGTTGAAGGCCACGACCCGGCTGACCCGGTCCTTCAGGTCGATCGATGCCTGCAGGGACAGGGCGCCGCCGAGCGATTCGCCCGACAGGGTGACGTCGTGAAGGTCCAGTCCGCGGACGAACTCGACGACCGCGGCCCGCAGTTGCGGCTCCTCGTACTGGGCGCCGGGGACGATGTCGGACCATCCCATCCCGGGCAGATCCAGCGCGTAGACCGTGTAGTGGTCCCACAACAGCGGGATCACGCGCTGGAAGTAGTCGAGCTGACCGCGCACAGTGTGCATCAGCACGAGGGCGGGGCCGGTGCCCACCGTGTAGTAGCGCAGCCGCGAACCGTCGGCCCGGGTGAAGAACCGCATCTCGCCGCGGCCGTCGCTCCAGGTTCTCGCGTACGTCGCGTCGGGAGACTCGTTGCGCTCCATGGTTCTGTTCCTTTCAGGCGAGGAGAATGCCGCAATGCGGTCAACCCGCTCATTTCTTTGATCTGTGAAGTTGATCAGGGCGCAAAGAGGTGCGGTCGCCCGAAGTGTCCTGTCTCAGCGGCCCGCGAGGGCCGTGCCGGTGATCCGGCGGAGCGTCGGCCGGTAGCGCTGCTCGGCCATGACCCGCAGCCCGGCGCGGATGTTCTGCAAGAGGCCCTGGTCGGCCAGGCTCAGCGCAGCGTGTCCGCCCAGTTCGCCGGCACACGCCCCGCCGGTCCCGGCGCGGGCTGGTCGGCAGGGTGGGCGTCCGGGGGAGCCAGGTCCGGACCGGACTCGTACAGCTCGGACGTCTCGAAGTTCCAGAACCAGGTCTCCCCCGGCTCGTAACTGCGGATCACCGGATGGCCGGTGTCCCGGAAGTGGCCAGTGGCGTGCTTTGCGGGTGAGTCGTCGCAGCAGCCGATGTGACCGCACTGGGCGCAGCGCCGCAGATGGAACCACCAGCCGCCGTCGGCGTCGCACTCGACGCATCGGGCACCGCTGGGCGGGACGCTGGGGTCGATTCCGGTGTCCTTGGTCATGAGGGCTCCTGGGCCGGGTCGGGGACGGCATCGGGCTCGGCATCGGGCTCGGTGGCGGTGAGGGGGAGTAGCACCTGGAAGCGGGTGTCGCCGGGGACGGACTCGACTTTCAGGTCGCCGTGGTGCTTGTTGACGACGATCCGCCAGGAGATGTCCAGCCCCAGCCCCGTGCCCTCACCCACCGGCTTGGTGGTGAAGAAGGGATCGAAGATCCGTCCCCTGATGTCCGGCGGCACTCCGGGTCCGGTGTCCCGGAACTCCACGAGCAGCCGGTCGTGTTCGAGGGCGGTCCGGACGGTCAACGTCCCTTCGCCGCCCGCGCTCTTGATGGCGAAGACCGCGTTGTCGATCAGGTTGGTCCACACCTGGTTCAGTTCGGCCGGGTAGGCCGGAATCCTCGGTACCGAGCGGTCGTACTCCTTCACGACCTTGACCTGGGGGCCGATCTTTCCCGACAGCATCAGCAGTGTGCTGTCGAGGAGTTCGTGGACATCGGCGACCTGGTAGGGCGCGCGGTCCAGCTGCGAGTACTGCTTGGCGGCGTCGACGAGGTGCGAGATACGGGTCGTGGACTCCTCGATCTCGGACATCAACAGCTCGGCCTCGACCGTGTAGGTGAGCCACCCGATGGCACTCTGCAGGATCTCCTCCTGGTCGCATGCCGCCGCGATCTGCTCCAGCCACTCGACGTCGAGACCGCCCTGCACGAAGGTCGGCGCGATCTGCCAGCCGTTCGGGACACCGTGGTCGTCGAGCCAGTCGGCGAGTTCGTCCTCCCGGTCGGACGCTTCGAGCGGGCCGAGTGCCGGCGCCTTGGAGACCCGCTCGGCCGTACGCTCCTGGAGGTCGACCAGGGCCTTCAGGGCGTCGCCGTGATAGTCGCCCGACGCGATGACGCCGAGCTTGGTGCGCATGTGCGCGACCCGGTCCCTGAGCGATGCGGTGGCCCGTACGGCCGCCGCGGCCGGGTTGTTGAGCTCATGGGTGAGACCCGCGGACAGCGAACCCAGCGCCAGCAGCCGTTCGCGCTGCCCGACGGCCCGCTGAAAGGTCTGCGAACCGAGGAAGAGCCCCTCCAGGAGATGGATCGCCATCGGAAACCACTCGTGCATGAAGCTCGCGAACGATTCGGCGGGCAGCACGAAGAACCTGGTCGGCTCGGTCACCCGCAGCGAGTTCACGTACCGCTGCGGTTTCCCCTCCCCGACGTACGCCATCACGGCCCCCGCGTACACCCCTGGCTGGGACGTGCGGCTCACCTCGATGTCGTCGCTGCCTACCCGGCGCGACATGACGACCGCGCCCTCGATCATCACGTAGAAGCAGGCCGCCGGGTCACCTTCGGTGAACACCGGTCCGGGGTCGAACAGTTCGACCCGGCCCTCGCTGCACAGCCTGTCGATCTGCTCGGCGCTGAGCTTCTCGAAGAGGAACAGTGAGCTGATCTCCGCCGCGCTGCACGGCATCAACTGCCCGCTCATGACTGCTCCCGATACCGGTGGACGAGCATCACGGCCATGGCTCCCTCTCCGACGGCGGACGCGACCCGCTTCGCGGACTCCGCGCGCGCGTCCCCGGCGACGAACACACCGGGGATGTTGGTCTCCAGGTGGTACGGCGGCCGATCCAGCTCCCAGTTGGCCGGCGGTCGCCCGTCGGGGCTGAGGTCGGGCCCGGCCAGGATGAACCCGCGCTCGTCCCGCAACACGGTGCCCTCCAGCCAGTCGGTCAGCGGGGCCGCGCCGATGAACACGAACAGCCACTGGGCGTCGACCCGCTCGGTCTGACCGCTCGTCGTGTTGCGCAATGTCAGCTGTTCCAGTTGGTTTTCGCCGTGCGCGGCCTCGACGACCGTGTGGGCCCGTACCGAGATGTTCGGTGCCTCGGCGATCTGCTGGATGAGGTAGTGCGACATGGACGCGGTGAGGTCCGCGCCGCGCACCAGCAGCGTGACCGACTTGGCGCCCCTGGCCAGGTACATCGCCGCCTGCCCGGCCGAGTTGGCGCCGCCGACGATGTACACGTCGTGCCCCTGGCAGGCGGCAGCCTCGGTGAGCGCGGAGCCGTAGAACACCCCGCGGCCCGACAACTCGTCGGCACCCGGCGCCTGAAGCTGCCGGTACGACACACCGGTCGCCAGGATCACGCTGTGCGCCGCGATCTGCGACCCGTCCGCGAACCGCACGAGCCGCGCCGCCCCACTGCTCTCCAGACCGGTCACCTCCCGCGCGGAGAGGATCTCGGCGCCGAACTTCGTGGCCTGGCGTCGCGCCCGGTCGGTGAGCTGGCCACCGGACACCCCGTCCGGGAAGCCCAGATAGTTCTCGATCCGCGAACTCTGTCCGGCCTGTCCGCCGGTCGCCGACCGCTCCACCAGCACCGTACGCAGCCCCTCCGAGGCCCCGTACACGGCCGCGCCCAGCCCGGCCGGACCGCCGCCGATCACGACAAGGTCGTAGAAGTCGGCCGTGGGTGTCGTCGCCAGCCCCACGTGCGCGGCCAGTTCGGGCACCTCCGGCTCGACGAGCGCCGTACCGTCCGCCGTGATCACCACCGGCAGCCGCTCCCCGTCCGCCCCGGCCGCCGCGAGAAGGCGCTGCCCCTCGGGTTCCTCGGTGGAGTACCAGCGGTACGGCACCTGGTTGCGGGCCAAAAACTCCCGTACCTCCGACGAGCGCGCCGACCACCGGTGACCGACGACCTTCGTGCTCGGCACCGGCCGGAAGTCAGTGCACCGCCACGCCTCCAGCAGGTCGTCGAGCACCGGATAGAGCTTCTCCTCCGGCGGGTCCCAGGGCTTGAGGAGGTAGTGGTCGAGGTCGACGACGTTGATCGCGTCGATCGCCGCGTTCGAGTCCGCGTACGCCGTCAGCAGCACGCGCCGGGCCCCCGGATACAGGTCCAGGGCCTGTTCGAGGAACTCGATGCCGTTCATCTGCGGCATGCGGTAGTCGGCCAGGATCACCGCCACGAGGTCGCCGCGCAGCTTCAGCTCCCGCAGCGCCTCCAGCGCAGACTCGCCGGACTCCGCACGCACGATCCGGTACGAGGCGCCGTAGCGCCGCCGCAGGTCACGGGCGACGGCACGGGACACCCCGGGGTCGTCGTCCACGGTCATGATCACGGTCCGCGCAGCGTCCAACAGCGGTCGGCCGAGAGATGCTGATGCCGGCTTCGGTGTCTCTGGTTCGGACATGTGTGTCTCCTCGGGCGCCGCCCCGTACAGCGGGGTCATCCGGCCAGTCGGTTGAGCTTGCGGATCTGTCCGTCGAAGGCGCTCGAGGGCACGATCCGGCGCAGGAGGCTGACGCGTTTGGCCATCGGGCCGGCGGTGTACCGGAGCTTGGGCTTGGAATCGGTGGCGGCCGCGACGATCACCTTCGCCACAACGTCCGGGCCGTCGGCGTTGCGCACGGCCGTGGCCAGCACGTCCCGGGAGATCTCCCGCTGTGCGGCGTAGATGGGCAGGGGCGAGTCGGGTGCCATGCTGCTCGCCTCGAAACTCGTGCTCGTGTAGGCGGGCTCGACCAGCAGCATCCGGACGCCGTGCTCGCGCAGCTCGTGGTCGACGGACTCGGAGTAGCCCTCGACCGCATGCTTGGTAGCGGCGTAGACGGCCATGAAGGGGGCCGGGATCAGACCGAGGACCGAGGAGACGTTGAGCACGCGACCACTGCCCTGGGCGCGCATGTGGGGCAACACCGCTTTGGTCATCCGCATCAGGCCGAAGACGTTGATGTCGAACACCTCCTTCGCCTGGCTGATCGAGCTCTCCTCGCCGGCGCCGACCGCGCCCACGCCCGCGTTGTTGACCAGGACGTCGATCCGACCGAACCGAGCGATCACCTCCCCTACCAGGGCGCGGACCGACTCGTCGCTGGCCACGTCGAGATCGAGGAACGTCACCCCGGCGAGCGGCTCCGCTTTCGCTGCGTTGCGGCTCGTGCCGACCACCGCGAAGCCGGCGCCCACCAGGGCGAGCGCAGCCGCCCGCCCGATCCCGGAGGAGGCGCCCGTCACGAGGGCCACTCGGTGAGCTGTCTGCATGGTGGTTCCTCGGGTTGTCGGCATGGCTTCGTCGGGCACTGTCCGGTGAGTTCAGCACGGTTGTTTACTGAACAGTCCGGAACCTATGCAGTTCTGTACTGGCTTGTCAAGAAGTGTAGGTCGGCTTTACCTTCTTTGTATGGCCAGACCACGCAGCTTCGACCGCGACCACGTCCTGCATGCCGCCGAGCGGCAGTTCCGCACCGCCGGCTACAACGGCACGAGCGTCGACGACATCAGCGCAGCCACCGGCCTGGGCCGGGGCAGCCTCTACGGTGCGTTCGACGGCAAGCACGGCGTGCTGATGGAAGCGATGACCGGCTACTTCGGCCGGCTGGCGCAGGGTCCGCGCAAGATGCTCGACGGACCGGACGAGGGCGCCCTGGAACGACTGCACCAGTACTTGCTCCGCGCCGTCCACGGGGTGCCACTCGCCGCGGACGTACCCCCCGCCTCCGACCGGGCGGGGGCGGCCTGCTTCGCCGCCAAGATGGCCCTGGAGGTCGGCGCCTCCGACCCCGAGGTGAAACGCCTGGCCAACGAGTGCTTCTCCGTCGTCCGGGCGGCGGTGGCCGATTGTGTGCGAGCGGCGCAGCGCAACGGCGACCTCGACCCCGACGCGGACGCCGACGACCTCGCGTACCTTCTGCTGACCGTCATCCGCGGCAGCGATGTCGTGGGAGCGTACGGCCACAGCCCCGAGCGCCTGACCTCGATAGCGGAGAGCGCGTTCGCCCTGCTGCCTCGCCCGCAGCACCACTGACAAGGGCACGGCGCCGTCCGCGCCGTAGCGACGGCGTCAGCCTGTGTCCCGTACGCGGTGCAGCAGGCCCATCAACTCCCCGTACCGCAGGACGTGCGTGCGAGACCCAACCGTGCCGCAAGAAGGAAGCTGTGGAAAAGCACCGAGACACCGAGGCCATGCTGGCCCTGCTCGACGCGATGGACCAGATGCCGAGCGCAAGCCTGCTGCGGGCCCGCTCCTATGAACTGCTGTCTCTTGTCCCGGGCTCGTCTGTCGTGGACGTCGGCTGCGGTGCCGGGCGGGCCGTCGGCGAGCTGGTAGAGCGTGGCGTCCACGCGGTGGGCGTGGATCCCGATCCGTGGATTCTGGCCGCGGCCCGGGAGCGGTGGCCGGGGGCCGAGTTCTGGGAGGCGGGGGCGGAGGATCTGCCGTTCGCCGACGGAAGTGTGCGCGGCTACCGTGCCGACAAGGTCTTCCAATTTCTTCAGGAGCCGTGGCGCGCGGTGGCGGAAGCGCGGCGCGTCCTCTGCCCGGGCGGCAGGATCGTCCTGGTCGGGCAGGACTGGGACGCCATCATGGTCGACTCTGATGACGCGGCACTCACCCGCACGATCGTGCACGGCCGTGCCGACCTCCTGGGCACGCCCCGCGCCGGGCGCCAGTACCGCAACCTGCTCCTGGACGGCAGCTTCGACGACGTCACCGTCGAGGTGCACACGAGCGTGTTCACCGATCCCGCGATGCTGTCGTTGGCCACCATGCTCTCCGAGGGGGCCTGCACGAGCGGTGCGGTCGGCCGTGACCAGGCCGATGAGTGGGTCGCCGAACAGCGCCGACGCGCCGAGGCCGGCCGCTTCCTCATCGCCATTCCGTTCTTCGTGGCTGCCGCCTCCGCCTAGAGAGCAGATGGAGCACGGGCTGCGGGAATCCGCTTGACCGGGGAACGGTGACCAGATGCCCGAGGAGAACGCGGCGAACGTCACCGGCCCCGTCGAACGGCCGGTCAGCTCGGCGAGTTCACGGCGAGCCTCCGCCTGTTCGTCGAGTACGACGGCGACGATCCCGATCCGCACGAGCAGTGGCACGACCTGGCCTCCGCGTCGGTCGCCGACGACGAGTACCGCGTGGTCACCCCCGCCGACTGGTCACCGTCGCCCGCGCAGTGAAGGACAAAGGCGTCCCCGTCCCCGAGATCGCGAAGCTGTCCAGCAAGACCGGTAAGAACGCAGGACAGCACCCCTCGGTCAGCTCCGTCTGCCGCGCGCGCTCGCCGAAGCCGAGGAGACCGGCGCCCCGGCCGGGCCGGAGATCATCGCCCCGCGCCGGCCGAGCCGCGTGGAGCTCACCGGGCCCGGAAGCGACGCCACCGACGCGGTGGGCACGGTCGTTGAACAGACCGAGGACCAGGCGAACGACGTCGTGGCCGCGCTGCTCGCGCATGCCCGACGCCCAGGGGAGCACGCGTGATCCCCTGGGCGTCGCACCGTGCGAAGGGCCCCCGGGCACTCTGAGCCGAACGCCCTGCCCAGATCGGCCCGTTCGGCCGCACGCCCGATCCCGGCGAGGACGAGGGCCACGATCAGTCCGACGAGGAAGTTCCGGCTCCGAAAGTCACTCAGGGGTTACTTGTCAGTTCTGCTCCGGAGCGCTCACTGGCTCGGGGCACCCACCAGTTCAGGCAGGCGAGTGTTGTTCTGCAGCACCCACCGCAAGGTCCGCGGTGCGCGCCCGAGCAGGGTTTCCAGTTGGTCGGAGACTTCGTCGTACCGCCCGCCGGCGATCAGACTGGTCTGGATCCTCAGGTGCGCCGCCACGTGCCGGGCCGTACCCGGATCACCCAGGTCCTTCTGTAGGGCGGTCTCGTCAAGGAAGGCATCCTGCCATGCCTCCAACTCCTCAGGGATGTAGACGACCTGGCGTCCCAGCACGGCTGCGTAGTCCTCAGCGAACCCGTACATGTCCTTCAGCTCCGGGCCGGTGAGCGCGTAGGACTTCGAGATGTGCGGTGCGGGGTCGACCAGCGCCTTCACGCACACCTCTGCCACGTCGTGCACGGCGATGGGCGCGAGCCGCTGGTTGCCGAAGGGCAGGCGCAGTTCACCGTTGCTCAGCGGGCCCGCCAGCATCCAGGTCAGATGGGGGTTCTCTGCGAACAGGGTCGCACGCACGTTGACGGTCGGGAGGCCGGACCACTCCAGCACCCGCTCGCAAACCCAGTGCGCCCGCTGCTGCGGTGACCAGTCCGTGACCAGTCCGCCGAGCCAGGAACGCCGCTCCTCATCCGGTGCGGTCATCTTCTCGAACGTCATGTACGACTGCTCGTGGTTGGACAGGTGCACGAAGGCCTCGATGTCGCCCTGGGCACGCGCCGCCGTGGCCATCAAGGTGAGGGCATCGACGTAGTACGGCTGCGGGGTCATGCTGAAGTAGATGCGCTTGACACCCTTCAGTGCGGCGGCCACGTCCGCGAGTTTGAACAGGTCACCGACGAAGACCTCGGCCCCGGCCTCGCGCAGCGACTGCGCGCGTTCGTCGTCCCGTCGCACGAACGCGCGCACCGGGTGGCCCTGTTCGAGCAGCATGTCGATCATCACCCTGCTCACGCCACCAACGTGACCGCCGGCGCCGGTGATCAGAATGGGATTGCGCTCCGACATTGTTGTGTCCTCCATCTGGTAGGGGTGAGTCGGCCGTTCAGGAGGCCGAAGATGTGAAGTCGTCCAGGCGGGCGAGGAAGTCGAGGAGTGCGGCATTGGCCGAGTGGGTGGCGGGCTGGGAGCTCAGGGCTTCAAGATCATCGTGTGGCCGCTTCGGGGCTTGCTTCGGCGGTCTTCCGGAGGGCCGCGTCGGTGTCCGCGAGGACCAGCACCTTGTTGATGTCGGCGCCGGCCAGTGCGCCGCCCGCTGCGGAGGCCTCGACCTGGGCGGGTCGGAGGAGGGTCAGCTGTTCAGGAAGCCCACGATGCGATCGGTGACCGCCTTGGGCTGTTCGACGTGCGGGAAGTGCCCCGCGCCGGGTATGACGATGCGTTCGAAGCCGTTCGTGAACAGGTCGTCCATGCCGTCGCTCAACTCCACGGCAAAGCAGTTGTCGTCGGCGCCGTGGAGGTAGAGCGACGGGACGGTGATGGCGCCGAAGGCCCGGGCTTGCAGGGACTGGGTCGCCTCGTCCGCGGGGGGCGTGAACAACTGGCGGTAGTAGCCCAGGACCTCGGTCAGGACTCCTGGAGCACCCAGGGTTTCCTTGAGCGCGGCACGCTCCGCGTCCGGCAGCTCGTAGCCGGGTGACCATTCCCGCCAGAGCCGGTCGATGAAGGCGAAGTCGTCGTGCGCGACGGCCGCCTCCGCCAGGGCTGTCTGGAAGAAGAACATGTACCAGCTGCGTCGCTGCTGGTCGCCGTCGGTGACCAATGCGTTCATCAGT
The DNA here is from genome assembly GCF_000383655.1 of Streptomyces sp. 351MFTsu5.1. NCBI lineage: Bacteria > Bacillati > Actinomycetota > Actinomycetes > Kitasatosporales > Streptomycetaceae > Streptomyces > Streptomyces sp. 351MFTsu5.1. Next base: position 297,362 of record NZ_KB911776.1, on the reverse strand, counting down.
TGCCGGCCATGGGGAGCCGCCATGGTGACAAGCTTGCGGACACGCCTCGCGTCGAGGCTCGCTGCCCCGTACGCCGCCGCGGCTCCGAAGTCGTGGCCGACGATATCCGCCTGCTCGCGCCCGAGCGCTTCGATCAGGGTCAGGACGTCCTGGCCGGTCGAGGCAACGCGGTAGGAGCCGTCGGGGGCCGCGCCGCCGGGCCAGTATCCGCGCTGTGCGGGCGCGACCGCCCAGTACCCTTCCTGCGCAAGGCGGTCGAGGATCCCTGCCCAGCTGGCCGCATGGTCGGGAAACCCGTGGAGGCACACAACGAGCGGCCCGCTGCCGGCCTCAAGGATCGGCACCTCCAGTCCGGCTGCCTGAACCGTCCGATGCCGGACCCGGTCGCTCGCCTGGGACCCCCTGGCCGGGGAGTCCTCGCCAAAGGGCGGTCGCTGGGTCATCTGTGTCATGAGTTCAACCCCCAAGCCGCCTTCGCGGCGTCGCGGTCCGGCAAGCCCGGACCAAGTAGCAAGTAAGCGGCGAGTTGCGGGCCCGGACGACCTCGTTCTCCCGCTCGTGTTCGAGGAACTCCACTCACGCTGCAGCGGCGGCGATATCCAGACTTTTCATCCGCGCACTGTTGGACCTCGTCTTGGCGAGCAGCCGGCCGGCGATCGGCAGCCGGGCGAGGCGGATCATCACGGACCGAAGCAGCAACTCGGCGCGGTTGCCCGGGGTGAAGAAACCGCGCTGGCTCACAGCGCTGCCGCGGTGGTGGTCGATGAACGGGCGCAGGTGGTCCTCCCAGTCCTGCAGCGCTCGTGGCACGTCGTGCGGGTGGCGTTCCAGCATGGTGCCGAGCAGGTCCGCCCCGGCCAGGCCGGTGGATGCCCCCATGGCGGAGTAAACGGTCAGGCACCACGCGGCGTCGCCGACGAGCACGACTCGACCGCGGTGCCAGTGGTCGAGGTGCACCTGCTCGGCGGAGTCGAACAGGTGGTCCGGGGCCTTCTCGAACTGGTCGAGCAGCCAACCGAGCGTGGAGCCGGTGGGCTCGGGGCCGTAGGCGGCGCGCAGCGAGTCGATGGCCGGCCGGGTGAACTCGGCGTCCGCGTCGTCAGTGCGGTAGGAGAACAGCACCGACGGCGGACGGTCGGCGAACGGGAACACCCACACCGATCGGCCCGCCTCGGCCATGGTCAGCCCGTCCTTTGGGCGGTAGCCGGGTATCGGCTCGGGCAGGCTGAACACGGCGATCATGTAGTTCAGCCGACGGATCGGGCTCTGCTCGGGCTCGAACGCAAGCCGGCGCACCGTCGAGCGCAGTCCGTCTGCCCCGACCACCAGGTCGAACCGTTCGACGGTCGTCGTCTCCGTCGTCAGGTCGCGGATCTCGACGTCCACCCCGCCGAGGTCCTGGTCCAGCGCGATCGGCACGTTCGAGTACCGGATCTCGACCTCGTCGGGCAGGGCGGTGAAGGCCGCGTCTTCGATGTCGCCCCGCACCACCAGTCGAGACCCGCCGAACACATCGGCGTAGCTCAATCCGCGGCGGCGCCGGCCCGTGCGGTCGACGTCGTAGCTCACGCTTTCCGGAGAGACGCGATTCGGCACCGCATCGGCGAAGCCCAGCCGTTCGGCGGCGGCGAGCCCGGTCCCGAACAGGGCGATGAAGTATCCGCCGCGGCGCCGCTCGGGGGCCTTCTCCAGCACCACCACGTCCCAGCCCGCGCGATGCAGTCGCAGCGCGGAGGCGATCCCGCTGATCCCGAGGCCGACCACCAGGGCCCGCGGTCGCGATGTCGTGTTCCTGTCCATGGGATTGAGCTCCGACATTGTCGTGTTCTCCATCTGGTGGGGGGATGGGGGCGGCCGTTCAGGAAGCCGAGGATGTGGAGTCGTCGAGACGGGCGAGGACGTCGAGGAGCGGGGCGTTGCCTCAGCGGGACGCTCCTGCTGCTTGCTTGCTGGGCATGACTGAGACCGGTTGGAAACTGATCGGTGTCATGAGTTCAACCTCCAAACCGCGTCCGCGCCGTCACGGTCCTGCACGCCCGGACCAAGCCGGCCCGATGAGCTCAGCACAGTTATTTACTGAACAGTCCGAAACTTAGATAGTTCTGTACTGGGTTGTCAAATACGATGCGTCGGCTCTACCTTCGGCACATGGCAAGACCACGAAGCTTCGACCGCGACCAAGTCCTGCATGCCGCCGAGCGACAGTTCCGCACCTCGGGCTACAACGGCACGAGCATCGACGCCATCAGCGCCGCCACCGGCCTGGGCCGCGGCAGCCTCTACGGCGCGTTCGACGGCAAGCACGGCGTGCTGCTGGAAGCGATGACCGGCTACTTCGGTCGGCTGGGGCAGTTTGCGCCGGAGGCGCTCGACGGACCGGACGAGGGCGCCCTGGAACGACTGCACCAGTACTTGCTCCGCGCCGTCCACGGGGTGCCACTCGCCGCGGACGTACCACCCGCTCCCGACCAGGCGGGGGCGGCCTGCTTCGCCGCCAAGATGGCCCTGGAGATCGGCGCCTCCGACCCCGAGGTGAAACGCCTGGCCAACGACTGCTTCTCCGTCGTCCGGGCGGCCGTGGCCGATTGTGTGCGAGCGGCGCAGCGCAACGGCGACCTCCACCCCGACGCAGACCCCGACGACCTCGCGTACGTTCTGCTGACCGTCATCCGCGGCAGCGAGGTGGTAGGCGCCAATGACCACAGCCCCGACCGCCTGACCTCGATCGCGGAGGGCGCCTTCGCCCTGCTGCCTCGTCCGCGCCGTACCTGAGAAGGACACGGCCGGCCTCGCTGCACAGGCATCCGATGGCCCGCAGGTTCACGCGCCACCGGGCGGTCGCCTGGGCAGTCGGCGAAGAACTGCGCTCGATTCCGGCAGCGTCACCCGGCGCTCGCGGCACACGACAACTGCCACCACAACCGCCACGGTCCCCGCGATACCAGTTGGCGGCCCGGGTACGCCCGGCTGCCGTACACCTCCACAAACTCCCGGGCCGCCGAGGGCGACTGCACGTTGCCCGCCGTTGAGAGCACTGCCTCCACGTTCAGTGACCCGCCTTCGAAGACCGATGGGTGCCAACGCATCCACCATCTGCCCGGGACACCCGTCACCCGTGGACACGGTCCTGCCGGGCTGCCTCGTCGCACCGCGGTCACCGAGGGCCGGACATCCGCAGAAACGCCTCGAAGACGCAGCCGCGTCAGGTCCGCGACCTCCGTTTGAGGCATCCACTCCCACTTTCGCGTGCCACGCTCACGGGCGGGTCACGGCCGCTGGGCGCTCTGTCCGCCTGCCCCGCCATCAAACTTGAGCAGGGGTAATACAGGGATGCTGGCCTCGTGTCACGGTATGCCTCCTTGCCGACTGTCCCTGTGCCTGCCGCGGCGCCACAGACGGGCAGAACCCGCTCGCCACGAGGTACCGCGGAGGACCTGAGGCACCACAACCGACACCCATCCCTGTGCTGCTGAGCCCTGCTACTTCCCCTGCCTTGCAGGCACCAACGCCCCTCAGAATCGTCGCCATTCGTACCAGCCTTCCTTGCACAGCCCTGTCTCCGTCGTCCGCCACCTACTGCGCGCCAAGGGGCGGTCCCGTGGTCCCAGGCCATGACTTACGGCGACCCTCCCGGTTCCGTCGCTGCCTCGGACGCCCTGCTCCCTCCGTTCAACCCAGGAAATACATGTGTGGTTCAGGACAGAACCTCTGCCCCGCCAGCGGGTCCTGCCCCGAAGCGCCCCTACCTGTTCCCAGGCGCCAATCCTCCGTACCCAAGGACTCCTGATCAGTTACCCATTGCCAAGACAAGCGCACGTGCCCCTATCCGACGCCCCTATCTCCTGACAGAGAAACTCCCCCCTGGGCGGCGCTCAAGGTAAAAGCCCACACGACAGGGCTACCCCTCCATACACAACAGAACGAACAGGGGTTACCGGCTCGAAGAAGAGAGAACCATGAAGCAAAAGATCACCTCTCTTTCAGAAATTACCCCGACACCACGGGGCAGGGAATACAAGCCCGATTGAACAGCCCTTCCTTTCAAGCGAGACAGCGAAACGTTCCTCCACCCCGGACAGGCCCTGGATAGCAAAACGTGAATTTTCGATACCGTTCGGACAGGCAACCCGACAGGTAATTGACCTTGTCGCTACTTCGAGTGAAGCACCCCTTGCGAGAGGGGTAACTTATGCATTCTCATAGGTAGGGTTCTGCAATGATCGAAACCCTTCCATGGGAAGAAGTAGCCGGTAATCCCGACAAGTACATCCAGCTCTTGGAGGAGAAGGAGGTCGAACTGCAGCGCGATATTTTCAAGGTCCGCCAGGAGCTTCGCCTCGTACGTCAGGTAAAGAAGCAGATGCAGATCGCAGACGAGTGGCGGACATCGGGCATCCCTGAACAGCGACAGTCCGACACAGACTCCGACGACGCCGAGCCGGCAACGGCAACCGGCGGCTTCCAGGCCGTGCCCCGCAAGACCCGTATCTTGCGGCTGATGGCGCAGGATCCACTGCGGCAGTGGAAAGCCCTCGAAGTGGCCAACGCACTCAACGAAGCCGACAAGATCAAAAGCGTTCGCGTGGCAGCGGATGAACTGGCCAAAGCCGGATCTTTGATCAAGCTGCCGAATGCCTTCTACCAGTACGCACCACCCCAGCAGCCTTAAACAAAAGAAGGCCGCCACCAAGGAGTCCAGTCCAAGGTGACGGCCAACGGCGACGAACCCACCTAGAACCTTCCACAGTGCCGGATCAGTTCGTCACGTTGCATTTTACGAGCGGCCGAGGGCCGCCGGTAGCGCACGACGAAATATGGTCCCGCCCTTCGCCCGAAGGGATGACCGCCCGCAAGTTCGGTTTCGAACAGCCATTCCGTGCCCCATGTCCGTATACCGGCGGCTCCCCGCAGCGGCCCGCTTCACACTTCCCGGCCGGGCCAGAGATCGCAGTCCAGCGCCTTTTCGAGATTGGCAATGGTCAGCAGGTCGGGCCACGCCTCACCGGCGAGCGCTTTGGCGATCGTGAAGCGGGCCACGCCACTTTCTCGCGACAACTGAGCGACGGACCAGCCCCGCCCGTCGAGCGCAGCCCTGAGCCGAGCAGCCATGGCCTGGGCGACCCGCGCCCCGTGGTGCTCCTCCATGACGGCCTCAGGCCACGCGCCGCCGGCGCAGTACGCGCGCGGCGGCAGTCGGCGGGCATCTCCTTGGGGCATGAGGTGAAGTCTGACCCATCCGGTCCTCCCCGGTCGCGCGCGGCTGCTGCCACAGCTACATGTTATTCGAATAGCATCCCTCCGGCTGGGGTGTTGGTTTGGCGACATGTGATGAGTCAGCGGATTGATTCCTACGGCCCGTCCGGCTCCCCCGCGGGGTGGAGCCGCGTCGGCGACGAAGTGCGCCGTGTCGTCCGGCTCGCGGATCCCCTGACGTCCTACAGGGCCCGCGAACTACTCTCCGCGCTGGCCCAGTTGGCGCTCTTCTGCAACGGCGAGGGCCTACCCGGGAAAGCCGAGGTGTGGCTCTCCCGGGAGGTCATCGAAAGGTTCATCGCGGTCGGCTGCCCCAACGTGCGGGAGAGCACCCGCGGCAACTACAGGACCAGGCTCCTGCGGCTCAGCGAGATCGTCCTGGGCGGCGAATGCCGTACCGGGAAACCAGCCAAGCTGTCGGCCTCGGTTCCCAACAGTCCCTACACCCGGACCGAGCTCGCCGACCTGTGGGGCTGGGTCGGTGGCCTGCCCACCGAAGAGCTTCGCTGGGGCTGCAAGACGCTCATGGCGCTCGGGCTCGGTGTCGGCCTCGACTCACCGGAGGTCATCCGGGTTCGTGTCCACGACATCCGCAGATCCTCGGCAGGTGCCGGTCCGGTCGTCGTGGTAACGCGCGGGTCCAGGAAGCGGGAGATCCTCTGCCGCCGTTCCTGGGAAGGGGTTCTGGCCTCCGCCGCCGACCGTCTCGACACCACGGGCGCCGCCCAGTATCTGTTCCGCCCCAACTCCCACAGCCGCGGCACCAACACCGTCACGAACTTCCTGGCACGCGCCCCGCTCAGTCCAAATGTCCCTCGCCTGGTCATGGGCCGTCTCAGATCCACATGGCTGGTCGAGCTCTTCGAAGAGCGGCTTCCCATCACCGTCATCGTGGCAGCGGCCGGCGTCGACACCCTGCACGGCCTCTCCCGCATCCTGCCGTTTCTGACCGCGGTCCCCGCCGAGGAAGCCGCCCACCTGCTGCGAGGCAGCAAATGACCGCTCCTCGCAGCCTGTCCAGCGATCGCCACGAGCGTCTCCTGTCGATGCGCGCCAGTCGCAGATTCTTCGACGACGCCGACGTCGAGACAGCGATCGAGGAGGTCGACGAAAGCCAACTCGTCCCTCTGCTGGAGGAGTTCGTGCACCTCCCGCGAGGCCGGCACCGCTCCCTGCACCTCAGAAGTCTCCTGGTCGGCCTTCATCTCTGCACCCAGGACACCGGCGGAAAGATCGTCCTGGAACGGGTCACGGACATCCTGTACTTCCGCCTCAGCCCCCAACTGCGTACGCGTCTCGGCATACCCGAGTACGAAGACCACGACCAGGGATTCGAGGCCGCCTACGCCGTCGTCCGGCGGATCTTCCACGCCATGAAGGACGCGATGAACCCCTCCCCGCTGCCCTCCAACGGGCACCTCTCACGCGCGGAGGCGAACGCGCTGACGGCGGCCGCCGACGTCGACGACCTGGCGGAGCGGGAGAGACGGCTGGCGCTGTTCACCGAGTTCGTGCTGGACGCCTCCGTACGCCCCCTCCACGATCTGCTGGCAGAACTGGCCGAGGTCTCCCTGGGCATCGACGCCACCCCCGTCCGCACCTTCTCCCGCGGCCGCCGTACGAACGGACCCGAGCTCGCCACCGACCCGGACGCAGGCTGGTACGTACGCGAAGGCGACCACCGCGACCCGGATGCGCTGGTCTCCGACGCCATGCGGCCGCCTGCACCGCCCGCCAGGAAGGGCAAGGCCAAGACGTCTCTGGTCAAGAAGACGTCGCTCAAGAAGAAGTACCTCTACGGCTACGACGCGCACCTCATCGTGACCCGTGACACCGAACACGACGCCGTGCTCCTCGACGACGGCACCCCGAACCCCGGCGTCCTGCCAGTCGTCGTCCTCGGCCTCGCCCTCGACAAGCCCGGCCAGCGCCCCGCGTACAACGGCCTGAAGGTCCTCGACCGGCTCCAGGAGCGGGGATACAAACCCGGCTATCTCGCCGGCGACCGCGCCTACAACAACTCCGAGCCTGCGGAATGGCAGCTCCCCATCCGGGCCATGGGCTACAAGCCCGTCTACGACTACCGCGCGGACCAGCTCGGCAAGCAGGACGGAACTCAGGGAGCGATCCTCGTCGAGGGCCGCTGGTACTGCCCTTCCATGCCCGAGCCGCTCATCAACGCCACCATCGACCTGTACGCCGAGCGCATCGACCGTGAGACGTGGGTCCGGCTGATCGCCGCTCGCCGCGGATACCGCCTCATGCCGAAACAGCACGCCGACGCCGAGGGCTATCAGCGGATGATGTGCCCCGCCGAGGCGGGCAAGGCCCAGTGCCTCATCAAGCCCCACACCCTGGGCCGCGGCATCCACCTCCCCCTCGTCGACCCCGAGCCCAGCCCGGTCGGCCCGGTCAAGGTCTGCCGCCAGAAGGCCATCACCGTCAGCCCGGAAGCCGGCGCCAAGCAGTGGCAGGCCCTGGAATACGGCGGCCCGGAATGGCAGAAGATCTACTTCCGGCTCCGCAACAGCGTCGAGGGCTACAACGGCTACGCCAAGAACCCGCTCGCCGAAGCCATCGAGGCCGCCGGCTCCCGCCGCATCCGCGGCATCGCGGCCCAGACGATCCTCCTGGCCTTCCAGCTCGCCCACGCGAACCGTCGCAAGATCGCCAAGTGGCTTGAGACCCTCGCGCTCGGGGGCGAGCGTCCCCGCCGCCGCACCCACCACAGGCGAAAGATCAAAAAGCGCGGAGCCTGGACACCAACCGGCCATCTGCCGTCGGCCGCCTGAGCCGGCCAACGCCGCAGCCCCACCCGGAAAACAACCACCACAAAGCAGGGCCCCGACCGTGAGATACCTCACCGCCGGGGCCCTGTCACGTCCCTGCGAGGGTCAGATCTGACCCGCCAACGAGGAACGGGCCCCCACCATGACTTTCGTCACTGGTGAAGACCCGTTCCGTCGGTTCTTCATGGTGCGCGAGGGGGGAGTTGAACCCCCACGCCCTTGCGGGCACTGGAACCTGAATCCAGCGCGTCTGCCTATTCCGCCACCCGCGCATTGGGTGTGTCCTCTGGCTCCTCGCCTTGCGGTCCGGCGCCTTCCGACACGCAGAACATTAGCACGCTGGAGGGGGTGGGTTCACATCGCTTATCCGCGGGCAGCCGCCCACCAGCGGGTACGCACGCACCCGCCGAACCCGGGGTGCCTCCGCCACGTATCGACCCGTGCCGGATCACGTATCAACCTCGTACCGGTAGTCCCCGTACGCCCAGGAGCCGGTAGGGGTCCACAGTCAGGTGCGGGACACTTGTCTGCGGCCGCCTCTACGATCCTTGACGAAGGAGTTCGACAGCGGAGTTCGAAGGGGAGCTCCACAGGGAACTTCGGAGGCGTCGACACCCGTCGACCGTGCCGACAGGGGGAACCAGCCGATTCACCGGCGCGTGGATACGATCAGTAAGCAGTACCAGCCAAGCAGCCGGCGCAGTACCCAGGACGGCAAGGACGGAGGAGGTGCCTCATGGGAGTCCTGAAGAAGTTCGAGCAGCGCCTCGAAGGTCTGGTCAACGGCACCTTCGCCAAGGTGTTCAAGTCCGAGGTCCAGCCCGTGGAGATCGCGGGCGCACTCCAGCGGGAGTGCGACAACAACGCCACTATCTGGAACCGCGACCGCACGGTCGTCCCCAATGACTTCATCGTGGAACTGAGCACGCCCGACTTCGAGCGGCTCAGCCCCTACTCCGGCCAGCTCGGCGACGAGCTCGCCGGCATGGTCCGCGACTACGCCAAGCAGCAGCGCTACACCTTCATGGGCCCGATCAAGGTCAACCTGGAGAAGGCGGACGACCTCGACACCGGTCTGTACCGGGTGCGCAGCCGCACGCTCGCCGGATCCACCGACCAGCAGGCCCCCGGCACCGCCGCCCCGGCGGGCCGTCCCGGAGCCGGCGGGTACGGCTACCCGCCGCCCGCCCCGGCCGGTGCCCCGCCCATGCCCGCCGCCCCGCCGCCCGGCGGCCGCGGCGGCTACGGCTACCCGCCGGCCGCCCAGGCACAGCGCCCCGGCGCGGGCGGCCCGGTCGGCGCACCCGCCCCCGGCTCCCGCACCCGCCACTGGATCGAGATCAACGGCACCCGCCACCAGATCTCCCGCGCCACGCTGGTGCTGGGCCGCAGCACCGAAGCCGACGTGCGGATCGACGACCCCGGCGTCTCCCGCCGGCACTGCGAGATCCGGACCGGAACGCCCTCGACGATCCAGGATCTCGGATCCACCAACGGCATCGTGGTGGACGGGCAGCACACCACCCGCGCTACGCTCCGCGACGGCTCGCGGATCGTCGTGGGCAGCACCACCATCATTTACCGGCAAGCCGAAGGGTGAAGCGGGGGCAATGTCAGAGCTGACCCTCACGGTCATGCGGCTGGGTTTCCTGGCCGTACTGTGGCTGTTCGTGATCGTGGCCGTGCAGGTCATCCGCAGCGACCTGTTCGGTACGCGCGTCACCCAGCGCGGCTCGCGCCGGGAGGCCGGCCGGGCCCAGCAGGCCCAGCGCCAGGCGCCCCCGCAGCAGCGCCAGCAGCCGGCCGCCGGGGGCCGCCAGCGCCGTAACGCCCCCACCAAGCTGGTCGTGTCCGAGGGCACCCTCACCGGCACCACCGTCGCGCTCCAGGGCCAGACCATCACCCTGGGCCGCGCGCACGACAGCACCATCGTGCTGGACGACGACTACGCCTCCAGCCGGCATGCCAGGATCTACCCGGACCGCGACGGCAACTGGATCGTCGAGGACCTGGGCTCGACCAACGGCACGTACCTCGACCGGAGCCGGCTGACGACTCCCACACCGATTCCGCTGGGCGCGCCGATCCGTATCGGCAAGACCGTCATCGAGCTGCGGAAGTAGTGCTACATCATGAATAGGCGCGAGCGGAGCGAGCACGCGGCGTGGGCCCCCACTCCGGGCCCCGGCGCGCTCCCGACCGGAGGGTGGGCACCGTGCGGATGTATCCGGAGCCGACGGGCGAGGTGCGCATGAGTCTGTCACTGCGCTTCGCCGCCGGATCGCACAAAGGCATGATCCGGGAGGGCAACGAGGACTCCGGATACGCCGGGCCCCGCCTGCTCGCCATCGCCGACGGCATGGGCGGCGCCGCCGCCGGCGAGGTCGCCTCCTCCGAGGCCATCTCCACCATCGTCGCCCTCGACGACGACGTCCCCGGCTCCGACGTCCTCACCTCCCTCGGCCACGCCGTCCAGCGCGCCAACGACCAGCTGCGCTCCATGGTCGAGGAGGACCCCCAGCTCGAAGGCATGGGCACCACGCTCACCGCCCTGCTGTGGACCGGCCAGCGCCTCGGCCTCGTCCACGTCGGCGACTCGCGCGCCTACCTGCTGCGCGACGGCGTCCTCACCCAGATCACCCAGGACCACACCTGGGTGCAGCGCCTGGTCGACGAGGGCCGCATCACCGAGGAAGAGGCCACCACCCACCCCCAACGCTCCCTGCTGATGCGGGCGTTGGGCAGCGGCGAGCATGTCGAGCCCGACCTGTCGATCCGCGAGGTCCGGGCCGGCGACCGCTATCTGATCTGCTCCGACGGCCTGTCCGGCGTGGTCTCCCACCAGACCCTCGAGGACACCCTCGCCAGCTACCAGGGGCCCCAGGAGACCGTGCAGCAGCTCATCGAGCTCGCGCTGCGCGGCGGCGGCCCCGACAACATCACCGTCATCGTCGCCGACGTCCTCGACCTCGACACCGGCGACACCCTCGCCGGCCAGCTCTCCGACCAGCCCGTCGTGGTCGGCGCGGTCGCCGAGAACCAGAACCACCTGCACGACAACGGCATCATGCAGACCCCCGCCGGCCGCGCCTCCGGCCTCGGCCGCCAGGTGCCCGGACAGGGCGGCGGCGGATACGGCCAGGCCGACTCCGGCGACACCACCGGCTACGTCCAGGCGGGCAGCTTCGGCGACTACAGCGACGACGACTTCGTCAAGCCCCGCAAGGGCGGCCGCTGGCTGAAGAGATCCTTCTACACCGTCCTCGCGCTCGCCGTCATCGGCGGCGGCCTGTACGGCGGCTGGCGCTGGACCCAGACCCAGTACTACGTCGGCGTCAACGGCGAACACGTGGCGCTGTACCGGGGCATCAGCCAGGACCTGGCATGGGTGTCGCTCTCGAAGGTGTCCAAGGACCACCCCGAGATCGAACTCAAGTACCTGCCCCCGTACCAGCAGAAGTCCGTCCAGGGCACCATCGCCGAGGGCGACCTGAAGACCGCCCAGAAGAAGATCGACGAACTGAGCGTCCAGGCCTCCGCGTGCAAGAAGGAAGCCGCGGCCGAGGCCACGGAGAGCGGGAAGAACTCCAAGACGGGTCAGGGCCAGGCCGGCGGCACCACGGGAACCACTCGGTCCTCCCTGACGTCAAAGGCCACACCGACCCCGACGACCACGTCCTCCCCGTCCCCGAACGCTTCCGCATCCCCGACCGCGCCCACTCCCACCCCCGGCCCCACTCTCTCGGACGAGGAGAAGCAGGTCGTCGGGAACTGCGGTACGCAGTAGGCAAGCCGTGAGAGGCCCTGTTACACGATGAGCGGTACTTCAGCCACGAACACGTCGACGCACCACACGTCCACGATCGGCGCGATCGGCGCACCGAGCCGCCGCAACACCGAGCTGGCACTGCTGGTGTTCGCCGTGCTCATCCCGGTCTTCGCGTACGCCAACGTGGGCCTGGCCATCGACGACCAGGTCCCGGCCGGGCTGCTGAGCTACGGCCTGGGCCTCGGCCTGCTGGCCGGCGTCGCCCACCTCGTCGTCCGCAAGTTCGCCCCCTACGCGGACCCGCTGATGCTGCCCCTGGCCACCCTGCTCAACGGCCTCGGGCTCGTCGCGATCTGGCGCCTCGACCAGTCGAAACTGCTCCAGTCCATCGGCCAGGCCGGCGGCAAGGCGACCAACCAGCTGATCTACACCGCGATGGGCATCGCCCTCTTCGCCGTCGTCCTGATCTTCCTCAAGGACCACCGCACGCTCCAGCGCTACACCTACATCTCCATGGCCGGCGCGCTGGTCCTGCTGCTCCTCCCGCTCGTCCCCGGTCTCGGCGCCGAACTCACGTACGGAGCCAAGATCTGGATCCAGGTCGGCAGCTTCACCATCCAGCCCGGAGAGTTCGCCAAGATCGTCCTCGCGGTCTTCTTCGCCGGGTACCTCATGGTCAAGCGCGACGCGCTCGCCCTCGCCAGCCGCCGCTTCATGGGCCTGTACCTGCCGCGCGGCCGCGACCTCGGGCCGATCATCGTCGTCTGGATGATCTCGATCCTCATCCTGGTCTTCGAGACCGACCTCGGCACCTCGCTGCTGTTCTTCGGAATGTTCGTCATCATGCTGTACGTCGCCACCGAGCGGACCAGCTGGATCGTCTTCGGTCTGCTGATGTCCGGCGCCGGCGCCGTCGGTGTGGCCAGCTTCGAACCGCACGTCCAGACGCGTGTCCAGGCCTGGCTCAACCCGATGCACGAGTACACGCTCAGCCGCACCCCCGGCGCCACCGGCGTCCACTCCGAGCAGGCCATGCAGGCCCTGTGGGCGTTCGGCTCCGGCGGCACCCTCGGCACCGGCTGGGGCCAGGGCCACTCCGAGCTGATCCGCTTCGCCGCCAACTCCGACTTCATCTTCGCCACCTTCGGCGAGGAACTGGGCCTGGCCGGCGTCATGGCGATCCTGCTGATCTACGGCCTGGTCGTGGAACGCGGCGTGCGCACCGCCCTCGCCGCCCGCGACCCGTTCGGCAAGCTCCTCGCCGTCGGCCTGTCCGGTGCCTTCGCGCTCCAGGTCTTCGTCGTCGCCGGCGGTGTGATGGGCCTCATCCCGCTCACCGGTATGACGATGCCCTTCCTGGCGTACGGCGGCTCCTCCGTCATCGCCAACTGGGCCCTGATCGGCATCCTCATCAGGATCAGCGACACCGCACGCCGCCCGGCGCCCGCCCCCGCCCCCAGCCCCGACGCCGAGATGACCCAGGTGGTCCGCCCGTCATGAACAAGCCCCTGCGCCGGATCGCGATCTTCTGCGGCCTCCTGGTCCTCGCCCTGCTCATCCGCGACAACTGGCTCCAGTACGTCAAGGCCGACGCGCTCCGGGAGGACCCGGACAACCGCCGTGTGCTGATCGCCCGGTACGCCACCCCCCGCGGCGACATCATCGTCGACGGCAAGTCGATCACCGGGCACGCCGAGACCACGTCCGGCGACTTCAAGTACAAGCGCACCTACAAGGACGGCGCGATGTGGGCGCCGGTCACCGGCTTCGTCTCGCAGTCCTACGGCGCCACCCAGCTGGAGTCCATCGAGGACGGCATCCTCACCGGCAACGACGACCGGCTCTTCTTCCGCAACACCCTCGACATGCTCACCGGCAAGCCGAAGGAGGGCGGCAACGTCGTCACCACCCTCAACGCGGCCGCCCAGAAGGCCGCCTACGACGGTCTGAAGAAGCAGGGCGGCAAGGGCGCGGTCGCCGCCATCGAGCCCTCCACCGGCAAGATCCTCGCGCTCGCCTCCTACCCGTCGTACGACCCCTCTTCGATCGCCGGCGGCAGCAACGCCGACGCCGAGGCCTGGAAGAAGATCGACAAGAAGAACAACCCCGACGACCCCGCCCTGAACCGGGCCCTGCGCGAGGTCTACCCGCCCGGCTCCACCTTCAAGGTCGTCACCGCGGCGGCCGCCCTGGAGAACGGCCTCTACACAGAGGCGGACCAGAAGACCAAGTCGCCGCTGCCGTGGACCATGCCGGGCACCACGACCCAGCTGAAGAACGAGGGCAACATCCCCTGCGAGAACGCCACCATGCGGGTCGCGCTCCAGTACTCCTGCAACACCGTCTTCGGCAAGATCGGCTCCGACCTCGGCAACGAGAAGATGCTGGAAGAGGCCAAGAAGTTCGGCTTCGACGAGCAGCAGTTCGTCCCCGTGCGCTCCAGCGCCTCCGTCTTCTCCGACGACATGAACCCCTCGGAGACCGCGCTGTCCTCGATCGGTCAGTTCAACACCGCCGCGACCCCGCTCCAGATGGCCATGGTCGCCTCGGCCGTCGCCAACAACGGCACCCTGATGAAGCCGTACATGGTCGACTCCCTCCAGGCCCCGAACCTCGACACCCTCGAGAAGACCGAGCCGGAGAAGATGAGCGAGCCGCTGTCCGCGCAGAACGCGCAGATCCTCCAGTCGATGATGGAGACCGTCGTCAAGGACGGCACCGGCAAGACCGCCCAGATCCAGGGCGTCACCGTCGGCGGCAAGACCGGTACCGCCCAGCACGGCGAGAACAACAGCAAGAACCCGTACGCCTGGTTCATCTCGTACGCCAAGGTCGGCGACAGCGCGCCGGTCGCGGTGGCCGTGGTCGTCCAGGACGACAACGCGGTCCGCGAGAACATCTCCGGCAGCGGTCTCGCGGCCCCCATCGCCAAGAGCGTCATGGAGGCGGTCATCGACTCCAAGAAGTGACCCCGCTCACGTCCCCTTCACATCGGTGCACGTTGCGATACCGGTCCTGTATCGGGTGACGCACTTGGCCAGGTCACACAAAGCAAGCCGGGTACGGTAGGCCCGGAGTGCAGCCTCCGACGGCACACACGTGCCGGTCGGGACCGACGGAGAGGGCTGGTAGGAAGCTATGGAAGAGCCGCGTCGCCTCGGCGGCCGGTACGAGCTGGGCCAGGTGCTCGGCCGTGGTGGCATGGCGGAGGTCTACCTCGCCATGGACACGCGCCTCGGCCGCACGGTGGCGGTGAAGACGCTGCGCGCGGACCTCGCGCGCGACCCGTCCTTCCAGGCCCGGTTCCGCCGGGAGGCCCAGTCGGCCGCCTCGCTCAACCATCCCGCGATCGTGGCGGTCTACGACACGGGCGAGGACTACATCGACGGGGTCTCGATCCCGTACATCGTCATGGAGTACGTCGACGGCTCCACGCTCCGCGAACTGCTGCACTCCGGCCGCAAACTGCTGCCGGAGCGCTCCCTGGAGATGACGATCGGGATCCTCCAGGCACTGGAGTACTCCCACCGCAGCGGCATCGTGCACCGGGACATCAAGCCGGCCAACGTCATGCTCACGCGCAACGGCCAGGTCAAGGTCATGGACTTCGGCATCGCCCGCGCCATGGGCGACTCCGGCATGACCATGACCCAGACCTCCGCGGTGATCGGCACCGCCCAGTACCTCTCCCCGGAGCAGGCCAAGGGCGAACAGGTCGACGCACGCTCCGACCTCTACTCCACCGGCTGTCTCCTCTACGAACTGCTGACGGTACGGCCGCCCTTCGTGGGCGACTCCCCGGTGGCCGTCGCGTACCAGCACGTACGCGAGGAGGCCCAGCCGCCGTCGGTCTTCGACCCCGAGATCACGCCCGAGATGGACGCGATCGTGCTGCGGGCCCTCGTCAAGGACCCCAACTACCGCTACCAGTCCGCCGACGAGATGCGCCTCGACATCGAGGCCTGCCTCGACGGCCAGCCGGTCGCGGCCACCGCGGCCATGGGCTCGGTGGGCTACGGCGGCTACCCCGACGACCAGGCAACCACGGCCCTGCGCTCCGACGCGGGCGCCACCACCATGCTGCCGCCGATGAGCCCGGACGACGGCGGCTTCGGCTACGACGACCGCCCCGACCGGCGCCGCCAGAAGAAGTCGAACACCTCGACGATCCTGCTGGTGGTGGCGGGCATCCTGGTGCTCGTCGGCGCGATCCTGATCGGCAAGTGGATCTTCAGCGGTGGCGGGGGCGCAGGCAACGACCAGGTGGACGTGCCCAACATCGTCAACCAGTCGCAGGCCGACGCCACCAGACAGCTGACCAACATCGACCTGAAGGTCGGCCAAGTCACGCAGAAGGCCTGTGAGGACGCGGCCAAGGGCAACATCTGCGAGCAGAACCCGACGGCCGGCACCAAGGTCGACAAGAACACCGCCGTCGACATCGTGGTGTCCACCGGGGCCCCGAAGGTGGCCGTCCCCAGCGTCCTGGGCCAGGACGTCGACAAGGCCACGGAGACGCTGGAAGGCGACAAGTACGGGTTCGTCGTCAAGACCAAGCAGGAGGAGTCCGCCGAGAAACCGGGCACCGTCCTGGCTCAGGACCCGAAACTCGGCGCGGAGGTGGAGAAGGGCTCCACCATCACCCTGACCATCGCCAAGGCCGAGGAGAAGTCCACGGTCCCGGACGTGACAGGCCGCTCCTGTGACGACGCCAAGGCCCAGATGCAGGCGAACAACCTCGTCGGCAACTGCACCGAGGTCGAGACCGAGGACACCAACCAGATCGGCAAGGTCATCGCGACCTCGCCGCAGGCCGGCACCCAGGTCGACAAGAACTCGTCGGTCAACATCCAGATCGGCAAGCCGGCGGAGAAGACCGAGGTCCCGCAGGTCGTCGGCCAGACGGTCGGTCAGGCCAAGCAGACCCTCAAGAACGCCGGCTTCAACAACATCCAGTTCGCGAACGGCAGCGACCAGAGCGACAACGCCTTCGTCGTCCAGCAGAACCCGGGCGGCGGCACCGAGGTCAACGACCCGGGAAGCACCCAGATCGTCCTGGCCACCGTGAGCGCCGGAGGCGGCAACAACGGCGGCAACAACGGCGGCGGAGGCTTTTTCGGAGGCGGCAACGGCTAGCCGTAGGGCAAGGAACGGAAGAGCCCCGGCCCCCTCAGTGGGGGCCGGGGCTCTTGCGTTCAGTGGTTACCGCAGTTCCTTCGGCAGCGTCCGCTCGCTGTCCACCTTCTCCGTCCGCACCAGTTCCCCCCACACCACGTACCGGTACCGCGACGTGTACACCGGCGTGCACGTCGTCAGGGTGATGTAGTGGCCGGCCTTCTTCTTGCCGGACTCCTTGGGGATCTGGCCGAGGACGTCGACGTTGTACTTCGAGGTCTCCGAGAGGATGGCGTAGACCTTGTAGACGTACCACTCGTCCTTGGTCTCGAAGACGATCGGATCGCCCTCTTTGAGCTTGTCGATGTTGTGGAACTTCGCCCCGTGACCGTCCCGGTGCGCGGCGAGGGAGAAGTTGCCGGTCTTGTCGCTGGTGGGAAGCGTGGCCTTCACCGGGTCGGTGTAGTAGCCGGCCACACCGTCGTTGAGGATCTTGGTCGACGTGCCCTTCTCGACCAGGACCTCGCCGTTCCTCATCGCGGGGACATGCAGGAACCCGATGCCGTTCTTGGTGTCCAGCGCGCCCGGACCCGTGTCCCGGCCCTCCATCCAGCTGTCGCGCACCTTGTCGGCCTGCTTGTCGGCCTGCCGGTCGGCGACGACGTTCGTCCACCACAGCGAGTAGACGACGAACAGACCCAGCACCAGGCCCGCCGTGATGAGGAGTTCACCGAAGACGCTCACCGCCATGGCGATCCGCCCGGTGCCACGACGGCGCGGCGCGGACGGGCCGGTGTGCTGCTCTTGCTGCTCCGTGGTCGCTGCCACTAGTCATCTGCCCTTACTGGACGAGCGCATTCGGCTTGCCCTTGCTGCGCGGCCGTTCCTCGACCATCTTGCCCCAGACGATCAACCGGTACTTGCTGGTGAACTCCGGCGTGCACGTGGTGAGGGTGATGTACCGGCCGGGCCCGGTGAAGCCGGAACCCTTCGGGACGGGATCGATCACGCTCGTGTTGCTCGGCGCCGTCACCGGCAGCGTCGACGTCATCTTGTAGACGTAGTACTCGTCCTGCGTCTCGACGATGATCGCGTCACCCGGACTGAGCCTGTTGATGTAACGGAAGGGCTCACCATGCGTGTTGCGATGCCCGGCGAGCGCGAAGTTGCCGGTCTTGGCGTCCGGCATCGCCGTCTTCAGGGCACCCTCGCCGTAATGCCCGACCATGCCCTTGTCGAGCACCTTCTTGTTGCTGACGCCCTCCGCGATCGGCACGACCACGTCCAGCTTGGGAATGTGCAGGAGGGCAAAACCCTGACCCGGCTCGAACGTGCCCGGGGCACCCTTCCCGCTCGCCCAGTCGTTCTGGAGGCTGCTCGCCTCCCGGTCCGCCGCCGCGTGCGCCCGCACGTTGGTCCACCACAACTGGTAGCTGACGAACAGCAGCATCAGCACACCGGTGGTGATGAACACCTCGCCGATCGCCCGGCTCGCGACGACCGCCGCGCCCGGTTTGCGCGCCTTCGCCTGCCGACGGGCCTCCACCCGCGAGAGGGGTCTTCCGTCCGAAGGCTCCTGCTCCGGCTGCACCTCGGCGGCAGCGGCCCCACCATGACGCCCACGACGGCCCTTGGCGGCCTTTCTGCGGGCCGCACGGCCGCCCTGTGGGGATCCAGTGGCGGATGTGACGGAAGAGGCCTCAGAAGCGGATATGGGAGGCGGCGGATCCGGTATCCGCAACGCCACCGTCTCGTCATCAGCCGGCGGCACATACGGCGAGGGATCACCCCCGTAAGCATCACCGCCGTAGGACGCGTACGACGCGTCGCCGTACAAGTCCTCGCGCTCGGGGCGCAGCGCCGTCACGCCGTGGCCCTGCCCACCACCGGGGCGAGCCCCGCCGACCTCGCCACCGCGCCCTGATCCCCGCACTCCACCAGCCAGTTGGCCAGCATCAGGTGCCCGTGCTCGGTCAGCACCGACTCCGGGTGGAACTGCACGCCCTCGACCGCCAGTTCACGGTGCCGCAGCCCCATGACGATCCCGTCCTGCGTCCGCGCGGTGACCTCCAGCTCGGCCGGAACCGTCGTCGGCTCCGCCGCCAGCGAGTGGTACCTGGTTGCCGTGAACGGCGTCGGAAGGCCCGCGAAGACCCCCCGCCCCTCGTGCTCGACCAGAGACGTCTTGCCGTGCAGCAGCTCGGGCGCACGGTTCACGACCCCGCCGTAGGCCACCTGCATCGACTGCATGCCCAGACACACACCGAACACCGGCACCCCCGTCGAGGCGCAGTGGCGGACCATGTCCACACACACGCCCGCCTCCTCCGGCGTCCCGGGCCCCGGCGACAGCAGCACTCCGTCGAACCCGTCCTGGGCGTGCGCCGTCGACACCTCGTCGTTGCGCAGCACCTCGCACTCGGCGCCCAGCTGGTACAGGTACTGGACCAGGTTGAAGACAAAGCTGTCGTAGTTGTCGACGACGAGAATGCGCGCGCTCACTGGTTGTCCACCGTCACATCGTTGAAGGGCAGCAGCGGTTCGGCCCACGGAAAGACGTACTGGAACAGGACATAGACCACAGCAACGACCAGCACGAGTGAGAGCAGCGCCTTCACCCATGCGTTCCCCGGCAGATGCCGCCAGATCCAGCCGTACATGCCGTCCCTTCCGTCGCACCACGGCACCACACTCACGCCGTACCGCACCAGACTAACGGCGCAGGGCAGCAGGCTTGCCGTCCTCCACAGGCTGTGTGGAGTCCAGATGTGCCCAGACGATCAGCCGGTGACTGTGTCCCCACTCCGGATCGCACGTGGTCAGCGTGAGATAGCGGCCGGGCCGCGTGTACCCGGAAGTACGTGGCACAGGATCGATCACCTCAATGTCAGTGGGAACTGTTTTGTAAGGCCCTTTGTCGATCCGATACGTGAACCAGGTCGTCCCGTCCGTCAGCACGACCGCGTCCCCACGCCGCAACCTCGGGAAGTCCTTGAACGGATCCCCGTACGTCCGCCGGTGCCCGGCAACCGAGAAGTTGCCCTCCTGCCCCAGCCGCGCGGTGTTCGCGTAATGCCCCAGCCCCTTCTTCAGGGTGCCGACCTCGGTGCCCTCGAGCACGGGCTTGTTCCACGTGAAACCAAGCCGCGGAATGTACATGATCGCGAAAGGCCGGCCCTTGCGGTACGGCGCCGGCTCGGCCGGAGCAGCGGACGCACCCGCCGCCGCCTGCGGCTGCCGCACACTCCCCTGGGACCACTGACTCTGCAACTGGTCGATCTGGCGATCCATCACGGTGTCGGCCTTCACACCGGTCCAGAACAGCACGTAGGCGACAAACAACACGATCAGGGCACCGACAGTGATGCACAACTCGCTGACGGCCCTGACGAAGACTCGCACCGACAGCCCCCCGGCACTTACTCCACTGGCTTGGCGTACTGCAGGTCCACTGTGCCCGAATAGCCGGGAAGAGTCACCGTGCCGTCGTCCTCGACCTTCCAGCCCAGGCCGTAGACATTGACGTAGACCATGTAGTTCTGGATCGCCTTCGAATCCGCGAGCGCCTGCTTCAGCTTCCCCGGATCACCCACCGCCTGGATCTTGTACGGCGGCGAGTACACCCGGCCCTGGAGGATCAGCGTGTTGCCGACGCAGCGCACCGCACTCGTCGAGATCAGCCGCTGATCCATGACCTTGATCCCCTGGGCACCCCCCTTCCACAGCGCGTTGACCACGGCCTGAAGGTCCTGCTGGTGGATGACCAGATAGTCGGGCTGCGGCTCGGGATAGCCCGGCAGCTTCGCGGTGGCGTTCGGCGGGGCGTCGTCGAGGGTGACCGTGACCGCCTTGCCCTTGATCCGCTGCGTACCCGCCCTGTGCTCCAGAGCCGCCAGCTTCTCGTCCTCGGCCTTCGTGCTGCCGTCGTCCCGCTCCGCCAGCGACTCCACGTCCCGGCGCAGCGAGCCGTTGGCCTCGTCCAGCAGGCCGTTCTTGTGACTGCGCTCCTGGATCAGGTCCGACAGCTTCAGCAGGGAGGCGTCCGTGCGGATGTCGGTGCCCTTGGCCGTGTTGAAGCTCGTGAAGAAGATCAGCCCCGCGAGAGCGAAGACGGCCACCGTGAGCACTCTCACCGGCCGGAAACCCCGCCTGCGGACAGGACTGGATCCGGACTGGGGGGAGTCGGCAGAATTGCTCAACGTACCCTTATCTCCTTCGGCGCCGCGGAAGCACTACGCTAACGGACGCCCGGGGGAGCGCTAAGAGTCCCCTTGTACGCTGCCCGGAGCCCGACCAGTTACCTGCGCGGCCACGCAGCGCATCGACAGGAGAGACCCTCGTGCCGAAGTCACGTATCCGCAAGAAGGCCGACTACACGCCGCCGCCGGCGAAGCAGGCGACCGCCATCAAGCTGAACAGCCGCGCCTGGGTCGCCCCCGTGATGCTGGCCATGTTCCTCATCGGGCTTGCCTGGATCGTCGTCTTCTATGTGACCGACGGCTCGCTGCCCATCGACGCCCTGGACAACTGGAACATCGTCGTGGGCTTCGGCTTCATCGCGGCCGGATTCGCCGTCTCCACCCAGTGGAAGTAGCTCTGCCCACGGGTATCCGCTGAGTTATCCACAGACTGGAGCAGTATCCACAGGGCCTGGGGAAAAGACTACGATCTGTGGATAACTCATCGAGTGTTGACGCCGGTGCGACCATCACACCAGCCCCGGCGAGCCACTTCGCCCCCTGCCTGACCTGCGGAAACACGGGTCAGCGACAGGGGGCACAGCTGTTCCCGCACTGTATGCACAAGATCCGCCACTCGCTGTGGACAACGTGCAGCTCAGGTCAGCTGCGCGGTCCTCACCAGGACCATGACCACGACGACCAGCAGGACCACCGCGCAGGTGCCGTACTGCACCAGCGCCCGCCGCTCGCGCGGGGCGTGGACCATGCCGTAGCCCGTGACGAGCCCGGCGACGAGGCCGCCGATGTGGGCCTGCCAGGAGATGCTGCTCCAGCCGAAGGTGAAGATCAGGTTGATCACCAGGAGCGCGATGATCGGCCGCAGGTCGTAGTTGAGCTTGCGCATCAGGACGGCGGTCGCGCCGAAGAGGCCGAAGATGGCTCCGGAGGCACCGAGGGTCTGGGTGGCCGGGCCGGCCAGCAGATAGGCGAGCCCGCTGCCCGCGAGCCCTGAGACGAAGTAGACGGCGAGGTACCGGGCGCGGCCGAGGGCGGCTTCGAGGGGGCCGCCGAGCCACCACAGGCTGAGCATGTTGAAGCCGATGTGCCAGATCTGCTGGTGCGCGAACATCGAGGTGACCAGGCGGTAGTACTGCCCGTCGGCGACGCCCACGTGGAGCGGGAAGGGCGGCGGCGGATAGGCGCCGACGAGGCTGAGGTCGGCCGCGAGGGACGCGTTGGCCTGGATGGCGATGAAGACCGCGAGGTTGATCCCGATGAGGATCTTGGTGAACAGCCGCGGGTCGGCGGTGACGCTGCCGCCCGCGATGGTGCGGGGTCTGGCGGCGGCCGGGGCGGGTCCGCTGCCGCCGCCGTCGCGTACGCACTCGGGGCACTGGAAGCCGACGGAGGCGCTGACCATGCACTCGGGGCAGATGGGGCGTTCGCAGCGGGTGCAGCGGATGCCGGTCTCGCGGTCCGGGTGCCGGTAGCAGCCGGGCAGGCTGTGGGCCTGCGGTGTGCTGTCCGCCTCCTGGTTCATGGCATCCCCTCGTCGCCCTGTGTGGTCGTGGCGCGTGCGCCGCCCCGCTCGTCCTTACGGTTGAGCGGGGCGTTTGGTTCCCTGCGCGGGGGTACTCCGATGACTCAGCGGGTTTCGACGACGACCGATTCGATGACGACGTCGTCGACCGGCCGGTCGTTGGGGCGGCTGGTCTTGACGGCGGCGATGGCGTCGACGACCTTCTGGCTGGCGGGGTCGGTGACCTCGCCGAAGATCGTGTGCTTGCGGTTCAGCCAGGCCGTCGGGGAGACGGTGATGAAGAACTGCGAGCCGTTGGTACCGGGGCCGGCGTTGGCCATGGCGAGGAGGTAGGGCTTGTTGAAGCCGAGGTCGGGGTGGAACTCGTCCTCGAACTCGTAACCGGGGCCGCCGATGCCGGTGCCGAGGGGGTCGCCGCCCTGAATCATGAAGCCGCTGATGACACGGTGGAAGATCGTGCCGTCGTACAGCTTCTTGGTGGACTTCTCGCCGGTACCGGGGTGCGTCCACTCGCGCTCGCCCTGGGCGAGTTCGACGAAGTTCTTGACGGTCTTCGGGGCGTGGTTCGGCAGGAGCCGGACTTCGATGTCGCCGTGGTTCGTCTTGAGGGTGGCGTAGAGCTGCTCGGCCACGATCTGCCTTCCGTTGTCTTCCTGTGCCCGACCGATCCTCGCACGGATCCGGTCGAGCAGGGTCCGGGCGGGGGCGCTGGGCGGCGATCCGTGGCATTGTCGTCGACAAGCTCCTGTTGCCACGTATTCATCCGCTATTGATCCGGATGCCCGCCCTCAGGTGCCGGGCTGGGTTCCGACAGGCATGATCCGTAAAAGGGTGGAAAGTCGAATTACCGTACGCCACCGAGGAGGAGGATCCCGTGACCCGCATCGACAGCGTGCGCGCCGCGACCGGCTCGGCGAAGGACAGCGTGCTGCACGCCGCGGAAGTGGTGGCGCCCTACGCCGACACGGCCAAGGACAAGGCTTCGCAGTATGCGACCGAGGCGCGTGTACGGCTCGCGCCGAAGGTCTCCCAGGCCGCCGAGCAGGCTCGTGTCCAGTACGGCGCCCACGTCGCGCCACGTCTGGAGCAGGCCCGCACGCATGTTCCACCGAAGGTCGACCAGGCGGCCCACGAGGCTGCCGTTCGTACGCGCAAGGCGGCTCGTCAGGCCGCCGACTATTCCCGTCCGAAGATCGAGCAGGCCGTCGCGGTGGCCGTTCCGGTCGCCGGTGAGGCCACGGCACGGAGTGCGGCGGCGCTTGCCGCTCTGCGTGGCCAGGTCTCGCCCAAGGAGGTCCGCAAGCTGGTCCGCAAGCACGAGCGGCGGGCTCGCGCCGGCCGGCTCGCCAAGGCGCTCGCGGTTGCGGGCCTGGTGGCGGGAGGTGCTTTCGCCGCGTGGAAGTGGTGGGACAAGCAGGCCAATCCTGACTGGCTGGTCGAGCCCCCCGCTGCCACCGAGGTGCCCGAGTCGGGCCGGCTGACGTCGGTCGACGGCACGGGCCAGTCGGTTCTGGACCCGGAGGTCCAGGCGAAGGAGGCCGAGGAGGACGCGGCGAAGAAGGACGAGGGGCGCTGAGCCACGGCCCAGGGCGCTGAGGACGAGGAAGGGCGCTGACGCCGTTCCGGCGGCGTGTATCAGGGGTGGGGCGGGGAGTTCTCCGCCCCACCCTCATGTTCACCCGACGGGGTGGCGGGAGCGGCGGGGCGGCTCCGGCGGTGCCGGGGTGCGTCACAGTCGCGGGGTCATGCCCTGCGACCGTCTCGTGGCGGTCTCCCGACCGGATGGACCGCCCTCCTCATGAAGTCCGCCGCAGTGCCGAGGTCCGCGCGTCGCGGGCTGCTCGCCCTGGCCGCCGTCCTCTTGCTTCTGGTGTCTGCGTGCACCGAGCGCGCCCCGGCCCCTGAGCCCGCCGCCGCCTCGGCGTACGGCGCGTATGTCGGTTACGAGCCCTCGGACACGGCACGGCTGATGGCGCTCGGCGCCTGGCTGGGCGGGCCCCCGCCCCGGGTGGGGCATGTGTATCTGCCGGGTGACCGCTGGAGCAACATCGAGGGCGCTCCGGGATATCTGGAGTCCTGGGCGGCATGGCGGCGGGCCGATCCGCGGCGGATCTTCGTCCTGAACGTGCCGATGCTGGAGCGCAGCGAGGCCCATCTTCCCGACGGCACGGTCGCGTCCGAGCTCCGGCGCGGGGCGAGTGGCGGGTACGACGCGCATTTCCGTGTCCTGGCCGGCCGGCTGATGGCCCTGGGCGTCCCGGACACGGTGGTCGTGCTGGGCTGGGAGATGAACGGCACGACGTACACGCATCGCTGTGGCCCGGACCCGGCGGCGTGGAGGTCGTACTGGGCGCGGATCGTGCGGGTGATGCGTGCGGTGCCCGGTCAGCGCTTCCGTTTCGAGTTCACACCGACCCGGGGCCGTGACGCGATTCCGTGGCCACGCTGCTACCCGGGCGACGAGGTCGTGGACATCGTCGGCATGGACGCCTACGACGCCCCGCGGGGCCTGGATTTCTCCGGCCAGCTGGACGAGCCGTACGGTTTGCGAGCGCATGTCCGTTTCGCTCGCGCTCACGGAAAGCCGTTCTCGTATCAGGAGTGGGGGCTCTTCGAGAACGGGGACAACCCGGCGTACCTGCGCGGCATGCTCACGTGGTTCGCGGAGCAGCGCCCCCTCTACCAGTCGATCAGCGACTACTGCCCGCACGGCGTGTGGTCCTGCCGTTCCCATCCGAGGTCGACGGCGGTGTACCGCGCGCTGATGGGCGCGGGGAGGTCGTAGCGGGCCCGCGCGCACAGAAAACCCCTCCGCCCGCGTTTCCGCAGGTCGGAGGGGTTTTCGAGGAGTGGAGCCTAGGGGAGTCGAACCCCTGACATCTGCCATGCAAAGACAGCGCTCTACCAACTGAGCTAAGGCCCCGGGAAGAGGGACGTCCGCCGGATGTACCGCTGCCGGTGGGCGCCGCAGACCAGAGTACCGGGTCATCCCCGGTATTCCGCAAAAAGATTGGGGGTCCCCGCGAACGACCACTCTCCGTAAGATGCTCGGCGTGGTTCGCTGTCGCGAACCGCGGTTTTTTGGGGAAGCGATGGGGAGACGCACATGGACGCCGCACAGCAGGAAGCGACCGCGAGAGCGCGGGAGCTTCAGCGGAACTGGTACGGGGAGCCGCTGGGGGCGCTGTTCCGCAAGCTCATAGAGGACTTGGGCCTCAACCAGGCTCGTCTCGCGGGGGTGCTGGGGCTGTCCGCGCCGATGCTGTCCCAGCTGATGAGCGGTCAGCGGGCGAAGATCGGGAATCCCGCCGTGGTCCAGCGGGTGCAGTTGCTCCAGGACCTGGCGGGACAGGTCGCCGACGGCAGCGTGAGCGCAGCCGAGGCGACCGAGCGGATGGACGAGATCAAGAAGTCGCAGGGGGGCTCGGTGCTCAGCAACACCACGACCACGACCAGCAGTTCGGGTGCGCCGACGGTCAAGCGGGTGGTCCGTGAGATCCAGTCGCTGCTGCGCTCGGTCGCCGCCGCCGGAGACATCATCGATGCGGCCGACACTCTCGCCCCGACCCACCCGGAGCTGGCAGAGTTCCTCCGGGTCTACGGTGCCGGCCGTACCTCGGACGCCGTCACGCACTACCAGTCCCACCAGAACTGAGCCGTCCGCCCGGCCGCCGAAGGGGGTTCGGCAGCCGGGCGGGTGGCCGTACTGGTGTGACGGGGGGCGCGAGGGGGTCGCGCTCCTCACCGGGGGTGACACACGGGGGTGTGTCGGCCGCCGGGGAGACGAGGAACACGGGGCCGTATCTCTCATTGGGGAGGCCACGAGGGGTCGATTCACTCATCGAGGGGCAGGCAAGGGGGACAGCCGCAGGGGGAGGAGCGACGCGCAGTCATGGGTGAGGTGTTCGCGGGCCGGTACGAACTGGCCGATCCGATCGGACGCGGCGGTGTGGGCGCCGTCTGGCGTGCCTGGGACCACCGGCGCCGCCGCTATGTGGCCGCGAAGGTTCTGCTCCAGAGCGACGCGCACTCCCTGCTGCGCTTCGTCCGCGAGCAGGCGCTGCGGATCGATCACCCCCATGTCCTCGCGCCGGCCAGCTGGGCCGCGGACGACGACAAGGTGCTGTTCACCATGGACCTGGTCTCCGGCGGCTCCCTGGTCCATCTGATCGGGGACTACGGCCCGCTGCCGCCGGTGTTCGTCTGCACACTGCTCGACCAGCTCCTCGCGGGGCTGGCCGCGGTGCATGCCGAGGGCGTGGTCCACCGGGACATCAAGCCGGCCAACATCCTGCTGGAGGCGACCGGTACCGGGCGGCCCCGGCTGCGGCTGTCCGACTTCGGCATCGCGATGCGGCTGGGCGAGCCGCGGCTGACCGAGACCAACCTGGTCGTGGGCACGCCCGGTTATCTCGCCCCCGAGCAGATGCTGGGCGCCGAACCGGACTTCCCCGCCGACCTGTTCGCGGTGGGCCTGGTCGCGCTGTACCTCCTGGAGGGCGCCAAGCCCGACGCCAAGGCACTCATCCAGTACTTCGCCTCACACGGCACTCCGAGCGCGCCCCAGAGCGTGCCCGAACCGCTCTGGCAGGTCGTGGCCTCCCTCCTCCAACCGGACCCTCAGGCTCGCTTCCGCACCGCCACGGGGGCACGCAAGGCCCTCGCCGCCGCCCGGGAGCTCCTCCCGGAGCCCGGCCCCGAGGACGACCCCATCGAGATCTTCGACCAACTCGGCCCCCTGCCAACTGGTTTCGCCCCCGAGGGCCCCCTCAAGCAGGCACCGGGGGTGGACCCGCGCAGGGCGGGGATCGGGGGGGCCGGGTCGGGGTCGGGAGCTGGGTCTGGGTCGGGGTCCGGGTCCGGGTTCAGGTCGGGGTCCGGGTTCGGGTCGGGAGCTGGGTCCGGGGGAGGGACGGGGTTCCGGGTGGTCGGCGAGGGCGGCCGCCGGGGGGCGGTCGGGGGCGGGCTGCCTTACGGGAGTGGGGAGTTGATCGGGGGTGGGCCGCCCTACGGCAGTGGGGGGTCCGAAGGGGACGGGCCGCCCTACGGCAGTGGGGGGTCGTCGGAGAACTGGTCGGCGGCTGCGGGGCCTTACGGAGGCGAGGGGTCCTCCGGGGACGAGGGCGTGCCCAGGAGCGGGGGACCGTCCTCGTCCGAGGACCGGTCGGCGTCCGAGGGCGGGGCGGTGATCGGGAACGGTGGGCCGCACGAGGGCTGGGCCTGGTCCGGAAGCGGAGCTGGGGCCGGGGTGCCGTCCGAGAACTGGGCGGGGCCGGGTGGAGGGGCTCATCGCGGGGGCGGTGAGCAGGACGGAGTGTCTTCCGGGGGCGTTCGCGAAGGCGGGGAGGCTTTCGGCGCCGGTGGAGGAGAAGGGGGAGCGGGGGAAGCGGGGGGCCCTTCCTGGCCGGGTCACACGGCCGGCGCTGACCCCGGAGCTGCGGAGGGAGCAACTCCCTGGCCCGGCCAGTGGAGCGGGGCGGGCTCCCTGCCCGGCGAGTCCAACGGGGCGGGCCCCCTGTCCGGTGAGTCGAATGGGGCGTCCTCCTGGTTCGGGGAGGGCAGCGGCGGCTCCCCGCAGCCGCGCGGAGCCGGGAACGACGCCTCCTCGTGGCCCGGCGGAGGAAACCGGCAGACCTCCTCCCACCCCGGTGAGATGGGCGGGCCGGCATCTCGACCCGCTGAGAGAAGCGACCCGTCCTGGCCCGGTACAGCAGACCCGCAAGCCCACTCCGGGGCAGCGACACCGGAGCCTGGGCCCGGAGAAGCGAACCCTTGGACTCCGCCCGGGCAAGCCGACCCCGGCGCACACTCCGGGGCCTACTGGCCCACGCACCCCACCCCTCCCGCCCCCACGACGCCCCCCTCGATGTCGGGGCCCGGCAGCTTCCCTCAGCCCCACCCCGCCTACGTCTCCCCCCATGACCCGACACCCCCCACTCACGTCCTGCCCTCCCCTCACCCCCCACGTCTCCCCCAGCACCAGCCCCCCGCTGACGCCTCCACTGCTTCGTACACCGCTCAGACCCCGCAGGTTCCGCCTCCCGCCAGGGCCATGACCCGCGCACGCCGAAGCGGCCCACCCGCAAAGGTGGCGATCCCGCTGCTGCTCCTGGCCCTGGCCTGCTACGCCGTGGGTTTCTGGGCCCTGGCCCAGATCTGAGAACCAGGCACGCCACGAAGAGATGGCTCGCACGCCACGAAGAGAACGTGTCCCGAGCAGGCCGCCCCACCTGAGTGAGCCCCCCTCAGCGTCCCCGCCTACACCCCGGCAGCCCTCCGCCGCCCCACCACAACCCACACCCCGAGAACCCCCAACACCAAGGTCCCCGCCCCGATCCCCCCGAAGGCGGCCACCTTCATGCCGACGCTCCCGTGTCCGCTCCCGCTCACACCGCCACCCCCGTCGCCCGGAGCGGCGTCATCCCCCGACGAGGAGCCGGGACCGGCCTGGAACAGCCCCGCCGGCTCGGACTCCCCCGCATAGCCCGGCCCGTCCTCCGGCTCCCCCTTCACCCGTACGCGCAGCGTCAGCCCGAGCGGCCCGTCGCCGAACTCCTCGCCCACCCGTGCGGCGAGATGCACCACGAGGTAGTAGGCCCCGGCGAACCGCATCCCGCTCACCCGCCCGGAGACGGCGTACCGGTTGTCGTACCCCACCGGCGGGACGGCGGGGAGCGCACCGGACCGCTGGCTGCCGCTGTAACTGATGCTGGTGTCGTCGACGAGGCCGCGCACGGGGTTGTACAGCGCCAGGTTCACGGCCCCCGGCACCAGGCCCTTCCCGCTCACCCCGCCGGCGCCCGCCTCCGCGCTGCTGATCTCGGCCGTGGCGTACACCTGCTGGCCCCAGCCGACCGGCACCTCGTAGAAGAGCGTCTGTCCGGGCCGTACGTCGTCCCGCCAGACCCCTTGCTCCAGCGCGGTGGCCGAGCCGAACCCCCCGCCGCCCCGCACCGACACGGCCCCGCCGCCGGGAGGGGAGGGCGTGGCGGAGTCCCAGGACTCGGGCGCCTCGCCGGCCGAACCGGTCTGCCGCAACTTCGGTTCCCGTACCGGCGCCAGTTCCAGGTCCCAGTCGCCCGGCACGGACTCGGTGCGCAGGACCCGCTCGACGGCGACGTAGTACGTCCCGGCGCCCCGGCACAGCGAGCGCTTCGACGGGAGCGTCCGCGCGCCCCATGCGGTGAGGGGACGTGGGCTGCGGCCTGCGCCGATGGTGGCGGTGTCCGGCGCGGAGCAGAATCGGCCGTCGGTGTCCTGCACGGTCACCCTGACGCCTTCCGTGGCGGTGACCGGGGTGTCCGCCGCGGGTACGGCGGTGGCGGCGACGTACACGCTGGAGGTGCTGTCGAGGTCGAGGCGGTAGTAGACCTTGCCCTCGCTCGGGAGCGAACTCCGGTACGTGGTGCCGGGTTCGAGGAGTTCGGCGTCGCCGGTGCTCACCGTGCCCGCCACCGACGGCGCGCCCGCAGCGAAGACATACGAGGGGGCCGTAGCGGAGGAGGAAGGAGAAGAGGAGGGGGAGGGGGAGGCCGCATGGACCGGAGCCCCGGGTACTCCGGCCACGGCACCCAGCACCGCTCCCACCACGGCCACCCGCCACCACGCCGTACGCCGCCCCATGCCGCGCCACCCCTCCGTACCCGCGCCCGAGCCCCAACGACCGGCCGGGACCGCCCGTACGACGGCCGAGCGACCCACGCACCGACCGAGCCGCGCAACCATCCACGCAGCGATCCACGCACCGACCGTGGCCCATCCTGCCCCGCAGCGCCGCCGCCCACCCCCGCAATCCGTACGGCCGTCCGAAACCCCCCTGCGACCGGCTCCGGACAACACAAAACCCCGACCGCAACACGGCCGGGGTCTGCTCAGAATCGAATCTCGGTACTCACGAACCCGTGGGCACGGAGTCAGTCGCCTCCGTCCACAGATCCTGCTCGGCGCGATCCGCCTGGATCTGGCGGTACACGAGGAGCCCGCCGATGGCGGCCAGTGCGACCAGGAGAAGCTTCTTCACCGCGCGACCTCGTCTTTCGTTGACGTAGGGGACCTCTGGCGCCCGACTATACACACCGACCGATACCGATCGGTGACCTGCGTCGGGGCCTCAACTGCCGCCCGGGCCAGCCCAGTACAAGCGGAGCAGGCACCTCCGATCAGAGGGTGATCACATCTCCACGCAGGGTCACTTCGGCCCCTTAATGTCGATTCTCCTCTTTTTCGACCTACTTGCACCCATCCGTGTGGTGTTCATCTGAAGATCGACGCGCCACAGGCTCCGGTCCGTGCTTTCGCGGCGCCCATACACATCATGAGGAAAGTACGCAAATCGCCTCAGCCCGAAAGTGAGGGACCATGGCCCAGAACAAGGTCATGAACCTGTGGACCGCCGTCATCACCGCCGTCCTCGCGCTGTTCACGGCGCTCGGACTCATCACGACGACCGCAGCCGCGGCCGTACCGCAGACCCAGCCGGCCCGCAACAGCGCGGTGACGCACCCGGAGCCCCTGGCGGCAGCCCAAGGGAACGCACTCTGGTCCTACGCCAAGGCCCTGCCACCCACGATGAAGCAGCGCATCCGCGCCGAGGCCCACGGCAAGACCCCCAGCTGCCGCCACCGCTCCCCCGCGGACACGGAGACCACGGCGGACCCGGCCGCCGAACCAGCCGACTGTGTCTGAGACCACGCCCGTACCGCGCCGTACCGGAGTGCACCCACAAACGCCGAAGACCCCCAACCGGATCCGGCTGAAGGTCTTCGAGTCTGGTGGGGCTAACAGGATTTGAACCTGTGGCCTCATCCTTATCAGGGATGCGCTCTAACCAACTGAGCTATAGCCCCGCCGCGCTTTGCGGGGTGTGTCCCGCGCGCTGACTCCTGAAGATTAGCGCACGACGTGGGCAGTCCCAAAATCGGTTCCTTCAGGACCGCCCCCACGGAATTGAAGCCAGGTAGGAAGCCGGGTCACTCGTCTTCGGCCAGCGTCAGCTCGACGCCGCCGACGAAGCCCGCGGAGAGGTTGTAGATGAACGCGCCGAGGGTCGCGAGAGCCGTCGCGAGGACGACGTCGATGACCGCGATGATCGACGTGAACATCAGGACGTTCGGCAGGGAGAGAAATGCCTGGAGGTCGAAGCCGTTCGACTCGTTCGAGCCGGTCGCCTCGGAGATCGTCCCGCCGACCGTCGAGAAGACGCCCATCGCGTCCATGACCATCCACAGCACGGCGGCCGCGACGATCGTGCAGATGCCGAGTGCGATGGAGAGCAGGAAGCTGACTTTCATGACGGACCACGGGTCGGCCTTGGCCACCCGCAGACGTGCTTTGCGTGTACGGGGCACGGTGCGCGCCCCGGTCCGCGGGCGCCGTACGGCACCGGCCGGGGCGGCCTGT
This sequence comes from Streptomyces sp. 351MFTsu5.1, assembly GCF_000383655.1. Lineage (NCBI taxonomy): Bacteria > Bacillati > Actinomycetota > Actinomycetes > Kitasatosporales > Streptomycetaceae > Streptomyces > Streptomyces sp. 351MFTsu5.1. The sequence goes on along the minus strand of NZ_KB911776.1, from coordinate 265,316 downwards.
GTCGGGTAGGCCTGCGGCGGGTGATACGGACCGGACTGCTGCTGCGGCTGCCGTTCCCCCGGCAGCGGAGAAGGCGAAGCCTGAGCCGCGGGCTGCGGCTGGGCCGCCGCCTGGGGCGGTGCGGCGGGCGCCGTCGGCCGGGCCGGCGGCTGGGTGTCCGTCACAGGTCCCCCCTGGGATCCATGAGTCTCGGGCGAGCGCGGCGGGGTCGAGGCCGGCTTGATCGCCTTGAGCTGAGTCGTGTGCGTGTCCGCGGTGTGCGGTTCTGTCGGATGCGGGGTGGTGCCGCGCGTGTCTGCTCCGCGCGCCTCCGGGCCCCGTGCGTCCGCCGCACGCGCGGCGGAGCCACGGCCGCCGCCGTCGGCCTCCGTGCCGGGGGTGGACCCCGTAGAGGTTCCGGTCGATCCGGCGCCCGTGGCTCCGCTCACGATGACTCTCTCCTCGTGCTACTCGGCCGAGGGCGACTCACCCTCGTCCGTGCCGATGGTCTCGGCGGCACCCTCGGCGGTCTCGTCGTCGGCCACATCGCCGTCGACCTCCTCCGCCTCGCGTCCCGCCTCGGCGTTACGAGCGATGCCGACGACGGCATCGCGCTTGCCCAGATTGATCAGTTGGACGCCCATGGTGTCACGGCCCGTCTCCCTGACTCCGCTGACTCGCGTACGAATCACACCGCCGGACAGCGTGATGGCGAGGATCTCGTCGGTCTCCTCGACCACCAGCGCTCCGACGAGCGATCCGCGGTCCTCCACGATCTTGGCGGCCTTGATGCCGAGGCCGCCGCGACCCTGGACGCGGTACTCGTCGACAGGGGTGCGCTTCGCGTACCCGCCGTCCGTAGCAGTGAACACGAACGTACCGGGTCGAACAACATTCATCGAGAGCAGCTCGTCGCCCTCGCGGAAGCTCATGCCCTTCACACCCGAGGTCGCGCGGCCCATGGGACGCAGGGTGTCGTCCGAGGCCGTGAACCTGATCGACTGGGCTTTCTTGCTGATCAGAAGCAGATCGCTGTCGGCCGAGACCAGTTCGGCGCCGATCAGTTCATCGTCCGAACCGTCCTCGCGCTCCCGCAGGTTGATGGCGATGACGCCACCGGAACGCGGAGAGTCGTAATCCTTCAGTGACGTCTTCTTGACCAGACCCGCCTTGGTGGCGAGCACCAGGTAGGGCGCCGCGTCGTAGTCGCGGATCGCGAGGATCTCGGCGATCGCCTCGTCCGGCTGGAAGGCCAGCAGGTTGGCGACGTGCTGTCCGCGCGCGTCCCGGCCGGCGTCCGGCAGCTCGTACGCCTTCGCCCGGTACACACGGCCCTTGTTGGTGAAGAACAGCAGCCAGTGGTGGGTGGTGGACACGAAGAAGTGGTCGACGATGTCGTCTTCCTTGAGCTTCGTGCCGCGCACGCCCTTGCCGCCGCGCTTCTGGGCGCGGTAGTCGACGGTCTTGGTGCGCTTGACGTACCCGCCGCGCGTGACCGTGACGACGATGTCCTCCTCGGCGATGAGGTCCTCGATGGACATGTCGCCGTCGTAGGGCACCAGCATGGTCTTGCGGTCGTCGCCGTACTTCTCGACGATCGCGGCGAGTTCGGCGCTCACGATGCCGCGCTGGCGGACCGGCGAGGCCAGGATCTCGTTGTACTCGGTGATCTTCGCCTGGAGTTCGTCGTGTTCCTGGATGATCTTCTGGCGCTCCAGGGCGGCGAGGCGGCGCAGCTGCATCTCGAGGATGGCGTTGGCCTGGATCTCGTCGATCTGGAGGAGGTCCATCAGGCCGGTGCGCGCGATGTCGACCGTGTCGCTGGCCCGGATCAGCGCGATGACCTCGTCGATGGCGTCCAGGGCCTTCAGGAGGCCGCGCAGGATGTGCGCCCGCTCCTCGGCCTTGCGCAGCCTGAAGCGCGTACGGCGGACGATGACCTCGATCTGGTGCGCCACCCAGTGCCGGATGAACGCGTCCAGGGAGAGGGTCCTCGGCACGCCGTCGACGAGCGCCAGCATGTTGGCGCCGAAGTTCGACTGGAGGTCCGTGTGCTTGTAGAGGTTGTTGAGGACCACCTTGGCGACCGCGTCGCGCTTGAGCACGATCACGAGCCGCTGGCCCGTGCGCGACGACGTCTCGTCACGGACGTCCGCGATGCCGCCGACCTTGCCGTCCTTCACCAGGTCGGCGATCTTCTGCGCGAGGTTGTCGGGGTTGGTCTGGTACGGCAGTTCCGTGACCACCAGGCACTGGCGGTTCTGGATCTCCTCGACCTCGACGACCGCGCGCATGGTGATCGAGCCACGGCCGGTGCGGTACGCCTCCTCGATGCCCTTGCGGCCGACCACCAGGGCGCCGGTCGGGAAGTCGGGGCCCTTGATGCGCTCCATGAGGGCGTCGAGGAGCTCCTCGTGGGAGGCCTCGGGGTTCTCCAGGTACCACTGGGCGCCGGCCGCGACCTCGCGCAGGTTGTGCGGCGGGATGTTGGTGGCCATGCCGACCGCGATACCGGCGGAGCCGTTGATCAGCAGGTTCGGGAAGCGGGCCGGCAGGACGGTCGGCTCCTGGGAGCGGCCGTCGTAGTTGTCCGTGAAGTCGACGGTCTCCTCGTCGATGTCCCGGACCATCTCCATGGACAGCGGCGCCATCTTGCACTCGGTGTACCGCATGGCGGCCGCCGGGTCGTTGCCCGGGGAGCCGAAGTTGCCGTTGGAGTCCACCAGCGGCATCCGCATCGACCACGGCTGGGCGAGGCGCACCAGGGCGTCGTAGATCGAGGAGTCGCCGTGCGGGTGGTAGTTGCCCATGACGTCGCCGACCACGCGCGCGCACTTGTAGAAGCCGCGCTCGGGGCGGTAGCCGCCGTCGTACATGGCGTACAGGACGCGGCGGTGGACGGGCTTGAGTCCGTCCCGGACGTCGGGCAGCGCGCGGGACACGATGACGGACATCGCGTAGTCGAGGTACGAACGCTGCATCTCCGTCTCGAGCCCGACGGGCTCGACACGCTGAGCGATGACGCCGCCCTCTTCAGAGGTGACAGGAGTGTTCTCGTCGGCCATTGCGGGTGAAGATCCTTCCTGGTGCGGTCAGCTGAGACCGACTCAGATGTCGAGGAAGCGGACGTCCTTGGCGTTGCGCTGGATGAACTGCCGACGCGCCTCGACGTCCTCGCCCATCAGGACGGAGAACAGGTCGTCCGCCTGGGCGGCGTCGTCGAGGGTGACCTGGCCGAGGACGCGGTGCTCCTGGTCCATGGTCGTCACGCGCAGCTCCTCGGCGTTCATCTCGCCGAGGCCCTTGAAGCGCTGGATGGAGTCCTCGCGGACCCGCTTGCCACGCTGGCGGCCCATCTCGATCAGTGCGTCGCGCTCACGGTCGGAGTACGCGTACTCGACGTCGTCCCGGCCCCACTTGATCTTGTAGAGCGGGGGACGGGACAGGTACACGTGCCCGGCCTCGACCAGCGGCCGCATGAAGCGGAACAGGAAGGTCAGCAGCAGCGTGGAGATGTGCTGGCCGTCGACGTCGGCGTCCGCCATCAGGATGATCTTGTGATAGCGCAGCTTCTCGATGTCGAAGTCCTCGTGGACCCCGGTGCCGAAGGCCGAGATCAGCGCCTGGATCTCCTGGTTCTGGAGGATCTTGTCGATCCGGGCCTTCTCGACGTTGAGGATCTTGCCGCGGATCGGGAGGATCGCCTGGTACTCCGGGTTGCGGCCGGACTTGGCGGAGCCGCCGGCGGAGTCACCCTCGACGATGAAGATCTCGCACTTGGTGGGGTCGTTCGACTGGCAGTCGGAGAGCTTGCCCGGCAGGGACGCGGTCTCCAGCAGGCCCTTGCGACGGGTCAGGTCGCGGGCCTTGCGGGCCGCCACGCGCGCGGTGGCCGCCTGGATCGACTTGCGGATGATGTCCGCGGCCTCGACCGGGTTGCGGTCCAGCCAGTCGGTGAGGTGCTCGTAGACGACCTTCTGGACGAAGGTCTTCACCTCGGTGTTGCCCAGCTTGGTCTTGGTCTGACCCTCGAACTGCGGCTCGCCCAGCTTCACCGAGATGATCGCGGTCAGACCCTCGCGGATGTCGTCACCCGTGAGGTTGTCGTCCTTGTCGCGCAGCAGCTTCTTGTCGCGCGCGTACTTGTTGATCAGCGAGGTGAGCGCCGCGCGGAAACCCTCCTCGTGGGTGCCGCCCTCATGCGTGTGGATGATGTTGGCGAAGGAGTAGACGCCCTCGCTGTAACTGCTGTTCCATTGCATGGCGAGCTCGACGGACAGGTTCTTGTCCTTGTCCTCGGCCTCGAGGTCGACGATCGTCGGGTGCACCACGTCTCCCTTGCGGGAGTTGAGGTACTTCACGAAGTCGACGATGCCGCCCTCGTAGTGGTAGTCGACCGACTTGACCTCGGCGCTCTCGTCCGCGCCCGCCTCGTCCGCGCCGGACGTGGCCTTGGCCGACTCCCGCTCGTCGGTGAGTTTGATCCTCAGACCCTTGTTGAGGAACGCCATCTCCTGGAAACGCCGCGAGAGCGTCTCGAACGAGTAGTCGGTGGTCTCGAAGATGTCCGGGTCCGCCCAGAAGGTCACCGAGGTGCCGTGCTCGTCCGTGGCCTCGTGCTGGGCCAGCGGGGCCGTCGGCACACCCAGCTTGTAGTCCTGCGTCCAGCGGTAGCCGTCGGTCTTGATCTCGACGGCCACCTTGGTCGACAGCGCGTTCACCACGGACACGCCCACGCCGTGCAGACCGCCGGAGACCGCGTAGCCGCCGCCGCCGAACTTGCCGCCCGCGTGCAGCACGGTGAGCACGACCTCGACGGCCGGCTTGCCCTCGGAGGGGACGATGCCGACCGGGATGCCACGGCCGTTGTCGACGACCCGGACCCCGCCGTCGGGGAGGATCGTCACGTCGATGGTGTCCGCGTGACCCGCAAGCGCCTCGTCGACGGAGTTGTCGACGACCTCCTGCACCAGGTGGTGCAGGCCGCGCTCGCCGGTCGAGCCGATGTACATACCGGGTCGCTTGCGGACCGCGTCCAGACCCTCGAGGACGGTGATGGCGCTGGCGTCGTACGAGGCGGTCACCTCGTGGCTCGACGAGGTCGCCTCGGCGTCGGTGGACGGAATGTTCTCGTTGGGGTTGCCGGAATCGGCCACGAAGCGCCCTTTCTGGCACAGCACGAGCCGGGCTCGTCGGCGGGTTGCCGGAGCGGCTGCGGCATGTTGCGTTGGTAAGCCTTGATCAGCGTTGCTCAGCGTTTCCCGGGCGGTCCCCACGTACGGGGCGGGATTGTCTTCCAGTCTACCGGTAGCGCCGACAGTGATGGGGGTTTGCCGGTACCTGAGTCCTCATGTGCCGCCCTCAACCGGCGTCTTCCGGGTCCCCATATACGGAGCGGGGCTCCAAGAGGCTCACAGCGGCACTCAGCGCTTTCGGCCGTCAACCCTTTGCTACTTGGGAGTCAGGTCGTCGTTCGCATCCGCGTGCAGTGCTGTGACGGCACCGAGCACGCCGACACCACGTGACGTAAGTCACCTGTAGGGATCGCCGGGCCGACTGCTGCCCGGGGCCCGCAGAGGCCCGTAACTGCGTGCAGGACCGCCAGGACCCAGCACCTTGATCAACCGCACCGTGCCGTGCCCCAGATCCTCGTTGAGCCGCGCGACCAGGCTCGGGGCCAGCCGCCGCACCTCGGTCGCCCACACCGGCGAATCGCACTGCACGACCAGGACCCGCTCGTCCTCGTCGTACCTCTGGGGCGTGCAGTGGTCGGCGAGCTTCTCCCCGACGATCTGCGGCCAGCGCCCCATCACCCCGCCCACCGCGGCGGGCGCCTCCCAGCCCCGCTCCGTGATCAACCGGTTGATGGCAGCACCGAACGCCATGGGATCCCGGCCGTCGGCGTGCGCGCCGGAGCGCAGCCCGCCCCCGCGCCGTGCCTGCCGCTTCTGCTGCGCCGCGTCCCCACGCGCGCGTGCCTGCTCCTTCGCCGCCCGCAGCGCCACGCGCGCGAGGTCCACACCGGAGGGCTCGGCGGGCTTGGGGCGCTCGGCGGGCCCAGCGCCTGCGGTGTCCGCAGCGGTGTTCTCGGCGCTTCCGGCGTGCTCGTCGCGAGGTCGTTCGTCGCTCATACGCGCTCCACCGACCCCTCCGACACGGCGTACCGCGTCCCCGCCAGCACGTGCGGCACGTCGTCGTCGACCGCCGCCGTCACCAGCACCTGCTCACCCGGCGCCACCAGCTCGGCCAGCCGCTCCCGGCGCCGGGCGTCCAGCTCGGCGAACACGTCGTCGAGGATCAGCACCGGCTCGTTCCCCTCCGCGCGGAGCAGGTCGTACGACGCGAGACGCAGCGCCAGCGCGTACGACCAGGACTCGCCGTGCGAGGCGTATCCCTTGGCCGGCAGCTGACCGAGTTTGAGATTCATATCGTCTCGATGAGGTCCTACGAGGGTGACGCCCCGCTCGATCTCCTGCTTGCGCGCCTCCGCGAGCGCCGCCATCAGTTGCTCGAAGAGATCCTCACGGGTGTGCGCCTCACCCGGTGCCGACGGCTTGTACTCCAACGCGACCGGACCGCCGCCGGGGGCCAGTTGCTCGTACGCCTTGTCGGCCAGCGGCTGGAGCGCGGCGATCAGGTCGAGCCGCTGGGCCAGCAGCTCGGCACCCGCGCGCGCGAGGTGCTGGTCCCATACGTCGAGAGTCGACAGGTCCATCGAGCGGCCGCCGTGCCGCCGCGCGAGGGCCGCCGACTTCAGCAGGGTGTTGCGCTGCTTGAGGACGCGCTCGTAGTCGGAGCGCACCCCGGCCATGCGGGGGGAGCGGGCGGTGATCAGCTCGTCGAGGAAGCGGCGCCGCTCACCGGGGTCGCCCTTCACCAGGGCCAGGTCCTCGGGGGCGAACAGGACGGTCCTGAGGATGCCGAGCACATCACGCGGCCTGACCTGCGACGACCTGTTGATACGGGCCCGGTTCGCCTTGCCCGGGTTCAGCTCCAGCTCGACCAGCTGCTGCCGATCGCCCTGTCTGACCTGCGCCCGGACGATCGCGCGGTCGGCCCCCATGCGGACCAGAGGCGCGTCGGAGGCGACCCGGTGGCTGCCGAGGGTGGCGAGATAGCCGATCGCCTCGACCAGGTTCGTCTTGCCCTGCCCGTTGGGGCCCACGAACGCGGTGACGCCCGGGTCGAGCGGAACCTCGACCCGGGCGTACGAGCGGAAGTCGGCCAGCGACAGATGCGTGACGTGCATGGTCGGGCGCCGACCTCCCCCAGCTTGTGGACTGCGCACAGCCCCTCTTGTGGACCGTGCACCGTGCCTCTTGTGGACGGTGCGAACGGTCCTGTGGATTACTTCGTCTCGACCGCGTGGCCGCCGAACTGATTGCGCAGCGCCGCGATCATCTTCATCTGCGGCGAGTCGTCCTGGCGGGACGCGAACCGCGCGAACAGGGACGCGGTGATCGCCGGCAACGGCACCGCGTGGTCGATGGCGGCCTCCACGGTCCACCGGCCCTCGCCGGAGTCCTGTGCGAAACCGCGCAGCTTGTCGAGGTGCTCGTCCTCGTCGAGGGCGTTGACCGCGAGGTCGAGGAGCCAGGAACGGATGACCGTGCCCTCCTGCCAGGAGCGGAACACCTCCCGGACGTCGGTCACGGAGTCCACCTTCTCCAGGAGCTCCCAGCCCTCGGCGTAGGCCTGCATCATCGCGTACTCGATGCCGTTGTGGACCATCTTCGCGAAGTGGCCCGCACCGACCTTGCCCGCGTGCACCGCACCCGCGTCGCCCTTGGGCTTGAGGGCGTCGAACACCGGCTGCACCTTGGCGACGTTCTCCGCGTCGCCGCCGTACATCAGCGCATAGCCGTTCTCCAGGCCCCACACGCCGCCGGAGACACCGCAGTCGACGAAACCTATGCCCTTGGCCGCCAGCTCCTCGGCGTGCTTCTCGTCGTCCGTCCAGCGGGAGTTCCCGCCGTCCACCACGACGTCACCGGGCTGGAGGAGCTCGGCCAGCTCGTCGATGGTCGCCTGCGTCGGCGCCCCGGCCGGGACCATCACCCACACGACCCGCGGGCCCTGCAACGCGTCCACAAGCTCCTTGAGGCTGTGGACATCCGCGAGGTCCGGGTTGCGGTCGTATCCGATCACGGTGTGGCCTGCGCGGCGGATCCGCTCGCGCATGTTGCCGCCCATCTTGCCGAGGCCGACGAGACCGAGCTCCATCAGTGGTTCCTTAGGTAGCTGTGACGTGTGGGGCACTTTCGTACCCACGTACGAGCCTAAACCCGGACGCTCACGCACACCCGTGGGCATACGCGCTCAAACGTATGCCCTCACCTGGGGCTTTCCGGCGACAGCCGCTCAGCCGCTCAGCCGCTCAGCCGCACCGGCATGATCAGGTACTTGTAGGCCTCGTCCGCCTCCGCGTCCAGGGCCGGCTTGCCGCTCAGCAGCGCCGGCTTGGTGGACGTCGTGAAGGACAGCTGGGCCACCGGGGAGTCGATGGCGCTCAGCCCGTCCAGCAGGAAGGTCGGGTTGAAGGCGATCGAGATGTCGTCGCCCTCCAGCTGGGCGTCCACCCTTTCCACAGCCTGTGCGTCGTCGCTGGAACCGGCCTCCAGGATCAGCACGCCCTGCTCGAAGCTCAGCCGCACCGGGGTGTTGCGCTCGGCGACCAGGGCCACACGCTTGACGGCCTCCACGAAGGGCGCGGTCTCGATCACCGCGACGGAGTTGAACTCCGTCGGGAACAGCGTGCGGTACTTCGGCAGGTCGCCCTCGAGCAGACGGGTCGTCGTACGGCGGCCCGCGCCCTCGAAACCGATCAGGCCCTCACCGGCGCCGGAGCCGGAGAGCGCCAGGATGACGCTGTCGCCGCTCGTGAGCGCCTTGGCGGTGTCCAGGAGCGTCTTGGCGGGCACCAGGGCCACCGCGGACGCCTCGGGGTTCTCCGGCTTCCACAGGAACTCACGGACCGCGAAGCGGTAGCGGTCGGTGGACGCCAGGGTGACGGTGTCGCCCTCGATCTCGATGCGCACACCGGTCAGCACCGGGAGCGTGTCGTCGCGGCCCGCGGCGATGGCCACCTGGGCGGCGGCGGAGGCGAAGACCTCACCGGGCACGGTGCCGGTCGCGCTCGGCATCTGCGGCAGCGACGGGTACTCCTCCACAGGCAGGGTGTGGAGGGTGAACCGCGAGGAACCGCAGACCACGGTCGCCCGTACACCGTCTGTGGAAATCTCCACCGGGCGGTTGGGCAGGGCACGGCAGATGTCGGCGAGCAGGCGGCCGGAGACCAGCACCGTGCCCTCCTCCTCGACCTCGGCCTCCACCGAGACCCGCGCGGAGACCTCGTAGTCGAAGCTGGACAGGCTCAGCTGGCCTTCCTCGGCCTTCAGGAGAAGGCCGGCGAGGACCGGCGCCGGCGGACGGGCCGGGAGGCTGCGCGCCGCCCAGGCCACTGCCTCCGCGAGTACGTCGCGTTCCACCCGGATCTTCACTGTTGCCGCCTCCTGCTGTTGCCGGCGCTGCTCGGCCTGCCTGGCTTCGTCGTCTGTCTCGGTGTCGTCGGCCCCGGTGACGGGAAGGACACCGGGGAACAGTCTGACGCACCCCACTGACAGTAGGTGCCTCTCGGGGTCAAGTCGTGACGAGGGGCAGCCGGGCACCGGACAGCGAGTTGTGCACAGGGCCTCCTTCGAAACGGATTCCCAGCTCTCTCTAGTTGTCAGTAGTAGTAGGGGCTGTGGATACCGTGGATAACCCCGTTTTCCCAGCTCAGAGGGGAAATTTTGTCCACGGACCCTGTGGGCGACACCGGTGGACAACCAGGCGTATCTGTGGAGAACAGAAAGTTCTGCACACTCCGTGCACAGCCGGAGGCGAGTTCTCCCCAACGCCGTCCCCAGCTTTACCCACGTTTCCCACAGCCCAACCCGGCACCTTCGTGTGACGCCTTTCACTCGACCCGGTGATCAGGCGCGTCACGTTGCCGAACAGTGGACAGGCATGTGGAGAAGCTGGTGATCTCTGGGGACAACCGGCCTCCGCCTGTGGGTTGCCGGTGGACAACTCGATGCACAGCCTGTGGATCTTCTGGCTGTCCACAGTCTGTGGAGATCGTTCGTCCACGAATCCACAACCATCTGACCTGGCCTGATGGGTCCTCAACAGGGCGCCTGTGGACGGTGATCTGGACAACTTCGCAGTCCCCAGGATGTGGACGGCAGAAAGTCGCCGAATCTGTGGAGGGAGGCCGTAACCCGACCGGGAATCGAACACCCGGCTACGGCGTCGTGACCCGGGAACGCCGAAGGGCGCCCCGGGACCTCGTCCCATGAGCGCCCTTCGGCGTCGAAACAGCGGCGGTTCCGCTCGTGTCAGCCGTTCTTGATGCGGTTCGTCAGCTCGGTGACCTGGTTGTAGATGGAGCGCCGCTCGGCCATCAGATTGCGGATTTTGCGGTCCGCGTGCATCACGGTGGTGTGGTCGCGGCCGCCGAACAGGGCACCGATCTTGGGCAGCGAGAGGTCGGTGAGCTCGCGGCAGAGGTACATGGCGATCTGCCGGGCCGTGACGAGCGCACGGCCGCGCGAGGTGCCGCACAGGTCCTCGACGGTCAGGCCGAAGTAGTCGGCCGTGGCGCTCATGATCGCCGTGGAGGTGATCTCCGGGGCGGAGTCCTCGCCACCGGGGATCAGGTCCTTGAGGACGATCTCGGTCAGGCCCAGGTCGACCGGCTGCCGGTTGAGCGACGCGAAGGCCGTCACGCGGATCAGCGCGCCTTCCAGCTCGCGGATGTTGCGCGAGATGCGGGAGGCGATGAACTCCAGGACCTCCGGCGGGGCGTTGAGCTGCTCCTGGACCGCCTTCTTGCGCAGGATCGCGATCCGCGTCTCCAGCTCGGGCGGCTGGACGTCGGTGATCAGGCCCCACTCGAAACGGTTCCGCAGTCGGTCCTCCAGGGTGACCAGCTGCTTGGGCGGCCGGTCGCTGGAGAGCACGATCTGCTTGTTGGCGTTGTGGAGGGTGTTGAACGTGTGGAAGAACTCCTCCTGCGTCGACTCCTTGTCCGCGAGGAACTGGATGTCGTCGACGAGCAGGATGTCCATCTCGCGGTAGCGCTTGCGGAAGCTGTCGCCCTTGCCGTCGCGGATGGAGTTGATGAACTCGTTGGTGAACTCCTCCGAGCTCACGTACCGCACGCGGGTGCCGGGGTAGAGGCTGCGCGCGTAGTGCCCGATGGCGTGCAGCAGGTGCGTCTTCCCGAGGCCCGACTCGCCGTAGATGAAGAGGGGGTTGTAGGCCTTGGCCGGCGCCTCGGCGACGGCGACCGCGGCCGCGTGGGCGAAGCGGTTGGAGGCGCCGATGACGAAGGTGTCGAAGAGGTACTTCGGGTTCAGCCGCGCGGTGGGCTCACCGGGACCGGTCGCCGGCGCGGGCTGGGCGGCCAGCGGGCCGGGGGCGCCGGTGGTGGGCAGGCTGGAGCCGACAGGGCCGCCGCGGTGCACGTGCCCGGTGGCGGACGGGGGCTCGGGCAGGTCCCGGCGGGCGTCCCGCTGGTCGTAGTCGGGGCGGGGCTTGTCGTAGTCCGGCCGCTGGTCGTAGTCGGGGCGCGGGTTGTCGTAGGAGGGACGCTCCATGGACTGGGGGCGGTAGTCCTGGGAGGGGGAGCCGTAGGGGTCCTGTGCATACGGTTCCTGCTTGTACGGCTCTTGCTTGTACGGCTCCTGCGGATACGGCTCCTGCGGATACGGCTCCTGCTTGTACGACTCCTGCTGGTACGGCTCCTGCGACGGGGTCGCGTACGGGTCGCGCTCCGGGAAGCCGAGCCGTGGTTGTTGCCAGCTGTACTCGTCCTGCGCGGGACGCGGCCAGGCGCCGGGTTCGGGGCGCTGGTACTCGGAGGGGTACGCGGGCCGGGCGGTCGGGAGCTGGTCCGGGCGGGGATTGTGGTCGCCCTGGGGGCCGGGGCGCTGCTCGGGGCGGCCCGAGGGGGAGTCGTCGGCGCGTTGGCGATCGTCGCGTGGGCGGTCGTCTGCGCGGTGGCGGCCGTAGCTCTCGTACTGGTTGCCGTATGGCTTGTCGTACTGGCTGTCGTGGGGCCCGTCGTACTGGCCGGAGGGGAGCTCGGGTTCCTCGTAGCGGGGCTGGGAACGGGGGGCCGGGGGTGCGGGCGGCGAGGGAGGTTCGCCGGCGGAGTCGTCGACGGTGATGGCGATACGGATCGGGCGGCCGCATTCACGGCTCAGCGTCTCGCTGACGGCCGGGGCGAGCCTGCCCTCCAGTACGCCCTTCGCAAATTCGTTCGGTACGGCGAGCAAAGCGGTGTCGGCGACCAGCGCGAGGGGTTGGCAGCGACGGATCCAGTGCTCGTCCTTCGCCTCGACACCCTGGACGCGACCCTCTCCGAGGAGTTGCTCGAGTACGCGTGGCCACACTGCGGCAAGATCGGCAGGTACGTCAGCCACAGGGCACGCTCTCTCACGAGTCCCACGAACGTGTGGTTGTGGGACGAGTCGGGATTCAAATGGGGTGGAGCCGAAACACAGGGGTCAAGGGAACGAATCGGAGTTCAGCCACGGTAGTCAGGGCGACGGGTGCGGTTCAAGTTGTTGTCCCCAGCCTGTGGATAGTGTCTCCCGGTGACCACTGGTTTGACCGGATGGCGTAGCCGCGCGTACCGTAACCAGGTCGAGTTGTCGATGGCTGCTGCCGCCTGCCTCCGATGGGCACAGATCGCTTCAGGTGATCGGGAAGCGGTGCACTCGGGCGTTACTGCGAGCTACTCGTGGGCGCACGGTGACAGCCAGGACGGCACCCGCCACCACCGATTTATTTCTGGAGCCCCCGAGTGAGCAAGCGCACCTTCCAGCCGAACAACCGTCGCCGCGCGAAGACCCACGGCTTCCGTCTGCGGATGCGTACCCGTGCCGGCCGCGCGATTCTCGCGAACCGCCGCAGCAAGGGTCGCGCCAGCCTGTCCGCCTGATCTGATCAGGTCATGACGTCGTGCTGCCTACCGAGCATCGGCTGAGGCGGCGCGAGGACTTCGCGACCGCGGTACGACGGGGTCGCCGGGCAGGCCGCCCGTCCCTCGTCGTTCATCTACGTAGCGGTGCCACGGACCCGCACGCGCCTGGGGAGAGCGCTCCCCCGACGCGTGCGGGTTTCGTCGTGAGCAAGGCTGTGGGTGGTGCCGTGGTGCGCAACAAGGTGAAGCGCAGGCTTCGCCATCTGATGCGCGACAGGGTCGACCTGTTTCCCCCCGGTAGCCTGGTAGTCGTACGAGCGCTGCCCGAGGCGGGCGACGCCGATCATGAACAACTGGCCCGAGACCTGGATGCCGCTGTTCAGCGGCTGCTGGGAGGGGGCGCACGATGAAGTACCCGCTGCTGGCGCTGATCAAGCTGTACCAGTGGACCATCAGTCCGTTGCTGGGGCCGGTCTGCAAGTACTACCCGTCGTGTTCCCACTACGGCTTCCAGGCCATCGACCGCCATGGTGCGATCAAGGGAACGGCACTCACCGCCTGGCGCATCCTGCGGTGCAATCCGTGGTCGCTGGGTGGTGTGGACCATGTCCCGCCGCGCAAGCGTCCGCGGTGGCACGAAATGCTGCGTAACACCTGGCGTGCACGCAGGGGCGGGCCCTCCGCCGCCGACTCGGCCACCGAGGGACATACTCCTTCGAGCCCGGCCGCAGAGACTCCGTCCCATGCCCAAGGAGCATGATTAGTGGACACGATTGCCAGTCTTTTCAGCTTCATCACGACACCCGTCTCCTGGGTCATCGTCCAGTTCCACACGGTGTACGGCAAGATCTTCGGCCCTGACACCGGCTGGGCCTGGGGCCTGTCGATCGTGTCCCTCGTGATCCTGATCCGTATCTGCCTGATCCCGCTCTTCGTGAAGCAGATCAAGTCGACGCGGGCCATGCAGACGCTCCAGCCCGAGATGAAGAAGATCCAGGAGCGCTACAAGAACGACAAGCAGCGTCAGTCCGAAGAGATGATGAAGCTGTACAAGGAGACGGGCACCAACCCGCTCTCCTCGTGCCTTCCCATCCTGGCGCAGTCCCCGTTCTTCTTCGCCCTGTACCACGTGCTCAACGGCATCGCGACGGGCGACACCATCGGTGTCATCAACGAGTCGCTGCTGGCCAGCGCCCGTAAGGCGCACATCTTCGGGGCCCCGCTCGCCGCGAAGTTCAAGGACGGTTCCGCCACCGTCCAGGCGCTGGGTGCCACGGTCACCGATGTGCGGGTCGTGACCGCGGTCATGATCATCCTGATGTCGGCGTCGCAGTTCTACACGCAGCGCCAGCTGATGACGAAGAACGTCGACACCACGGTCAAGACGCCGTTCATGCAGCAGCAGAAGATGCTGATGTACGTCTTCCCGGTCATGTTCGCCGTCTTCGGCATCAACTTCCCGGTCGGTGTCCTCGTCTACTGGCTGACCACCAACGTGTGGACCATGGGCCAGCAGATGTACGTCATCCACAACAACCCGACCCCGGGTTCCAAGGCCCAGGCCGCCTACCTGGAGCGCCTCACCAAGCACGTCACGAACCACGGCAAGGCCCGCAAGCGCAGCGAGCGCACCATCATCAAGGCCATCGTCGCCAAGGGCCGGGACCGCAACGAGTTCGAGCGCAAGTTCATCAACGGTCTGAACAAGGCCGGTCTGGCGGCTCAGGCCGACGGCACCGTGATCCAGAGCGAGTCCCAGGCCGCGGTCCAGACCGAGGACGGTTCGCCGGCGAGCGCGGCCACACCCAAGCGTCAGCAGCCCAAGCGGCAGAGCAAGTCCCAGCGCCAGTCGGGCGGCCCCAAGGCGGCCGGTGAGACCGAGGCGTCGGAGCCGACCTCGCTCGTCAAGTCCGACGAGCCCGAGGACGCCAAGCCTGCCGCCAAGAAGCAGCCCGGCAGCGCCAGCCGCAGCAAGGCCCAGTCCGGACAGCGCAAGGGCCCGCAGCGGCCCAAGTCCCCCTCCAAGAAGTAACGAAGGAGTCCATCCCGTGACGGAAGGCACCACCTCCGCCGCTGCCGAGGGTGCAGACACCCTGACCCGCCTGGAGCAGGAGGGCGAGATCGCGGCGGACTACCTCGAGGGTCTGCTCGACATCGCCGATCTCGACGGCGACATCGACATGGACGTCGAGGCCGATCGCGCCGCTGTCTCGATCATCAGCGACGCGAGCGGCCGCGATCTGCAGAAGCTGGTCGGCCGTGACGGCGAGGTGCTGGAAGCCCTTCAGGAGCTGACCCGCCTGGCCGTGCACCGGGAGACCGGGGATCGCAGCCGTCTGATGCTGGACATCGCCGGTTACCGGGCCAAGAAGCGTGCCGAGCTCTCCGAGCTGGGTTCCAAGGCGGCCGCCGAGGTCAAGAGCACCGGCGAGTCTGTGAAGCTCAAGCCGATGACGCCGTTCGAGCGCAAGGTCGTGCACGACGCGGTCAAGGCCGCCGGCCTGCGCAGCGAGTCGGAGGGCGAGGAGCCGCAGCGCTTCGTCGTCGTGCTTCCCGCCTGATCGGTCCCTAGGTTTCTCCGGCCCCGTCTGTAGAGCAGGCGGGGCCGAACTTTGTCAGCCTGATAGTTCTGGTGGTCGGCGCCGGGTGCGTCGATGCGGTACGGAAGGACGGTTCCCCGTGACGGAGGCAGCGGAGCTTCCCCCCGCGCCCGAGCAGGCGCGTGAGGTGTTCGGCGATCGCTTTGCGGACGCGGTCCGCTACGCCGAGCTGCTTGCCGAGGCGGGTGTGCAGCGCGGTCTCATCGGACCGCGTGAAGTGCCCCGCCTGTGGGAGCGGCACCTGCTGAACTGCGCGGTGCTCTCGGAGGTCGTACCCGAGAACGTGACCGTGTGCGACGTCGGCTCCGGAGCCGGGCTTCCCGGTATCCCCTTGGCTCTCGTCCGCGAGGATCTGAAGATCACGCTCCTTGAGCCTCTGTTGCGGCGGACGACCTTCCTGACGGAGGTCGTGGAGCTGCTGGGCCTGAACCATGTGACGGTGGTCCGCGGGCGAGCC
This sequence comes from Streptomyces sp. 351MFTsu5.1, assembly GCF_000383655.1. Lineage (NCBI taxonomy): Bacteria > Bacillati > Actinomycetota > Actinomycetes > Kitasatosporales > Streptomycetaceae > Streptomyces > Streptomyces sp. 351MFTsu5.1. Next base: position 249,307 of record NZ_KB911776.1, on the reverse strand, counting down.
GAGGAGGTCATGGGCAAGCTCACACCCGTCCATGTCGTGACGGCGCGTGCCGTTGCGCCGCTGGACCGGCTGGCGACCTGGGGCATCCCGCTGCTGCGTCCCTACGGGGAGATGCTGGCCCTCAAGGGCGACACCGCGGAGGAGGAGCTCAAGGCCGCGTCCACGGCGTTGAGCAAGCTCGGAGCCGTGGAGACGTCCGTCCTGCATGTGGGTGAGGGTGTGGTCGATCCGCTGTCCACCGTCGTGCGCGTCGAGGTCGGGGAGAGCCCGGGCGGTGTGCGGTTCGCCGCCAAGCGTGCCAAGGCGGCCCGGACCGGGCGGACCCGGCGACGCCGCTGATCCGTCCTGACGACGAGACGTACTCCACACAAGCTGCCAAACCTATGCATGCCGGAGTGTCGCGGCAGAACGGGCACGGCTGCACTGCATCGTGTTTCACGTGAAACGTCGCTCACTGCTGCACGGCATCATCAGCCGGGGCCGCGCCGCGGCCGAACCCCGCGACCGAAAGCCTCTCGGGTCACTCGGAGAGGTAACGGAGTTGTCCACAGAGGTGGATTTCTCCACAGAACAACAGGCCTCACTGGTTCACACCCCCGAAGACATGGGAGGCTCTGTTCATTGCGAGCCTGAAGTCGAGGAGAGTGAATCCTTGCGGTCCGACGCCAACATCGCGGGACCGATGACCGATCCGGTCCCCGGTCCCCGAACCGAGTCGATGGGGGACGATGTTTCACGTGAAACACCGCCTCCTATGGACGACACTCCGATCGGTCGTGCTGCCCAACTGGCGGTAGAGGCTCTGGGTCGTGCCGGCGAGGGTCTGCCGCGGCCCGAGCAGACCCGGATCATGGTCGTTGCCAACCAGAAGGGTGGGGTGGGCAAGACGACGACGACCGTCAATCTTGCTGCTTCGCTGGCGCTGCATGGCGGTCGTGTCCTGGTGATCGACCTCGACCCCCAGGGCAACGCGTCCACTGCGCTGGGCATCGACCACCACGCCGAAGTCCCTTCCATCTACGACGTCCTGGTGGACAGCAGGCCCTTGTCCGAGGTCGTCCAACCAGTGCCTGATGTCGAAGGACTCTTCTGCGCTCCCGCCACGATCGATCTCGCCGGTGCGGAGATCGAGCTGGTGTCCCTGGTGGCACGTGAGAGCCGGCTCCAGCGCGCGATCCAGGCGTACGAGCAGCCCTTGGACTACATCCTCATCGACTGCCCGCCCTCGCTCGGCCTGTTGACGGTCAACGCGCTGGTGGCCGGTGCGGAGGTCCTCATCCCGATCCAGTGCGAGTACTACGCGCTGGAAGGGCTGGGTCAGCTGCTGCGCAACGTCGACCTGGTGCGGGGTCACCTCAACCCCACCTTGCACGTATCGACGATTCTGCTCACCATGTACGACGGCCGGACGCGCCTCGCGTCCCAGGTCGCGGACGAGGTGCGCACCCACTTCGGTGACGAGGTGCTGCGGACGAGCATTCCCCGTTCCGTCCGTATCTCCGAGGCGCCGAGTTATGGACAGACGGTGCTGACGTACGATCCCGGATCGAGCGGCGCCCTGTCCTACCTTGAAGCAGCACGAGAGATCGCGCTGAAGGGCGTCGGTGTCAGCTATGACCCGACGCAGGCGCACATCGGCGCACAGAGCAACCCGAGCATGGTGGAGGGGATCCAGTGAGCGAGCGACGGAGGGGTTTGGGCCGTGGGCTCGGCGCACTGATCCCTGCTGCCCCGACGGAGAAGACGCCGACGCCGGCCGCGATGGGGGGCGCCGGTTCCGCCTCCCCGTCGGCCGTGCCGGTGCTGACGAGCGATCGTGGTGTGGCTGCGGCGAAGGTGGCCACACTGCCGCCTGTTTCATCTGAGGCCGAGGAGTCGTCGGTCAACGGCTATGCGGAGACTCCTGCGCCTCCCATGGGCGCTCACTTCGCTGAGCTTCCGCTCGACTCGATCACGCCGAACCCGCGTCAGCCGCGTGAGGTCTTCGACGAGGACGCGCTGCAGGAACTGGTCACCTCCATCCAGGAGGTGGGTCTGCTCCAGCCGGTCGTCGTACGGCAGGTCGGTCCCGCGCGCTACGAGCTCATCATGGGCGAGCGGCGCTGGAGGGCCAGCCGTGAGGCCGGCCTGGACGCGATCCCGGCGATCGTGCGGGCCACGGAGGACGACAAGCTCCTTCTGGACGCTCTCCTGGAGAACCTGCACCGCGCCCAGCTGAACCCGCTGGAAGAGGCTGCGGCCTACGACCAGTTGCTGAAGGACTTCAACTGCACGCACGATCAGCTGGCGGACCGCATCGGCCGGTCCCGTCCGCAGGTCTCCAACACGCTGCGTCTGCTGAAGCTCTCTCCGGCGGTCCAGCGCCGGGTGGCTGCCGGGGTCCTCTCCGCCGGACACGCTCGTGCGCTGCTCTCCGTCGAGGACTCGGAGGAGCAGGACCGGCTGGCTCACCGGATCGTGGCCGAAGGGCTCTCGGTGCGTGCCGTCGAGGAGATCGTGACTCTCATGGGGTCACGTCCGCAGACCGCTCAGCGCCCCAAGGGGCCGCGTGCCGGTGCTCGCGTCTCCCCGGCGCTGAGTGACCTCGCGACCCGTCTTTCGGACCGTTTTGAGACGCGGGTGAAGGTCGATCTGGGGCAGAAGAAGGGCAAGATCACCGTCGAGTTCGCCTCCATGGAGGACCTCGAGCGCATCCTCAGCAGCCTCGCTCCCGGCGAGGGGCCCGTGCTCCAGAAGAGCCTGCTGGACGACGATGCCGAGGAGACGGAAGCCTGAGCCAGGCTTCGCCGAGTGAGGGTGCTCAGGCAGAAGACCAAGAGCGGGCCGTGTCCGGTGCCCACCGGACACGGCCCGCTCTTTGCTTTCAGGCGGTATCGATGGAATCGGTGGGTGGATACGATGCGACTGGGTGCGGCACATCCACCCGGCAGTACCTCTGAGGGGAGGCAGGGGCCATGCGAACGATGAGCCGAAGCGGACTGGTGAGCGCGGGCCTGGGACTGGGGGCGGTCGGCGGATTCGTCGGCAGCCTGCTCAGGGAACGGAGCGCTCTGACGGCCGCCCGCAGCGCGGCGGGCGAAGGAAGCGAGGATCAGCCTTCATGGGGCGTCGGCTCGTACCGCTCACGCTGGACAATCTTCAGGACCTCCCCACACGCTGCCGGTCCTGCGTCTTCTGGGAGTTGGACCCCGTCAGCGGAGAAGCCGCGGTAAAGGCCGGCACACCGGCCGTGGAGAAGGAGTCCTGGATCTCCGCCGTCCTGCTGGACTGGGGATCATGCGGGCGGGTCGTCTACGTCGACGATGTGCCGGTCGGCTTCGTCCTCTACGCGCCTCCGGCATACGTACCCCGCTCGACGGCCTTCCCGACGAGTCCTGTCTCTCCGGACGCCGTCCAGCTGATCACGTCGTTCATCATGCCGGGCTACCAGGGACAGGGGCTGGGCCGGGTGATGGTGCAGACGGTTGCCAAGGATCTGCTGCGGCGAGGCTTCAAGGCGATCGAGGCCTTCGGTGACGCCCGCTGGAAAGAGCCCGCTTGTCTGCTTCCCGCAGATCATCTCCTGGCGGTGGGCTTCAAGACGGTCCGGCCACACCCCACGTATCCAAGGCTGAGGCTGGAACTGCGTACCACGCTCTCCTGGAAGGAAGACGTGGAGATGGCGCTGGACCGGCTTCTGGGGGCGGTTCAGAAGGAGCCGGCGCTGCGACCGCTGTGACGGAACACAACGAAGGGGCCGGTCCTCATGGACCGGCCCCTTCGTGTTTCACGTGAAACGTCACTCGGCGATGAAGGCCTCGAGGTCGCGGACGATCGCAGCCTTGGGCTTGGCGCCGACGATGGTCTTGGCGACCTCGCCGTCCTGGTAGACGTTCAGCGTCGGGATGGACATGACGCCGTACTTGGCGGCCGTACCCGGGTTCTCGTCGATGTTGAGCTTGACGATCTCGATCTTGTCGCCGTACTCGGCGGCGATCGCCTCAAGAGAGGGCGCGATCTGGCGGCACGGACCGCACCAGGCGGCCCAGAAGTCCACCAGGACGGGCTTGTCGCTCTTCAGGACGTCCTGCTCGAAGGAATCGTCGGTCACATTCTTCAGGGTGCCGGCCACGGCGGGCTCCTTAACTGGTTGGTGCGGTGGGGCGGGGCGGGATGCAGGTAGGTCAGACAGCGGTCTTCTCGGGCTCGGCCTTCTCCTCGTCCGCGAGGGCGGCGAGGAAGCGCTCCGCGTCGAGCGCGGCGGAGCAGCCGGTACCGGCCGCGGTGATCGCCTGGCGGTAGGTGTGGTCGACCACGTCACCGGCTCCGAAGACGCCCGTCACGTTAGTGCGGGTCGAGGGCGCCTCCACCTTGAGGTAGCCCTCTCCGTCCAGGTCGAGCTGGCCCTTGAAGAGCTCGGTGCGCGGGTCGTGCCCGATCGCGATGAACAGGCCGGTCACCGCCAGGTCCGAGAGCTCGCCGGTCTTGAGGTTGCGCAGCTTCAGGCCCGACAGCTTCGGATCGCCCTGGATCTCCGCGACCTCGCTGTCCCAGACGAACTTGATCTTCGGGTCCGCGAAGGCGCGCTCCTGCATCGCCTTGGAGGCGCGCAGGGTGTCACGGCGGTGGACGATCGTCACGGACTTGGCGAAGCGGGAGAGGAAGGTCGCTTCCTCCATCGCGGTGTCGCCGCCACCGATCACGGCGATGTCCTGGTCCTTGAAGAAGAAGCCGTCACACGTGGCACACCACGAGACACCGCGGCCGGAGAGGGCGTCCTCGTTCGGCAGGCCGAGCTTGCGGTGCTGCGATCCGGTGGTGACGATCACGGCCTTCGCCCGGTGGACCGTGCCCGAGGTGTCGGTGACGGTCTTGATCTCGCCGGTCAGGTCGACACTGACGATGTCGTCCGGGACGAGCTCGGCGCCGAAACGCTCGGCCTGGGCGCGCATGTTGTCCATGAGCTCGGGGCCCATGATGCCGTCCTGGAAGCCGGGGAAGTTCTCCACCTCCGTGGTGTTCATCAGGGCGCCACCGGCGGTGACGGCGCCCTCGAACACCAGCGGCTTCAGCGACGCGCGCGCGGTGTAGAGCGCCGCCGTGTAGCCGGCGGGCCCGGAGCCGATGATGATCACGTTACGGACGTCGCTCACGGCTTGGTTCCTCGTCTCTGGACTGCGTCGTCGGACCGGTGGAGCCCCTCTCAGAACTCTCACCCCACCCAACGGATCCTAAGGGGCGCGCATTCCCGGTGTGTCCGGGCACACGGAGAGGCCACACCGTACGAAATACCACGCAGGCGGGAGACGAAGCGTCAGTGTTCAGGAGCGGGCGTAGGACTGCTTCAGCAGAATCTTCGCGGTGCTGGTGGGAGCGGTCTTCACACAGGACGCGTCCATGATGAAGGCGGTGACCCGGTTGCTGTCGGAGGGGTCGGGCAGCACGACGAGAAGCGCGTCCTTGCCCTTGTAGACGCCGTCCTTGGTCGCGAGGGCGGTGCTCTGCGTGGGGATGCCCTTCTGGACGCACGCGGGGACGAAGGGCAGCTTCTTGATGAAGGGCTGCTTGTCGCCGGGTTCGGTTGCCGCACCCATGTCGTTCTGCGGGGATCGGGAGCCGCCGGTGGCGGACCTGTCCGGGGTGAGGAGTTGGGCGACCTGCGTCTTGAGGGTGCCGGCGGAGAAGGTGTCGGACGGGGCGGCCTGACCTTCGTCTGACGTCTTGCCGTCGTTCAGCGATGTGATGAGTACAGAACCCAGTCCCAGAGCGGCGACAGCGAAGGCGGTACCCAGGACTACGGTCCTGCGTCGGCTGCCCTTCTTCCGCTCCTTGCGGCCGGGACCGGTGGAGGCGGACCGGGCATGTCCCGAGGGGCGGTCGGCGGTGGGTGATGTTTCACGTGAAACATGCGCGCTCTCCACCGGCGCCGGGGCGTTCACCGCGTCGGGGGCTGTGGCTTGGAGCAGTGCTTCGGCGGCGAGAGCAGCGTCGATCCTGCCGGCCACATCGGCGGGCATGCGGGTCGGTCCAGGTGCTGTTCCGAGCAGTCCGCGGATCTCTTCCAGCGAGGCGTGCACGTCGGCGCAGAGTTCGCAGTCGTCCAGATGCCGACGTACGTCCGCGGTCCTGGAATCGGGGAGGAGGCCTTCGGTGAGGTCGGAGATCTCGGCGACATCCGGGTGCCCGGTTGTGTCCGTCGAGGAAGTCACGCTCGCCCACCTCCGCCCTTCACTACGGTTGAATCGCTTGGTCCCGACGTGGGCGGGCCTTCTGACGAAGGTCCCGCTGCGGGTGGGACGGATGTCCCCTGCGTGCGGTTCCGTCCGGCGTTCCCTTCTCTGTCGTCTCCGGCCTTTTCCGGCCGTAGATGGGTGAGAAGGGGGAGGAGTCTGGCTCTGCCCCGGGCACAGCGGCTCTTCACGGTGCCGGTCGGCACATCGAGCATGCGGGCGGCCTCGGCGACGGGGTAGCCCTGCATGTCCACCAGGACGAGGGCGGCGCGCTGGTCCGGCGGGAGGGTGCCGAGCGCTTCCAGGAGTTGGCGGTGCAGGTCGTTGCGCTCCGCGGGCGCCGAGGCGGACTCGTGCGGCTCCAGGAGCTGCTCCAGGCGCTCGGTGTCGTCCACCGGGGACGTCTTGCGCGAGGCGGCCTTTCTGGCCCGGTCCAGGCAGGCGTTCACCGTGATCCGGTGCAGCCAGGTCGTGACGGCCGACTGTCCCCGGAAGGTGTGGGCGGCCCGGTAGGCGGACACGAGGGCGTCCTGAACGGCGTCAGCGGCTTCCTCGCGGTCCCCGAGCGTCCGGAGGGCTACCGCCCAGAGCCGGTCCCGGTGACGCCGTACGAGCTCACTGAAGGCGTCGGGATCGCCGTCCACGTGACGGGCCAGGAGGTCCTGATCGCTGGTGTCGCCGTATGCGGTGTCATCCGCCATCGGACCCCCTCCCTTTGTCTGTGGTGCTGCCTCAGCCGGTGAACTTCACATTGGTGATGGCCTGCTTGTAGCCGGGCCGGCTGTAGTTCGCGGGATCGTCCCCGGAGTACGGCATCGCGGTGAGCCAGACCAGCAGGTACCGCGACTTCACCGGCTTGCCGACCTTGATCGTGGCCGTGGTGTCGTCGGTCTTGACCGAGCCGATCTTGGTCATGGCGTCCAGGGAGGACGGCGTGAGCGAATCGGCAGCGTACAGCGAGGCTGCCGTGTAGTTCCCTCCGTACCGGAGCGACAGGGTCGCGGCCGACACCTCTTGGGAGGAACCGAGGTCGTAGACGATGCCGACGCCAGGCTTGATCACTATCTTCGGACCGTCTGTGTAGCTACTCGTCCGCCAGCCCGTGGTCATGCTGTTGTCGTACGTCAGCTTCACATCACCAGGGTGCTGCGCATCGCCCTGGGCGACGAACTCCTGAGCATCCTCGATGCTGAGCGTCTTCGTCGGCTTCGGCGCGGTGCTGTTCTTGTCGCCGTCATCGGTCGTCTGGCTCTGGTTGTCGTCCGAACCGCCGCTCCGGTCCATCAGCGCGTCCGCCAGCTGCCAACTGCCCAGGCCCAGCGCGGCGATGAGGAGAGCCGAGACGGCCCACTTCAGCGCCCGGCCGGTGCGGCTCTGGAGGGGCGGGGGCGGGGGTGCGACCGGCTGGGTGACACCGGGGTGCGGTGCCGGACGGCCGTAGGTGCCCTGCTGGTACGTCGTGCGCTGGTACTCCGGCGGCGCGGTGAACGCCGGCTCCGGCGGACGGATACGGGGCATCTCCCCGATCGCCTTGACCAGTTCCTCCGGCGTCGTGCACGCCGACTCGTGCCGGGAGGCGGTGGCACCGTCGTTGGCGAGTGCCCGCATCGCCAGCTCGGACAGTCCACGGTGGACGCCCGCCCGCACCTGGTCGGGTGCGATCAGACCGACGTCCTTGGGCAGACCGGCCAGGCCGTACGCGTCGTTCTCGTACGGCCAGCGCTGGGTCAGCGCCGCGTACAGAAGGGCGCCGATCGCCTCGGTGTCCGCGCGCTGCGGGGTGTCCGAACTGGCGCCGCGCAGCGCGGCGTTCACGGCCAGGCCGCGGATGCGCCACTGGCCGCTCGACGTACGCAGCACGGCGTTCGGGTTCAGTCGCAGGTGCGCGAGGCCCTCACGGTGGGCCGCGGCCATCGCGGAGGCCACCTGACTGACCATCTGGTAGCAGTCGTACGGCTCCAGCGGACCGGAGGCGAGGAGCGTGGTCAGCTCGGTCGCGTCGGGCAGCCACTCGTGGACGACGTAGACGAGGTCGTTCTCCTCGACGGCGTCCAGGACCTGGACGAACCGCGGGTCGCCGAGGAGCGCGGAGGAACGGGCCGCGGCCAGGACAGAACGGGCCCGCGCATGGTCCGCGGGCAGGATGTGCACGCCCACGGCCCGACGGAGTTTCTCATCGACGGCACGCCAGCTGCTGAACCCGTCCAGACGGGTGAGGCACTCCTCCAGACGGTAGCGTCTGGCGAGTTTGTGACCGCTGTGCAGCTCCGGCGGTGACGCCTTGCCAGGACTCTCGGTCCCGCCACTCCCCTGTGCCTCGACGTCTTCCGTGTCCCGCTCCCGGTTCTTGGCCACGCCGTCGGCCGTGGACTGGTCCGCCTTGGCGGTCAGCGGTTGATCACCGCTGGTGTCTGCCACGTCGACGGCAGCCGTGCTCCGTTCCGCCACCGTCGTTCCCTGCCTCCCCATTCATTGCGCGCCGTGCGACGCAGAATCCAATTGTGCCCACAGTCCGCCGCTATGCACGACACACGGTGGCGGACGATGGTTGTGCGCGTACCCCCGGCTCAGCGCCCCAGACGCCCCCGGACCATGCCGACCAGGGAGTTCAACTCCTCGATACGCATCTTGCGTGCCGCGACGAAGAAGATCCCGAGCAGGACCGCCCCGCCCACGATCAGCGCGGCGAACGAACCGACCACGCCCTGACCGAGGGTGTGAGCGATGCCGTAGCAGGCCGCGCCGCTGAGCAGTGCGGCCGGGACGGAGGCGATGCAGAGCCTGGCGTAGGTCCGCAGGACCCGCTTGCCGTCCAGGTCACCGCCGAGGCGCTTGCGCAGACGGTTCCAGGCGACGCCGACACCGATCGCGTACGCGAGGCCGTAAGAGGCCGCCATGCCCGCCACGGCCCAGCGCGGCGACAGCACGACGTAACACAGCGCCGAGGCACCCGCGTTGACCGCTGCCACGATGACCGTGTTGTAGAAGGGGGTGCGGGTGTCCTCGTAGGCGTAGAAGGCACGCAGCACGACGTACTGCACGGAGTACGGGATCAGGCCGAGAGCAAAGGCCATCAGCATGTAGCCCATGTTGGTGGCTTCGCTGGTGCCGGATGAGCCGAAGATCAGGGTGCACATGGGGACGCCGAGCGCGAGGAAGCCGAACGCGATCGGCACGATCGCGACTGCTGTCGTGCGCAGGCCCTGGGAGATGTCGTCACGGACGGCACCGCCGTCGTCCTCGGCCGCTGAGCGGGCCAGCCGCGGCAGCAGGGCCGCCATGAGGGAGACCGTGATGATGGCCTGCGGCAGGCCCCAGATCAGCTGGGCGTTGGCGTAGGCGGCAAAACCGGTGCCGTCCACGGGTGAGGCCTTGCCGGACGCGGTGGACAGCTGGGTCACGACGAGCGCACCGGCCTGGTTGGCCAGGACGAACAGGACGGTCCACTTGGCCAGTGTCACAGCCTTGCCGAGCCCGTGGCCCCTCCAGTCGAAGCGCAGCCGCATCCGGAAGCCGGTCTCACGCAGGTACGGGATCATCGCCAGCGCCTGGACCACGAGGCCGAGCAGCACACCGATGCCGAGCAGCCGCTGCCCCTCCGGCGGAATGTTCGTGACCTTCATGCCGGAGTCGGCCGCGGTGCCGTAGACCCACATGAACATGCCGAGGGTCACGATGATGACGATGTTGTTCAGGACCGGGGTCCACATCATCGCGCCGAACTTCCCGCGCGCGTTGAGGATCTGGCCCATCACCACGTGGATGCCCATGAAGAAGATCGAGGGCAGGAAGTAGCGGACGAAGGTGATGCCGACCTCGTTGGCCGCCGGGTCGCTGGCGACCGAGTCGGACAACAGACGGATCAGGAAGGGGGCACCGAGGATCGCGAGCCCGGTCAGCGCTCCGAGAGCCACCATGACCAGCGTCAGCAGCCGGTTGGCGTACGCCTCGCCGCCGTCCTCGTCCTCCTTCATGGCACGCACGAGCTGCGGCACGAAGACGGAGTTGAGGCCGCCGCCCACGGTCAGGATGTAGATCATCGTCGGCAGCTGGTAGGCGACCTGGAAGGTGTCACCGAGCAGACCCACACCGAGCGCCGACACGATCAGCGCCGAGCGCACGAAGCCGGTGAGCCGGGAGACCATCGTGCCGGCCGCCATCACGGCGCTCGACTTGAGCAGGCCCGTGGCCTTCCCGCCCTTCTTGGCGGGAGCGGCAGGAGCGGCTGGAGCCACCGTGGCGGCGGAGGCCGTCTCGGTCAAGGCCGGTGCGGTACCGAGGTTCATCGTCTCCTCGGCCGCGGGGCCGGGCGCGGCAGCCGCCTGGAACTGCGGGACCTGCGACGGCCCGCCGGGAGCTGGCGCCGGTCCGGGCACCGACGGGGGATCCGTCGGGCGGCCGCCGCCCTGCTGCTGGTCGCGGAAGAGGTGTGCGAAGGCGTCCGGCTCGTGGCGTTCCTCGCCGGCCTCGGTGACCAGGTCGTCGACACCCACGAACTGGGTCGTGCGCGGGTTGTCGCCGTACGGCAGGAACTGCGTCGGTCCCTCCGGCTCGGGCGCCGGGGTCTGCGCCCAGACCTGCGGGTCGGGGGCGTAGGGGGACTGGGGCGGCTGCGCGTACAGGGGCTGCTGAGGTGGGTAGGTACCGGGCGGCGGCGGGGGGTGCGCGGCGCGGTCGTAGAGAGCCTCGGCGACCGGATCCTGGGCATGGAGGTCCTGGCCCCGGTAGGGGTCCTGGTCGTAGGCGTCCTGGACGTACATGTCCGCGGGTGACTGCGGCGGCACCTGGCCGTGCTCGGGCGGCGGGCCCTCGGGGCGACCCGAGCTGCCCGCGCCCTGGCTGTCACCCTCGTACGGCGCGTTCATGGTTACCCCACCTCATCGTCCCGGGCCCACCGGCCACGACATCCTCAACGGTCCACTCTCTCACCCGTGCCGGACGGGTCCGTGCTTTCCGCTGCGGTGTCCGCTGTCAGGTCACTCGGCTGCTCGGGGCCGTCCGCCCCTGGCCCGGCGGTGCCGGACTTCTTGGTGAGACGGTCCTCGGGGCCCTCGGGGTTCTCCGGGCCGTCGGCGGCCTCGCCCGTCTCGTCGTCGGGGCCGTTCTGCTCGGCCGCACGGGCGGCCGCCCGCTTGCGCTGGGTGTACATGCGGAATCCCGCCAGTACCAGCAGCAGGACCCCGCCGCCGATGACCAGCATCACGGTGGCGGTGAACTCCGTGACCCGTACGTCGAAGCGGACCGCGTTGCCGTACGGCTGACCGTCCTCGGTGTACAGCTGGGCGATCACCGAGGACTGGCCGTTGGCGTTGGCCGTGGTGGTGAACTTCACGGTCTGGCTGTGGCCGCCGGAGACCTCGACGGGCTGCTCGTCGTAGGAGGAGCCGCCGATCTCGAGCCGGTTCGGGCTCAGCGAGGTCAGCCGAAGCCTCAGATGCTCCACTCCCTGGACCAGGTTGTTCTGGACGGTCACGGGGATGGTGGCGCTGCGGCCGGATAGCTTGGTCTCCGACTTGTCGATCAGGCTGACCTGGGAGGTCAGCCTGTCGAGGTAGGACTCGACGTCATTGCGGAAACTGCTCGCCTCGCCGGCCCGGCCCCGCCATGACGTGGACATCTCGCGGTTCATGGCCCGCCCGAAGGGGGTCACGACGCGGGACTGGTCGGAGAGGATCACCCTGAGGTTGTCGAGCTTGCCCTGGGTGCCGGCGATCTGCTGGAAGGCAGCCTTCGAGAGTTCCTGCTTGCGCAGCGAGGCGGGATAGGCGGACGCCGGGGGCACCTTGGTGGTGGCGCCGGGGTCGGGCTTGGCCGCAGCCGCCGCGGTGAGCTTCTGGGGCTCGGACCAGTTCCCGCTCTGGAGCGCGCTGATTGCTTCGGCCATGGCGGTTGCCTGGCTCGCCGTGGGCATGCGCTGCGGGGCGACGACGACGCTGCGCTGCTTGTTCGTCTGGAGTCCGAGAGCGAGGCTCTGAGCGAGGAACCGCTGGACGGCGAGCGTCGCGGCGGAAGCCCTTGTCAGGTCGCCCTGGAACGCCGTCGACAGACGTGCGTCCGCGACGACGGCCGTGGTGCCGCCGCCGATGGGACGGGCGGCGGAGGGCGTGTAGGACAGGCCACCGGTCTCCTGGAGACTGTCGCTGCGCGCGATCACCTTGTCGGCGCCCGCGGAGGTGGCGACCTTGACGATCGAGGGGTCGATCGCGCCGTTCACGGGCCAGGCGAAGTCACTGCTCGGTGTCACGTGGAGCACGGTCTTCACTGTGGTCACCGCGACGTCGGTGGCCTCGTCGAGGTGGCTGAGCGAGCCGGTGACGCTCGTGCCGTTGTGGGCCAGGGAGGCGAGGTCGGGGTCGGCGAAGGGCAGCGCGACGACCTCCTGGCCCTCGACCGCCTTCTGGAGCCTCGCCAGCCACTGCTTGGCAACCGCCTGCTGGGTGCCTGGCGTGGTGGTGTCGCCCGGGCCCTGTACCTCGTAGCGGCCGGTCATCGCGTCGACGGAGGCCAGTAGATCGGGGTCGATCACCCAGGTGACGCCGAGTTCCTCGCCGAGCGACAGCATCTGGTCCAGCCGGCCGCCGGCCGAGATCTCCTTCGAGAGGTTGTCATTGAGGAAGACCGGCGTCTGCTGCGCGTTGGCACCGGTCTCCGCCGTCATGTGGACGCTGGAGATCAGCGGCCACAGGAAGGTCGTCTTCGTCTTCGGGTCCGCCTCGTCGGCCTGCCAGGGCAGGAACGTCCGCTGGATGCCGAGCAGACGGTCCCAGGGCTGCGCGGCCGTCTTGCCGGAGAGGGAGACGGCGAGCTGGTAGACGCCGGTATCGCCGAGGTCCAGCTCGTCGACCGGGACGGTGAGGGAGAAGGGCTGGGCGACGCCCGGGGTCAGCTTGGGGAACTTCGCGACGTACTTGCCGCCGACCTCGGATCCTGTGGGGCCCTGGAGGGAGTCGCTGTTCTGGGTGGTCTGGTCGATCGACGAGCGGGTGGTCAGCTCGGGCCCCACCCCCAGGTCCACGTGCGCGGAGGTGACGGCCTGCTTGCCGTTGTTGGTCACGGTCCCCGAGACGGTGACGGTGTCACCGTCCGTAGGCGCGCTGGGGCTGAGGGTGTCGATGGCGACGGCCACCGAGCCGGAGTCGTCGGCGGCCTGGGCCGCAGCGGCGGCGGGAAGCTGGCACAGGCCGGCCAGCAGCGGGACCCCCGCCAGCAGGGCCCCGGTGCGCCGCAGCCAGCGGCGGGCAGGTGAGGGACTGGTCCCCTGGAAGTCTGCCGCCTCGGCCACGCGCTCGCCCGTCCCTAGTCGTCGTCAGTGGTCGTCGGAATGTGCGTCCACGCATGGTAACGATGCGCGCTGAGGGGAAGTGCCGCGGACTGCTCCACAAGATCGGGAGACGCTGCCGCGCTGTCCTGAATGTGCACGTATAAAGAGAAGTGCGACAGCGATCTCCGGAGCAGACCTTGTGCAGGTTCGGGTGACGGGTCTGTGCACGTTTAATGGAGGCACTCCGGGCCGCCGCGGCCACGTACCCTCTTCTGTTGTGCCGAACGCCGACGAATCCCACCTCAATGTCCTCAGCCAGGAGCATGGCAGCAGGGTGAACGAACTGCTGCGATTCCCCCCGGTCGCCGCCGACCTGGCTCGCTGCTTCCAGGACGCCGGGTTCTCCCTGGCGCTGGTCGGAGGGCCGGTCCGGGACGCGTTGCTGGGCCGGCCGGGACACGACCTCGACTTCACGACCGACGCCCGCCCCCAGGATGTGCTGAGGATCCTCAGGAAGTGGGCGGACTCCGTATGGGAGGTCGGGATCGCCTTCGGCACGGTCGGGGCGCAGAAGGACGGCTACCAGGTGGAGGTGACCACCTACCGGTCCGAGGCCTACGACCGGACCTCCCGCAAGCCCGAGGTGGCGTACGGCGACTCCATCGAGCAGGACCTCGTCCGTCGGGACTTCACGGTGAACGCGATGGCGTACGCCCTCGCGGAGGCGAGGTTCATCGACCCGCACGGCGGCCTCGAAGATCTCGCCGCACGGGTACTGCGCACACCGGGGACCCCCGAGGAGTCGTTCTCCGACGATCCCCTGCGCATGATGCGCGCGGCCCGCTTCGCGGCTCAGCTCGACTTCGAGGTGGCCCCTGAGGTCGTGGCCGCCATGAAGGAGATGTCCGGACGCATCGAGATCGTCTCCGCCGAGCGCGTCCGGGACGAGTTGAACAAGCTCATCCTGTCCGAGAACCCGCGCAAGGGCTTGGCGCTGCTCGTCGACACCGGCCTGGCCGAGTACGTGCTCCCCGAGCTGCCCGCCCTGCGCCTGGAGAGCGACGAGCACCACCGGCACAAGGACGTCTACGAACACACGCTGATCGTCCTTGAGCAGGCCATCGCACTGGAGAAGGAGGGACCCGACCTCACACTCCGCCTGGCGGCCCTGCTCCATGACATCGGCAAGCCGCGCACGCGCCGGTTCGAGAAGGACGGCCGGGTCTCGTTCCACCACCATGAAGTGGTCGGAGCGAAGATGACCAAGAAGCGGATGACGGCGCTCAAGTACTCCAACGAACTGGTGAAGGACGTCTCCCGGCTCGTCGAACTCCATCTGCGCTTCCACGGGTACGGCACCGGGGAGTGGACCGACTCTGCGGTGCGCCGCTATGTGCGGGACGCCGGTCCACTGCTCGACCGGCTGCACAAGCTGACCCGTTCGGACTGCACGACCCGCAACAAGCGCAAGGCAGCCGCACTGTCCCGCGCGTATGACGGGCTGGAGGAGCGGATCTCCCAGCTTCAGGAGCAGGAGGAACTGGACTCGATCAGGCCCGACCTCGACGGCAACCAGATCATGGAGATCCTTGCTGTGGGCCCAGGTCCCGCCGTGGGTCGCGCGTACAAGCACATGCTGGAGCTTCGGCTGGAGAACGGGCCGATGGGGCACGACGAGGCGGTTTCCGCACTCAAGGCCTGGTGGGCCGAGCAGAGCTGAGGCGGGGGACGGGGTCATGTTTCACGTGAAACATGACCCGGGGGTAGCGGGCGGGCGGTGTTTCACGTGAAACATCGCCCGTCATCGTTTCACCGTTCGGCGCTCTTTCGTCATCGCCGCAGCGACTGCCCCGTAGATGACGGCAACAGCGATCACAAGAGTGTCCGAGCGCCCGTCCGGCGGCAGCATCAGTGCGGCCACAGCTGCCGCGCCCACGAAGGCGATGTTGAACAGCACGTCGTAGACGGAGAAGATCCGCCCACGGAATCCGTCGTCGACGGCGGACTGCACGATCGTGTCCGTGGCGATCTTCGCGCCTTGAGTGACCAGGCCCAGGACGAACGCTGCGATGAGCATGGGCACGGTGGCGAAAGAAAGCCCGAGGGCGGGCTCCAGGACCGCGGCAGCGGCCGCGCACACGACGATCCAGCGTTCGGGGCCGAGCCTTCCGGCCGCCCAGGGTGTGATGACGGCGGCGACAAAGAACCCGGCCGCGGAGACCCCCAGTGCGAGCCCCAACAGGGCCAGTCCGTCACTGGGGTCGGACGTCAGGGCGTACCGGCAGAGCATCAGCACCATGACGAGCAGAGCGCCGTAGCAGAACCGCATCAGGGACATTGCGCCGAGCGCCCGGGCGGCGGACCGGCGTTCGGGTGCGGCCAGATGCCGTACGCCGGCGACCAGGTCGCGTGCGGAGCCGGCCAGTGCCGTGCGCAGACGCGTTTGGATCAACTCGGGTTCGGGGCCCAGCAGTTCCGGTGGCATCCGCAGCGCGGCCAGGCCGCCACACAGGTAGAGCCCGGCACCGAGCAGCACCACGGCCGCGTCGGAGTCGCCGACGAGGAGCCGAACGGCGAAGGCGAGTCCGCCGCCCGCGGTCGCGGCGAGCGTTCCGGCGGTCGGGGAAAGGGAGTTGGCGATGACCAGCCGCTCGTCGTCGACGACCCGGGGCAGTGCTGCGGACAGGCCTGACAGGACGAACCGGTTGACCGCTGTGACGCACAGGGCGGAGACGTAGAAGAGCCAGTCCGGAACGTCGCTGAGGATCAGGACGGCCGTCGCCGACGCCAGCAGGGCGCGCACGAAGTTGCCGTAGAGGAAGACCTGACGACGGCGCCAGCGGTCCAGGAGGACACCGGCGAACGGGCCGACCAGGGAGTAGGGGAGCAGCAGGACCGCCATGGCGGAGGCGATCGAGGCGGCCGAAGTCTGCTTCTCCGGGGAGAAGACGACGTACGCGGCGAGAGCGATCTGGTAGACGCCGTCCGCGCCCTGGGAGAGCAGGCGCACGGTGAGCAGACGCCGGAAGTCCCGGAGGCGGAGCAGGACACGCAGATCGCGGACGACGGGCATGGGGCACAGCCTCACATACGGCGAGGGTCCCCGGGCGATACCACCCGGGGACCCTCTGTAGCCCTGGCAGGAGCGTTTTGCGTGAGCCTTAGCGCTCGACCTCACCCTTGATGAACTTCTCGACGTTCTCGCGGGCCTCGTCGTCGAAGTACTGGACCGGCGGGGACTTCATGAAGTAGCTGGAGGCCGAGAGGATCGGGCCACCGATGCCGCGGTCCTTGGCGATCTTCGCGGCGCGCAGGGCGTCGATGATGACACCCGCGGAGTTCGGGGAGTCCCAGACCTCGAGCTTGTACTCCAGGTTCAGCGGGACGTCACCGAAGGCGCGGCCCTCGAGGCGGACATAGGCCCACTTGCGGTCGTCGAGCCAGGCCACGTAGTCGGACGGGCCGATGTGGACGTTCTTCTCGCCGAGGTCCCGGTCGGGGATCTGGGAGGTGACGGCCTGCGTCTTGGAGATCTTCTTGGACTCGAGGCGGTCGCGCTCGAGCATGTTCTTGAAGTCCATGTTGCCGCCGACGTTCAGCTGCATCGTGCGGTCCAGGACGACGCCCCGGTCCTCGAACAGCTTCGCCATGACGCGGTGCGTGATGGTGGCGCCGACCTGGGACTTGATGTCGTCGCCGACGATCGGGACGCCGGCCTCGGTGAACTTGTCCGCCCACTCCTTGGTGCCGGCGATGAAGACCGGGAGGGCGTTGACGAAGGCGACCTTGGCGTCGATGGCGCACTGGGCGTAGAACTTCGCCGCCTCCTCGGAGCCGACCGGCAGGTAGCAGACGAGGACGTCGACCTGCTTCTTCTTGAGGATCTTGACGACGTCGACCGGCTCGGCCTCGGACTCCTCGATGGTCTCGCGGTAGTACTTACCGAGACCGTCGAGGGTGTGGCCCCGCCGGACCTTCACACCGGTGTTCGGCACGTCGCAGATCTTGATGGTGTTGTTCTCGGAGGCGCCGATGGCGTCGGCGAGGTCGAGACCGACCTTCTTCGCGTCGACGTCGAACGCCGCGACGAACTCGATGTCACGGACGTGGTAGTCGCCGAACTGGACATGCATCAGCCCGGGGACCTTCGACGCCGGGTCGGCGTCCTTGTAGTACTCGACTCCCTGAACCAGCGACGCAGCGCAGTTGCCCACGCCGACGACGGCTACGCGAACCGAACCCATTCCGGTTGCTCCCTGTGTGTACGAGTGAGGCCCTGGCAGGGACCTCACGTGGCGGTGTCGCCGGGCGTATCCGGACCGGGGGTGTCCCCGGTCCGGGGCAGGACGCCCGGCGCTCCCTCTGTGGTGTCGCGAGCGGCTTCTCCATGGCCGGGGCCCTTCAGGTCCCGACCGGCCCGCTCGCTTTCGATGAGCTCGTTCAGCCAGCGCACTTCGCGCTCCACGGACTCCATCCCGTGGCGCTGGAGCTCAAGCGTGTAGTCGTCGAGTCGCTCCCGGGTGCGTGCCAGCGAGGCACTCATCTTCTCCAGGCGCTCCTCCAGCCGGCTGCGCCGGCCTTCGAGGACTCGCATGCGGACGTCGCGTGAGGTCTGCCCGAAGAAGGCGAAACGAGCGGCGAAGTGCTCGTCCTCGTACGCGTCGGGACCCGTCTGCGAGAGCAGCTCCTCGAAGTGCTCCTTACCTTCCGCCGTCAACCGGTAGACGATCTTGGCGCGACGCCCTGCGAGTGGTGCGGCGAGGGCGTCCTCCGTGGTGTGTCCCGGTTCCTCGATCAACCAGCCGTTGGCGACCAGCGTCTTGAGGCAGGGGTAGAGCGTGCCGTAGCTGAAGGCACGGAACACACCCAGGGACGTGTTGAGGCGTTTGCGCAGCTCGTAGCCGTGCATCGGGGACTCGCGGAGCAGTCCGAGGACGGCGAACTCGAGGATCCCGGAACGCCGGCTCATCGTCGCCTCCTCGTCACTGTCTCGCACCGATGTATCGACTCGATACATCAAGACGATAGAACGGCCATCCGGAAGCGACAAGTGGGGGGATGGTGAACGGGATCACATCAATGTTTCATGCGAAGCAAGTTGCCTGATTTGGGGTGAACTTCGGGGCTCGGCGGGTTTTGACGGTGCGTAGTCTGTGCGGCATGCACGCCACCGGGAAGCGAGTGACGCCTGGGGGGCGTCGTTGTCCCGGTGCAGTACGGATGAATGCGCGACCGACCGCATCCGTACTTCGGGGGGACCGGAAACCAGCCGCCGTTTCCAGGCGCGCAAAGGTGCGCCTGCCCGAGGAGTAGTCGTTCGATGAGCGAGCACCGTCGCAAACCGCCGCAGCCGCAGGGAGGCGGACGTGCCGCGGCCCGACGCGGCCAGTCCGGCTCGTCCTCCGGCCGCCGTGCGGCTCCGCGAGGCGCCACCGGGTCTCTTGCCGACTCCTATGGGACAAGTTCCCAGGAGTCCGCTGCTTTCGGTCCGGGAGGCGAGGAACGTCAGTACGGCAGCCGTGCCGAGGCCCGTCGTGCGGCCCAGAGAAGCGCGGGCGGCGGTGGTCGGCGCAGAGGGCCGGAGCCGGGCCGCGGGAACCGCCGTGGGGCGCCGACGGGCCGGGGG
Source organism: Streptomyces sp. 351MFTsu5.1 (assembly GCF_000383655.1). Classification (NCBI taxonomy): domain Bacteria; kingdom Bacillati; phylum Actinomycetota; class Actinomycetes; order Kitasatosporales; family Streptomycetaceae; genus Streptomyces; species Streptomyces sp. 351MFTsu5.1. The sequence goes on along the minus strand of NZ_KB911776.1, from coordinate 230,211 downwards.
CGGGCGGCCGATCCCGGCAGGAAGCGGCTGATCGACTATCCGCGCGCCGGCAAGTACGGCGTGGCGCGCTGGGTGCCGTCCTGGAAACTGGTGACGGGGCTGTTCATCGGCTTCATCGGAAGCCTGGTGGCCGTGGCCGGCGTCGGGTACGCGCTCGTCAGCGTTCCGAATATTGACAAGACCGCGACGGCGCAGAACAACGTCTTCTACTGGTCCGACGGCAGCGAGATGGTTTCCACCGGCGGTGAGACCAACCGTCAGATCATCAACCTCGCGCAGATCCCGAAGGCGATGCAGTACGCCGTCGTCTCGCAGGAGAACAAGACCTTCTACACCGACAGCGGCATCGACCCCAAGGGCATCGCCCGCGCCGTGTTCAACATGGTCAGGGGCGGCGAGACTCAGGGTGGTTCCACCATCACCCAGCAGTACGTCAAGAACGCGCTCCTGAACGACCAGTCCCAGACCGTCACACGCAAGTTCAAGGAGATCTTCATCTCCATCAAGGTCGGAGCCACGGTCAACAAGGACCAGATCATGGCCGAGTACCTGAACTCCGCGTACTACGGACGCAACGCCTACGGCCTCCAGGCCGCCGCGCGCGCGTACTTCAACAAGGACGCCGAGAAGCTGGACCCGGGCGAGTGCGCCTTCCTGGCCGCCACGTTGAAGGGCGCCACGTACTACGACCCAGCGGGCGCAACCTCCATCGACCCCGCGAACGCCACGCCTGAGGCCAACCAGAAGCGGGCCCTCAGGCAGATGCAGGACACCCTGAACAAGATGGTCGAGTACGGCCATCTCAGCGCGGCGGACCGGGCCAACTACACCTCGCTTCCCAAGTGGCAGAACCCCCGCTCCAACACCCAGCTCAAGGGCCAGGTCGGCTACCTGGTCGACCTCGCCAAGGCCTATCTGGTCAACAAAAAGATCATCACCGCCGACCAGCTCCAGCAGGGTGGCTACTCGATCTACACGACCTTCGACAAGAAAAAGGTCGGCGAGCTCGAGGCGGCCGTCAAGAAGGTCCGCAAGGAGAACATCGACCCCAAGAAGCGGCCGACGAAGGACACCTTCGTCCAGTTCGGCGGTGCGTCGGTCGAGCCGTCCACCGGGGCGATCCGGGCCTGTTACGGCGGCGAGGACGCGACCACCCACTTCACCAACAACTGTGACTCGACGGGTGCCCAGGTCGGTTCGACCTTCAAGACCTTCGTGCTCGCCGCTGCGATGAAGTGGGGCGTGCGCGATCCGGATCTCGGCGAGAGCCAGGCACAGGACGAGCGCACGGTCGTCAACGCGAAGAGCCTGTTCAGCGGCAAGAACGACCTCAAGATCAAGAACTACGACGGTTCGATCTGGAAGAACGAGGAGGGCAAGGAGTGGCTCCAGGAGAACGACGGCAAGCAGTCCTACGGCTCTCCGCCCAAGTTCCAGATCGACCTTCGTGAGGCGATGCGGGAGTCCGTGAACTCCGCCTTCGTGCAGCTCGGCATGGATGTCGGTCTGGACAAGGTGAAGGAGGCGGCCATGGACGCGGGTCTCAAGGAGAACAGTCTGGCCGGCACCAACTTCCCCTCCTTCTCCATCGGTATCTCCGACCCCAGCGCCATCCGCATGGCGGGCGCGTACGCCACCTTCGCGGCCAGCGGCAAGCAGAACGAGCCGTTCTCTGTCGAGAGGGTCACCAGCAAGGACGGGGAGGTCTTCAAGCACAAGGCGGCGCCCGAGCAGGCCTTCGAGAAGAAGGTCGCCGACAACGTCACCGACGTTCTCAAGACCGTGGTCGACAAGGGCACGGGTACCAACGCCAAGCTGACCGGCCGTGACGTGGCGGGCAAGACCGGTACCACGGACGGCAACAAGTCCGCCTGGTTCGTCGGGTACACCCCGCAGCTGTCCACGGCGATCACCATGTTCCGGCTGGACGACGACGAGACCAAGAAGAACCGCACGTTCCTGGAGATGTACGGCACGGGTGGCCAGGAGAAGATCCACGGTGCGTCGTTCCCGTCCGAAATCTGGCACGACTACATGGAGCAGGCACTGAAGGGCCAGAAGTCGATCGACTTCCCGACGCCCGAGCCCATCGGTCAGGTCCTCAATGAGGAACCGAGCCCGACGCCTACTCCGACTCCCACCGAGAGCGAGTCGTCCACTCCGACACCCACTCCGACGCCCACCCCGTCGTTCGTCACTCCGTCGCCGACGGCGTCCGAGACCTGCCGGTTCACCTGGCAGTGCGACGACTCGACCGGCGGCACGGACAACGGTGGCACGGACGGGGGCGTGACCCCCACACCGACGGCCACGTCGACGGAGGAGAACGGCAACAACGGCAATGGCAACGGGGGCCTCTTCGGCGGATCGACTGGGTAGTTAGTGTCCTCGTGCTTAGGCGGGCTGTCCGCCCTGGTGATCGAGGAAGCAGAAAGTGCCTCTGACCAGCGAGAACGAGGAGTATTGAGATCCTTGTTCCTGCCACCGTTGGAGGCACTTTCCAGGTGAAGGAGCGTGTTGGTTTCGCAGACCGGGGCGGTGCTTCTGCTGGAGACGGTCCGTTAGTCCGGTCTGGGTACGGCGGGGCTGGTGCGCGGCGCAAGTCGCAGACACTGCACGATCCGGACAGGATCCTGCGGGATGTCGCGCTCGCGGGCGGTGTTGGGCTGGACCCGCCTGGCCAATGTGGGCCGAGCTGGCTGTGTTTGGACCCGTTGCCTTCGACCCGACTGTCTCCGGCTGATTAGTCGGCTGGCGGCGGGTGGACCGTGGGTTCTGGCCGCGTTGCGCGCCGACCATGCTGAAGTATGCCAACACGTGTGGCGGTTGGCCGATGACGCGGCGCCGGACGGGGGTGGCCAGTTGAGCGTGGACATTTACGGGGTCCTCGTCCTGGACCATCCCATCCCTGTGCTCAGCACCAGCTCACCCCAGCCGTGGAACGCGGCGCACTCCCGACACGACAGCCGGGCCCTCAAGCTGCCCATAATTCGGAAAACCCTCAAAACTCACCACATAAAGCCCCATCAGCAAGCTGACGGGCCTTTGTGGAGAATCAAGGCTGAGGGCTGCTCTGCCACGCAAGCTTGAATCTGTATATTGCATTGCAGTCTTGGTGAGTTCATGGCAAACTTGTCCTACCGTACTAAACAGAGAAGACGATTACGGTTTCAATTGAGCCTGGCAGTAAATGGGGGGAATATGTTTAATTCTAAGCTCGCCCGTATGGCGGCGGGCGCCGCAGGCGCCGCCGTGATGATTGTCGCAGCGGCGAGTCCAGCCTTTGCTGCGAACAAGACCGTCAATATAGGTCATGGCTACATGACATTCATCGACGACGGGGACGTCTTCAAGATTTGCGACACTCAGGCGGACGGCAAGGGGGTGTATGGTGCGGTCTTCTATAATTCGTACCTGACCACCTCCGGCTACGAAAGAGTTATGACGGTCTCCGACGGTGGCGACAGTGGATGTGACAGCAAGGGCTACAACATAGGTAATTCTGGCACCTATACGTTCGTCATCTGTTGGGGAAAGTATCCGACTAGCGCATTTATGGATGCCACTATGGGTGAACCGTGCAGCGACAGTGGCGAGTTCAACGAATAGTCGCCATATGGGCCAACTGGGCAACTGTCTGGGCATATCGCGAGGGGGCGTCCAGTGGTTGACGTCCCCTGCTTGTTTGAATGCCGGAAAATACTTCCTCATCGCGGGCTCTCGCAACATCTGAGGCCAGGAAAGCTACGAGCTTCTGCTTTCCCACGAGAGTCGGCCCGACCGGGCCACCGCACCGGTGGTGCGGCGGCCCTCGGCGTACTGCCGGCCTCGTACGGCAGGATGTGCGGCATGCCCAGTGCTGAATCGACGCCAGCGAGCGTGCACGAGTCGGACCTCGTACCTCCGACCAAGGACGACGAGGTCGCCAGGAGTGGCAGCGAGTTGATCGGTGGCCCTCTGGGGCGCCGTGCTCTGCTGGGGACGTCCTGGTGGAACCCCGTGCGGGTCATCGCTCTCGTGGCCATCGGCGTGTTCGCGCTGGGCCTGGTCCAGAAGGCGCCCTGCTACGACGGCGCGTGGTTCTTCGGTGCCAGCTCTCAGTACACGCACGCGTGCTACTCCGACATCCCGCACCTCTACCAGGGACGCGGCTTCGCCGACGGGCTCGTCCCGTACTTCGACAAGCTCCCCGGTGACATGCAGTACCTCGAATACCCGGTGCTGACCGGCGTGTTCATGGAGGTCGCCGCCTGGCTGACACCCGGCAGCGGCAGCATCCAGGACCAGGAGCAGTGGTACTGGATGGTCAACGCGGGGATGTTGATGGCCTGCGCGGCCGTCATCGTCGTCTGCGTGAGCCGTACGCACGCCCGTCGCCCCTGGGACGGGCTGCTGGTCGCCCTGGCCCCGGCTTTCGCGCTGACCGCCACCATCAACTGGGACCTGCTGGCGGTCGCTCTGACGGCCTCCGCGATGCTGATGTGGGCCCGCGGCCGTTCGCTCGCCTTCGGCGTCCTCCTGGGCCTCGCCACGGCCGCCAAGCTCTATCCCGTCTTCCTGCTCGGCCCGCTGTTCGTGCTGTGCTGGCGGGCTGGCAAGTGGCGGGACTTCGGCAAGGCCCTGGGTGGCGCGGTCGTCTCCTGGCTCGTGGTGAACCTGCCGGTGATGTTCTTCGCCTTCGACGGCTGGTCGAAGTTCTACACGTTCAGTCAGGAGCGGGGCGTGGACTTCGGCTCGTTCTGGCTGATCATCGCCCAGAACTCCAGCGACCCGTGGAGCACGGAGACCGTCAACACCTTCGCCACGCTGCTGATGCTGCTGGCCTGCGCGGGCATCGCGGCACTGACGCTGACCGCCCCGCGCCGGCCGCGCTTCGCGCAGCTCGCGTTCCTGATCGTCGCCGCGTTCATCCTCACCAACAAGGTCTACTCCCCGCAGTACGTCCTGTGGCTGGTGCCGCTGGCCGTACTGGCCCGGCCCAAGTGGCGGGACTTCCTGATCTGGCAGGCCTGCGAGGTGGCGTACTTCCTCGGCATCTGGATGTACCTCGCGTACACGACCAGCGGCAACGCCCACAAGGGTCTGCCGACCGACGGCTACCACTGGGCCATCGGCCTGCATCTGATGGGCACCGCGTACCTGTGCGCGATGGTCCTGCGCGACATCCTCATGCCGGAGCGGGACGTGGTGCGACTGGCCGGCGACGACGATCCGTCGGGCGGTGTGCTCGACCGGGCGGAGGACGTCTTCGTGCTCGGTGCTGCAAGCCGTCCGCCGCGGCACGCCGCGCACTTCGACGGACCGCAGGTGGAGTGGGGCAGCGAACCAGGCACCACCGACCGTTCGCTCTGAGCGAACACGCCTGGGTGTCACAGCACGAAAGGCCGTACAGGGGCTGCCCTGTACGGCCTTCTGCTGTCTCTACGGCGGCTGCTGCCTCTACGGCTTGCTGCCTATGGCGTCGCTACGGAGTCGCCAAGACGGCTCAGCGGTCGACGATGCGGTCGAACTGCGTGGTGGTGTGCCGCAGATGGGCCACCAGCTCCTCGCCGACCTTCGGCTCCGGGGCGTCCGACGGCACGAAGAGGATGGAGACCTGCATGTGCGGCGGCTCGGCGAACCAGCGCTGCTTGCCGCCCCAGACGAACGGAGAAAGGTTCCGGTTGACCGTGGCCAGGCCGGCACGGGCGACTCCCTTGGCGCGCGGCATGACGCCGTGCAGGGCCTTCGGGGCCTCCAGACCCACACCGTGCGAGGTGCCGCCCGCCACGACGACCAGGAAGCCGTCGGAGGCCGCCTTCTGCTGCCGGTAGCCGAAGCGGTCCCCCTTGGAGACACGGGTGACGTCCAGGACCGCGCCGCGGTACTCGGTGGAGTCGTGGTCCCCGAGCCACAGCCGGGTCCCGATGCGGGCGCGGAAGCGGGTCTGCGGGAACTGCTGCTGGAGCCGGGCCAGGTCCTCGGCCTTGAGGTGGCTGACGAACATGGTGTGCAGCGGCAGCCGGGCCGCGCGCAGCCGGTCCATCCAGCCGATGACCTCCTCGACGGCGTCCGAGCCGTCGGTGCGGTCCAGCGGCAGGTGGATCGCGAAGCCCTCGAGGCGGACGTTCTCGATGGCGGCGTGCAACTGCGGCAGTTCCTGCTCGGTGATGCCGTGCCGCTTCATCGAGGACATCACCTCGATGACGACGCGGGCGCCCACCAGGCCGTAGACGCCGTCTATCGACGACACCGAACGGATCACCCGGTCGGGCAGCGGCACGGGCTCCTCACCCCGCCGGTACGGCGTGAGGACCAGCAGGTCGCCGCCGAACCAGTCCTTGATCCGGGCGGCCTCGTAGGTCGTGCCGACGGCGAGGACGTCCGAACCCAGCCGGGTGGCCTCCTCCGCCAGCCGCTCGTGCCCGAAGCCGTAGCCGTTGCCCTTGCAGACCGGGACGAGCCCCGGGAACTGCTCCTGCACGTGCTTGTGGTGCGCACGCCAGCGCGCGGTGTCGACGTAGAGCGTGAGCGCCATGGCCGGACCCGGAACCTTTCTGGTGGCTGGGGTGTATCAGAGGGATGCGAGCTATTGAACCGAAGAGCGCGGCGTCAGCGGCGCGACATGTAGATGTCGAGCGCCTTGTGGAGCAGCTTGTTGAGCGGGAAGTCCCACTCGCCGAGGTACTCGGCCGCCTGGCCGCCCGTGCCCACCTTGAACTGGATCAGACCGAAGAGGTGGTCGGTCTCGTCCAGCGAGTCGGAGATGCCCCGCAGGTCGTAGACGGTCGCGCCGAGCGCGTAGGCGTCGCGCAGCATCCGCCACTGCATCGCGTTCGAGGGCCGGACCTCACGGCCGATGTTGTCGGAGGCGCCGTAGGAGTACCAGACGTGCCCGCCGACGATGAGCATGGTCGCCGCCGACAGGTTCACGCCCTCGTGGCGGGCGAAGTACAGCCGCATCCGGTTGGGGTCCTCGGTGTTGAGGGCCGTCCACATGCGCTGGAAGTACGACAGCGGACGCGGCCTGAAGTGGTCGCGGACCGCGGTGATCTCGTACAGCCGCTGCCATTCCTCGAGGTCCTGGTAGCCGCCCTGGACGACCTCGACGCCGGCCTTCTCGGCCTTCTTGATGTTGCGGCGCCACAGCTGGTTGAAGTTCTTGTGGACCTCTTCCAGGGAGCGGTTCGCGAGCGGCACCTGGTAGACGTAGCGCGGCTGGACGTCACCGAAGCCGGCTCCCCCGTCCTCGCCCTGCTGCCAGCCCATCCGGCGGAGCTTGTCGGCGACCTCGAAGGCGCGCGGCTCGATGAAGTCGGCCTCGATGTCCCGCAGCCGCTTCACGTCCGGGTTCTGGATGCCGGCCTTGATGGAGGTGGCCTCCCAGCGCCGGATGATCACCGGCGGGCCCATCTTCACGGAGAAGGCGCCCTGGTGCTTGAGATGGGCGAGCATCGGTTCCAGCCACTCGGTCAGATTCGGCGCGAACCAGTTGATGACCGGGCCCTCGGGCAGATAGGCGAGGTAGCGCTTGATCTTGGGCAGCTGGCGGTAGAGGACGAGACCCGCGCCCACCAGTTCGCCGGTCTTCTCGTCGAACCAGCCGAGGCTCTCGGAGCGCCACTCCGCCTTGACGTCTGCCCAGGCAGGAACCTGCATGTGGCTCGCCGAGGGCAGGCTCTGGATGTACGCCAGATGCTGCTCGCGGCTGATCGTCCTCAGGGTCAGGCTCATTCGGGGCGCTCCTCGGGCTGGTGTGTCCCCATGGGTACAGGGGCTCCGGCTCTCGCGCCGAAGCCTACTGCGCCTGGCGAGCGCCCCGACTGGGCGTACGGCACCCGCGTCCCGGCTGTGGGGCCGCCGAGGCGTTCCGCGGTGCTTTGAGTGGTGTTGTGGGGCGGGTGCCCGTGGCGTCAGCTGATGACCCCACCGAAGAGACCGCCGTGCGCCATGCCGAGGAAGAAGCCGACCGCGGCCGCGCCCAGACCCAGGATCAGTCCGAAGCGCTCCCTGGTCGTCTCCGAGATCCACTGGCCGTATGCACCGGTGAGGATGCCGACCAGGCCCGTCCAGGAGCTGAGCAGGTGCAGGTTGTGGAACATCGCCGTGACGAAGGCCGTGACACCCAGCACCAGGGTCACCGCGAGCAGCGTGTCCTGGAGGGGGTGAGGCTTTCCGTCCGTGGCGAAAAGGCCTCCGGCGGTGTTGGGTCGCATTGCCTGTGCCATAGGGCACCTCCTGCGGAAGACGGCGCACTGTAGCGCCATACACACCCGATGTGTACAGAGTGACCGTCCCCGGGGCCGGATTTCAACCGGAAGCCGGTGTGCGGGTAGTCTGTACCGTCTGCACGGTGTCTGCCCATGTCACGACCGGGTCTACCGCGAGGAAGCCCCGATTGTCAGTGGCGGCCGATACCGTTGCGTACGCATCACAACCCTCCTGCCACGGAACGACCGTGGCCGCTGAGTCCGAAGGAGGTGGGTTCCACATGCGTCACTACGAGGTGATGGTCATCCTCGACCCCGATCTGGAGGAGCGCGCTGTCGCCCCCCTGATCGAGAACTTCCTCTCCGTCGTCCGTGAGGGCAACGGCAAGGTCGAGAAGGTCGACACCTGGGGCCGTCGTCGTCTCTCGTACGAGATCAAGAAGAAGCCCGAGGGCATCTACTCGGTCATCGATCTGCAGGCTGAGCCCGCGATCGTCAAGGAGCTCGACCGACAGCTGAACCTGAACGAGTCGGTCCTCCGGACCAAGGTCCTCCGCCCCGAGACCCACTGAGCTCTCCCGCTCAGCTGATCCCGGGATTCGAGTAGCAGCAACCAAGCAGCCAGAGCAGCAAACCCGCCGAGAGGTTCCCCATGGCAGGCGAGACCGTCATCACGGTCGTCGGCAATCTTGTCGACGACCCCGAGCTGCGCTTCACCCCTTCCGGTGCGGCGGTCGCGAAGTTCCGTGTCGCGTCCACCCCCCGCACCTTCGACCGTCAGACGAACGAGTGGAAGGACGGCGAGAGCCTGTTCCTGACCTGCTCCGTCTGGCGTCAGGCGGCGGAGAACGTCGCCGAGTCGCTCCAGCGAGGCATGCGCGTCATCGTGCAGGGCCGGCTGAAGCAGCGGTCCTACGAGGACCGTGAGGGCGTCAAGCGCACGGTCTACGAGCTGGACGTCGAGGAAGTCGGCGCCAGCCTGCGCAGTGCCACGGCCAAGGTCACCAAGACGGCCGGCGGTGCCGGTCGGGGTGGCCAGGGCGGTTACAACGGCGGTGGCGGTGGCGGCCAGGGTGGCGGCGGCTGGGGTGGAAACTCCGGTGGCGGTCAGCAGGGCGGCGGCGCTCCCGCTGACGACCCGTGGGCCACCAGCGCTCCCGCCGGTAGCAACCAGGGCGGCGGCGGTGGCGGCTGGGGTGGAAACTCCGGCGGCGGTGGCGGCGGCTACTCGGACGAGCCCCCCTTCTAGGCCTCGGGCCGAGGGGTGGGTCGTACCCACACTTCTTGATCACACAGGAGAAACACCATGGCGAAGCCGCCTGTGCGCAAGCCTAAGAAGAAGGTCTGCGCTTTCTGCAAGGACAAGGTCACGTACGTGGACTACAAGGACACGAACATGCTGCGGAAGTTCATTTCCGACCGCGGCAAGATCCGTGCCCGCCGCGTGACCGGCAACTGCACGCAGCACCAGCGTGACGTCGCCACGGCCGTCAAGAACAGCCGTGAGATGGCGCTGCTGCCCTACACCTCCACCGCGCGATAAGGGAAGGGTGACCGACTAATGAAGATCATCCTCACCCACGAGGTCTCCGGCCTCGGTGCCGCGGGCGACGTCGTCGACGTCAAGGACGGTTACGCTCGCAACTACCTGATCCCGCGGAACTTCGCGATCCGCTGGACCAAGGGCGGCGAGAAGGACGTCGAGCAGATCCGTCGTGCTCGCAAGATCCACGAGATCCAGACCATCGAGCAGGCCAACCAGGTGAAGGCCCAGCTCGAGGGCGTCAAGGTCCGCCTGGCCGTCCGCTCCGGCGACGCAGGTCGTCTCTTCGGTTCCGTCACCCCGGCCGACATCGCTTCCGCGATCAAGGCTTCCGGTGGCCCCGAGGTCGACAAGCGCCGCATCGAGCTGGGCTCGCCCATCAAGACCCTGGGCGCCCACGAGACGTCCGTGCGTCTGCACCCCGAGGTTGCCGCCAAGGTCAACATCGAGGTCGTCGCGGCCTGATCGCTGCGTCTGGCTTGAGCAGTTGCGTCTCGCTTGAGCAGTTGGGAGAGGGGTCGCACCGTCACTGGTGCGGCCCCTTTCGCATGCTCGAACCGACGGGAAACGCTTCGTGTTTCACGTGAAACGTGACGGCCCACGATGTTTCACGTGAAACGGTCAGCGGGTCGCGCCCGTGACGATCCAGCGGCCCGAGCGGGTTCGCAGCCACAGCGTCAGCATGCGGACTGCCATCATCAGTGTCATCGCCGCCCACACGGCCGTGAGACCGCCACCCAGGACCGGGACGAGCAGAGCAACCGGAGTGAAGACGGCCAGGGTGACGACCATGGCCCAGGCCAGGTATGGCCCGTCGCCCGCACCCATGAGGACGCCGTCCAGAACGAAGACCACACCACAGATCGGCTGGGAGAGAGCCACGATCGCCAGAGCGGGCAGGGCGGCGTCCTTGACCGTGGAGTCACCGGTGAACAGGGGCAGGAACAGGGGCCGGGCGAGCACGACCAGCACGCCCAGGACGACCCCGACCGCGATGCCCCACTCCACCATCCGACGGCAGGCCTGGCGGGCACCGTCTCTATCACCGGCGCCCAGATAGCGACCGATGATGGCCTGCCCGGCGATGGCGATCGCGTCCAGGGCGAAGGCGAGCAGGCTCCACAGCGACAGAATGATCTGGTGGGCGGCGATGTCGGCGTCGCCGAGGCGGGCTGCCACGGCGGTGGCGATCATCAGGATCGCCCTCAGGGAAAGCGTGCGGACCAGAAGGGGAGCGCCGGCCTGAGCGGAGGCCCTGATCCCGGCGGCGTCGGGACGCAGAGAGGCTCCATGTCGGCGGGCTCCACGGACGACGACCACGAGATAGGCGACCGCCATGCTGAATTGGGCGATTACCGTCCCCCAGGCAGAGCCGGCGATGCCGAGGTCGGCGCCATAGACGAGGACCGCGTTGAGGACGCCGTTGGCGACGAAGCCGGCGACGGCCACGTACAGGGGAGTTCTGGTGTTCTGGAGTCCGCGCAGTACTCCCGTCGCGGCGAGCACCACGAGCATGGCGGGGATGCCGAGTGCTGAGATCCGCAAGTAGGTGATGGCGTAGGGGGCCGCGGTGTGGGAGGCGCCGAAGAGCTCCACGATTGAGGGTGCGGTGGGAACGAACACGGCGATGACGGCGGCACCCAGCAGCAGGGCGAGCCAAATGCCGTCCATGCCCTGGCGGATGGCGGCTTGGAGGTCGCCTGCTCCCACGCGCCGGGCGACGGCGGCTGTGGTGGCGTAGGCGAGAAAGACGAAGACGCTGACGGCCGTCGTGAGAAGAGCCGAGGCGATGCCGAGGCCGGCGAGTTGTGCGGTCCCCAGATGGCCGACGATCGCGCTGTCGGCCATCACGAAAAGGGGTTCGGCGACGAGTGCGCCGAAGGCCGGAACGGCGAGTGCGACGATCTCGCGGTCGTGCTGTCGCCGAGTCGCCTTGGGGGCTGCGGACGCCTGTGTCATGTGCACCAATCTAATCGTCCACAGGTAAGAGATGCAACGCAATATCAACCCTTACCCGTGTGCGCGTCGTGTGCGGTGTGACGAACAGCTCGAACTGATCTTGGGCCGACTGGGAAAGTTTTTCTTCTGCACAGCCGGTGGACGGTGAATGTGCAGGTCAGAGCGGCTCTTTGGGAAGAGGGACGAGCTTGTTCACAGGACTGTCCACCGGGTCGTGCACAGGTTTTGCGGAGTTCTCCACAGCATCCGGGCCGTCGTCCACATGGCCTGTGGATAACCAGATTGGCTGACGGTGCCCGCGGGCCTACGGTGGTCCGGCGCCCGCTCCGTCCGTCGGCCTGGAAATCATCACAAACCCGACGCGCCAGAACCGGAGTTGGGCGTCTCATTTGTCAGTGCCGTGCCGTAGAAATGAGAAGCACGGCGAGGGTCCGCTCGGCGGACGGGAGGAGGTGGCTCGGTGAGTATTTCCGAGCCCTTGGACGACCCGTGGGCCGACAGCGGGCCCAGTGATCGTCTGCCGTCCTCGCGCCGCCGCGGCGACGGAGGCCGTGGCCGGGACGAGCAGCACGACCGGGGCAGGGACAGCGAGTGGGACGGCGGAGGCACCGCCTTCGAGCGGGTCCCGCCCCAGGACCTGGACGCCGAGCAGTCCGTCCTCGGCGGCATGCTGCTGTCCAAGGACGCCATCGCCGACGTCGTCGAGGTCATCAAGGGCCACGACTTCTACAAGCCCGCCCACGAGACGATCTTCCAGTCGATCCTGGACGTCTATGCCAAGGGCGAGCCGGCCGACCCCATCACCATCGCCGCCGAGCTCACCAAACGCGGTGAGATCAACAAGGTGGGCGGCGCATCGTATCTGCACACCCTCGTCCAGACCGTACCCACCGCGGCCAACGCCGAGTACTACGCGGAGATCGTCCATGAGCGCGCCGTCCTGCGCCGCCTGGTCGAGGCCGGTACCCGTATCACCCAGATGGGATACGCGGCGGACGACGACGTCGACGAGATCGTCAACCGGGCGCAGGCCGAGATCTACGCGGTCACCGAGCAGCGCACCAGCGAGGACTATCTGCCGCTCGGCGACATCATGGAGGGCGCACTCGACGAGATCGAGGCGATCGGCTCGCGCAGCGGTGAGATGACCGGTGTGCCGACCGGGTTCACGGACCTCGACTCGCTCACCAACGGCCTGCACCCGGGCCAGATGATCGTCATCGCGGCCCGTCCCGCCATGGGAAAGTCCACTCTCGCCCTCGACTTCGCGCGCGCGGCGTCCATCAAGAACAACCTGGCCAGCGTCATCTTCTCCCTCGAAATGGGACGCAACGAGATCGCGATGCGTCTGCTGTCGGCCGAGGCGAGAGTGGCCCTGCACCACATGCGTTCGGGCACCATGACCGACGAGGACTGGACCCGGCTGGCCCGTCGGATGCCCGAGGTGTCCTCCGCGCCGCTCTACATCGACGACTCCCCGAACCTGTCGATGATGGAGATCCGGGCGAAGTGCCGGCGGCTGAAGCAGCGCAACGACATCAAGCTCGTGATCATCGACTATCTCCAGCTGATGCAGGCCGGTGGCTCCAAGCGCCAGGAGAGCCGTCAGCAGGAGGTCTCGGACATGTCCCGTAACCTCAAGCTCCTGGCCAAGGAGCTGGAGGTCCCGGTGATCGCGCTCTCGCAGCTCAACCGTGGTCCCGAGCAGCGCACGGACAAGAAGCCGATGGTGTCCGACCTGCGTGAGTCCGGCTCCATCGAGCAGGACGCCGACATGGTGATCCTGCTGCACCGCGAGGACGCCTACGAGAAGGAGTCACCGCGCGCGGGCGAGGCGGACATCATCGTCGGCAAGCACCGTAACGGCCCGACGGCCACGATCACCGTCGCCTTCCAGGGTCACTACTCCCGCTTCGTGGACATGGCTCAGACCTGACGGGTGCGAGGGGGCCGCCTCTCAGCGGCGCGTCTCGTACCTGCTCAGGACCACGCCACCGGGGAACGTCCGGGTCTCCAGCAGGTTCAGGTTCACCCAGTTGTCCAGCGCGGCGAAGAACGGTGTGCCGCCGCCCACCAGGACCGGGTGCGCGACGATCGCGTACTCGTCGATCAGCCCGGCGCGCATGGCCGCCCCGGCGAGCGTCGCGCCGCCGATGGTCATGGGGCCGCCGTCCTCGGACTTGAGCCGGGTGATCTCGGCGATCGCGTCGCCGGTGACCAGGCGGGCGTTCCAGTCGACCTTGTCGATCGTCGAGGAGAACACCACCTTCGGCGTGTCCCGCCAGTTCCGCGCGAACTCGATCTCCGCCTGGGTGGCGCCCGGCTGCTGATCGCCGGTCGGCCAGTGGGAGCTCATCGTCTGCCACAGCTTGCGCCCGTACAGCGTCACGCCACTGGCCGACTCGTAGTCGAGCCACCACTGGAACAGCTCATGGTTGCGCGCTCCGCCCCAGCTGATGTCGTCGCCGGGCGCGGCGATGAAGCCGTCCAGGGTCAGGTTCATGCCGTAGATCAGTTTTCGCATGGCGCAGCCTTCCGTCCCGGGTGTCCGGTGTGCAGACCAGGGTGGCGCGGGAAACTCATCGGTGCGCGGTCCGGGCTCGCCGCCAGTCCTCGTGCTCGTGGCTCAGCGTGGTCCAGGCGGCCGGCACGGGCAAGCCGTCCGAACTCGACGCCGGGCTTAAGAAGTCGACGTCCGGGGCCCCCGCGGGATGGACTGGGGGCATGACGACATCTCAGGAAGAGCTGCTTCCCGGCACGCGCAGGGCGCTGCTGCACCGGATCGCCGTGGCCCAGGCCGAGGGGAGGGCGCCCTCGCTGGTGGCGGCGGTCGTACGGGGCGGACGGACCGTGTGGCACGGGTCCCGTACCTCGGTGGACGGGCACGGTCCGGACGAGACCGTGCAGTACCGCATCGGGTCGATCACCAAGACCTTCACCGCCGTCCTCGTCCTGCGACTGCGGGACGAGGGGCTGCTCGACCTCAGTGACCCGCTCGAGAAGCATGTTCCCGGCACGGGGGCGGGGGAGGCCACCGTCGCCGAACTGCTCGCCCACAGCGGTGGATTGGCGGCCGAGTCACCCGCGCCTTGGTGGGAACGTACGTCCGGTTCACTGCGCCCCGAACTCGCCGACGTGCTGGGTGAGCAGCCGTTGCTGCATCCGGTGGGGCGCCGTTTCCACTACTCGAACCCCGGATACACCCTGCTGGGCGCGCTGGTCGAGAAGCTGCGCGGGGCCCCGTGGGAGGAGGTCCTGCGGCGCGAGGTGCTCGTACCGCTGGGACTCGACCGCACGGGCGTTCGCCCCGAGGCGCCGCACGCCGGCGGGTGGGCGGTGCATCCGTGGGCCGACGTGATGCTGCCGGAACCCGCCGAGGACCTCGGGCGAATGGCTCCCGCGGGGCAGCTGTGGTCCACCACGGCCGACTTGGCGCGCTTCGCGGTCTTCCTGACGAACGGCGACGACCGGGTGCTGAGCGCGCAGACCGTGCGGGAGATGCGTACGCCCGCGGCTCCGCCGGGGATCGGGGACCTCGCCGAAGGTGCCTCGTACGGGCTCGGGTTGCAGGTGCAGCACCGTGCGGGCCGGTTGCTGGTGGGGCATTCGGGCTCGTTGCCCGGCTTCCTGGCGAACCTGACGATCAGCGTGGAGGACGATGTCGCCGCGGTCGTGCTCGCCAACTGCACTTCCGGTCCGCTGCTGGCCACGGTCGGTGCCGACCTCGTGCGGATCGTCGCCGAGGCGGAGCCCAGGATCCCCGAGCCCTGGCGTCCGCTGCGCGAAGCCGACGGGCCCGCGCTGGAGTTGGCGGGGCAGTGGTACTGGGGGACGCACGGATTCGCCCTGCGGCTGACGGCGGACGGGCTCGCTTCGCTGGAGCCCCTGTCCGGTGCCGGCCGTCGCTCGCGGTTCCGGGCCAACGGTGACGGCACCTGGACGGGGCTGGAAGGCTACTTCGAAGGGGAGCTCCTGACAGCCGTACGACGGCCCGACGGGTCCGTGGACCACCTCGACCTCGGGTCGTTCGTGTTCACCCGGCAGCCGTACGACCAGGAGGCCTCCGTGCCGGGGGGAGTGGACCCGCAGGGGTGGCGCGGCATCGGATAGCCGCCGGAGAGCTCCGGAAGCTCAGAGGGCCAGCTTGAAGCCCACGTGCGAGGCCGTGAAACCGAGCCGTTCGTAGAAGCGGTGGGCGTCCGTGCGGGTGTTGTCGGACGTCAACTGCACCAGTCGGCAGTCGTGGCGCCGGGATTCCTCGATCGCCCATTCGATGAGCAGGGTCCCGAGCCCGCTGCCGCGCTCGGCGGCGTGGACCCGCACCCCCTCGATGATCGACCTGGTGGCACCGCGCCGGGGCAGTCCTGGAACGACGGTGAGCTGCAGGGTGCCCACGACGCGGTCCGCTCGGGCGGCGACGACCAGATGCTGGTTCGGGTCGGAGGTGAGGCGCTCCAGCGCGGCCAGATAGGGGGTCAGGTCGCCCGGTGACTCCCGCTCGGCGCCCAGGGGGTCGTCGGCGAGCATCGCCACGATGGCGGGAATGTCGTCCGCGGTGGCGGGCCGGATGTCGAGATCTCCCATGGGCGGCACCCTACGCGGGGACTCCGAGCGGAAATGGAGGGGGACCGGAACGGGAGAGTAGCCAGCGTTTGCATATATAGCGCGTCTGCAATTATTGTAGATGAGCGCAACATGCTCCTGCAATCGTCTGGGAAGGTGTCACCCCCCATGCCGCTCGCGCTTCTGGCTCTCGCGATCGGGGCCTTCGGAATCGGCACGACCGAGTTCGTGATCATGGGCCTGCTGCCCGAGGTCGCGGACGACTTCGGGGTCTCCATCCCCACCGCCGGGTTCCTGGTCACCGGCTACGCGCTGGGCGTCATGCTCGGCGCCCCGCTCATGACCGCACTGGGCACCAGGATCTCCCGCAAACGGATGCTGATGCTGCTGATGGGGCTGTTCATCGTCGGCAACCTGCTCTCCGCCCTCGCCCCCGCGTTCAGCGTCATGCTGATCGGCCGCGTCGTTGCCTCCCTCGCCCACGGAGCCTTCTTCGGCATCGGGTCGGTCGTCGCCGCCGACCTCGTCGCCCCGGACAAGAAGGCCGGAGCCATCTCGATGATGTTCACCGGTCTGACCGTCGCCAATGTCGTCGGCGTCCCGCTGGGAACGCTTATCGGACAGACCGCGGGCTGGCGGCTCACCTTCACGATCGTCGCCGCGCTCGGTGTCGCAGGCCTCGCGGGCATCGCCCGGCTCGTCCCCGAGATGCCCCGGCCCGAAGGGGTACGCCTGCGTCACGAACTGGCCGCCTTCAAGAACGCCCAGGTCCTGCTCGCCATGGCGATGACCGTCCTCGGCTTCGGCGGAGTCTTCGCCGCCATCACCTACATCGCACCGATGATGACCCACGTGGCCGGTTTCGCCGACGGCTCGGTCACCTGGCTGCTGGTCCTCTTCGGACTCGGCATGGTCGGCGGCAACCTCGTCGGCGGCAGGTATGCCGACCGCGCGCTGATGCCCCTGCTCTACGTCTCGCTGGGCGCCCTGGCCGTCGTGCTCGCGCTCTTCACGCTGACCGCGCACCACAAGGTCCTGGCCGGCATCACGATCACTCTTGTCGGTGCGCTCGGCTTCGCCGCCGTGCCCCCGTTGCAGAAGAGGGTGCTCGACCAGGCGCACGACGCTCCCACGCTCGCCTCGGCCGTCAACATCGGTGCCTTCAACCTCGGCAACGCCCTCTCCGCCTGGCTCGGCGGACTGGTCATCGCGGCCGGCTTCGGCTACACCGCCCCCAACTGGGTGGGTGCCGCCCTGGCCGCGGCAGCCCTGCTGCTCGCGTTCCTCTCGGCCGCGCTGGAGCGCAGGGGAAGTGCTCCCAGCTCCGTGGTGGCCGGTGCGACACCTGCCGGACAGCGTCCTGCCGTGCATCACTGAGCGGCGAGCAGGACAACGACGACGGCGCCGGATCCCCTGACCGGGGACCGGCGTCGTCGTACAGTCGGGGCTCAGACCGCCGCCGTCGTACAGCCGGGGCTCAGACCGCCGCCACCGTCAGCGGAGCGAAGCGTCGATTCCAGTCCCCCGGCAGCTCCGAGATCCCGTACGTCATGACCGCGTTGTAGGCGACCGGAGCAAGACCGTGCTCCTTGGCCCACGCCCGCAGCTCTTCGTGCCGTACGTCGATGTCGGTGCGCAAGGGACGCTCGGTGCCGGTGGCCAGGGACGCGAGGAGTGCCTGGGCCGTCTCGGTGTCACGGGCGACCAGCGGCCCCACGACATGGGTCTCCATGTTGGGCCAGGCGGCCGCGTATCCGGTGATCCGCCCGCTCTCCTCGACGACGCGCAACTGGTCCGCGAAGGCGGGCAGCCGGGTGACGAGGTGCGTGCGGTCGGTGCCGAGCACTTCCTCATCGAGCTGGAGGATGGCGGCGAGATCCTCGGCGGTGGCCGCGCGAGTAGGCACCGTCGGTGCGGAGCCGCCCGGTGTGAAGTGCCCCTTGAGCATCTCCGCCCGGCCGATGACCTTGAAGCCCAACTCCTCGTAGAGCGGACGGCCATAGGGCGTGGCGTGCAGGGTCAGCGGGGTGGTGCCCATCAAGGAGAGGACGTGTTGCATGAGCCGGCGCCCTACACCCTGTCGGGCGTGCCGTTCGGCGACCAGCACCATCCCGATCGCCCCCAGGTCGGGTTGGTCGTACGGGCCGTACTCCGTGACCACGCACGCGGTGACGAGGCCTCCCTCGGGGTCGTCGATGCCATAGCCCTTTCCGGCCGCGAGAAGGAAGCCCCATTTGTGTTCCTCGCGCGGCCACCCCCGGTCCTGAGACAAGTCGGCGCAGGCGGTGAGATCGCGGAGCGTCAGACGGCGGATGGGGAGAGCGGCGAGAGAAGGAGTCGGCACGCAGGTCAGGCTGTCCGACGGGCACACTCGGCGTCCACCTGTTTCCGAGGGCAGGTACGAGCTTTTGGCCATGTCGTAGCCAAGCGCACATCGCGCGAACAGATGCCGGGTGTTTCACGTGAAACAACGAAGAACGGCGACCAATCGGTGATCAACCGCGAGTGGCTCTGACGTCTCACCGTACTCATGTGCCACCACCCCGGGGTCGCTGTGAAGGTGCCATTAGCCTCAGGGCTGTGGCGAGACTTCATCTTTTCGACCTAGACGGCACCTTGCTGCACGGGACCACGGCACCCGTGGAGATCTCCCGGCAGCTGGGACTCGAAGCCGAGGCAGTGGCGCTCGACCAGGCCATCAGTGCCGGGCTGATCGGGCCGCCCGAGTATGCGCAGCAGGTGTACGCGCTGTGGGCGGCGCTGACCGAAGCGCATGTGGCCGCGGCCTTCGAGAGTGCCCCGTGGCTGGCGCGCATCCGGGAGGTCTGGGCCGAGATCAGGGCGCAGGGCGACTACTGCGCGGTGATCTCGCTATCGCCGTCCTTCTTCGTGGAGCGACTCACCGGCTGGGGAGCCCATGCCGCATACGGCTCCCGCTTTCCGGCCGTTCCCTTCGTCGAACCCGTCGATCCGACCGGGGTCCTCAGCGCCGCAGCCAAAGTCCTCATCGCGGATCGGTTGTGTGCGGAGTTCGGCGTGACGCGGGCGGACTGTATTGCCTATGGGGACTCGTCCTCGGACAAGGACCTGTTCGGCGCGGTGCCGGTCTCCGTGGCGGTCAATGCCGACCATCATCTGTCCGAGATCTCAACCCATTCCTACACGGGTACGGATCTGTGGGACGCCTATGAACTGGTGCGCGCCGCCCGGTAGTTGTCGCGATGTGCGGTTCTCCCGTGGGGAACTCGTGAGGACCGGTAGGGTCGGCTCCGGTTCCCGTTCGTACAGGGGTACGACCTCTCGGTGCGGGCTGGAGCGGGGCAACGCAGCCTAACGGGACGGAGAGATCGAAGACCCGCGTTTGTGGTTATGAGAGCAGGCGTCCACACGCGGTGGGACGCTGCGGTGAGAGCACTGCGGCCGATGCCACACTCTCGCCTCCCTGTCCGTGAGGACCGCGAATGCGGGTGTCATCTGGCTGCGTGGGCCGCGATGCCGAGCGGGACCAAGCCGTCTGCGGGGGAAAGCAGGCATCTTCCGACCGAGGAAGAGCGCAGACCGACCGAACGATGTTCGAGGCGAGGCACACCATGGACGTTCCGACCGCCATGTCGGGCGACGGCACTTCCGAGGGCGGCAACGGCACTTCCGAGATCGGGAGTGGCTGGTTCGCTCCACCCAGGGAGCCGGCGCCCGGCACGAACGCCGAAGCGGATCCGGCGAACCGGCAGGCCACGCCTGTTCCGTCGCCCCGGCCCACAGCCTCACCCCGCGAGGCGGAGCGGGCCGTCGAGGCGCCGGTCCACAAGCCCTCCCTCTCGCACTACGCTCACCTGCCCCAGAGCGACCAGCCGCCGTCCCCGGACGCCGTTCTCATCCGCCGCACCATGGCCGGGATCGCCGACGTGGCCGACCAGGTGACCTCGTACTTCTACGCGCTGCTCTTCGTACGCCACCCCTACCTGCGCCCGCTGTTCCCGGCGGCCATGGACGCCCAGCGGGACCGCCTGCTCAAGGCGCTGCTGACCGCCGCCGAGCACATCGACAACACCCCGGTGCTGGTCGCCTACCTTCAGAACCTGGGCCGGGGCCACCGCAAGTACGGCACACGCCCGGAGCACTACCCGGCCGTCGGCGAATGCCTCATCGGCGCGCTGAGCAAGTACACCCCCGGAGTCTGGGACGCAGAGACGGAAGCGGCCTGGGTGCGGACGTACACGAAGATCTCGCAGGTGATGATCGACGCGGCCGCCGCGGACGAACTGCGTGCCCCGGCCTGGTGGTTCGCGGAGATCGTCTCGCACGACCTGAGGACCCGGGACGTCGCCGTCGTCACCGTCAGGCCCGACCAGCCCTATCCCTTCGTCGCCGGCCAGTACACGAGCGTGGAGACGCCCTGGTGGCCGCGCATCTGGCGGCACTACTCCTTCGCCTCGGCCCCCCGCTCCGACGGTCTGCTGTCGTTTCATGTGAAGGCCCTTCCCGCGGGCTGGGTCTCCGGCGCCCTGGTGCACCGCGCCCGACCCGGCGACATCATCCGGCTCGGTCCGCCGACCGGATCGATGACCGTGGATCACACCACCGACAGCGGACTGCTGTGCCTGGGCGGCGGCACCGGCATAGCCCCGATCAAGGCGCTGGTCGAGGACGTCGCCGAACACGGCGCACAGCGTTCGGTCGACGTGTTCTACGGCGCCCGCACCGACCACGACCTGTACGAGCTCGACACGATGCTCCGGCTCCAGCAGTCGCACCCCTGGCTGTCGGTCCGTGCCATCGTCGACCGGCAGCCCCACCGGCTCCCGGACGCCGTACGTGAGTACGGCGGCCCCTGGCACGAGTACGACGCCTACCTCTCGGGGCCGCCCGGGATGATCCGCAGCGCGGTCGACACGCTCAGGTCCATCGGGATCCCCTCGGAACGCATACGCCATGACGCCGTGGAGGAACTCGTCCTGGCGCAGTGATCCGCGGCCGGTGCGCGGCCCTGTGGTGCCGGTTGGCGCCTCAGCCCAGGTCCGGAGCGTGCATGGCCCGCACGCCCTCGATGTTGCCGTCCAGATAGTGCCGCAGGGAGAGCGGGACGAGGTGCACGGAGGCGATCCCGACCCGGGTGAACGGCACACGCACGATCTCGTACTCCCCGATCGGCTCGTCCACTTCAGGCCCGTGCCGCAGCGACGGGTCCATCGATTCCAGGTGGCAGACGAAGAAGTGCTGCACCTTCACGCCGGTCGCGCTGCCGCTGTCGCCGATGTGCTCGACGGTGTCCACGAAGCAGGGGACCACGTCGGTGATCTTGGCACCGAGTTCCTCGTACACCTCGCGGTGCAGGGCGTCGATGACGGTCGTGTCTGTCGGCTCGACTCCACCGCCGGGAGTCAGCCAGTAGGGATCCATGCCGGGCTTGGTGCGCTTGATCAGGATCAGGTCGTCACCATCGAGCAGGACGGCACGTGCGGTGCGCTTGACCACGGGTCGGACGGTCATGGGTGGAATGTGGCCCGGATGGTTCCACGTGAAACATCGCGTGGTGTCACCGGCTGGACTCGTTCGGTGAGGGGCGCAAAATGCCTGGTCAGCCCCAGTCGGCAGCTGCCCGGAGCAGCCAGTCGTGTGCCCGTGCGATGTGCGGCATGGCCAGGGTCCCGGTACGGACCACCAGGAAGTACGTCCGCAGCGGGGGTACGGGGGGCTCGTGCAGCGCGACGACGTCTCCGCGTTTCAGGGTGGTCGCGCACAGGTAGCGGGGCAGTACCGCGAGCCCGGCGCCCGCGACGGCACAGGCGAGCGCCGCACGAAGGTCAGGCACGACCACGGTGCCCGGGGTGGCCGGGTGGGAGTCGAAGACGGAGGCCCAGTAGCGCGAGACGAACGGGAGCGACTCATGCACCTCGATCACGGGGACGCCCTCGAAGGCGGGCGCTCGTCCGGCGGCCGACGCGCCTCCCGTCTCCTCCCCTGATCCGATCTGGTCGGCCCAGGCCGGCGCGGCGACCAGGACGTGCTCCTCGTCGCAGAGCGTGCTGGCGGTGAGCAGCGGGCCGCGCGGACGGGCTGTGCAGATGGCCAGATCATGATGCCCGGCGGCGAGCCCTTCCAGGGTCTCCTCGGCGTTGCCGAAGGAGGCTCGCAGAGCGAAGGACTGGCCGTCCTCGCCGGTCAGCTCGGTGAGGACGGGGAGCGCCCGCTCGGCGGTGAACTCGGGAGGGCCCGCGAGGTGCAGGGTGCGCAGGGAGGACTCGTCGTCGAGCCCGGTCTCGGTGATCTCCACCAGGGCGTCGAGATGCGGGGCGGCCTTGTGGGCGAGTTCGTCTCCGATGCTCGTCGGAGTCACGCCGCGGGCCTGTCGTAAGAACAGAGGGCGGCCCAACTGCCGCTCCAGGGTGCGGATCTGCGAGGTGACGGCCGGCTGTGACAGGCCGAGCAGGGCGGCGGCGCGGGTGAAGGAACCGGCCCGGTGCACCGTTACAAAGGTGCGCAACAGGGCCAGATCCATGGCGACGCCTCCTCTTCCCTGCCCTTCTCCCGGCATCGAGGCAGGGCCCAACTATAAATATGTCGATAGGTCTCTGTCGCTACTGTGATTGGACACTGACAGAGAGTCAATTAGCCTTGTTCGCGAGGTTCTTCGCGCGCGGAACCGGGACGGTCCGAGCCACGAGGGGGGAGGCTCGGACCGTCCGTCATACGTAGCCGGACATGGACGGACGTCCGTAGAGCCCTCACCGGAACCGTCAGTCGGCCGACTCCTCCAGTGCCCGCAGCACATCCGCCACCAGGTCCTCGGGATCCTCGGCTCCGACCGAGAAGCGGATGAAGCCCTCCGGGACGTCGTCCCCGCCCCAGCGTCGGCGCCGCTCGGCGGTGGAGCGCACCCCGCCGAAGCTCGTCGCGTCGTCGACGAGCCACAGCGCGTCGAGGAAACGCTCGGCACGCGTACGCGTGGGCAGCGTGAAGGACACCACGCACCCGTAGCGGCGCATCTGCTGCGACGCGATCTTGTGCGAGGGATCGTCGGGCAGTCCCGGGTAGCGCAGTCCCGTCACCTCGGGCCGCTCCCGCAGCGCCTGGGCGAGCACCAGCGCGCTCGCGTTCTGCCGGTCGACCCGCATCTGGAGCGTGGCGATCGAACGGTGTGCGAGCCAGGCCTCCATCGGGCCGGCGATCGCCCCGACGATCTTCCGCCAGCGGCGCACCGCGTCCATGGCCTCGCCCTCGCGGCCGGTGACGTACCCCAGGAGGACGTCTCCGTGCCCCGTGAGCTGCTTGGTGCCGCTGGCGACGGAGAAGTCCGCACCGAGCTCCAGCGGGCGCTGTCCGAGCGGTGTGGCGAGCGTGTTGTCCACGGCGACGAGGGCCCCACGCGCGTGTGCCGCTCCCACGAGCCGCCGGATGTCGCACACGTCGAGCCCGGGATTGGACGGGCTCTCGATCCACAGCAGCCGCGCCCCGTCGAGGACGTCGAGCTGGGCGTCGCCGCCGGTCGGCGCGGTGCGTACCTCGATGCCGTAGGCCTCCAGCTGGGCCCGGACCATCGGCAGCACCTGGTAGCCGTCGCCGGGCAGGACGACCGTGTCCCCGGCGCGCAGCTGCGAGAAGAGCACGGCGGAGATGGCGGCCATGCCCGAGGCGAAGACCAGCGTTTCCACGTCGGACCGTGCGGGCGCCTCCAGTTCGCCGATGGCGCGCTCCAGCAGGCTCCAGCTCGGGTTGGTGTCACGGCCGTAGGTGTAGGGGCCGTCGACCTCCCCCGGCAGGTGGAAGTGGGCGGCGAAGGCCGGCCCGGGCAGGGTCGGTTCGTTCTTGGCCGCGTCGGGCAGTCCGGCCCGCACCGCGCGCGTGCCCTCGCCGTCGTCGGCCGCCCTGTCGCTCATGCCACCTGTCCTTCCGTCCGCTCGCGCACCTCGGCGAGCAGGCCCTCGCTCGCCGCCTCCACCATCTCAAGGCACTCCTCGAAGCCGTCCAGACCCCCGTAGTACGGGTCCGGGACGTCGAGGTCGCCGCCCGCGGCGGGGTCGTACGAGCGCAGCAGCCGCACCTTCGAGGCGTCCTCAGGCGTGGGGGCGAGGAGCCGCAGGGCCTTGAGGTGGCCGGCGTCGAGGGCGATGACGAGGTCGAGCCGGGAGAACCAGGACGACTGGAACTGGCGGGCCGTATGGGCCCCGTCGTACCCGTGCGCTTCCAGGACGGACACCGTGCGCGGGTCGGCGCCGTCGCCCTCGTGCCAGCCGCCCGTTCCGGCACTGTCGACCTCGACCAGGTCGTCGAGGCCTTCCTCGGATATCCGGGCGCGGAAGACCGACTCCGCCATGGGGGAACGGCAGATGTTGCCCGTGCAGACGAAACAGATCCGGTAGGTCATGCCTCCTCAGTCCTCGTCGGGCAGGACGACGTGCAGGGCCCAGGAGACGATCGAGATGATCAGGCCGCCCAGGACGGCGGTCCAGAACCCCTCGACGTGGAAGCTCAGGTCGAGCTTGTCCGCGAGCCACGAGGTCAGCAGCAGCATCAACGCGTTGACGATCAGCGTGAACAGGCCGAGCGTGAGCAGGAACAGCGGGAAGGTGAGCACCTTCACGATCGGCTTGACCAGGAAGTTCACCAGGCCGAAGACCAGGGCGACGAGGATCAGCGTCCAGACCTTCTTGCCGGTGCTGTCACCGGTCAGGGTGATCTTGTCCAGCAACCAGACGGCGACCGCCAGGGCACCCGCGTTGGCGATCGTCTTGACTACGAAATTCTTCATGTGTCTGATCGTGGCAGAAGAGATCGAGTACGGCACTGACGAGGGTGGACTGAGTCGATGAAGGCATTCCGGTTGGACGAGCTGGAGGCGGAGCGCGCCGCCAACGACGGTGCCTATCTCCAGTTTCTGCGTGAGCGGAACATGTCGGTCGGCCTGTACGCGCTCGACGCCGGCGCACAGGATCCGCAGCAGCCGCACAAGCAGGACGAGGTCTACTTCGTGGTCAGCGGCCGGGCCGCGATCACCGTGGGCATGGAGACCACCCAGGTCGCGCGGGGCAGCGTGGTGTACGTCCCGGCCGGAGTCGCCCACAAGTTCCACCACATCAGCGAGGACCTCAGGGTGATGGTGGTGTTCTCTCCCCCGGAGAGCTGACCCGCGACCTCGGGGTTCCCTAGGGGATCAGTCAGGGGACGACAAGGGATGCGAGGCCCCCGCCGGGACCCCTGCCGGCCCTAGCATCGAGTGCAGGACATTGGGATCCGGTACCAGAGGGGCCGGACGGTGCCGGAATGCAGAGAGGTTGCGTGCGATGGGAGAGATCTTCGCGGGGATGCCGTGGTGGGTGAAGTGGATCGCGGTGCCGGTCATCGCCCTGGTCGTCTTCGGCGGGCTGATAGCCACGGTCGTCGGCTTCGTCATCGGCCTGCTCTTCAAGCTGCTGGTCTTCGTGGCCCTGGTCGGCGGACTGGTCTACGTCGTACGGAAGTTCACGTCGAGTTCCTCGTCGCGCAGCGACTGGTGAGGGCTCGCGGCGGGCGGGGCGAGCGGTAACAGGAATCGCCTGTTCCCTCGGGCGAGGGAAGTTTCCCGGACGGGCCGTATACGTGCGGTGGCGGAGCGTTAAAGTCCGGAACTCGACGCGGGGACGACCCCGCGAGCGGCGTACACCCCCTCCCGTGTTCCCCCGCACGGGCCGCCCTCCACGCGCTCCGGGAGTGCCCCTTGGCCACGGTTGACACCGCACCCGCACAGGTCGCCAGCCCACCCGCACGGTTCTCCGGCGGGACGACGACTCCCGCACAGCCGAACGCACCGGCCACGCTGCCGACGGCTCCCGCAGCTCAGGCGACGGCTCCCGCGCAGTCGACGGTTTCCGCCCGGCCGACGGCCGCGCCTCGGTCGGCAGCTCCCTTCGGGCCGCAGGGTCACGAGGAGACATCCGCCTGCAGCCTGACATCCTCCGCTCACGAGAAGTCATCCGCCCGCGAGGAGACATCCGCCCGCGGCCGGACAGCGGCTCACCAGCAGGCCTCCGTTCACGACGAGGCTTCTGTCCGGGGCACGGTCTCCGGTCGTCACCATCAGGTCTCCGGTCACGGCCAGGCAGGCTCTCGCGGGCAGACCTCCACGCACGGTGAGACGTCGGCTTCGGCGTCGGCAAGTCCGGCGGTGCCGCTACGACCGTCCGCCCCCGTGCAGCGACGCGCCGCGCCGCCCGTCGAGCACGCCGAGCAGCCCCACTCCGCGACCCTCATCGGCTCGGTCCAACGAGCGATGCGCCTGCTCGAATCCGTCGCGGAACACGAACACGGAGCCCCCGCCAAACAGCTCGCCCGCGAGACCGGGCTGGCGCTCCCCACGGCGTACCACCTGCTGCGCACCCTCGTGCACGAGGGCTATCTGCGCCGCGACAAGGGCCTGTTCTTCCTCGGCGAGGCGGCCGAGCGGCTCAGCAGCAGCGGGGCCCAGCAGAAACGTCGCAGCACCGTGGTCGAGGCGCTCGCGCACTGGCGGGATCTGATCGGGGTGCCGGTCTACTACGCCCAGTACCGGGACGGCGAGATCGAGGTTCTCTGTGTCTCCGACACCCCGGGCAATCCGGCTGTGGAGGAGTGGGCCGACTTCCGCGAGACAGGGCACGCGCACGCCATCGGCCAGTGCCTGCTGGCCCAGCTCGACGAGGCGGCCCGGCGCGACCACCTGGACCGCTATCCGGTGCGGTCCATCACCCCGTACACGGTGCGCGACCACCACAGCCTGCTTCGACGGCTCGAACGGACCGGCCGGATGCAGCCGGTGATCGAGCGTCAGGAGTACGCGCTGGGGACGGTGTGCGCGGCGATTCCGATCACGTTGGGTAACGCTGCGGCAACGATGGCTCTCTCCCTGCCCGTTCATCAGGCCGACCGGTTGTGGGCCGCCACCCAGCAATTGCAAGAGGAAGTCGGGCGTCGGATGGGTTCGCTCGCGCTCTCTATCAGTATCTGAAAACTCACTCCTTGTGATCTGTTGTGTACGTTCAGCAAGATTCCATCAGTGTCAGAGGGATCATTCCCGGCCATACGAAGGCAGATGACGGGGTAGTCGATGCGCGAGTCCGTACAGGCAGAGGTCATGATGAGCTTTCTGGTGTCGGAGGAGCTCTCCTTCCGCATCCCGGTGGAGCTGCGCTACGAGACCGAGGATCCCTACGCTGTCCGGCTGACCTTCCATCTGCCGGGCGATGCCCCGGTCACCTGGGCTTTCGGGCGCGAGCTGCTGATCGACGGAGTGGGGCGACCCTGCGGGGAGGGCGACGTACGGGTCTCGCCCGCCGGCCCCGACACCCTGGGGGATCTGCTGATCAGGCTTCAGGTCGGTGGCGACCAGGCGTTGTTCCGTTCGTCGACGGCGCCGGTCATCGCCTTCCTCGACCGCACCGACAAGCTGGTGCCGTTGGGGCAGGAGGCCGCGATGGCCGACTTCGACGCGCATCTGGACGAGGCGCTGGACCGGATCCTGGCGGAGGAGCAGAGCGCGGGCTGACGCTGGACGGTCGTGAGCTGGGCGGAACGCTTCACCTTCGAGTGGGAGGGCGAAGGAACGCTTCTGCCGATGAGGGCGGGGCGGCGGCCGATGACTCCTTGAGCGGTGACCCCTTGTCGGAGCCCGCCGTGATCCTTTCGGTACGGCGGGAAGCCGCACGCCTGCCTGAGTGCGGGCCTGCCGGGTTGTCGCGGCCGCTCAGTGCCTCCGGCGGCGACCCTTCCCGCCACGGGCCGGAGTCGGACGGGCGTCGGCCGTCCCCGCGCTCACACTTGTCGCTGGTGCTGGTGCCGGTGCAGGGGGTGCCGTCGCGGACCCTCCTACCCCTGCTCCCGCTGCCTCCGCCCCCGGCCGGTCGGCCGAGACCACCAGGGCCGCGAGAGCCGTGGTGACCGGAACCGAGGCGACCAGCCCGATCGAGCCGACCAGGGTGCGCACGATCTCCTCCGCCACCAACTCGCTGTTGGCGACCGTGCCCACGCTTGACTGGGCGATCGAGAAGAGCAGCAGCAGCGGCAGTGCGGCACCCGCGTAGGCGAGCACGAGGGTGTTGACGACGGAGGCGATGTGATCGCGGCCGATACGGATACCGGCGCGGTACAGGCCTCGCCAGCCCATGGTCGGGTTGGCCTCGTGCAGTTCCCACACCGCCGACGTCTGGGTGACCGTCACGTCGTCGAGGACACCGAGCGAGCCGATGATGACACCGGCGAGAAGCAGACCGCTCATGTCGATCGACGGATACAGCCCGTGGATCAGACCGGTGTTGTCGTCCGTGTTGCCCGTCAGCGCAGCCCAGCCGATGAACTGCGAGCCGAGGACGCCGATCAGCAGCAGGGAGATCAGCGTGCCCAGTACCGCCACGGACGTCCGGGCCGACAGGCCGTGGCACATGTAGAGGGCGATCAGCATGATGGCGCTGGCCCCGACCACCGCCACGACCAGCGGGTTCGAGCCCTGGAGGATCGCGGGCAGCACGAAGAAGTTCAGCAGCAGGAAGCTGATGGCCAGGGCGACCAGCGCCATGACACCGCGCAACCGCCCCACGATCACGACGACCAGCGCGAAGATGCCGGCGAGCAGCCCCATCGGGAACCTGCGGTTGACGTCGGCGACCGAGTACTGAAGGTCCCTGGGCGCCGAGGGCTCGTACGCGACCACGACCTTCTCGCCCTCGTCCAGCTGCCGTGACTGGTCCGGCTGGACGATCTCCGTGAAGGTGCGGCCCTTGTCGTCGCCGGTGTCGACCCGGATCGTCGCCTTCTTGCAGCTGCCCTTCGCCTGCTGCTCGGCGGAGGAGCCCTCAGCGGTCGAGGTGTCCCCGGTCGGGGTCTGCCCTCCGGCGTTCACCGACTTGCAGCTGACACTCACGACCTTGGTGACCGTGGCCTGCTGGGTCTGCCGGTCGAAACCGACCCCGGTGCGTTCGTGCGCCGGGGCGCCACCGGGCCACAGCACCGCGAGTCCGACGACGACGGCCCCGGCGAAGGGGATCAGGATCGCCGCGATGACCTTCCGCAGATGCTTGGAGACGGGAGTCGCCGGACCGTGGCTGTGACTGTGGCCGTGCGAGTGACCACCACCGCCGCCGCCACCGCCGTTGCCTCCGTCTCCGCTGCCTCCATCGCCCCTGTCCCCGTGGCCGTGGCCGTGGTCGTGTCCAGGGGCGCCGGGATGGTGTCCGTGACCGTCATGGGGGGCGTGGGTGCTGCCGTGGCCGTTGCCCCCGAAGCCCTCGCTGTGACCGAGGCCGTCACCGAAGCCTTCGCCGTGACCGTGCCCGTCCTGGAACCCCTCGCCACGGTCGTGGCCGCCACCGAAACCTTCGCCGCGGCCGTTGGAGCCATACCCGGGGCGCTGCCCCTGCCCGTGACCGGCTCCCGACCCGTAGCCCTGCGGATAGCCCGGAGCACGCCCAGGACCCGCCTGCCCGGGACTCTGCCTTTGGTCAGGCCCGCCAAGCCCTTGGTCCCGCCCGCGAGGCCCCTGGCCAGGCCCGCCAAGCCCCTGGCCGGATCCCTGCCCACGCCCCTGTGGCCGCCCGTGCCCGAAAGCGTCCCAGCCTCCAGAATCCGGCGCGCCCGTACGACCGTTGCCGACCGCGGGGCCGCCTCCCGGACCGTCTCCGGGGCCGCCGCTTCCCGGTCCGTCTCCGGGGCCGTTTCCGGAGCCCGGTCGGCGCTGCGGCTCGGGAGGCGGGTACGGGGGCTGATGTGTCGTGGTCACCGCCCGATCATCGCAAGAACGAAAGGGGCCCCCTGTTCACCGCGCCCGAATTGACGCTAGCGTGGTGGCACCTTTGTACACGCGGGAGCTCGGAGCACCGGGCTGAGAGGGCGCTGACCTCCGTCCCAGCGATGTTTCACGTGGAACGTCCTCACGCGAGAGTGACGTTCCCCACGAAACGTCGGCAGACGGAAGCCGCTGCGTCGACCGCCGAACCTGTTACCGGGTAATGCCGGCGTAGGGAGTAGGTCTCATGACCATCAAGGACGCACGCACGCCTGCCTCCAACCAGGACGAACAGTCCATCGAGGGTGAAAGCCCAGCACAACCCCCCACGGAGGCCGGGAAGTCCATCGGCTGGCACAAGGCGTATGTCGAGGGCTCGCGCCCCGACCTGCGTGTGCCGGTCCGCCAGGTGCACCTCACCAACGGGCAGTCGGTCACGCTGTACGACACCTCGGGCCCGTACACCGATCCGCTCACCGAGACCGATGTCCGCCGGGGGCTCGACCCGCTCAGGGAGAACTGGATCGTCGCCCGCGGGGACACCGAGGAGTACGCGGGCCGTCCCGTTTGCCCCGAGGACGACGGGATCAAGCACACCTCCCCGCGCGGCGGCAACCTGCGCAACCTCGACGCGGTGTTCCCTGGCCGACCCCGCCTTCCTCGGCGTAGTCGTGACGGCAGTGCAGTCACCCAGCTCGCGTACGCCCGCCGGGGGGAGATCACTCCGGAGATGGAGTACGTGGCCATCCGGGAGAACGTGGAGCCCGAGGTGGTCCGTGAGGAGATCGCGGCGGGGCGTGCGGTGCTGCCCGCGAACGTCAACCACCCGGAGATCGAGCCGATGATCATCGGCAAGCGGTTCCTGGTGAAGGTCAACGCCAACATCGGCAACTCCGCGGTGACGTCCTCCATCGAGGAGGAGGTCGAGAAGATGACCTGGGCGACCCGTTGGGGCGCCGACACGGTCATGGACCTCTCCACCGGCCGCAATATCCACACCACCCGTGAGTGGGTGCTGCGCAACTCCCCCGTCCCGATCGGCACGGTGCCGCTCTACCAGGCGCTGGAGAAGGTCGACGGCCGGGCCGAGGAGCTGACCTGGGAGATCTACAAGGACACGGTCATCGAGCAGGCCGAGCAGGGCGTGGACTACATGACGGTCCACGCGGGCGTGCGGCTGCCGTACGTACCGCTGACGGCGAACCGCAAGACCGGGATCGTCTCGCGCGGCGGTTCGATCATGGCCGCCTGGTGCCTCGCGCACCACAAGGAGTCGTTCCTCTACGAGAACTTCGAGGAACTGTGCGAGATCCTCGCCGCCTATGACGTCACCTACTCGCTGGGCGACGGTCTGCGGCCCGGCTCGATCGCGGACGCCAACGACGAGGCGCAGTTCGCGGAGTTGAGGACGCTCGGGGAACTCAACACGATCGCCAAGCGATTCAACGTACAGACCATGATCGAGGGCCCGGGACATGTCCCGATGCACAAGATCAAGGAGAACATCGACCTTCAGCAGGAGATCTGCGAGGAGGCGCCGTTCTACACGCTCGGCCCGCTGACCACCGACGTCGCGCCGGCGTACGACCACATCACCTCCGGCATCGGCGCCGCGATGATCGCCTGGTGGGGCACGGCGATGCTCTGCTACGTCACGCCCAAGGAGCACCTGGGTCTGCCCAACCGGGACGACGTCAAGACCGGTGTCATCACCTACAAGATCGCCGCCCACGCGGCGGACCTCGCCAAGGGGCATCCCGGGGCGCAGGACTGGGACGACGCCCTGTCCGACGCCCGCTTCGAGTTCCGGTGGGAGGACCAGTTCAACCTCGCTCTGGACCCGGACACGGCCCGTGAGTTCCACGACGAGACCCTCCCGGCGGAGCCGGCCAAGACGGCCCACTTCTGCTCCATGTGCGGACCGAAGTTCTGCTCGATGAAGATCAGCCAGAGCATCAACGAACGGTTCGGCGGGGCGGCGGCCGAAGGAGCCTCACCCGAGGAGGTCGCCGAGGGAATGCTGCAGAAATCGAAGGAGTTCGCGGCGAGCGGGAACCGGGTGTACTTGCCGCTGGCGGATTAGTCCCGCTCCGGCAGGACGGCCCGCACCCGCGACTGTGCGGCGTCGCGGGCCGCCCTGCTCGTCCGGTTCAGTCGGGTCGTCCGGTCAGTCGCGCTCCGCGAGGAAGAGTCGTGCGAGCCGGGGCAGACGGCGATGCATCTCCTCCGGATCGTCGAAGTCGAAGTCCTCTCCCATGTCCGTGGGTTCGTTGTCCTGCCCGTCGGCCGGCCGGTACGTCGCCCAGGCCTCGTCGAAGGCGTCCGCGCTGCCTGCAAGGCGTTCGAAGGCGTCCCTGGCCGCGTAGTTCACGTCCTCGTGGAACAGGGCTTCGTCACCCCGTGCGTTCGCTGCCTCGACGACATCGGGGTGCTCCGCGAGGCTGTCGGGGTCCTGGGCGGTGCGCTCGTACCAGTCCCGCCCGGACGCGATCACTCCGGCTCGGAAGTCCATGAAGCTGTCGTCGGAGCAGCCGCCGCCGCCCAGACTCGATGGTGGCCGGAACCGGTGTCTGTTGATGGGGCCGCACTGTGCCGTCCCGGTCTGACAATCAGCGCAGGACAGTGTCAACGTGCGTAGTGAGGGTCGCCCCTGCTTCACCTCCTGCCCCGCCTCACCCCGCATCCGGCTTGCGCTCCCCTGTGAGCACGTCGTGGGAACGCAAGCCGAGGGGCTCTGCCGGGCGGTGTCAGTCCGGCTGGTGTTCCGGCCCCCCGAAGTCCGGGCTCGTGTAGTCCGGGCTGGTGAAGCTCGGGCGGGCGCCGGAGGCTCCGTCGTCGGGGCTGCTGAACCCGGGGCGGTCGTAGCCCAGGTTGGGCATACGGCTGGTCGGGGCCGGCGGTGCCGTGTGGTGCAGCGCGGCGGAGCCGGGGTCGGCCAGGGCATCTCTGAGGAAGGGCAGCAGACCGCGTTCCAGCAGGGCCTCCCGCCAGGCGTCCCTGGCCCGGGCCACCTCCCCGGTGAGTTCGCCGTACGCCGTGTCGGGCGTGGGGCGGTTGCGCAGCGCGGTGATCAGCAGGCCGCCCGCGGCGACCAGGATCGCGGCCGCGGTCAGGGCGCCGAACACCCATCCGATGGTGATCATGGCGTGGGCGAACGCCGGCGGCGGGCTGAGCATCTGGAGGATGTAGCCCACGAGCAGGAAGATCGCCGCGGCTATCCCGGCGAGGACGGGCGTCAGAACGGCGGCGACGGCGACGGCGCCCGCACCGGCGGTCTCGGCGACCTCTCCCATGGTGGTGGCGAGCCCCATCGCACCGCTGCCCGACTCGGCGGGGCCGGGTTCGTGCACGGACGACAGGGTGGACGGCGCCGGGCGGCGCTGTTCCTCGCGGACCTTCACGTAGTGCTGGTACTCGGTCGCGGCGGCCGCCGTGATGATCGCGGTGGCGTTCAGCGCCATGGTGCGCAGCTGTTCGGGATTCAGCCGCTGTCCGACAGCGGCCAGTTCGGGACGGTGTGGTGCGGAGCGCAGCGCCTCATCGAGGATCCGCTCGTACTCCTGGCGGTCCTCGCTGTGCAGGTGCTGCGGAACGCTGTTCATGTGCATCCCCCGATGCTCCGTAGGGCTTGGGGCTCGCATGCCAACGAGCCGTCGGGCAGAAACGGAGGGGAGCCTGCTACGGATAACCAGATGGTAGAGCGGCTACGGCACAGGGTGACAGGGGGTTTCCAGAAATTGGCCTCTGGCCTGCATGCTCTCCGGTCGGTCCACCAGGGGGCAACGTCTGCCCCGTGAACCGTCAGATATCCAGGGGAAGTTGCTGGACCAGCAGTTTTCCGGCCATGGTCACTCCGCCGTCCATCGCGATGGCGAGTCCGTCGGCGTAGACGTGGGGTCCCTCGACCACCGGACCGGAATCGTCCTCGTCCTCCTCGGAGCCCACTTCACCGAGCAGATAGGGGATCGGGCTGTGGCCGTGCACGATGCGGACACCGCCGTAGGTGTCGAGCAGCGAGCGCACATGGTCGGCCCCGCCCTCGTCGCGGAAGGAGAAGCGCTTGGTGAACTTGCGGAACAGGTCCCACACCTCGTCCGCGTCGTTCCGCGTGATCGTCTCGCGGACGGTGTCGTTGACCGCCTCGATCGAGTCGCCGTAGTCGAGATAGGCGGTGGTGTCGGAGTGGACGAGGAGGTGGCCGTCGACCTCCTCGACCGCGTCGAGGCGGGACATCCACTGGAGGTGGTGGTCCTGGAGGCGGTCCATGTCGGTCTTCTGGCCGCCGTTGAGCAGCCAGGCCGCCTGGAAGGTGGCGGTGCCCGCGCCGGAGTTGACGGGGGTGTCGCCGAACCGCTTGGCGCCGAGGAGCAGCAGCTCGTGGTTGCCCATCAGGGCCTTGCAGTAGCCGCCGGCCGCGGCGGCCTCCGCGGACAGCCGCATCACGAGGTCGATGACGCCGATGCCGTCGGGGCCGCGGTCGGTGAAGTCGCCGAGGAACCACAGCCGGGCGGTGCCCGCGCACCAGTTGCCCGCCGCGTCGACGAGGCCCTTCTCGTGGAGTGCGGCCATCAGTTCGTCGAGGTAGCCGTGCACGTCGCCGACGACGAACAGCGGGCCGGGGCCGTCCGCGGCGAGCCCCTCGTGGTCGGCGGCGGCCTGAGGCCCGTCGGCGGGGTGGATGACGGGAAGGTCCTGCTCGGTGGGGGTGTACCCGTCCGGGTAGGCCTCGTCGGGGGCCGGAACGACGTCGCTGCTGTGGCCGTACGGACCGGTCTCGTTGACGTACGCGGGCACCCGGAAGTCGCGCAGCACCGCAGTGCGCTCCACTTCGGGTCCCTGACCGGCCCCCTGAGTCATCAGACCCCTCCACCATCGCGCCGCATCTGCACCGCTTCGGACTGCCTGGTCGCAGCGGCCCCGCGGTGTCGTGGGCCCATCATAGGAATGCGGATCGCGCCATGTGATGACCCAGGGGTGGTGAATCGGAGCAAGACTCCAGTTCACCGCGGCATTCGCCCCGATTGGGCCGGGCTTCGTCCCTCGTCCACCGGCCCGCACCGGAGATGTCCGGTGGAACAGGTCACCGGGGCGGGCCACCGCATGGCGTTGACGCGGAGTGCCGGACACCACACGAACGCGCAGGCGCAGGCGCAACCACGGGCACGGGCACGGGCGCAGAACCAGCGCCGGACTGGATTCCCGAGTCCGGCCTACCCCTTCTCCGGCGACCGCGGCGGACTCACCGTCGTGCGCGGCGCGCGCCGCTGGGACGAGGTGCGCACGATCAGTTCCGTCGGTATCACCTGCTCGACCGGCTGGTCCGACTCGACCCCCTCGATGGCGTCGATGAGGAGCTGGACCACGGCCGTGCCGATGCGGCGCGGCTTGAGGGAGAGCGTGGTGACGGGCGGCTCGGTGCTGGCGTACACCGTGGACTCGGAGCAGCACACGATCAGCAGGTCGTCCGGCACGCGCAGCCCGTACCGGCGGGCGGCGGCGAGCAGGTCGGTGCCGTTCGGGTCGAACAGGCCGTAGACGGCGTCGGGGCGGTCGGGCCGGGCGAGCAGCCGGTCGGCGGCGACGGCGCCCGCGCACGGATCGTGCGCCGGGTAGGCCTCGTAGACCGGATCCTGGCCCACCCGCTCGCACCAGCGCAGGTATGCGGTGGTCGACAGGTGCGTGTAGGTGTCGGTCGTCGTCCCGGTCAGCAGGCCGATGCGGCGGGCGCCGGCGTCGGCCAGGTGGTCGAGGATGCCGAGGACGGCGGCCTCGTGGTCGTTGTCGACCCAGGCGGTGACCGGGAGGGCGCCCGCCGGGCGGCCGTCGGAGACCACCGGCAGACCCTGCCGGACCAGCTCGCTGACGACCGGGTCCTGGTCGGACGGGTCGATGACCACGGTGCCGTCCAGGGCGACGTTCGACCACACGTCGTGACGTGAGGTC
The DNA here is from genome assembly GCF_000383655.1 of Streptomyces sp. 351MFTsu5.1. Lineage (NCBI taxonomy): Bacteria > Bacillati > Actinomycetota > Actinomycetes > Kitasatosporales > Streptomycetaceae > Streptomyces > Streptomyces sp. 351MFTsu5.1. The sequence continues at coordinate 194,285 of NZ_KB911776.1, read as the reverse complement.
GCGGGCAGGACGACGAGGGCGTAGCCGCGGGCGAGCGCGGCGGAGGTGGCGGCTCGCGCCATCTCGGCGAAGTACGCGAACTCCGTGAAGGTGAAAGGTTCATCCCCGTACGTCGTCACGGTCAGGCCGATGAGCCCCGACTTGCCGGTACGGAGGGTTCTGGCCGCGGCGGACGGCCGGTACCCCAGCCGGTCGGCGACCTCCCTGACGTGGCGCCGGGTGGCGTCCGGGAGCCTGCCCTTGCCGTTCAGGGCGTCGGACACGGTCGTGATGGAGACTCCGGCGGCGGCGGCCACGTCTCTGATGCCCGCCCGACCCGGCCGGCTGCCTCGACGTGAGGTTTCCGCGCGGCTCACCTGGTGCTTCCCTGCTGCTGTCATGGCGAGCCGATAGTAGGGCTCATGCGGTGGGGTAGGGCGGACGCATATGCACGCGTTGACAGGCACGTTTCTGCAAGGTCATTAACCATCAACTACCTGTGAAACAAAGTCAGTTAAACGATCCAATGGCACTACGTGACTTGTCGGCACGCATGAGCCTGCCAAGTCTCCGATGTTTCGAAGAGGTCTCAACTCACCTTCACGGGTGACGCGCGCCAGGGCGTGAGCCACCGGCGCATAGATATATGTGGCCGCGCCCCCCGATTCGTCTGGCTTCGTACGGCGATGCCCCTGATGCCTGTGGGGCGTGTGAGGTCGGATCCGAGCCGGACTCGGCGGCTCGCACCTGTACGCAGCGGCGCCCAATCCTCATAAGGTGAGCAGTATTGGAGGCCGCCGACGGAGCCGGCCGCCAACGAGTCGGTGGTCACGAGGAGGACTGCGGTGAGCGAGACGAGCCCCAAGCTGCGCGCCGAGCTGGAGGGTATCCCCACCTACAAGCCGGGCAAGCCCGCCGCGGCCGACGGTCCGGTGGCCTACAAACTGTCCTCCAACGAGAACCCCTATCCGCCGCTGCCGGGCGTCCTGGAGCGGGTGGCGGCCGCGGTGTCCTCGTTCAACCGCTACCCGGACATGGCCTGCACGGCCCTGATGAACGAGCTGTCGGAGCGCTTCGGCGTCCCGGTCTCCCACCTCGCCACCGGCACCGGCTCGGTCGGGGTCGCCCAGCAGCTGATCCAGGCGACCTCGGGACCGGGGGACGAGGTGATCTACGCCTGGCGGTCCTTCGAGGCGTACCCGATCATCACGCAGGTCAGCGGGGCCACCTCGGTGAAGGTGCCGCTGACCGAGGGCGATGTGCACGACCTGGACGCGATGGCCGACGCGATCACCGACCGCACCCGGCTGATCTTCGTCTGCAACCCCAACAACCCGACGGGCACGGTCGTGCAGCGGGCCGAGCTGGAACGGTTCCTCGACCGGGTCCCGAGCGATGTGCTGGTGGTCCTCGACGAGGCCTACCGGGAGTTCATCCGTGACCCCGAGGTGCCGGACGGCGTGGAGCTGTACCGCACCCGTCCGAACGTCTGCGTGCTGCGCACCTTCTCCAAGGCGTACGGCCTCGCCGGCCTGCGGGTGGGCTTCGCGATCGCCCACGAGCCGGTGGCGGCGGCACTGCGCAAGACGGCGGTGCCCTTCGGCGTCAGCCAGGTCGCGCAGGAGGCGGCGATCGCCTCGCTGCAGGCCGAGGACGAACTGCTGGGCCGGGTCGGCTCGCTCGTCTGTGAGCGCAACCGGGTCGTGGAGGGGCTGCGTGCCCAGGGCTGGACGGTGCCCGAGACTCAGGCCAACTTCGTGTGGCTGAGGCTGGGGGAGCGCACGGTCGACTTCGCGGCCGCCTGCGAGCAGCACGGTGTGGTCGTCCGGCCGTTCCCCGGCGAGGGTGTGCGCGTGACGGTCGGGGAGAACGAGGCGAACGACATCTTCCTGAAGGTGGCGGAGGGCTTCCGCAAGGAGCTGTGACAGCTGTCGCGAGGAGCGGGGCGCCCCGGTTTCACGTGAAACCGGGGCGCCCCGTGCGCTAGGTGCCGACCGGTCCCTGTGTGATGTGACCTATCGGACCCACTTAGGGACCCCCCGCCCATCCCGGCTCGAACTGTCATGCGTCATAATTGCTTGTGAATGTGAACGCTTTCACAAGCGCGTAGTTAGGAGCGGCCGTGGACCTGGCTCTGGCGCCGGAGACCCTGGCGCGGTGGCAGTTCGGCATCACCACCGTCTACCACTTCCTCTTCGTCCCGCTGACGATCTCGCTCGCCGCCCTGACGGCCGGACTGCAGACCGCCTGGGTGCGTACGGAGAAGGAGAAGTACCTCAAAGCGACCAAGTTCTGGGGCAAGCTGTTCCTGATCAACATCGCGATGGGCGTGGTCACCGGCATCGTGCAGGAGTTCCAGTTCGGCATGAACTGGTCCGACTACTCCCGCTTCGTCGGTGACGTCTTCGGCGCCCCGCTCGCCTTCGAGGCCCTGATCGCCTTCTTCTTCGAGTCCACTTTCATCGGCCTGTGGATCTTCGGCTGGGACAGGCTGCCCAAGAAGATCCACCTGGCCTGCATCTGGATGGTCTCGATCGGCACGATCCTGTCGGCGTACTTCATCCTCGCGGCCAACTCCTGGATGCAGCACCCGGTCGGCTACCGGATCAACGAGGCCAGGGGCCGGGCCGAGCTCACCGACTTCTGGCTGGTGCTGACCCAGAACACCGCGCTGGCCCAGGCCTTCCACACGCTCAGCGCGTCCTTCCTCACCGGTGGCGCGTTCATGGTCGGCATCGCGGCCTTCCACCTGTTCCGCAAGAAGCACATCACCGTGATGAAGACCTCGCTGCGGCTCGGCCTGATCACCGTGGTCATCGCGGGAATGCTGACCGCGATCAGCGGCGACACCCTCGGCAAGGTCATGTTCAAGCAGCAGCCGATGAAGATGGCCGCCGCCGAGGCGCTGTGGGACGGCCAGAACTCGGCACCCTTCTCGATCTTCGCCTACGGCGATGTCAGCAAGGGCCACAACACCGTCGAGCTGTCCGTCCCCGGCCTGCTGTCGTTCCTCGCCGACGACACCTTCGACTCGTACGTCCCCGGCATCAACGACACCAACAAGGCCGAGCAGCAGAAGTACGGCCCCGGCGACTACCGGCCCATCATCCCGGTCACCTTCTGGGCGTTCCGCTGGATGATCGGCTTCGGGATGGCGTCTTTCGCGATCGGCCTGGCTGGACTCTGGCTGACCCGCAAGAAGTTCCTGCTCCCGCAGCACCTGCGGGTCGGCGAGGACGAGGTGCCGAACCTGGTCCTGTTCAGGAACAAGGCCCTCAGCCCGAAGCTCGGCCGGCTCTACTGGCTGGTGGCGATCTGGACCCTGGGCTTCCCGCTGATCGCCAACTCCTGGGGCTGGATCTTCACCGAGATGGGCCGTCAGCCATGGGTGGTCTACGGCGTTCTCCAGACCCGGCACGCGGTCTCCCCCGGCGTCTCGCAGACCGAGGTCCTCATCTCGATGATCACGTTCACGGCGCTGTACGCGGTCCTCGCCGTCGTCGAGGTCAAGCTGCTCGTGAAGTACATCAAGGCGGGCCCGCCCGAACTCAGCGAGGCCGACCTGAACCCGCCCACGAAGATCGGCGGCGACGCGCGTGACGCCGACAAGCCGATGGCCTTCTCGTACTAGGCCGAGGGAGAGCGAGTCATGGAACTTCACGACGTCTGGTTCGTGCTCATCGCCGTCCTGTGGACCGGCTACTTCTTCCTGGAGGGCTTCGACTTCGGAGTCGGCGTCCTCACCAAGCTCCTCGCCCGCAACCGGGTCGAGAAGCGCGTCCTGATCAACACCATCGGCCCGGTCTGGGACGGCAACGAGGTGTGGCTGCTCACGGCGGGCGGCGCGACCTTCGCCGCCTTCCCCGACTGGTACGCCACCCTCTTCTCCGGCTTCTACCTGCCGCTGCTGGTCATCCTGGTCTGCCTGATCGTCCGCGGTGTCGCCTTCGAGTACCGCGCCAAGCGGCCCGAGGAGAACTGGCAGCGCACCTGGGAGACCGCGATCTTCTGGACCTCCCTCGTCCCCGCGTTCCTGTGGGGCGTCGCCTTCGGCAACATCGTGCACGGGGTGAAGATCGACCGGAACTTCGAGTACGTCGGCAGCCTCTGGGACCTGCTCAACCCGTACGCCCTCCTCGGCGGACTGGTGACCCTCACCCTCTTCACCTTCCACGGCACGGTGTTCACGGCCCTCAAGACGGTCGGTGAGATCCGGGAGCGGGCGCGGAAGCTGGCCCTCAAGGTCGGTCTCGTCACCGCCGCACTGGCGGTGCTCTTCCTGCTGTGGACCCAGGTCGACAGCGGCGACGGCAAGAGTCTGGTCGCCATGGTGGTCGCCGTGGCTGCCCTGGTCGCCGCCCTCCTGGCCAACCAGGCCGGGCGTGAGGGATGGTCGTTCGCGCTGTCCGGCGTCACCATCGTGGCCGCCGTGGCGATGCTCTTCCTGACGCTCTTCCCGAACGTCATGCCGTCCTCGCTCAACCCGGACTGGAGCCTGACGGTCACCAACGCCTCGTCGAGCGCGTACACCCTGAAGATCATGACCTGGCTGGCGGTGATCGCCACCCCCGTGGTTCTGCTCTACCAGGGCTGGACCTACTGGGTCTTCCGCAAGCGCATCGGTACACAGCACATCGCCGCCGACATCGCGCACTGAGGTGTGTTTCACGTGAAACCAATCGATCCACGTCTGCTGCAGTACGCCCGGGCCACCCGCCTCTTCCTGGTGGCCGTGGTCGGCCTGGGCGGCCTCGGGGCTCTGCTGGTCATCGCCCAGGCGATGCTCATCGCCGAGATCGTGGTGGGCGCGTTCCAGCACGGGCTGTCGGTCCCCGGACTGCGCACTCCCCTGCTGCTGTTGGCGGCCGTGGCGGTCGGCCGCGGACTCGTCTCCTGGCTCACCGAACTCGCCGCTCACCGGGCGAGCGCGGCGGTCAAGTCGGAGCTGCGAGGGCGCCTGCTGGAGCGTGCCACGGCGCTCGGCCCCGAATGGCTGAGCGGACAGCGGACCGGATCGCTGGTCGCCCTCGCCACCAGGGGCGTCGACGCCCTCGACGACTACTTCTCGCGCTACCTCCCGCAGCTGGGCCTCGCGGTGGTCGTCCCGGTGGCGGTGCTGGCGCGGATCGTGACCGAGGACTGGGTCTCGGCGGCCATCATCGTCGGAACCCTGCCTCTGATCCCCGTCTTCATGGTGCTGATCGGCTGGGCCACCCAGTCCCGGATGGACCGTCAGTGGCGACTGCTGTCCCGGCTGTCGGGGCACTTCCTGGACGTGGTCGCGGGTCTGCCGACCTTGAAGGTGTTCGGCCGGGCCAAGGCGCAGGCCGAGTCGATCCGCCGCATCACCGGCGAGTACCGCCAGGCCACCATGCGGACCCTGCGGATCGCCTTCATCTCCTCCTTCGCCCTGGAACTGCTGTCGACGCTGTCGGTGGCCCTGGTCGCCGTGACGATCGGCATGCGGCTCGTCCACGGCGAGATGCACCTGTACGACGCCCTCGTCATCCTCATCCTGGCCCCCGAGGCGTATCTGCCCCTGCGCCAGGTCGGCACGCAGTACCACGCGGCAGCCGAGGGACTCGCCGCAGCCGAGGAGATCTTCGAGGTCCTGGAGACACCGGCGCCGGCGACCGGGACCGCTCCCGTGCCTGCGGGCGCGCTCGCCTTCGAGCAGGTCACGGTCCGCTACCCCGGGCGGTCCGGGGACGCCGTCACGGACGTCTCCTTCGAGATCGCGCCCGGGGAGACGGTCGCCCTCGTCGGGCCGAGCGGCGCGGGCAAGTCGACGCTGCTGAACGTCCTGCTGGGGTTCGTCCGGCCCGCCGAGGGGCGGGTGCGGATCGGGGGAGCGGATCTCGCCGAGGTCGACCTGGCGGAGTGGCGGTCGCGCATCGCGTGGGTGCCGCAGCGGCCCCAGCTGTTCGCCGGGACGATCGCCGAGAACGTACGGCTGGCCCGTCCCGACGCGGACGACACAGCCGTACGACAGGCATTGGCGGACGCGGGGGCCCGGGAGTTCGTCGACGCGCTGCCGCTGGGGGCCGACACCGTGCTCGGCGAGGACGGGGCCGGGCTCTCCGCCGGGCAGCGGCAAAGGCTGGCACTGGCGCGGGCGTTCCTCGCGGACCGGCCGGTCCTCCTCCTCGACGAGCCGACGGCGGCGCTCGACGGGGCCACCGAGGCGGAGGTCGTGGCGGCCGTACGGCGGCTCGCGGCGGGACGAACGGTCCTGCTGGTGGTGCACCGGCCGGCGTTGCTGGGGGTGGCCGACCGGGTGGTGCGGCTGGCGGAGCCGACGGCCCACGTGCCGGCGGAGGTGACGGCCAGGACGCCCGGAGCCCGGGTGGTGGAGACCGCTGGCGTCGGCGCGGCCGGTGTCGCAGTGACGGAGGTGTCCTCCGTGGGACGCAGCCCGCTGGCCCGGGTCCGCGCCCTGTCCGGTCCCCGGCGCGGCCGGCTCGCCCTCGCGCTGCTCCTCGGCAGCCTCGCCCTCGGCAGCGCCGTCGGCCTGATGGCCACCTCGGGGTGGCTGATCTCGCGGGCCTCGCAGCAGCCGCCCGTGCTCTATCTGATGGTGGCCGTGACGGCCACCCGGGCCTTCGGCATCGGGCGGGCCGTGTTCCGGTACGCGGAGCGGCTGGTGTCGCACGATGCCGTGCTGCGGATGCTCGCCGACACCCGGGTCGCCGTCTACCGCCGGCTGGAGCGGCTCGCGCCCGCCGGTCTGCGGACCACCCGCCGGGGCGATCTGCTCTCGCGGCTCGTGTCCGACGTGGACGCTCTTCAGGACTACTGGCTGCGCTGGCTGCTGCCCGCCGGTGCCGCGGCACTGGTGTCGGCGGCTTCCGTGGGCTTCACGGCCTGGCTGCTGCCAGAGGCCGGTGCCGTACTCGCCGTGGGTCTGCTGGCCGCCGGTGTCGGTGTCCCGTTCCTCACGGGTGCCGTGGCCCGGCGCGCCGAGCGCAGGCTGGCCCCGGCCCGCGGAGAACTGTCGACCCGGGTGGCCGATCTGCTCACCGGCACCGCCGAGTTGACCGTCTCCGGCGCCCTGCCCGCCCGTACCGCCGCAGCACGCCGGGCCGACGGTGTCCTCACCCGGATCGCCTCCCGGACCGCCACCGCCACCGCCCTCGGCGACGGACTCACCGCGCTGATCTGCGGCCTGACCGTCACCGCGACCGCACTCGTGGGCGCCCAGGCGGTCGCCTCCGGTCGGCTCGGCGGGGTCGTCATGGCCGTCGTGGTGCTCACTCCGCTGGCGGTCTTCGAGGCGGTTCTCGGGCTGCCGCTCGCGGTGCAGTACCGGCAGCGGGTGCGCAGGAGCGCTGAGCGCGTGTACGAGGTGCTGGACGCGCCCGACCCGGTGCGGGAGCCGGAGCAGGGACGGCAGGCCCCCGCCTCGCCGTTCCCCCTGGTGGTCAAGGGACTCACCGCCCGGCACGAGGGCCAGGACCGGGACGCCCTCACCGGACTCGACCTCACCCTGACCGAGGGCCGGAGGATCGCCGTGGTCGGCGCGTCCGGCTCCGGCAAGACGACACTCGCCCAGGTGCTGCTGCGCTTCCTGGACGCGGAGGCCGGCACCTACACCCTGGCCGGTGTGGACGCCTACGGACTGCCGGGCGACGACGTACGGCGGCTCGTGGGACTGTGCGCGCAGGACGCGCACCTCTTCGACAGCTCGGTGCGCGAGAACCTGCTCCTCGCGAAGAAGGACGCGACGGAGGACGAACTGCGGGACGCGCTGGGCAGGGCCCGGCTGCTCGACTGGGCGGAGAGCCTGCCCGACGGCCTCGACACCCTGGTCGGTGAACACGGGGCCCGGCTGTCCGGCGGTCAGCGCCAGCGGCTCGCGCTGGCCCGGGCGCTGCTCGCCGACTTCCCCGTCCTCGTCCTGGACGAGCCGGCCGAACATCTGGACCTGCCGACCGCGGACGCCCTGACCGCCGACCTGCTGGCCGCCACGCAGGGCCGTACGACGCTCCTCATCACCCACCGGCTGGCGGGACTGGAGTCGGTGGACGAGGTGGTCGTGCTCGACGAGGGGCAGGTCGTGCAGCGGGGTTCCTACGCGGAGTTGGCCGCGGTCGAGGGCCCGCTGCGGGGGATGGCCGAGCGGGAGGCGGAGTCGGAGCTGCTGGTCGGCGCGTAGGGCGCTCGTGCGGTGCTGTGGTGACCCGTCCGCAGCAGCGTGTCCCCCAGCCGTACGACTTGAACAGGACCGCGCCCCGGAGGCCGGGACAGGATCGCTGACATGCGATCACCTCGCCTTTGCGCACTACTCGTTCCCGTGCTGCTGTGCGCGCTCGTGGCCGTGCCCACGGTCCGGCCCACACAGACCACGGACGACGGCGTGGGGCGCCGCGAGGACGGCGACTCGGAGCTCAGCGCACAGGTGGCGCGGCTCTACGAGGACGCGGCGCTGGCGACACAGCGGTACGAGGCGGGACGGCAGAAGGCGGAGATGCAGCGGGCCCGGGCGCGGCGGTTCGAGGACCTCCTGGCCCGGGAACGGCGGGAGATCGCCGTCCTGCACGAGGATCTCGGCCGTATCGCCCGGTCCCAGTACCGCGACGGCGGTGGTCTGCCGCTCACGGCGCAGATCATCCTGGCGGACGACCTCAATGACCTGATGCGCGGTCAGCACGTGTTCTCCCGCACGACGGTGGCCCTCAACAACGCGGTCGACAAGAGCCGTCGGGCCGAGGCCCGGCTCGCGGCGGACGAGGCCAAGGCCATGGCGGACCGGCGGAAGCTGGAGCAACGGAGCGCCGAACTCGCCGCGCTGAAGCACGACATCGAGCAGACGCTGGACGAGGCCCGTTGGCAGCTCCAGGGCCGGGCCGACGCGTCCGTCGCGGCCGGCGCCTGCCGGGGTGCCGTCCGCCTGGACCAACCGGGGCAGTCCCCCGCGGCCGCGTGGGTCACACCGGTGGCCGTGTACGAGCTGTCCGCGGGGTTCGGCAGCGGCGGGTCACGCTGGGCGAACGGGCACACCGGGCAGGACTTCGCGGTGCCGATCGGGACGCCGGTGCGAGCGGTGGGCGCCGGCCGGGTGGTGAAGGTGTCCTGCGGAGGCCCCTTCGGCATCGAGATCGTGATCGAACACCCCAGCGGCTACTACACGCAGTACGCCCATCTCGCCGCCGTCACCGTCGACCAGGGGGAGTCCGTCGCCCCGGGGCAGTGGATCGGCCAGTCGGGCACGTCCGGCAACTCGACCGGCCCCCACCTGCACTTCGAGGTACGCGTCACACCGGAGACCGGCTCGGCGGTGGACCCGGTGCCGTGGCTGGCGGCACGCGGGGTGCCCCTCGGCTGAGTCCGCCCGCGGTGCCGGCCTCCAGGGGAACGACCGTGGCTACTTCCGCTCCAGCAGCCGCTCGATCACGACCGCCACCCCGTCGTCGTTGTTGGCGACGGTCCGGCCCGAGGCCGCGGCGATGACGTCCGGGTGGGCGTTGCCCATCGCGTACGACTGCCCCGCCCAGGTCAGCATCTCCAGGTCGTTGGGCATGTCCCCGAAGGCGACGACCTCCTCGTGCGAGATACCGCGTTCGGCACAGCACAGGGCGAGGGTGCTGGCCTTGGAGACGTCGGGCCCGCTGATCTCCAGCAGGGCGCTGGGGCTGGAGCGGGTGACGTTGGCGCGGTCGCCGATGGCCAGCCGGGAGAGGGTGAGGAAGGCGTCCGGGTCCATGGTGGGGTGGTACGCGAGGATCTTCAGCACCGGCTCCTCGGCGCCGGGACCGTCGTCGGCCAGCAGGTTCTCGGCCGGGGCGAGATGGTCCGGGATCTCCATGTGCAGCTTGGGATAGTCCGGCTCCTGGTGGAAGCCGTACGTCTGCTCGACCGCGTAGACCGTGCCGGGGGCCGCCTCGCGCAGCAGGCGTACGGCGTCCAGGGCGTTCTCCCGGGCCAGCTCCCGCACCTTCACGAACCGGTGGGCGCCGGGGCCGCCGTGCAGGTCGACCACAGCGGCGCCGTTTCCGCAGATGGCCAGGCCGTGACCGTGGACGTGATCGCTGACGACGTCCATCCAGCGGGCCGGGCGGCCGGTGACGAAGAAGACCTCGATGCCGGCCTTCTCGGCGGCGGCGAGGGCCGCGACGGTGCGCGGGGACACCGACTTGTCGTCACGCAGAAGAGTGCCGTCGAGGTCGGTGGCGATCAGGCGCGGCGGTATGTCGGCGGCCGGGGTCTCGGGCTGTCGGGTCGCTGAGGTCACCCGCTCATTCTCCCGCATATGCGTGCACGACCGGACGGCCGCCCGCACAGGTGAGACATGGGCGACTCGTAGGAGGCCCCCACCCGTCCCGATTCCGCCCTCTCAGCCCAGCTGTGCCGGTGCCTCCATGGCGATCTGCTCGAAGACCTTCTCGTCGGCCGCGAAGTCCGAGTCGGGGATCGGCCAGTGGATCACCAGCTCCGTGAAACCCAGTTCCCGGTGGCGGCCCGCGAAGTCGACGAAGGCGTCGAGGGACTCCAGGGGGTGGGCGCGGTCCGGGGTGAAGCCGGTGAGCAGGATCTTGTCCAGCTCCTTCGGGTCCCGGCCCACCGCCGCGCAGGCGTCGCCGAGCCGCTCGATCTGGCCGCGGAGAGCGTGGCGGGACTGCTCGGGGGTGCCGTTCTCGTACAGCTTGGGGTCGCCGGTGGTCACCCAGGCCTGTCCGTGGCGCGCGGCCAGCTTCAGACCGCGCGGTCCGGTGGCGGCCACCGCGAAGGGCAGCCGGGGCCGCTGGACGCAGCCGGGGATGTTGCGGGCCTCGTGTGCCGAGTAGTAGTCGCCCTCGTAGGACACCGAGTCCTCGCGGAGCAGCCGGTCGAGCAGCGGCACGAACTCGGCGAGCCGGTCGGCGCGCTCGCGCGGGGTCCACGGGTCCTGGCCGAGCGCGGTGGCGTCGAAGCCGGTGCCGCCCGCACCGATTCCCAGGGTGACCCGGCCGCCGGAGATGTCGTCGAGGGTGATCAGTTCCTTGGCGAGGGTGACGGGGTGCCGGAAGTTCGGCGAGGTCACCAGGGTGCCCAGCCGCAGCCGGTCGGTCACGCCCGCGGCACCGGTCAACGTCGGCACGGCACCGAACCAGGGGCCGTCACGGAAGGTGCGCCACGAGAGGTGGTCATAGGTGTATCCGGTGTGGAAACCGAGCTGCTCCGCACGTTGCCATGCCTCGCGGCCTCCCTCGTTCCAGCGGCGGTACGGGAGGATCACGGTGCTCAGACGCAGACTCATAGGACTGAGCGTATGCGTCCGGCACTGTTTCACGTGAAACAGTGACTCACGGTCACTGTCTGCGGCCGCTGAGCCAGGGGCTGAGCCCCACCGGGATGAACTCCTTGTGCACGCGGTCACCGGGGAGCGGCACCATCAGAAAGTGGCTCGGCGGAAAGCGGCGCACCTTCACCCAGGCGTGGCCTTCGTAGAGGGCGCGGAGGAAGGCGGGGACGTCGTCGCGGGCGACGTCGGGGCACTCGACTCCCTCGACGGTGATCAGAGCGTCGTCGTCCGGGAACAGCCGCACCTCCACGTGCGGCCGGCCGCCGAGTTCGACGTAGGCCTCGTGGGGCAGGGTGCCGTCCGGGTCGGTGGTGACGCCGACGCCCGCGGCGCTGCGGCGGGAGGTCTGGTCGGCTCCGATGTCATGGCTGACGTCGATCGCGAGCCGGTACTCGGCGGCGAGGTGGCGCAGCGCGGTGACGGCGGCCTCGGTGGTCGGCAAGTGGTCCATACCACCGATCATGCCCGCGGCGGCCCGGGAAAGGGAGGCCGGTGTGACCCCGGAAAGGGAGGTCGCTGTGACCCCGGGGAAGGAGCTCAGTGCGACGAGGGGAACCGCAGATAGCCCGGCGGCACGGCATGCGTCAGCCAGACCCCGTTGGCGCTGATGTGGAAGACGTGGCCGTCGCGGTGCATGGCCGCCGCGTCCACGGAGAGCACGACGGGGCGGCCGCGGCGGGCCCCGACCCGGGTCGCGGTCTCACGGTCGGGCGACAGATGGACGTCGTGCCGGTTCATGGGGCGCAGTCCCTCGGCGCGGATCGCGTCCAGGTTGCGGGCCACGGTGCCGTGAAAGAGGTACGGCGGTGGGGTCGCCGGGGCGAGGCCCAGATCGACGTCGACGCTGTGGCCCTGGCTGGCGCGGATGCGGGAGCCCTCGATGGCGAAGCGCTGCTTGTCGTTCGCGGCGACGACATGGTCCAGCTCGTCGCGGGTGATGCGGAAGTTGTGCGCGGCCGTCGCCGCGAGGAGCACGTCGATCTCGACCCAGCCGGCCTCGTCCAGGGTGAGCCCGATCCGTTCGGGCTGATGCCGCAGGTGCTTCGAGAGGTACTTGGACACCTTCACGGTGCGTCTTTCATCCATGGCACCAGGGTGCTGGGAGAGACGTGAATCACGCGAATGATTTTGGCCCGCATGTTTGATCCACAACCAACTGTAGTTATCCACAGGCTACTTGGAGTTTCTGTGGACAACTCCCTGTCATGTCAGCCCTCTTCGTCAAGATCAACTGGGGGCGGCGCATTTGACGTGAGCGCATCCAACGCCCTTGCCCGCACCTCCCGTTCAGCCGCCAGCACGAAGAACTCCGCCGCTCCCTCCGTCCCAACCAGCTTCTCCACAGCCCGCATCGTCTCCTCGGGCACGGCCACGGAACGTGACACCGGGTGCCCTTCGGTCTCCTCCTCGGACCCCAGGTGCTGCCGCAGCTGCCGTACCGCCAACAGCCTCATCGCGCGCGCGAGTTCCGCGTCCACCGTCTGCTGTGCGAGGGGCCGCAGCCGTCGTACGAGTGCGGCCGCCTCGGCGGCTTCCGCGTCGGTCGGACGGTCGGGGCCGTGCAGGTAGCGGGCGAAGACGTGCTCGGTGGTGAACTCCAGGAAACGGGCGGCGATGTGCTCGACCTGGCCCCTCAACTCCCGCAGGTGGCCCGAGATCGCGGAGAGCGGCACCCCGGCGGCGTGCAACTCGGCTGCCACAGCGAGTTCTTGGGGACTCGGGACGAGGAAGGAGTCGTCGTCGCCCGGCACGGGTTGCAGGACGCCGAGCTGCACCGCCTCGGCGACCGCGGCCTCGTCGGGGACGCCCCCGAAGCGTGCGTCCAGCTCGGCGCGGGAGATCCGGCCGGTCTCCTCGTCGGTCCAGGGGCCGTCGACCTCGGCGACCAGGCCCAGCACCCCGCCGAGGCCCCGGCCGGAGTCGTAGGCCTCCAGGAGCTCCTTGATGGCGGCCAGGTTGTAGCCGCGGTCGAGGAGGTCGGCGATCTGTCGGAGCCGGGCGAGGTGGGCGTCGGTGTAGATGTTGGCCCGGCCGCGGCGCTCGGGGCGGGGGAGCAGGCCCCGGTCCTGGTAGGCACGGATGGTGCGGACGGTGGTGCCGCTGAGGTGGGCGAGGTCCTCGATGCGGTGGGCGGCGGCGTTGCCTGAGGCGCTCACGCGGCCCCCTCGGCCGCCGGGGACCGCTTCAGGTACTCCACCGCCCGGCTCAACGACCCCTCGTGGGAGGGGTGGTAGGACCGCCGCAGGTAGCGCGGTATCGCCGCGCCGAGGTCCCGCCAGGCCGGCAGCAGGCCTTTGCGCACGGCCCTCTCGTGCTCCTTGAGGGAGTAGCGGCCCCGCCCGGCCAGTCGGGGGTCGTGCCGCATCAGATAGGCCGTCCCCCACACCCACAGGTACAGCATCGCCGGGGCGGTCACCGCCATGCCGGCGACCCGGCGGGCGTAGCGGGCGGTGCCGGTGCCGCCGCAGTGCTGGTACATGTCGAAGGCGACCGCGCGGTGTTCGACCTCCTCGGCGCCGTGCCAGCGCAGCAGGTCGAGCATGACCGCGTCGGCACAGGCCCGGTCGAGGCCTTCGGCGGCCAGGACCCAGTCGCCGAGCACGGCCGTGAACTGTTCGATGGCGGCGACGACGGAGAGCCTGAAGCGCAGCCATTCGCGTGCGGGGACGGGCGCGCCGAGGGGTGGGCGTTCGCCGAGGAGCCGCTCGAAGAGGAAGTCGACGTGCCGGGTGAAGTCGGCGGTGTCGAGCCGCTGCGCGGCGAGGTGGTCCAGTACGTGCGTGTGCTGGACGCTGTGGGTGGCTTCCTGGCCCATGAACCCCTTGACGTCGGCGCGGAGTTCAGGGTCCCTGATCAGCGGCAGGCCTTCCTTGAAGACCTTCACGAACCAGCGCTCTCCCGCGGGCAGCAGCAGGTGGAGGACGTTGATGACGTGGGTGGCGGTGGGTTCGCCGGGGATCCAGTGCAGGGGTGTGCGGGACCAGTCGAAGGACACCCGGCGCGGCGCGATCCGGTGGCTCACAGCGGCGGCTCCAGTCTGGCCAGCGCGCGGAGGGCCTTCGGTGCCCAGCGCGCCAGGACGTGGGCGGCGCGGGCCTCGGGGGTGACCGGGACGACGGCCTGGTTGCGCACGACCGCGCGCAGGATCGCGTCGGCGACCTTCTCCGGCGGGTAGTTCCGCAGTCCGTAGAGGCGGGTCGCGCGCGTCCGGCGGCGTTTCTCCTCGTCGGCGTCGACGCCCGCGAACCGCGCGGTGGAGGTGATGTTGGTGTTGACGAAGCCGGGGCAGACGGCGCTCACGCCGATGCCCCGGCCGGCGAGTTCGGCCCGCAGGCTCTCGCTGAGCATGAGGACGGCCGCCTTGGAGGTGCCGTAGGCGGACAGTGCGCGGGAGGGCTGGAAGGCGGCCGCGGAGGCGGTGTTGACGATGTGGCCGCCTTGTCCGCGCTCGGCCATCTGCCGGCCGAAGAGCCGGCAGCCGTGGATGACGCCCCACAGGTTGACGTCGAGGACTTTCTTCCAGTCCTCGGCGGTGGTGTCGAGGAAGGGGCCGCCGAGGCCGATCCCGGCGTTGTTGACCAGGACGTCGACCACGCCGTACTCGGCGGCGACCTTGTCGGCGAGTTTCTCCATGGCCTGTTCGTCGGAGACGTCGACGGTCTCGGCCCAGGCCTCGGGGGCGCCGAGGAGCCGGGACAGTTCGGCGGTGCGGGCGGCGGTCTCGGCGTCCCGGTCGACGGCCACCACGCGGGCGCCGGCCTCGGCGAAGGCGAACGCGGTGGCCCGTCCGATGCCGCTGCCCGCACCGGTGACGAGGACGAGCCGGCCGCCGAACCGCTCGGCGTACTTCCCGGTCGCCTGTACGGCGGTACGGCCCGCTTCGACGGAGGTCACGAACTCCGTGATCCACGAGGTGAGCTGGTCGGGGCGGGAGCGGGGGATCCAGTGCTTGGCGGGCAGGGTGCGCCGGGTCAGCTCGGGCACCCACTGCTCCAGGCCGTCGTAGAGCCGCTCGGAGAGGAAGGCGTCGCCCAGGGGCGTGATGAGCTGTACGGGCGCGTGTGCGTGGGCGTCGGTGCGCGGGCGGCGCAGCCGGGAGCGGATGTTGTCGCGGTACAGCCAGGCGCCGTGGGCCGCGTCGGTGGGCAGCGAGGGGGTGGGATAGCCGTCGGAGGGGATCTTCTCGGTGCGTGCCAGGAGGCGGGGCCAGGCCTTGCCGAGGGGGCCGCGCCAGGCCAGTTCGGGCAGGGCGGGGGTGTGCAGGGCGTACACGTACCAGGACTTGGCGCCCTGGCCGAGGAGCTGGCCGATCCGGCGCGGGGTGGGACGCTTCAGGCGCCCCGCGATCCAGTGCCCGAAGTGGTCGAGGGACGGGCCGGACATCGAGGTGAAGGAGGCGATCCGCCCCGCGGTGCGCTGGACGGTGACGAACTCCCAGGCCTGTACAGAGCCCCAGTCGTGGCCGACCAGGTGCACGGGCCGGTCCGGGCTGACGGCGTCCGCGACGGCCAGGAAGTCGTCGGTCAGCTTCTCCAGGGTGAACCCGCCGCGCAGTGGCTTCGGGGCCGTGGAGCGGCCGTGGCCGCGGACGTCGTAGAGGACGACGTGGAACCGGTCGGCGAGGCGGGGGGCGACCTCGGACCAGACTTCCTTGCTGTCCGGGTAGCCGTGTACCAGGACGACGGTCGGCCGGTGCGGGTCCCCCAGTTCGGCCACGCACAGGTCGACTCCGCCGGTCCGTACCCGGCGTTCACGCGCACCTTCGAGCAAGGTCACTCCTCCTCCGCCCAGCGCCGCACGTGCGGCAGGTCGTCGTCCAGCCAGAAGGCGCTCTGCTCGGGGTCCTGGGAGTCGGTGACGACCAGGATCTCCTCGAACTTCGCGCCCGTGCCCCGGAATCCGAGGTGGGGTTCGACCGCCCACAGGCCCGGCTGCGGCGGGTGGTCGGAGAAGCGGTGGGGCGACCACAGGGGCGACCAGCCCTCGCGGTGGCCGCGCAGGGCGTCGGCCGCGAGGCCCTTGAGGGACTGGGTGCCGAACCCGAACAGGTGCGGTGACCAGCGGCGCTCCTTGACCTGGTCGACCTTGTGGGCGATCACGCCGAAGGGGTAGGCGCGGTGCCGGTTGGCGTAGCCCTGGCGGACCATGAGGCGGTCCACGTCCTCGTAGATCTCGCGCAGCGGCCGCCGCTCGCGGACCTCGCGCAGGATCAGCGCGCGGTGGGCCTTGAGGTCGGCCGCCAGCCGCTTCTGGACAGGGTTGACGCCGAGAGCGCCGGAGTATCCGATGTCGGCGGTGAACCCCTCGTACACCGGGGCCATGTCCAGGATGAACGGCATCCCCGGCTCGAGCCGGCGGTCGGTGGGGAAGAACTGGAGCGGGACGCGGAAGCCGGTGAACGCCGTGCGGTCCCCGAACCAGGCGAAGGGCAGGTGGAACCAGTCGCGGACGCCCCGCTCGCGCAGCCACCCGCGCTGCATCCGGGCGGCCTGCCGCTCGGTGACGCCGGGTTCCAGGCGGGCCGCGACCGCCTCCGCGCACTCGTACGCGAGGCGCTGGACCTTTCTGAACCCCTGGAGCCGTGCGGAGAGCTCGCCGTGCACTGCCGTCGCCATGCCACCCCCGTCCTGCCGAACGCGGTACGCGTCCGTAACGTGACACTGGCGAATGTGACAGTCGTCGAAGGCTGCGTCAAGAGGGCCTGTTCGGGCTGTGGAAAACCTTGCCGATGTGGAAAACCCGGTCCGCGTTGTTCGACCTCAGGGGGACCCCTAGGTGCCCGTACGCCTGGAGTCTGATGCCGATGCAGCTCTGCGGGGTGACGACCGGAGTGGTCCGCGTCACTACTGTCGATGACGTGACTGTGATCGCGACCGAAAGCCTGAGCAAGCGGTTCCCCCGGGTGACCGCGCTTGACCGGCTCTCCTTGGACGTCGGACCCGGTGTGACCGGACTCGTCGGAGCCAACGGAGCCGGCAAGTCCACCATGATCAAGATCCTGCTGGGTCTGTCCCCCGCCACCGAGGGCCGTGCCGAAGTGCTCGGGCTCGACGTGGCGACCAAGGGTGCCGCCATCCGCGAGCGGGTCGGCTACATGCCGGAGCACGACTGCCTGCCGCCGGACGTCTCCGCGACCGAGTTCGTGGTGCACATGGCCCGCATGTCCGGCCTGCCGCCCACCGCCGCGCGCGAGCGCACCGCGGACACCCTGCGCCATGTCGGCCTGTACGAGGAGCGCTACCGCCCCATCGGCGGCTACTCCACCGGCATGAAGCAGCGGGTGAAGCTCGCGCAGGCCCTGGTCCACGACCCGCAGCTGGTCTTCCTGGACGAGCCGACCAACGGCCTCGACCCGGTCGGCCGCGACGACATGCTGGGTCTGATCCGGCGCATCTACACCGATTTCGGCATCTCGGTCCTGGTCACCTCGCACCTGCTCGGCGAGCTGGAGCGCACCTGCGACCACGTGGTCGTCATCGACGGCGGCAAGCTGCTGCGTTCCAGCTCCACCACCGACTTCACCCAGACCACGACGACCCTCGCGGTCGAGGTCACCGACACCGACGAGCACCCGGACGGCACCCGCGCGGTGCGCGAGGCGCTGCACGCGCGCGGTGTGGAGGTCCTCGACTCCACCGGCGGCCTGCCGGGCGCCGGCCACATCCTGCTGCTGACCGCGCAGGGCGAGGAGACCTACGACGTGGTCCGGGACGTCGTCGCCGACCTCGGGCTCGGCCTGGTGCGCATGGAGCAGCGCAGGCACCACATCTCCGAGGTCTTCACCAGCGGGGACGCGAGCGACGCACAGCAGCGGAAGGAGGCCGTCGGCCATGGCGGTTGAGCACCCGGGCGCCGCCCCCTCGGGCGACCAGACCCGTATCCACAACATCGGCTACCGCAGCTACGAGGGCCCGCGCCTGGGCCGCTCCTACGCCACCCGGTCGCTCTACTCGCAGTCCCTGCGCGGCGCCTACGGCCTCGGTCGCTCGGTGAAGTCCAAGGTGCTGCCGATGCTGCTGTTCGTGGTGATGTGCGTGCCCGCGGCCATCATGGTGGCCGTCGCGGTCGCCACCAAGGCCAAGGACCTGCCCGTCGACTACACCCGCTACGCGATCATCATGCAGGCCGTCATCAGCCTGTACGTCGCCTCGCAGGCCCCCCAGTCGGTCTCGCGCGACCTGCGCTTCAAGACGGTGCCGCTTTACTTCTCGCGGCCCATCGAGACCGCCGACTACGTCCGTGCGAAGTACGCGGCACTGGCCTCCGCGATGTTCATCCTGACCGCGGCCCCGCTGATCGTGCTCTATGTCGGTGCCCTGCTGGCCAAACTCGACTTCGCCGACCAGACCAAGGGCTTCGGGCAGGGACTCGTCTCGGTGGCGCTGCTCTCGCTGCTCTTCGCCGGTATCGGCCTGGTCATCGCGTCGGTCACCCCGCGCCGCGGCTTCGGCATCGCGGCCGTGATCGCCGTCATGACCATCTCCTACGGCGCGGTCTCCACCCTCCAGGCCATCGCCGACGCCCAGGGCAGCACGTCGGCCATCCCGTGGATCGGCCTGTTCTCGCCGGTCACGCTCATCGACGGACTCCAGTCGGCGTTCCTCGGCGCGAGCTCGGCGTTCCCCGGCGCGGTGGGCCCGGGCAACGGCGAAGGGGTCGTCTACGTCCTGGCCGTCCTCGGACTGATCGCCGCGTGCTACGGCCTCCTGCTGCGCCGCTACAAGAAGGTGGGACTGTGACCACGCTCCAGATCGACCATGTCTCCCGCTGGTTCGGCAACGTGGTCGCCGTCAACGACATCACCATGACGATCGGCCCCGGCGTCACCGGCCTGCTCGGGCCCAACGGCGCCGGGAAGTCCACCCTCATCAACATGATGGGCGGCTTCCTGGCCCCCTCCACCGGCACCGTCACCCTCGACGGACAGCAGGTGTGGCGCAACGAGGAGATCTACAAGCACATCGGCGTCGTCCCCGAGCGCGAGGCGATGTACGACTTCCTCACCGGCCGTGAATTCGTCGTCGCCAACGCCGAGTTGCACGGCCTGGGCGCGAAGGCGGCCCAGAAGGCGCTGGCCACGGTCGAGATGGAGTACGCGCAGGACCGCAAGATCTCCACCTACTCCAAAGGCATGCGCCAGCGCGTGAAGATGGCGTCCGCGCTGGTCCACGACCCGTCGCTGCTGCTGCTCGACGAGCCGTTCAACGGCATGGACCCGCGCCAGCGCATGCAGCTCATGGACCTGCTGCGCCGCATGGGCGACGAGGGCCGCACGGTCCTGTTCTCCTCCCACATCCTGGAAGAGGTCGAGCAGCTCGCCTGGCACATCGAGGTCGTGGTGGCCGGACGGCACGCGGCCAGCGGTGACTTCCGCAGGATCCGCCGTCTGATGACGGACCGCCCGCACCGCTACCTGGTGCGCTCCAGCGACGACCGCGCCCTGGCGGCCGCGCTGATCGCGGACCCGTCGACGTCCGGCATCGAGGTCGACCTGGCCGAGGGCGCGCTGCACGTCCAGGCCGTCGACTTCGGCCGTTTCACCGCGCTGCTGCCCCGGGTCGCCCGCGACCACGGCATCCGGCTGCTCACGGTCTCGCCGTCCGACGAGTCCCTCGAGTCCGTCTTCTCGTATCTCGTCGCGGCGTAGGAGGCCGAAGATGTACGACCCCACAGTCGCCCGACTCACCTACCGGGCCCTGCTCGGCCGCCGCCGGGCCCTCATCCTGGGCGCCCTGCCCCTGCTGCTGATCGTGATCTCCGTGATCGTGCGCGCGCTGGTCGGCGCCGACGACCAGACCGCCTCCGACCTGCTGGGCGGCCTCGCGCTGGCCACCATGGTGCCGATCATCGGTGTCATCGCGGGCACCGGCGCGATCGGCCCGGAGATCGACGACGGCTCGGTGGTCTATCTGCTGTCGAAGCCCATCAAGCGGCCGACGATCATCTTCACCAAGCTGATCGTGGCGATCGCCGTCACGATGGTGTTCTCGGCGCTGCCCACCTTCATCGCCGGCCTCATCCTCAACGGCAACGGCCAGCAGATCGCCGTCGCCTACACGGTGGCCGCGCTGGTCTCCTCGATCGCCTACGCGGCGCTCTTCCTGCTCCTGGGCACGGTGTCCCGGCACGCGGTGGTCTTCGGGCTGGTCTACGCGCTGGTCTGGGAGGCCCTGTTCGGCTCGCTGGTCGCCGGGGCGCGCACGCTGAGCGTCCAGCAGTGGTCGCTGGCCGTCGCCCACAAGGTCGCCGGCGGGGACCTTGTCACCTCGGACGTCGGACTGCCGACGGCCACGGTGCTGCTGGTCGTGGTGACCGTCCTCGCCACCTGGTACGCGGGACAGAAGCTGCGGTCGCTGACGCTGGCGGGCGAGGAGTAGCGGACCCGGCCCCTGATGCCGGGCTTATTGACAGGGACTTCACCTTTGTCCGGGCACACTGGACAAAGGGGAATGTCCGGCTGCGAGTTGAAGGGAACGGGCATGGCAGACGACTGGGACGACCTCGTGCTGGACGAGGACTTCATACGCTCCGCCGAGACCTCCGAGCCGTCCGCCCGGGCCCGTATGCTCGCCGCGCGCTGGCGTCAGGAGTCGCCCGAGCCGCAGCCCTGGCGCTCCGACGAGCCGCCCGCGGGGTGGTTCTTCAGCAGGCGCCGCAGGCGGTGGGGACGCCGGTAGGCCGACACACCTGGGAAGCCAGCGGGTCGAACACCTGGCCGTTTATTCGGTGGCGCCCAACTCGGCGTACGGGCACGATGGTTGTGTTCACCACGAACGGGGAGGGAGCCGGGCGATGTCCATGCACGACAGTACGCCCAGCTCCCGTCGGGGCGGCCGGCGGAGGACTCCGGTGTAGTTACGCCACCGTCGAGTCCACCGCAGGACCCGCCCGGGGCGGCCGCTTCGAGCACGCGATGTCGCTCTCGCGTGAGGCCGCCCACCCGGAGGATTGGCCGAGTGGTAAGGCACCGGTTTGCTAAACCGTGGTCGGGCCCGAAAAGCCCGCGCACGTTCGATCCGTGCATCCTCCGCAAGACGTTGTCCCTGGGCGTCAGCCCAGCAACCGCTCCAGCACCACCGCGATCCCGTCCTCCTCGTTGGAGGACGTCACCTCGTCGGCGACCGCCTTGAGCTCCTCGTGGGCGTCCGCCATCGCCACCCCGTAGGACGCCCAGGCGAACATCGGGATGTCGTTGGGCATGTCGCCGAAGGCGATCGTGTCCGCGGCCTTCAGGCCCAGGCGACGGGCCGCCAGGGACAGACCGGTCGCCTTCGACAGACCCAGCGGGAGCAGCTCCACGATGCCCTGGCCGGCCATCGCGACCGAGACGAAGCCCCCCGCGGCCCGTACGGCGGCGTCGGCCAGTTGGTCGTCCGTGAGCTCCGGATGCTGTATGTAGATCTTGCCCAGCGGCTCAGCCCACAGGTCGGACACGTCCGTGAACGGCGTCGCCGGCAGTGCACCCGTCAGCGCGTACCCCGGCCCGACCAGCACGTCCCCGTCCACGCCGCTGCGGCTCGCGGCCAGGAACAGCGGGCCGACCTCCGCCTCGATCTTCGCGAGGGCCACCGCGGCCAGCTGCCGGTCCAGCGTCACCGAGGTCAGCAGACGGTGCTCGCCGGCGTCGTAGACCTGCGAGCCCTGTCCGCACACCGCGAGGCCCTGGTAGCCGAGGTCGTCGAGGATGTGCCGCGTCCACCGGACCCCGCGTCCGGTGACGACGATGTGGGCGGCGCCCGCCGCGGTGGCCGCGGCGAGGGCGTCCCGGGTGCGCTGCGAGACCGACTCGCCGGAACCCAGCAGGGTCCCGTCGAGGTCGGTCGCGATCAGCCGGTACGGAAAGCTCACCTGGCGACCGGTTCCAGCAGCTCCCGCCCGCCGAGGTACGGGCGCAGCACCTCCGGCACCCGCACGGAGCCGTCGGCCAGCTGGTGGTTCTCCAGGATGGCCACGATGGTGCGCGGTACGGCGCACAGCGTGCCGTTGAGCGTCGCCAGCGGCTGGACCTTCTTGCCGTCGCGCATGCGCACGGCCAGGCGGCGGGCCTGGAAGCCGTCGCAGTTGGAGGCCGAGGTCAGCTCGCGGTACTTGCCCTGGGTCGGGATCCACGCCTCGCAGTCGAACTTGCGGGAGGCGGACGCGCCGAGGTCGCCCGAGGCCACGTCGATCACCTGGAAGGGCAGCTCGAGACCGGTCAGCCACTGCTTCTCCCACTCCAGGAGCCGCTTGTGCTCGTTCTCCGCGTCCTCGGGGGCGACGTAGGAGAACATCTCGACCTTGTCGAACTGGTGCACGCGGAAGATGCCGCGGGTGTCCTTGCCGTAGGTGCCGGCCTCGCGGCGGAAGCACGGCGAGAAGCCGGCGTAGCGCAGCGGCAGCTTGTCGGCGTCCAGGATCTCGTCCATGTGGTACGCGGCGAGCGGGACCTCGGAGGTGCCGACCAGGTAGTAGTCGTCCTTCTCCAGGTGGTAGACGTTCTCCGCGGCCTGGCCGAGGAAGCCGGTGCCCTCCATGGCGCGCGGGCGGACCAGCGCGGGGGTCAGCATCGGCGTGAAGCCGGCCTCGGTGGCCTGGGCGATCGCCGCGTTGACGAGCGCCAGCTCGAGCAGGGCGCCGACACCGGTCAGGTAGTAGAAACGCGAGCCGGAGACCTTGGCGCCGCGCTCGACGTCGATGGCGCCCAGCGCCTCGCCGAGCTCCAGGTGGTCCTTGGGCTCGAAGCCCTCGGCGCCGAAGTCGCGGATGGTGCCGTGCGTCTCCAGGACGACGAAGTCCTCCTCGCCGCCGACCGGGACGTCGGGGTGGACGAGGTTGCCGAGCTGGAGCAGGAGGCGCTTGGTCTCCTCGTCGGCCTCGTTCTGGGCGGCCTCGGCTTCCTTCACCTCGGCCTTCAGCTGCTCCGCCCGCTTCAGGAGCTCGACGCGCTCGTCAGGAGTGGCCTTGGGGACGAGCTTGCCGAGGCTCTTCTGCTCGGAGCGCAGCTCGTCGAAGCGGACGCCGGACGACCTGCGCCGCTCGTCGGCAGACAGGAGGGAGTCGACGAGGGCGACGTCCTCTCCACGGGCACGCTGCGACGCGCGCACTCGGTCGGGGTCCTCACGGAGCAGGCGAAGGTCAATCACGCGGCCAAGGCTACCGGTGCGGGGATACGGCCCACGACTCACTATTCCCGGCCGCACTGAATAGTGGCTTACGTTGCGTTATGGGTGAATTGCGGAACGTGTCAAGGAAAGGGCACCCCGATCCCCGGGACGAGGCATGCGCGAGGCGCAGGGTTGACTCGACTCCCTTGTGCGGAGCGGGAATTGGCGCACGGTTGTCCACAGGGATCCACACCCCTCGGAAAGTTATCCACAGGGTGTGCGGAGGATCTGTGGATTTCGGAATTGATCACTCCGAAACCTGGGGGACATGACGAGGATTCCCGGCGCAAACTCCTCTTTACCCCTACTTTCGAGTGGAAACCGGTCACTCCAAAGGGTTACGCATGGGAAAAGAATGGACGAAGGGTGATGTGCATGCGGGTGGACATCGGCAGGGCCTGTAGGCCGATTTGTCGACAGGGTCGTGCTTTGGTGTCGACTTGTCCCCAGGTCGAGAAGCCAGCCTGTGGACAACTTCTGTGGATAACTAAAATCTGCAGGTAAGACAGGTCAGAATCGCCCGTCCTGGCATCGCGCCACCCAGTCCGAGGCCGCCATGAACTCCTCGTCCGAGGTGCCGGGCAGGGGCGCCAGCAGGTCTGCGCGTTCCTTGTCCGCACGCGGGTACGACCCGAGGAAACGAACCTCCCGGCAGATCCGTTTCAGCCCCATCAGTGCCTCCGCCACCCGGCGGTCGGTGATGTGGCCCTCCGCGTCGATGCAGAAGCAGTAGTTGCCGATACCGGCGCCCGTGGGCCGGGACTGCAACAGCATCAGGTTGATGCCGCGGGTGGCGAACTCGCCCAGCAGGTCACGCAGCCCGCCGGGGTGGTCGTCGCGCTGCCACAGCACCACGGACGTCTTGTCGGCACCGCTCGGAGCGGCGGGCCGGGCCGGACGGCCGACCAGCACGAACCGCGTCTGCGCGTTCTCGGCGTCGTGGATCCCGGTCTCCAGTGCCTGAAGGCCGTACCGGGCGGCCGCGAACTCACCGGCGAAGGCCGCGTCGTACTGGCCCTCCTGGACCAGCCGGGCCGCGTCCGCGTTCGAGGCGGCCGACTCCCAGTGGACGTCCGGGAGGTTGTTCTTCAGCCAGTTGCGCACCTGCGGCTGGGCTGCCGGGTGCGCGGAGACCGTCTTGATGTCCGTGAGCTCGGTGCCCGGCCTGACCAGCAGCGCGAAGGTGATCGACAGCAGCACCTCGCGGTAGATCATCAGCGGGGCACCCGCGACCAGTTCGTCGAGGGTGGTGGTGATGCCGCCCTCGACGGAGTTCTCGATCGGCACGAACGCGGCCTCGGCCTCC
This sequence comes from Streptomyces sp. 351MFTsu5.1, assembly GCF_000383655.1. Lineage (NCBI taxonomy): Bacteria > Bacillati > Actinomycetota > Actinomycetes > Kitasatosporales > Streptomycetaceae > Streptomyces > Streptomyces sp. 351MFTsu5.1. The sequence goes on along the minus strand of NZ_KB911776.1, from coordinate 169,576 downwards.
CCCGCGCGCACCGCGTCCAGCGCGGACTGCACCGACACGTACGGGATCAGCTCCCGGGTGGCCGCCTCGGGAAGCGTCCGCAGCGCGACTTCCGTGAAGGTGCCCTCAGGGCCGAGATAGGCGTAGCTCGCTGGCATGACCTCACCCTAATGGCCCTTGCGGAACCGGGCCCGCCCGTCTCACGACCGGGTGAACCCGCGTGACCTCAGCCCTCCAGGAGCCGTTGCCCCACGTACTCTTCCTGCGCCGCGCCGCCCGGCACCGCGAACAGTCCGCTCGACTCGTGCCGGATGAACTGGGAGAGCGCGTCACCACGGTCGAGCTTGCGCTGGACCGGGACGAAGCCGCGCAGCGGGTCGGCCTGCCAGCACACGAACAGGAGCCCGGCGTCCGGCACCCCGTCCGCGCCGATGCCGTCGTGGAAGGAGAACGGCCGGCGCAGGATGGCCGCGCCCCCGTTCTGATCGGGCCGGGTGATACGGGCGTGCGCATTGATCGGCACCACCAGATCGCCCTTGGCGTCCGTCTTCTCCAGGTCCATCGGGGTCGTCTCGGTGCCCCCGGACAAGGCGGCCCCGTTCGCCTTCCGGCGCCCGATGACGGCCTCCTGGGCCCCGAGCGACAGCTTCTCCCAGTCGTCGAGCAGCATCCGGATCCGTCGTACGACCGCGTAGGAGCCGTTGGCCATCCACGCGGGCGTGGCGGAGGACGGGACGAAGATCCGCTCGTCGAAGTCGGGCTCGCTCGGTTTGGGGTTGCGGGTGCCGTCCAGCTGGCCCATGAGGTTGCGGGCCGTCATGGGACGGTCCGTGGCGCCCGGGGTGCGGTTGAAGCCGTTCATCTGCCAGCGGACCCTGGCCGCGCTGCCCGCGTCCTTCTGGATCGCGCGCAGGGCGTGGAAGGCGACCAGAGCGTCGTTCGCGCCGATCTGCACCCACAGGTCGCCGTCGCTGCGGGCCTTGTCGAGCTGGTCGGAGGAGAAGTCGGGAAGCGGGTCGAGGGCGACCGGGCGCTGCTTCTCCAGCCCGGTCCGGGAGAAGAAGCTGTGCCCGAAGCCGAAGGTCACCGTCAGGGAGGACGGCCCGGCGTCCCGGGCGACGTCCGTGTCGTCGGATCCGGAAGGCTCCCCGGCCATGAGCCTGCGAGCCGTTTCCGACCAGCGGCGCAGCAGTGCCGCGGCCTCCTTGCGGCCCGCGCCCGGCGTGAGGTCGAAGGCCACGAGGTGGCCGCGCGCCTGGAGGCCCTCGGTGATGCCGGGCTGATGTTTCACGTGGAACATCACCTCGGTGCTGCCCACGGAGCTCAGCGGGGTCGCCGCGGCGGGAGCGGCCGCGTAGCCCGCGGCTCCGCCGGCCGCGCCGAGCACCAGCCCGGTGGCGCCGGCGGTGCCGAGCAGGGCACGCCGTGAGACGCCCGGTCGCGAAGAGGGCTTCTCTTCCGCCGAGGCGTCCTGGTCGGCTACGGGGAGGGACTGTTCAGCCATGGTGCGGGTCAGCCGATCTGCGCGTTCTTGGAGACGGTCGTCTGGTCGATGTCCGAGGTCCGCACGGTGACGGCGATCTTCCAGTCGCCGGCCATGGGGATCTGGACGTTGCTCGCCGACCAGTGGCCGGTGGTGATGCGGTCCGGGGTGATGGCCAGCGGCCCGATCTTCTTGGCCTCCAGGGTGAGGGCGACCTTCACCTCGGGGATGTCGAAGGCACGGCCGTTGGGCCGCTGGACGTAGACGTGCATCTCGTTGCCGCCCACGCGCGCGGGGTCGACGTCGACCGTCACGACCCCCTTGCCGTCGCTGCCGCCGGTGTCGAAGGACATGTCCAGGGTCACCGCACCGGACCCGGCCTGAGCCGAGGACGAGGAGGAGGACGACGAAGCAGCAGCCTTGGCCGCCTTGGCCTCCTCCTCGGTGCGGCCGGGCTCGGTCTGCGTCAGCACGGTCGTGACGGCCAGCAGGACGACGGCGACGCCCGCCTCGGCGAGCACGGACCGGCGCAGTCCGAACCGGTGCGGATCGGCGTCCCGCGTCCGCTTCTGCCGGGCGGTGTCCATCGCGGCCTGCTGCCGGGCGAGCTGAGCGGCCCGCTGGGAGCCGTCGCCCTTCGCGCCACCGGCCTTCTTGGCGCCACTGGCCTGCTTCCCGCCACCGGCCTTGTTGGCGGCCGTGCCGGCGCCGGACTCCTCCGCACCGCCCGCCTCCTTGGCGGACTTCGCGGACTTGGCGGAGCCGGAGGCGTTCGCGGACACCCGCTCCTTCTGAGGCGCCCGCTTGCCCTGCCGTACGACGGTGTCGGCCAGCTGGGCCGTCCACCGCCGTGAGAGGTACGCGATGCCGACCAGCACCACCACCAGCCCGATCTTGACCAGCAGCAGCTGCCCGTACCGGGTCCCGGTGAACGCCGACCAGGAGCCGAGCTGCCGCCAGGACTGGTAGACGCCGGTCGCCACCAGTGTGACGACGCTGCCGAAGGCGACCTGGGAGAAGCGGCGTACGGCGGCCGACTCGATCGGCGTCTGCGAGCGGTAGAGCGCGACGAGCAGTGCGCTCAGTCCGCCGAGCCAGGTGGCGACGGCGAGCAGGTGGAGGACGTCGACGGGCATCGCGATGCCCGGCTGGAGGCCGACCGAGGCGTGTTCGGCCATCGCCCAGCTGGCCGCGAGTCCGGCCGCGACGACGGTTCCGCCGATCGCGAGCCCGAAGGTGAGGTCCCGCTTCTCCTCGTCCTCGCGCTTGTCGTAGGCGCCGAAGAGCACGGAGATGAACAGGGCCGCCGCCGCGAGCAGCAGCAGCCGGGAGACGAGGGCCGCACCCGACTTGGTCTGGAGGACGTTTCCGAGCAGGTCGAGGTCGAAGATGTCCGCGACCTTCCCGGAGCCCGTGTAGGAGCCGCGCAGCAGGAGCAGCAGCAGGGTGGCCGAGGTGAGGGTGAGCCAGCCGCCGACGACGAACCGCTGCATGGGCCGTACTCCGGCGCCGCGCTGCCAGCAGGCCAGCACGAAGGCGGCGCCGCCGACCAGCACGATGAAGCCGGCGTACGACAGGTACCGGCCGAAGCCGTACAGCCAGCCCACGACCCCGCCGCCCGCGGTCTCCCCGGATACCGACACCGAGGTGACGGAAGGGGCGCCGACGGAGAAGGTGAAGGCGCCGGCGACAGGGTGGCTGTCGGCGGAGACGACCTGGTAGGTGACGGTGTAGGTGCCGTCGGGCAGGCCGCTGTGCACCTTCACGCCGTATGTGGTGCCCTCGACCTGGAACGGCTTGCCCTGCTGGACCGCCTTGCCCTTGGGGTCGAGCACCCGCAGCGAGTCGTTCGACAGGGCGACCTGCTCGGAGAAGGTCAGGGAGACCTGGTCGGGTGCCTTGTCGACCACCACCCCCTGCTGGGGGTCGCTGCCGGTGAGTGCGGCGTGCGCGGAGGCGGATCCGGCCGTGGTCAGCAGCAGGCCGGCCGTGGCCAGGAGCAGCAGCACCAGGGTCCGGACGCGGGGGGCGATGGTCTGCGTCAAGGTGGTCCCTCCCTCAGTGTCCGGTCTTGGGGACGTAGGTCGCCGACTTCACCGGCATCTTCACGACGACGGGGTCGGACTGGGCGAAGTGCAGTTCGACGGTGATCGTCTGGCCCTGTTCGGGCTTGCGCTTCAGCTTGTCGAACATCAGATGGTTGGCGCCGCTTTTGAACACGAGTTGACCGTGGGCCGGGACGGTGAGGCGGGAGACCTCCTCCATCGCGCCGCCGTTGGTCTCGTGCATGGTGATGTCGCCGTCGTCACTGGTGACCGAGGTCAGCTCGTCCTGGGACGAGCCGGGGTTGGAGATGGTCAGGAACCCGGCGGCCATGTCCGCGGAGACGGGCTGCGGGATGTAGGCGCCGGAGACGGTGAGGTTCTTCGCGGAGGCGTCGGAGCCGGAGCAGCCGACCAGGACGACCGCTCCGACCAGGGCGAGGGCCCCGGCGCCGGCCAGGGCGGTGGCCGACATCGCCGTACGCCTCACGGGTTCTGCCCCTTGATGATCTTGGGCAGGTCCTTGGTGTAGTCGTCGACGGTGGCGTCCTCGCCGTAGAGGACGTATCCCGCGTTCGTCTTCGGGGAGAAGGCGACGACCTGGGTGCCGTGCACCGAGACGGTCTTGCCGGTCTTCTTGTCCTTGTGGGTCGGCTCGATGGAGATGCCGAGGGTGCGCGCGCCCGCCTGGATGGTGGCGAAGTCGCCGGTGAGGCCGACGAACTGGGGGTCGATGCCCTTGAGCCACTTGCCGAGCTCGGAGGGGGTGTCGCGGGCCGGGTCCGTGGTGACGAAGACGACCGACAGCTTGTCCTGCTCGGACTTGGGCAGCTGCTTCTTCGCGACGGCGATGTTGTTCATCGTCAGCGGGCAGATGTCGGGGCAGTGGGTGTAGCCGAAGTAGACCAGGGTGGGCCGGCCCTTGGTCGCGGTCCGCAGGTCGTACTTCTGGCCCTTGGTGTCGGTGAGGACCAGGTCCGGCTTCTCGAACGGCTGGTCCAGGACGGTGCCGGCCTTGTTCGCACCGGAGTCCTCGGAGACCACGGAGACCGGGGAGGAGCTGTCGTCGCCGCTGCCGCAGGCGGAGAGGGTCAGGGTGGCGGCGGCGATCAGCGCGGCCGCGGCGAACATCTTCTTGCGCATATCGAAAGGTCCCAGATTCAAGGTTTCGGGTCCGCGCCGGGGGCCGCTACGACCCCCGGCGCGTGGTCGCGGAACAGGGTCAGGCGTCGCTGCGCCTACGGCCGGCGAGCACGCCGTAGGCCACGCCCAGGGCGCCGACGACGATGCCGACCACGCCGAGCACCCGGGCGGTGGTGTCGCTGCTGTCGGCGGGGGCGACCTCGTCGGCCGCGGCGGCGTTCTCGGTCTTGGCGTCCGTCTCCTCGGCGGCCGCCGCGCCGTGGTGGCCGTCCTCGGAGGCCGCGGACAGGGTGAGCACGGGGGCCGGCGTCTCGGGCTCCTCCGCGCCCTCCTCCTGGACCTCGATCCAGCGCACGACCTCGTTGTTGGAGTACGTCTGGATCGCCTTGAAGACCAGTTCGTCGGCGTCCTCGGGCAGGGCGCCGACGGAGACGGGGAACTTCTCGAAGTAGCCCGGCTGGATGCCGCTGTCCTTGCCGGTGGCGGTCCAGGTGACCTTGGAGACGGCCTCGGTGATCTGCTTGCCGTGCATCTCGAGGGGCTTGGCGAGCTTGGACTTGGTGACGACGATCTTCCAGCCCGGCATCGGCTCCGGCATGACCGAGGCCAGGGGGTGGTCGGCCGGGAAGTTCACCTCGAGCTTGGTGGTGGAGGCGTTGTCCCGCTCGTTGGGGACCTTGAAGTCCACGACCGCGTAGCCGCCCTTGGCGGCGGTCCCCTCCGCCTGCACGCTGACGTGCGCGAAGGCGGGTGAGGAGAGGACGACGACGGCGGTGGCGGCGACGGCGCCGGTGACGGCGAGGCGAGAAGCCTTCATGAAGGGCACTCCGGTTGAAAGGGGTTCCGGTGAAGAGAGATACGCGTGTGCGCACGCGCATGCCGCACGACGGCGGCCCCTCCTTCACGTCCCCCGGGATCACGTCCCTCGGAAGGTGGAGTGGTGGTCGCGTCGCGTCAGGCGGCGAGAACGAGCCCGGACACGGTCGGCGGACCCCGGCGGATCACCGTGTGCTGGAGTGCCCTGGCACGCGGTCGGGGCGGCGTGAACGAGGCCGTCAGCGGCGCACGCGGTCCGGCCTCGGGCGCCCCCGGCAGTCCGGCACGCAGGGCGCGCACCAGGGTGAGCGCCGCGCGCAGGGACCGTACGAGCGCCCCATCCGCCATCGAACGCGCCGAGTACGTGGACAGCTCGGCGAGGCGGAGCAGCGCCAGGTCCCCGCGCCGCAGCAGCCAGCCGGCGGCGACGGCCGCGAGGACGTGGCCGAGGAGCATCGGCAGGGACGGCAGCAGCGACAGCGCGGAGGAGCCGGCGGAACCGGAGGCCTCGGTCATGGCGTGCGCCCCACCGGCCCCCGTAACGGCCCCGGCCCCGGCCCCCGCGCCGGTCCCGGTCGCCGGGTACAGCCGGGCCTCGACAAGGAGCCGGTGCGCCTGCGCCGGGCTGATCGCCGCCGCGGTGGTGCCGCACAGCAGCCGCGCGGCCTGCTGGACAAGGGCGGCGTCGGACGTCCGCGGCATCGACGACATCGCCATCGCGGTCTTCGACGACATCGCCATCGCGGTCGTCCCGTGCTGCCCCAGCCCGAACAGCACGTGCAGCACGGTCTGTCCGAGCGCGAGCAGGGTCGCGATGCCCGGCAGGGACCGCTCCCGCCCGGCGAGGGGCGCCACGACCACGACCGCCCCGGCGAACCCGGCGCCGAGCGTCCACCACGGGACGGTGGCGCAGGAGGCGAGTGAGTGACCGGCCGCGGCCAGCACGACGCAGACCGCGGCGAACACCGCGGCCCGCAGAACCCGGAGACCGTCTCCGGAACGCGCGTGGGGGGCAGTCATGGCGGGCTCATCATCGCACTGGCCTTACCGGCGCCATACGGCAGGTCCACAAGATGACGTACGGGGCGTACGACCGGAAGGTCGCTTCTGGTCCTTCCTGCCCCACATACACCGTCCATCGCTGCCCGCACATCGCCCATATGGGCGGCATCACGTCCACGATGCGCTTACACACGGGCGCACGCGGCAATACGTAACGGTATGTCGAGCCGCGGCCAGGAGGCAGCAGCATGAGCATCTGGTGGTCACTCCATCTGCGGCGCGAGGCTGCGAGCGTGCCGCTCGCCCGGCGCCTGCTGCTCGGCACCATGGAGACCGCGGGTGTCGACCCGGACGTCTCCTACGACCTCTCCCTCGCCCTCAGCGAGGCCTGCGCCAACGCGGTGGAGCACGGCGGGCGGCAGGACTCCTCGGCGGCGTACCGGGTCACCGCGTACCTCGACGGCGAGAAGTGCCGGATCGAAGTCACCGACTCCGGGCCCGGATTCGCCCGCCCCCAGCCGGTCCAGCCGCTGCGTCCCGTCTCCGGCGAGGCCGAGAACGGCCGGGGCCTGTGTCTCATCCAGGAACTCGCCGACCATGTCCACATCGGCAACAAGCCCGGTCGCCGCGGGGCCGTGGTGAGCTTCGACAAGATCCTGAAGTGGAAGAAGGACGCCCCGCTGATGGCGGTGTGATCCGAGGTCATGACTCCTGGGGTTCCGGTCTGCATACTGGCCGGTGCCGGTCGCACCGACCGGGGCCGGCTGCTCGGTCGCCGGAGTCAGGGGAACGCCGGGCCGTGGGGGGACTGCCGATGGCGTGGACGGTTTGCGCGAGGGACGGCCGGCGGCTGTCGGTCGAGGAGCGGGGGGACCCCAAGGGGCGTCCGGTGTTCCTGCTGCACGGCACCCCCGGGAGCCGGCTGGGCCCCGCCCCGAGGCCGTCGGTCCTCTACCGCATGGGGGTCCGGCTGATCACGTTCGACCGTCCCGGCTACGGCGGTTCGGACCGCAGCGTGGGCCGTACGGTCAGCGCCGCCGCCGAGGACGTCCGTCTGATCGCCGACGCGCTCGGGATCGGGCGGTTCGGTGTGGTGGGCCGGTCCGGGGGCGCCCCGCACGCGCTGGCCTGCGCGGCACTGATCCCGGAGCGCACCGCACGGACCGGGGCGCTGGTCGGGCTCGCCCCTCGGGACGCCGCCGATCTCGACTGGTTCGACGGCATGACCGAGGCCAACGTGCACGCGTACGTCAACGCGGACGCGGGCCGGCACCGGCTCACCGCCGCGCTGGGCCTGCGCTCGCTGACGATCCGCGCCGATCCCGCGTCCATCGTCGCCGAGATGCGCAGCGGGCTGCCGGAGTCCGACCGCCGGATCGTCGCGGACGCGGGTATCCAGGCCATGCTGGAGCGCAACTTCGCGGAGGGGCTGCGCAGTTCCGCCGACGGGTGGGTGGACGACGTCATGGCGTTCAGCACGGGCTGGGGCTTCGACCTCGCGGACATCACCGCGCCCGTCGTGCTGTGGCACGGCGCGGAGGACATCTTCGCCCCGGTCGAACACACCCGCTGGCTCGGCCGCAACATCCCCGGCGCGCTGGTCGAGGTCGAACCCGACGCGGCCCACTTCGGAGCCCTCCGCGTCATGACCCGCATCATCGGCTGGGCGGCCCGCGACGACGACTGACCCCACCGGTGGAGCCGACCGAGCCGGCCGTGACGTGCCCGCGGCCGCCACGGACCCCTTCTCACCCACCCCGCTCACACCTGCTGCGGCTCCAGATCCCGGTCGATGCGGCGCCACTCCGCCGTCGCCGTGCTCAGCGGGTGCATCTCGCCCAGGCGCTGGACGAGTTCCGTCTCCACCTCCTGGTGCAGCTTGGCGGCCTCCTTGTCGTTGCCCAGGGCGCGCAGGGTGATCGCGAGGTTGGCCATGGCGGCGAGGGTGTCCGGGTGGGTGGGCCCGAGTCGCTTGCGCAGCCCGGTCACGGCGAGCCGCTCCCAGTGCTCGGCCTCCTCGAGACGGCCGAGGTCGGCCAGGGCGTTGGCCAGGCTGGCCCCCGCGCTGAGGGTGGCCGGGTGCTCGTTGCCGAGGGCCCGCGCGAGCGCGGTGTGGGCCTGTTCCGCCAGTTCCGCGGCGGTGCCGGCCTCACCGAGGGCCCGGTGATAGGTCGCCAGGTTGTTGATGCAGAACATCGTGAACGGATGCCCCGGCCCGAAGGAGTTCCGGTACCCCTCGAGCACCTCGGTGACCTGCCGTACCGCCCGCTGGGCCCCCTGCTCCGGATCGGTCGCGAGGTAGTCGGCGGCGAGATTGAGCCCGCAGGCCAGTTCCTCGGGAATGGAGCGGCCGTACCGGTCCCGGTAGCGCGTGTGGGTCTCCCACGTCTGCTCGCTCAGCTCCAGCGCCTCCGCGTGCCGCCCGGCCTTGCGCAGCGACACCGCGAGGCTCTTGTCGACCCGCAGCACCTCCGGCACATAAGGGTTCAGCACCTGCCCGAACAGCTCCCGCACCTGCCGCAGGATCTCCACCGACTCGTCGTACTCGCCGAGTTCCCGCAGGTCGCGGGCGTAGTGGCTGCGGGTGGTGAGGGTGTACGGGTGCAGCGGTCCGTCCATCGCGGTACGGCGGCGCACGGTGTCCTCGTCGAGCCGCCGGGCGGCCTCGCTGTCCCCGGTGAGCCGGTGGTCGATGGCGAGGTTGTTGGCGGAGCGCAGGGTCCGCGAGTGGTCCTCGCCGAAGATCTCGCGGAACCCGTTGTAGTTCCGCTGGTCCAGCTCCAGTGCCTCCTTGAAACGGCCGAGCGCCCGCAGGTCGGCGGCCACGTTGCCGGAGGTGATGAGCAGCGAGGGGTGGCCGTCGTCGAGGAGCTGGCGCTGCCGGGCCAGGGTGTCCTCGTCCATCTCCCGGGCGGCCTGGTACTCGCCCTGCGAGCGCAGGATGTTGGCCAGCTCGAACCGCAGGTTGAGGATCTGCTCGTCGTTGGAGTCCGCGAACTCGGTGCTCCAGAACTCGTTGAGCTGGGTGCCCAGGGTGCGGGCGAGATGGAGTTCGCCGCGCTTCCACAGGTAGCGCATGCGGTCCACCATCAGCTGCCGGGGCTCCTCCTCGGCGCACTCACGGATGTTGGAGGGGACCAGGTGCGGCCAGATCACCTCGAACTCGGGCCACTTGGCCGGGTCGTCCACCGCGTCCTCGGAAGGCCTTATGGCGGCGAGGATGCGGTGCACCTCGTGCACGGTGTCCTCGGCCGTCCGCGGGTCCATGCTGTCGCGCACCGCGGCCTGCACCAGCCGGTGCACCTGGATGGAGTTGTCGGTGGCGTCGACCTTGGCCAGCGCGAACCGGTTCAGGGCCTGGGTGACCTTGCCGAGCATGTACCGGGCGCGCAGGTCCTTGTCGTACGGAAGCAGGGCCTTGATCATCGCGTCGCTGCCGACCAGGGCCATCGAGATCGGCTCAGCGGACAGGAAGCTGCACAGTTCAAGGAGCCGGGCCGCCGCAGGTGACTCGTGGCGCAGCCGCGCCACGGAGATGTTCCAGGTGGCGCCCACCGACGACGGGTACTCCACGGCGTTGACGGCGGCCTGGACCGACAGGACCTGGGTGCTCTGGTCGCGCAGCTGCTCTATGTACTCGCCGACGGGGGTGGCCGTGGTGGCCAGCCAGGCCGCCGCGACCTCGATCGCCAGGGGCAGGTCGCCGACCGCCTCGGCCACCAGGGCCGCGTCCTCCTCGCGCAGCCCGGGGACGCGCGCGGTCAGGTGCTCCACGCTCTCCTCCCGGGTGAAGACCTCGACCTCCACGGTCCGCACCCGGGTCGAGGTCGGCTTGGTGCGGGTGGTGACCAGGAGGTGCCCGTAGACGTCGTCGGGGATCGGTCCGGTCTGGTCGCTGAAGCGGTTCAGCACCTCGTCCAGGTCCTCGACGTTGTCGAAGACCAGCAGCCAGCGCTTGTACGGGTGGCCGGCCCGCAGCGCCTGGAGCGCGGCCACGGCGGCCTCGGACACGTCGTCGCCGATGCCCGGGGCGAGTCGCCGTCCGAGGTCGGCGAGCTTGGGCGCGACCAGGTCGGCCTGTTCGGCGTCGACCCACCAGACCAGGTCGTAGTCGGGCTTGAAGCGGTTGGCGTACTCGCGGGCGAGCTGGGTCTTGCCCACGCCGCCGAGGCCGTGCAGCACCTGGGGCAGCCCGCCGCCGGGAGCGCTCGTGACGAACTGCCGGCGCACCTGTTCCAGGATCGAGGAGCGGCCGGTGAAGAACGGGTAGCGGGGCTGGACGTTGGACACGCTGGTGCTGCTGTTGGGGAAGCGGGCCCCGTGCGGCCGGGCGGAGGGCTGCGGCGAGCTGGGCCGGCCCAGACCGGTCAGCAGGGCGGCCGTCGCCGTCTCCTCGTCCAGCCGGGCCAGATCGATGGTGCCGCCCCGGCTGGCGTACGGGATCTGCTGGACGTCCCCGACGCGCAGCGCGATCGGCTGGTGCTTCTGCGGGCCGCCGGAGTGCACGGTGGCCTCCCAGGCGGCCCGGGCGGTGCGGGAGCCGAGGAAGGCGGGGGAGACCACGGCGAGCGCCCGCTGCGAGCCGCCGGAGACCGCCTCCGAGCCGAGTTCCAGGGTCGTCATCGACCGCAGGTCCTGGGAGGTCACCTCGAAGCGTGCCTCGCGCAGCACCGCCTCCAGCCAGTCCGCCCACATGCGGTCCTCGGAGACGTACTGGAGCAGCAGCTTCGAGGGCGGCAGGGGGCGGCGCCGGGTGTAGGCCGCGACGTACTGGTTGCGCTTGATCTCGTTCAGGGGGGGCAGGGAGGTGACCCGGCCCCCGGTGACCACGGAGGTCAGCCGTTCGCACGCGGTCAGCATGGAGCTGGCGACCTTGGGCGGGTCACCGAACGGGGCGAGGATCTCCTCGTAGGCGTAGTAGGGCCGGTAGGGGATCTCCACCGAGCCCCAGTAGGCGGTGAGTTCGTCGGCGTCCATGCCGCTGGGCAGGCCGTCGAAGCGCTCGCGGGCGAGGGCCCGGCCGGCGTCGACCTTGTCCTTCTCGCCGTCGTCGATGCGCATGGCGACCGGCAGGATGCGGATGCCCTTGTCGCCGTACCGCTCCTCGATGTGCTGGGCGACGGCGGCGGCGCCCTCGATGCTCTGGTCGCTGAGCGTGTAGCAGACCACCAGGGTGCTGGGCATCTGCACGGTGCAGATGTCGGCGAGGTCGCTGTGCCCGGTGCGGCTGTCGATCAGGGTGAAGTCGTAGTAGCGCTCCATGTCCGCGCGCATCGCGTCGAAGAACTGTCCGCCGCCGTAGCTGTTGTAGAAGCTGTCCCAGTCCATGTTGCCGACGATCGGGTAGTCCCGGTGCCGCATGCCCGCCGACAGGAAGTCCAGGCTGCCGGGCTCGGGGAAGGCCCAGTCCAGGGAGAGGGCGTGCGGGCGGACCCGGGCGTAGTGGCGGTGCCAGTCCGGCTCGCGGTCGGGCAGGTCGCGCAGCGCCTCACGCCGGTAGTCGTCTATCAGGTTGATCAGGCCTGGGGTGGCCTGCATTAACGAGGGCTTCAGGAACGGGTGGAAGAACCTGTGCAGACCCGGCGCCTCGAGGTCCCAGTCGACGGCGAGCACGCGATACCCGTTGGCGGCCAGGATCCAGGCCACGTTGGCGAGCGCCATGGTCCGGCCGGTGCCGCCCTTGTACGAGTAGAAGGTGATCACTGAACCCTTGCGGTTCTCGGTCATGGAGCCCTCCGCTGTGTAGGCCTTGCACTTCCCTCGTGCCGTACGCGCCGGGTGCCGCGGGCGGGGCCCGGCGTCGCGCTCAGATCTGGGATCCCAGCCTGGGCAGCCGCGGGGGATCGATGGGTGGCCCCTTCGGCGGATAGGTCCTCGCATGGGCCTCGTAGTAGTTGACCGCCTGTCGTACGGCCTTCTGGAGTTCGAGCTGGAAGGCCTCCAGGGTGCGTATGGCGCCGCCGGGCGAGCGGTGGCCCGAGCCGACCACCTGCCGTGCGGCCAGCACCCGGTCGGTGAGCTCCTGCAACTGCCGGTCCTGTTCCGGGGGGACGGTGTCGTCCCGGTGCTGGGGGATCATCACGCTGATCCAGGGACGCTGCCGCTCGGCGAGCTGGGCCATGAGCTCCTTCACGCGCGGGGAGTCCAGGGCCCATCGGTCGAGCAGCAGCAGAGCGGGGGTGGTGGGCGGGCTGACGGTGAGGATGCGGTCCGACTCGTTCTCGAAGTCGCTGACGGTGACCCGGTAGTTCATGGCCCGGACGAGGTCGGCGGCGTGCTCCGCGAGGGAGCGGGTGGACACCGGATGGTAGGGGTTCCACTCGAGCGGGGTGTCCCCGTAGTAGTCGGCCGCCCGGCCCGGTGGCAGGTCGGACCGGGACCGGGCGATCACGGTGACGTCGAACTCGGGCGGGTGGGCACTGTCCCCGAAGGCGCTGGGCAGGGTCTCGTACTGCCGGTAGACCTGCCCTTCCTGGAGGTCGATGGCCTGGCTGGCGCGCACGATCCGCTGGGCGAGCCGGTAGACGGCGAGTTCGTACTGGTCCTTGAGGTAGCTGAGCTTGGTCAGTCCGTAGAAACCCTCCGCCGCGTAGTCCTCCCCGAAGTCCGCGTGCTGGAACTGGAGGTCCTTGGCCACCTGCGGAAGCTGGGCGAGTTCCACCGGAACCCATAACGCGGGGACGATGGCGCTCTCCCGGGACTCCCCGCGCAGGGTGCGGCGGTAGATCTCCCGCTGCGAGAACGCCCACCACTCGCGGCCGCACTGTTCACTGATGAAGTACCGGGGCGAGTACAGCGGCACGAACACCTGGCAGCGGGCCAGGTTCTCCGACAGCTCGTCCGTCCACCGGGTGCCCAGCGCGATCCCCTGGTCGAGGAATCCGGCCCTGGCACCCACCGGTAACGACGTCATCTCCAGGATGTGCGCGCACAGGCCGTCGTAGAGCTTTTTCACCCACGCGTTGGGGCCGGCGATCTCGGAGTCGTTCCGCGGCGTGTGCGCGTAACTCAGAAAAAAATACGGACGCCCATTCCTGGGGTCGTCTGGGTCCCCTCGCACGAATACCCCCCGATACGCCGTCCGACCGAGCTTCAGTGTAGGAACCACACCTCATCGGCGAAACGGTACGTCGAACACCACTGTGCGAAAGGGGATGTGAATTTGCGTCAATCCCGCCCGGTGGTACGGACCTTGTGGTCCGCCGCGGTGCGCCGGGCACGGAGCAGCGCGTCGGCGGCCACCGGTTCGCCCAGCCGGTTCGCGACGGTCTCCCCCATGGCGGTGGCGAAGCGCATGCCCAGGTCGGTCAGGGCTCCGGAGCCGATCAGTGTGTCCACCGCCTCCGCGGTCTGCTCCCGCCACCGCGCGAACCGGACCTCGGCGTCCCGCGCCTCGGCGCCCGGCGCGGTCCGCCGGCGGGCACGCCAGTAGTCGACGACGGCGATGTGCGCGTACGTCCCCTGGAGCAGCCCTTCCAGCGGGCGCGGATCGGGGCGCCAGGGGGCGTAGAACAGCCGGTGGCAGGTGGGGTCGTAGAGGTCCGCGACATCGAGTACGGCACCCAGCTTGACGTGCTGGAACTCGTGGACCAGCAGACACGCGAGGGTCTCCGGCGATCCCGGGCGCGCGATGGCGACCGCGCCGAAGGCGTCCCGGGCCGCCGAGCTGATGTCCGCGCCCGCGGTGGACTCCCGCAGCGGGGCGACCACACTCAGGCCCGCCGCCAGTCCGGGTGCGTAGGCGGGCAGTTCACGACGGATCCACTCCCACGCGGCGGCGAGGTCCCGGTGCCAGTTCCCGGCCTCCTCCGCGGACAGCCGGTCCCGCACGGCGTATCCGTGGGCGTCCCGCCAGGGGTCGGTGTCCTCCAGGGCGACGGCCCAGCCCGGCAGTTCGAAGCGGTGCCGGGCCCACCAGGCGGGATCCGGGGCGGACTTGGGGCCCACGGTGTGCTCGCGTCCTTCGACCCGGACGTGGAAGCTCTCGTCGGAGACGCTGGTGACCCGGGCCTCCGTCGCCTCGCCCACGACCAGGGCGCCCAGGGTGGGCAGCCGCAGCACCCCGAGGTGGGCCGGTACGGTCACGCCGCCCGCCTGCCCGGACCGCAGCAGCGCGGCCGCGGCGAGCTCCGCCACCCCGCGCATCGCGATCGGCCCGGCCTCCCCGTCACCGCGGAGCACGCGCTGGGCCCAGGGGCGCAGATAGGGGTGGGCGAGGACCGCGTCCACCGACTCGGGGGCCTCGGCGTCGAGGACCGCGAGGGTCTCCCAGGCGGCCGTACCGGTCTCGTCGTGCGGGCTCTCGTGCCAGACGGCGCCGAGGAGTTCGCGGTTGACGGTGAGTTCGTGCCGGGCCAGCCGGTCCACCGCGTCGGCGCCGCCGAACCCTGCGGCGATCTCGGCCAGGTGCACGTCGTCCAGGGGGAGGTGGGGCATCGGTGTCCTCCGGTCTTCCCGGTCGCGGATCCCGGTGATGAGCTGTTTCAGGTCGGCGCAGTACACGGACGGGTTCATGAACCCTCCGGTGCCGCCCTCGGAGCGGTAGCGGTGCGCGTACAGCCCGCCTCCGCACGAGCGGACCACGGGGCATTCCCGGCAGGTCTCGCAGAGCCCGTCCAGCCCCTGCTGCCGGGCCGTGATGCCGGGGTGCGCGGCCATCTCGTCCAGGGAGTTGACGGCCACGTGCAGACCGGTGCCGGGCGCTCCGTCGTACGCGGTCTTCAGCGAGTCGGCCTGCTCCAGGGCGCCGTCGGTCTCGATGACGGCGAGTTCCACCGGGGCCAGTCCGAGGGACTCGGTGAGACTGCTCGCCCCGCGCAGGGTGCGCAGCACGGAGTCCAGGACCCGCACGCCCATGGGCCGGCCCGCGGCCGTCCAGCGGTCGTGGACCCGCAGCAGCCAGTCGCCGTACGGCGCGCCCGAGGTGCCGGCGTCGGGGCGGGGCGGGGGCTCGTCCCAGGTGGCGTGGGGAAGCAGGAAGTCGATGCGGGGCGGGGCGAGTTCGGCGAGGGCGTCGTACACGGTGACGGGGTCGTTGCGCAGGTCGACCGTGCAGAGCAGGCCGGCGAAGAGGTGCCGGTAGCGGGGGCCGCTCAGCAGTTCGATCGCGCGCAGCACCCGGGTGTGGCTGCTGCGGCCGTTGCGATAGCGGCGGTGCAGGTCGTTGGCGGCGCGGTCGCCGTCGAGCGAGACACCGACCTTGATGTCGTACTCCGCGAACAGTTCGCAGAACTGCTCGTCGAGGGTGACGCCGTTGGTGTGGATGCGTAGATCGAGGGCGCAGACACCGGACAGGGCGGTGGATAAGTTCTGCGCGGCCCGGCGGAGCCTGTTCCGGCCGGCGAGGAGGGGCTCCCCGCCGTGCAGGACGACGTGAACGGTGTCGAGCCGGTGGGTGCGGGCGTGTTCGGCGATGCGCCGGGCGGTGAGGTCCAGCAGGTCGTCCGAGATCACCACCGGCCTGCCTCGCCAGCTCTGGTCCGCGTGCTCGAAGACGTAGCAGTGGTCGCAGGCGAGATCGCAGCGGCTGTGCATCTTCAGCACGAACTGGCTCAGGGGGTGCGGCGAGGGGTCCATCAGCGCACGGCGCGTTTCCTGCCCGAGGGGGCAGGGGTCAGACGGCCGACTGGAACGCTGCCACCGACACCTTGGCGGGCCCGCGGTCGGGGGTGCCGTGCGAGACGACACGGGTGAGGGCACCGGAGGTGAGGCCGTCCGCACGGGCGGCGAGTCGCACCAGGGGGATCCGCTCCCCGGCGGTGGACTGCTTTCCAGGCTCGTCGGCCGTGGTGGTGGGCGTGTTCATGGACGAACCTCGATCTTCCGTGTGCCCGCTGGTCGGTCCACGTAAGGCGGATATTACGGACAACCGGGGCGCATCGCGCGTTAACACGCTCTGGGTGAACGACCCCCGAGCGGGTGTCGCAGGGCAGATATAAAACCACACGCCAGCCCAACTGCGTTCCCCCGTATGAGAGTTGTGAGTTGCGCATGTCACCGCTTGTCTTCGGCCGCACCGCCATAGGGGGGTCTGAGCGGCCGTGATGCGTCCAGGGGAGTGTCGGTGGCGAAGGCGAGGTGGCCCGAACGGCCCAACCTCCCCCGGAACCTGTTGCGAAGATTTTACTCCGTCCGGGCGTTTGAGGAACGGTGAAGCCCGGATGCATTTCACCCGGACGAGGGAAAGCGGGCACTCTCAGCCCCCGCACAGCCCCCACCCATGCCCCTGACGGACACCCTTCCTACGGTACGGACATGAGCAGCCCCGAGGACCAGGCCCTGGCGCTGGCCGCCGTGGACGCGCTGACCGTTCAGCTGGCCCTGGCTCCCAAGCCGGGCCTGCCCGACCCGCGTGACCTCGGCGCCCGTCGCACCCGCAAAGACCACGCCGCGCTGCGCTGGTCCGCCAGGGCGCTTGCGCCCGGTCTCACGGCGATGGCTGCGGCCGCCCGCCGCACCGGCGAACCCACCCCCCGGCTCCGCGCGGAACTGGGCGCGATCGGACGGTCCACCGAGCACTCCGTGGACCTGGCCGGCGGCGGCCACCGCGGCGCTCTGTGGACCCTCGGTCTGCTGGTCGCCGCGGCCGCCCTCGACCCGGCGGCCCGCTCGGCACAGGTGACGGCGGTCGCCAAGAAGATCGCCGCGCACCCCGACAAGCGGGCCCCGCGCCGGGCCTCCCGGGGCTCCTCCGTCTCCGCGAAGTACGGCGCCGCGGGCGCCCGCGGGGAGGCCCGCGCCGGATTCCCGCACGTCCGGCGGGCGTTGGACGCGCTGGCCGCGGCCCGCACCGCGGGCGCCGCTGAGTCCGAGGCCCGCCTGGACGCCCTGCTCACCGTGATGTCCACCCTCCAGGACACCGAACTCCTCCACACGGCGGGCCCCGCGGGCCTGCGGCACGTCCAGGCGGGTGCCCGGGGCGTCCTGGAGGCGGGCGGCGCCACGACCGACGCCGGCCGCGAGGCCCTGCTCGCCCTCGACACCGACCTGCACGCACGCGCGTGGAGCCCCCGCGGCAGCGCCGGGCTGCTCGCGGGGGCCCTGTTCGTGGACGCCCTGCCGGTGGTGGTCAGCGCGAGAGCTGTCGGTGCAGGAGCCGTCGGTGCACGAGGGGTCAGTGCACGAGGGGTCAGTGCACGAGCGCGGGCTGCGTGACGTCGGCCGCCGCCCGGCCGGCGGCCCGCCGGGTCGCTGGCCCCATCGCGTACGACGCCCCCAGCGTCACCGCTCCCAGCAGCAGCCACCCGGGCGTGCCCCACTCCACCAGCAGCGTGGTGAGGACCAGCGGCCCGAGCGTCCGCGCCACGGTCACCCCGGTCCCGAAGAACCCCTGGTACTCGCCGACCCGCTCGGCCGGAGCCAGGTCGAAGGAGAGCTGCCAGGACCCCGCCGACTGACCCATCTCCGCCACCACCTGGAGCACGGCCCCCACGACCAGCGCACCCACGGCCACCCACGGCGAAGCCCCCGCCGACAGCGCGAACACCGCGCACGCGGCCAGCATGATCCACCCCGACCGGCGCACCGCGCGGGTCGCCGACGCGAGTCCCGACACCCCGCGGGCCATCCGCACCTGGAAGGCCATCACGGCCCCGGTGTTGAGCACGAACAGCGCGGACACCACCCAGGTGGGAGCCGCGGTCCGCTCGGCGATCCACAGCGGGATCCCGAGGCTCAGCAGGGGCATCCGCAGCAGCAGGACGGTGTTGAGCACCGTGATCACGGCGTACGGCCGGTCGCGCAGCACCCCGGCGCCGTGCCGCTTCCCCGAGGGCACCCGGGGCGCCACCGCCGGCAGCCGCAGCAACAGCAGCGCGCACACCAGGAAGCTCACCGCGTCGACCGCGAACACCCCGAGGTAGGCCGCCCGTGTCCCGGCGTGCAGCGCCAGCCCGCCGAGGCCCGCGCCCACGGCGAGACCGGCGTTCAGCGTCGCCTGGAGGTGGGCCAGCAGCCCGGTCCGCTCCCCGGCGGACACCAGCCCGGCGAGCAGCGCCTGCCTGGCCGCGGCGAGCCCCGACTGCGCGGAGGCGTAGGCACAGGCCGCCAGGACGAACGGCACGAAGCCCCGCACCACCAGGAAGGACGCCACCGCCAGCCCCGTGGCCAGCGCCAGCAGCACGGCCGTGCCGCGTGCCCCGCGCCGGTCCGCGAGCCGCCCGAGCGGCACCCCCACCAGCGACCCGACCGCCCAGCCGACGGTCAGCCCGAGTCCCACGCGCGCGGGGGCGAGCCCGACGACGTGGGTGAAGTAGAGCGCCGACGTCACGTAGTAGGCGCCGTCACCGACGGAGTTGCTCAGCTGGGCCAGGGCCAGCACGCGCTGCGGTCCCGCGGGCGGTACGAGTGAGTGCCTCATGGCTACGACACTAGAAGCGCGGTGGACCGCTCGACAGGCCCAATGAAGGCCCTCAGGAATGGCCCAATTCCAGTACCCGGGCCAGCGCCTCCAGCGCCCGCGGATACGCCCCCTCCCGAGGCGTCCCGTACCCCACGACCAGGCCCTCGCGCGCCCCCTCGCGCGGCCCCCGGGAGTGCCAGTGCTCCCCGAGCGCGCCCACCGCGAGCCCCTCCGCCGCCGCGCGCTCCAGCACCGCCGCCTCGTCCTCGACCTCCACCAGCGCGTGCAGCCCGGCCGCGATCCCCCGCACCCCCCGTCGCGCCCCCAGCCGGGCCACGAGCAGATCCCTGCGCCGCCGGTACCGGAGCCGGCCGGCGCGCACATGACGGTCGTAGGCGTGGCTGCGGATCAGCTCGGCGAGGGCCAGCTGCCCGACGGTCTCGGTGCTGTGGTCGCTGTGCAGCTTTGCGTCGGCGACCGGGCCGACGAGGTCCGGCGGCAGCACCATCCAGCCGAGCCGTAGTCCGGGCCCGAGCGTCTTGGACACCGTCCCGAGACAGACGACCTGCCCCGGCGCCATCCCCTGGAGCGCCCCCACGGGCTGCCGGTCGTACCGGAACTCCCCGTCGTAGTCGTCCTCGACGATCCACGCCCCCCGCGCGCGTGCCCAGTCGGTGAGGGCCCGCCGCCGCGAGGGGTGCAGGGTCACGCCGGTCGGGTACTGGTGCGCGGGCGTCACGACCACGGCCGCGGGATCCCGGAGATCGTCGACGTCGACCCCCAGGTCGTCGACCCGCACCGGCACCACACGCCCGCCCGCGTGCCGTACGACGTCCCGGTGGAAGGGCAGCCCGGGGTCCTCCATCGCCACGGTCCCGCCCCCCAGCACCCGTGTGAGCAGCGAGAGCCCCTGCACGGCCCCGGAGGTGACCAGGATCCGTTCGGGGGGAGCGACGACCCCGCGGGCCCGCCCCAGGTACTCCGACAGGGCGGTCCGCAGCTCGATCCGCCCCAGGGGATCGCCGTAGTCGTACGCGGAGACGGGCGCGACGGCGACGGCCCGCCGCACGGCCTTGACCCAGGCGTCGGCGGGAAAGGCCCCGACGTCGGGTGCGCCGGGCCGCAGATCGTGCACCGGCGTACGCCCGCGTGCAGCGGGCTTCAGGGGGACGGTGTCCAGAGACAGCAGAGAAGCGACCTCGGTACCGGCCCCCTGCCGAGCGGTGAGAAACCCCTCGGCGATCAGCTGGTCATAGGCCGCCTTCACGGTCCCCCGGGAGACCCCCAGTTCCTCGGCGAGCCGCCGGGTGGCGGGCAGCCGGGCACCGGGAGCAAGCCGCCCCTCGCGAACGGCGTCGCGCAGGGCCCGTTCGAGCCCGACCCGACGCCCTTCACCGGCGATCACTTCCAGGTGCAGGTCCATGAGACCTACTTAGGGGCGCGGGGAACTGCGCGACCAGCCCCCACGCACCCGCAGCCGAAACTCAACCCTTGATCTGAGCCATCCACGCCTCAACCTCATCAGACTGCCGAGGCAGTCCGGACGACAAATTACGGTTACCGGAGTCCGTCACCAGGATGTCGTCCTCGATCCGCACCCCGATCCCCCGGTACTCCTCGGGCACCGTCAGATCGTCGGCCTGGAAGTACAGCCCGGGCTCGACGGTCAGCACCATCCCCGCCTCGAGCACCCCGTCGACATACGACTCCACCCGCGCGGCAGCGCAGTCGTGGACGTCCATGCCCAGCATGTGCCCGGTCCCGTGCAGCGTCCACCGCCGCTGAAGCCCCAGCTCCAGCACCCGCTCGACGGGTCCTTCGACCAGCCCCCACTCCACGAGCCGCTCCGCGAGCACCCGCTGGGCCGCGTCATGGAAGTCCCGGTACTTGGCCCCCGGCTTCACGGCCGCGATCCCGGCCTCCTGGGCGTCGTACACCGCGTCGTAGATCCTCTTCTGGATCTCGCTGAAGCGGCCGTTGATCGGCAGCGTCCGCGTGACGTCGGCCGTGTAGTACGTGTGCGTCTCGACACCCGCGTCCAGGAGCAGCAGCTCACCCGACCGCACGGCCCCGTCGTTGCGCACCCAGTGCAGCGTGCACGCGTGCGGCCCCGCCGCGGCGATCGTGCCGTAGCCGACGTCGTTGCCCTCCACGCGCGCGCGGAGGAAGAAGGTGCCCTCGATGTACCGCTCGGAGGTGGCCTCGGCCTTGTCGAGGACCTTCACCACGTCCTCGAAGCCGCGCACCGTCGAGTCGACCGCCTTCTGGAGCTCGCCGATCTCGAAGTCGTCCTTGACCAGGCGCGCCTCGGACAGGAAGACCCGCAGCTCCTCGTCCCGCTCGGCGGTGACCTTGTCGGTCAGCGCGGCCTCGATCCCGGCGTCGTAGCCGCGCACGACACGGACCGGTCCGGTCGCCTCGCGCAGGGCGTCGGCCAGCTCGCGCACGTCGGAGACGGGGATGCCGTACAGCTTCTCGGACTCGGTCAGCGAGTGCCGGCGTCCGACCCACAGCTCGCCCTGTCCGGAGAGCCAGAACTCACCGTTCTCGCGGTCGGAGCGCGGCAGCAGGTAGAGCGTGGCCCTGTGGCCGCCGGAGACGGGCTCCAGCACGAGCACGCCGTCCTCGGTCTGGTTGCCGGTGAGGTAGGCGTATTCGACGGAGGCCCGGAAGGGGTACTCCGTGTCGTTGGACCGGGTCTTGAGGTTGCCCGCGGGGATCACCAGCCGCTCGCCGGGGAAGCGCGCGGAGAGCGCCGCGCGGCGGGCCGCGGTCTCGGCGGCCTGCGCGATCGGCTCCAGGTCGTGCAGCTCGGTGTCGGCCCAGCCGGTCCGCATGCTCTCGGCCAGCTCGTCGGAGACGCCCGGGTACAGGCCGTTCTTCCGCTTCTTGATCGGCTCTTCGGACTCATCTTCCGGGGTCGCCGGGGTGAGCTCTTCGGCCACGGTCATCCTCCTACGAAACGGCACTGGACCCCCTCCATCGTACGGTCGTACGGAAGGGGGCCCAGGGCCGTAGCGACTGTTACCAGGAGCTACTCGAAGTGAGCCGCGAGTAGTACGACGTCCTCCTCGGAGTCCGCCTCGTCCAGCCCGTCCGGCAGCACCGTGCGCAGCACGTGGTCGGCGACGGCCTCCGGGTCGCGGCGCAGCGCCTTCGGCACCCCGGCCGCCGCCGCATGCAGCTTGGCGAACGCGCGGTCGGTGGGGTCGCCGGTGCGGTGCAGCAGCCCGTCGGTGTAGAGCAGAACCGTCTCTCCCGGCTCGGCGCTCAGCTCCACGCTCGGTGCCTCCCAGCAGGCGAGCATCCCGAGCGGCGCGGACACCGAGGTCTCCACGAACTCGGTGCGCCGCTCGCCGATCAGCAGCGGCGGGCAGTGCCCGGCGCCGGCCAGCGTGAGCTTGCGCAGCCCGGGCTCGCAGTAGGCGAACAGGGCGGTGGCCGAGCGGGCCGGCTCGGTCAGCCGCAGCAGCAGCTCCAGGTCGGACAGGACCGCGACCGGGTCCTCGCCCTCCATCACCGCGTAGGCCCGCAGCGACGCCCTGAGGCGGCCCATCGCGGCGATCGCGCTCGCGCCCGAGCCGGTCACCGAACCGACCGCGAGCCCGAGGGCCGCGTCCGGAAGCGGCAGCGCGTCGTACCAGTCGCCGCCGCCGCGCGGGCCGGTGCGGTGCCGGGCGGCGAGCCTGACGCCGGAGACACGGGGGAGCCGGGACGGCAGCAGCTCCTCCGCCATCGTCGCCATGCACGCGCGCGTGCGCTCGACCTCCAGGAGCCGGGCCAGGTGCTCGGTGGCGTAGCGGACGTACAGGCCGACGAGGTGGCGCTGGCGCTCCGCGGGTTCGGCGGGCTCGTCGTAGAGCCAGACGGCGGCGCCGAGGCGGCCGGCGTCGTCGGTGGCGAGGGGGAGCGCGTAGCTGGCGGCGTAGCCGAGGCGGGCGGCGACCTCGCGGTGGCGCGGGTCCAGGCCGTCCTCGGCGAGCAGGTCGGGCTGGGCGATCTCGCCGTCGCCGCCCGGCAGCCCGTCGAGGATCCTGCCGTACGACATCGCGCTGCGCGGCACCGTCTCGATGTGCCCGAGGTCGGCGCGGGCGAGGCCGAGGCCGATGGTGGTGTCGGGGCCCAGGCCGTCGTCGGGTTCGAGGACGACGAGTCCGCGGCGGGCGCCGACGAGGGCGGCTCCGGCGCGCAGGAGTTCCTGGAGCGCGTCGGACAGCGTGTCCGTGCGCACGAGGCGTTCGGTCAGTTCGTGGAGGGTGGTGAGGTCGGAGACCCAGCCGGCGAGACGGTCCTGGAGCAGGGCGCCGAGGGCGTTCGGCGAGCCGCCCGAGGGGGCGGCCGGGGCGGCGGGCGCGGGCGCGACAGTGTGTGCGGGCGCGGGAACCGTTGAATCGATTCCAGCCACTTTCGGCGGGTGAGGGGCGTTCATGGCGTCCGGCTTTCCGACCGGTGCGTACTGCTCAAAAGCATCGCAAACCCCCATGTCATTCTGCGCCGCTAGCAGTGTCTCCACATGTACACGCACTCGTAAGGGGATGTCCAGCATTGTCCTGCTGGGATTCCTGGTGTCCACGGGTGACTGGTGGAGAGCGGGGCGAAGGGTTAAGTTGGCTGAAAAATGCCTCGGGTTACGGTGTATTGAGGTCGACTGGCCTTGCTCCACAGAGCGTCACAGCGGTCGTGATGGGTACGTACTCGGTAAGGACCAGGGGTGGTGGACGGTCACCCGGAACCTGGTGACCGACCCGGGCGTCTTAGCCACCGACGACCGAGCCCCATCCTCCCGTGGTGGAGGCGGAGAGAAATACGCGCGACGGCAAAACGCCATACTTCGCCACCCCCCGCCACGCCCATGCTTTTGATAGACGACGCAGTATGGGGTTCCCCTTGTCTCGGACAAGGGTGTGATGCGCCAACAGGTACGCACAGTGAAGTGATCGACACATGGTGTGATGTGGTCCTCGGTGTTGCCAGCGGTGCAACGGAAAGGAACGAGCGCTCATGCGCGAGATCCTCGGAAGGCGACGCAGGCTCCTGTCCCAGCGCAGCGACGGAAGGCCTGAATTGCTCAGCGCGGCCCTGACCTTCGCGAAGGAATGGCAGTGGCCCGTACTCCCGGGCGTGGCACCGGACCCGCAGGGCCGGGCCCGCTGCGGCTGCCCCGACCCGGAGTGCACGGTCCCCGGCGCCCACCCCTTCGACCCCGGCCTCCTCGCGGCCACCGCCGACGAGCGCATGGTGCGCTGGTGGTGGACCAACCGCCCGGCCGCGCCGATCATCCTGGCCACCGGCGGCCACGCGCCCTGCGCGGTCAGCCTGCCGGCCCTCCCGGCCTCCCGCGCCCTGGCCGCGCTCGACGCCCAGGGCATGCGCCTGGGCCCGGTGATCGCCTCGCCGCTGCGCTGGGCGATCCTCGTGAAGCCGTACTCCCTGGAACAGTTGGGCGAACTGCTGTACGCCCAGGACCACGTCCCCGGCTCCCTGCGCTTCCACGGCGAGGGCGGCTACCTCGCCCTGCCCCCGTCGGAGACCGGTCACGGCGACATCACCTGGGAGCGTGCCCCGCTGCCCGGCTCGGCCTCCCCGTGGGTCCCCGATGTCGAGGCCGTGGTGGACGCGGTGGTCGAGGCCCTCACTCGTACGGGTGTGAGCGCCCCCGAGTTGTAGGCATGTCGGGCGCGGGCGCGGGGGACTGCCCGTGCCCGGTCGTTATCGTCCGCCCATGAACCTTCGTCTGCTCGCCCTGTCAGGTGCCGTGCTGGGCGCCGTCGCGCTGCCGCTGGCCGTGGCCTCCGCGGGGCAGGTGGGCAACGGGGGTCGCACGGTCGTACGCGATCTCGTGCGCTCGTCGCCGCCGCCTTCCGCGGTACGGCACTCTCCCGCACGGCCTGGTGACCTACGGCCCTCCGACGCACGCCCTTCTGGTGCACGGCCCTCCGATGTGGGGCTGACTGCCGGACTGCCTTCCGCGGACGACGACCAGAAGGCGCCGCTCGCCGGCGCGGACCGCTCCCCGCTGCTGCTCGGCCTGGGTCTGGCCACCGCCGCCCGCTGCGGTCCCGAACTGAGCTCCCCCGAGGGCATCGAGGCGCAGACCTGTGTGCTCACGCAGGGCGAGGAGACCTGGGCGCGGACCTACTACCGCAACGCGACCGGCACGGCCCTGGACGCCGTGCTCAGCCTCATGGGGCCCGGCGCGCGCACGGTGCAGATGCACTGCGTGGTCGATGCAGGGGACGAGCCGGACAGCTGCGAGACGCCCAGGGAACGGACCGAGGGGGCACCGGGCGACTACACGGCGGTCGCGGAGTTCGCCGTCCGGCGGGGCAGCGGACCGTTGCTTCTGCGAGTCGGCAGCAACTCCGGTGACATCACGGGCAGTTGACGCACGACGTCGTTCTGTGAAGATGCCCGGACACAGAAAGACCCGGTTGCTGGCGACGGGGGATGCACCAGCAACCGGGCTATTGGAACGGTAACAAGAGATCGGCTGTTCGCAAATTCGACCGCGGCGCTCCGTGGCTGATTCGGACACGGATTCGCCATCTTCCGGCGGGAGTTGTGAAGAGGACCCGCTCCGCGCGGACAACGGGTGCGGCTGACCGACCGGTCAGCCGCACCCGTTGTGTCAACTCAGCGTGACCTGGCGGTTGGTGAGGCCGCCGCGGGCCCGGCGCTCGTCGGCGGTCAGCGGAGCGTCCACGGCCAGGGCGCCCGCGAGCCGCTCGGCGAACTCGGCCGCCGGCTTCTCCACGTCGTCCGCGGTGACCCCGCTCGGCAGGTCCCAGACCGGGACGGTGAGGCCGTGAGCACGGAAGGAACCGACGAGCCGAGTGCCCTCGCCGAGGCCCGCGCGGCCGGCCGCGTGCAGCCGCGCCAGCGCGTCCAGAAGCTGCTCCTCGGGGTGCGGCATGACCCAGCGCAGGTGGTTCTTGTCCGGGGTCTCGCACCAGTAGGCGGCATCCACGCCGGTCAGCCGGACGGTCGGGATGGCCGCGGCGTTGGCGCGCTCCAGGGAGGCGGTCACCTCGGGCGTGGCGTTCTCCGCGTCCGGGACCCAGAACTCGAAGCCCTCGTGCACAACTGGCTCGAAGGCGCCTTCGGGGTCGAGCAGTTCCTGGAGCCGCGGACCGTCGGCCGGGGCGCGGCGGCCCTCCACCGGAGTGCCGGGTGCCGCTTCCAGTGCCCGCCGGAGGGTGTCGGCCAGGTCGCGGCTGATGTCGCCGGAGGCCGTGTCGTTCTGGAGGCCCAGCAGGACCGAGCCGTCGTCGCGGCGCAGGGCGGGCCAGGCCATCGGCAGCACGGTGGCGAGGGTGACCGAGGGGACGCCCTCGGGGAGGCCGTCCTTCAGGGTCAGCTCGACGGTGGCGGCGGGGACCAGCTCGCGCAGGGCCACCCAGTCGCCCTCACCCGGGAGACCCTCGAACGGACGGTGCACCAGCTCGGTGGCGGCCTGCGCGGCGGCCCGGCCGTGGCAGGCCTTGTAGCGGCGGCCGCTGCCGCAGGGGCAGGGTTCGCGGGCGCCGACGACCGGAATCTCACCATCAGCGCCTACGGCGCGGGCGCCCTCCGTGATCTGCGGGCGCTTGGCCTTCGTCTGGGGTCGCTTCTTGGCCATCGTGGCTGTCTCCCGGTTACGGCTCGTCTCGTACGGCGGGAGCCTAGCTGTTTGAAGGGGTGACGAAGGGACCCTGTGGACAACCGGCCCCGACACGGCCGTGCTCGCCCGGCGGCCTGCCGCGCGGACCCGGTGGACGCTCAGTCCATGTCGTCGAACACGTCCACGAACCCCAGGTCGGATATCGCGGACACCGACGGGGCCGTGACCCGGGAGGCGAAGTCGTCGCGCCTGCGCCCCGCGTCCGGATCGTGCACGTCCGCGTGGACGATCACCCAGACCGTGACCTCGCCCCGGGCGTCGTCCCGGACGCCCCAGTCGTCGGCCAGCGCGGTGATGATGTTCAGCCCACGGCCGCCGTGTGCGGTGACCGAGGGCGTCGCCGGAGCCGGGCGGGTGGGCCCACCGCCGTCCGTGACCTCGACCGTGAGCCTGCCGGCGCCGTCCACCCGCCAGGCGGCACGGACGTCACCGTCCCCGGCCAGGGCGTCGCCCAGCGGCCGGCCGTGCTTGCACGCATTGCTCAAGAGCTCGGAAAGAATCAAAACGGCGTCGTCGATGACCGATTCCGCCACGCCACCACTGCGCAGCTGCCCGCGCATCCGGTGTCTCGCTTTCCCCACGCCCGCAGGGCCATGGGGTACGGCCATGCTCGACGACGTGGGCACCTCCTGTGCCACCACCAACGCCACCCCCGAGACCTCCTTCGCCCCACGCCACGGTGTGGATGCCCCATTGGCCTGTACCGGAAACCGGCCAATCACGTTCCGCCGACGCATTCGGAACGATCGAACACGTACCGAACGCGCCGGGGCACACCCTGTGACGGAGGCGACGTCAGCGGCCCAGTCGGTCGAGCACCGCGCGCGGGCGGTTGGTGATGATGGCGTCGACGCCGAGCTCCACGCAGAGGTCCACGTCGTCGGGTTCGTTGACGGTCCACACGTGCACCTGGTGGCCCGCGCGCTTGAGGCGCTCGATGTAACCGGGCTGGTTGCGCACGATCCGGATCGAGGGCCCGGCGATGCGCACCCCGGCGGGCAGCCGGCCGTCCCGCAGCCGGGGCGAGACGAACTGGAGCAGATAGACGGTCGGCAGCGTCGGCGAGGCGGCCCGCACGCGGTGCAGCGAACGCGCCGAGAAGCTCATGACCCTGACCGGCGACTCGGCGGCCGAGGCGGGCGCGTCCAGGCCGAACCGCTTCAGCAGCACCAGCAGTCGCTCCTCCACCTGGCCGGCCCAGCGCGTCGGGTGCTTGGTCTCGATGGCCAGCTCCACGCGCCGGCCGGCATCGGCGACGAGTTCGAGCAGCCGCTCCAGGGTCAGGACGGAGGTGTCCTCCCGGTCCTCGGGCCGGTAGACCCAGTCCGGCTCCTCGTCGCGGGTGCGCCAGAACTCCCGCGTCCGGCGGGAGGCGAAGTCCAGGGTGGCGAGCTCGGCGAGCTCCAGCGCCGAGACCGCTCCGCGGCCGTTGGACGTACGGTTGACCCGTCGGTCGTGGACACAGACGAGATGTCCGTCCGCGGTGAGACGTACATCGCATTCGAGGGCGTCCGCGCCGTCCTCGATCGCCTTCCGGTAGGCGGCGAGGGTGTGCTCGGGAGCGTCTTCCGAGGCTCCGCGGTGGGCGACGACTTGAGTCAGCTGCTGCCGTGCGTGGGTCACCGCGTCATGGTGCCACCGCACGGGGGTACGCGTGCGAACGGAGGCATATGTATTGCGCCTCATTTGTCTTACATGGCCTATATAAAGAGCAGCCGCGGACCCACAGGCACCGCTTATGGTGCCCTGACGGCCCGTGGGAAAAGCTGACGGCATACAAAAGGACATGCACAGCTGACGCACGCCGGGCATCGAGCGGCACTGGCCGAGCGTGACCGAGTGCGACCGACAAAAGACAGCCGTGGACCGAGGAGAGAAGCTGTGAGCACCGAGAACGAGGGCACCGCGGTACCCCCGGCCCCGTCCGCACCCCCCGTGCCGGTGGACGCTCCCGCGGCTTCGGCGACCCAGGCCTCCGACGCGGGCGCTCCGACCACCCCGGTTCCGCCGGTGCCGCCGACCACCCCGGGCGGCGCGCAGGGACCGGAACTGGTGCACGCCGGGCCGGGCCCGTCGTACGCCTCCGCGGAGGGCGGTGCCCCGCAGCAGGGTGCGGGGGCCGCTCCGGAAGGCGGCTGGCCGCCGCCGCAGGTCCCCGGCACCCCGCCGTACGGCGGTGGCGCGGAAGGCGCCGGTGGCGCGGGCGGGTACGACGCTCCCGGTGGCGCCGGTGCGACCGGTGGCTACGACGCTCCCGGTGGCGCCGGTGCTGGCGGCGCCGGTCCGACGGGTGTCTGGGGCGCGGGCTACCAGCAGCCGGCGCCGAAGCCGAAGAACGGCCGCGGCGGTCTCGTCGCCGCGGTCCTGGTGGCCGCGCTGGTCGCCGGAGGCCTCGGCGGCGGGCTCGGCTACACCCTGGCCAAGGACAACGACAACGGCTCCTCGACGACCGTCTCCGCCTCGGACAGCGGCGGCAGCGTCAAGCGGGACGCCGGCACCGTGGCGGGTGTGGCGCAGCGGGCTCTGCCGAGCACGGTCACCATCGAGGCGGAGTCCACCAACGGCGAGGGCGGCACCGGAACCGGCTTCGTCTTCGACAAGCAGGGTCACATCGTCACCAACAACCACGTGGTGGCCGACGCGGTCGACGGCGGCAAGCTCACGGCGACCTTCCCCGACGGCAAGAAGTACGACGCCGAGGTGGTCGGTCACGCGCAGGGCTACGACGTGGCGGTGATCAAGCTCAAGAACGCGCCGAACGACCTCAGGCCGCTCACCCTCGGCAACTCCGACCAGGTGGCGGTCGGCGACTCCACGATCGCGATCGGCGCCCCCTTCGGCCTGTCGAACACGGTCACGACCGGCATCATCAGCGCGAAGAACCGCCCGGTGGCGTCCAGCGACGGCAGCGGCTCGAACGCGTCCTACATGAGCGCGCTCCAGACCGACGCGTCGATCAACCCGGGCAACTCCGGCGGGCCCCTCCTCGACGCGCAGGGCAATGTGATCGGCATCAACTCCGCGATCCAGTCCACCGGCAGCGGCGGCCTCGGCGGCACCAGCCAGTCCGGCTCGATCGGCCTCGGTTTCGCCATCCCGATCAACCAGGCCAAGTACGTGGCCCAGCAGCTGATCCAGACCGGCAAGCCGGTGTACGCCAAGATCGGCGCGTCCGTCTCCCTGGAGGACTCCTCGGGCGGCGCGAAGATCACCACCGAGGGTGCGGGCGGCTCCGCCCCGGTCGAGGCGGGCGGTCCGGCGGCGAAGGCCGGCCTCAAGCCCGGTGACGTCATCACCAAGCTCGACGACTCGGTCATCGACTCCGGGCCCACCCTGATCGGCGAGATCTGGACCCACAAGCCCGGCGACCAGGTCAAGATCACCTACGAGCGCGACGGCAAGACCCACACGGTCTCCCTGACCCTGGGCTCCCGCACGGGCGACAGCTGACCCGCGGGCGCGGCCCAACGGTTACTCTTGTCCCCGCGCCGAGATCACCGCGGCGCGGGGTGGGTTGCCCGAGCGGCCTAAGGGAACGGTCTTGAAAACCGTCGTGGCGCGAGTCACCGTGGGTTCAAATCCCACACCCACCGCTGAGTAGTTGTAGGGAAGAAGGGGTGCCGCTCTCCGGAGCGGCGCCCCTTCCGCATGGATCCCGTGGTGGCCGGCCCCCTCGCGCAGCGGTCCCGAAGACCCGCGGAGCTGGTTTCTCGCCGTGCCCTTCGCTCTCGTTCTCGCTTTCGGTGTCTGCGGTGCCGTCGCTGCTCTTCTGGCCATGGTGAACGCCGTGCAGGTCTTCCTCGGGCGTCAGCTCGTCAAGCCTTCGGCCAGCAGGCGCTCCCCTCGTCAGCTCCGGGCCGAGTCGGCGGCGGCTTCCGTGGCCATGCTCGGTGCTTCCCTGACGACATTCGGCACGCCGGCGGGCGGCCTGTGGACCGCCGCAGGTGTGCTCGTGCTGCTGCCGGGGTGGGTCGCCCTGGCTCTGGTGCGTAGGCACTTCGCCGCTGTTGCCGCTCGAGCCGAAGCCGATGCAGTGATCGTGGGCACGACGTCGGTGGACCCCGGATGATCGGCTGGATCGGCCGGCTCGGCGGGACGGCAGGTTGTCCGGGGTGAAGGGGGAGGCGCCCCGTCGGGAGGGCGCCTCCTCACTGCTCCCAGGAGCGACCGTGAAGTGTGGCTTCCGTGGTGGTACTGGGTAGGGAGGAGGGCGTCCCTGACGGTTCTACCGAGGGTGGCGGCGAGCGTGGAGCGTACGACTCGGATCGGAGTCACCGGGCACCGGGACCTCCCCGAGCCGGTGTTGGAGTGCGTCAGCGCGGGGATCCTCGACGAGTTCTCCCGCCAGGGCGCGAGCGGACCCGTCGAGGCGTTCAGTGCCCTCGCCGCCGGGGCCGACCAGCTCTTCGCCGAGCTCGCGCTCCGCGGCGGTATCCCGCTCACGGCGGTCATCCCCGGCACCGGCACCGACTACGAAGGCCAGCTGGGCGGTCCTGAGGTCCGGTCCGCCTTCCGCCGGCTGCTGCTGGCCTGCGCCGACCGCGTCGACCTGCCGGTGGAAAGGACCAAGGAGGAGGCGTACGAGGCGGCCGGCCGCTGGATCGTCGACCACACCGACCGGCTGGTGGCCGTATGGGACGGCGAGCCGGCCCGGGGCGTGGGCGGCACCGGCGACATCGTGGCGTACGCGAGCCGGGTGGGCGTACCGGTACGGGTGCTGTGGAGACCGGGAGCGCGGCGGCCCTGACGGGGCGGCACCGGGCGGCCCTGACAGGGCGGCGACCGGCGACCGGCGACCGGCCGTACCCGGGTGATCCGCAGTCCCCGTGAACACCCCCGCACATCACCCCACGTGAACTCCCCCCGGCACATAACCCCCCGTAAATTCCCCCCGGCACATCACCCCCCGAACCGCGCCAGCCAATCCGTGTGCTGCGGCAGCATCAGATGTTCCGTGTCGGTGACCGCCTGGGGCCAGCGGTCCTCGGCCACGCTCTGGGCCAGGACGGCGCGTTGGGTCTCCAGGCCCTCTCGTACCAGGGCGTGGGCGAAGGAGAGCGGGTGGTGGCGGCGGGTCTCCAGCCAGGCCACGCCCGTGGCGGCCGCGGCGGCGAGCAGGCCGCTCAGGTCCCAGCCGGAGACCAGGCCCGCGCTTCTGGACACGGCCGCGACCAGGGCCAGCAGGGTGAGCAGCGCGGTCAGCGCGGACCAGAGGGCGGCCGACCGGCGCGCCTGCACCGCTCGGCCGCCGTACCAGCTGAGCTGGTCGAGGACCCGGTCGCGCAGGTAGATGTCCTTGCGGACGGCGAACGGCTTCTCGCGTACCGCCCGCATCGCGCGCGTGATCTGGGGGTGCCGCGGATCGTCCGGCTCGTGCCGGCTGGCCGGGTCCCACAGGGTGTGGCCGGACGGTGCGGGAACAGGGCCGGAGTTCGTCCCCGGGACCCGCTCGGGCGCCGGCTCCTTCCACCCTATGCGCCGTAACCCCCGTAAATGCTCCTCCAGTTGCTGGTTGAACAGCCCGTCGGGATCGCGCACCTTCGAGTGGAAGGGGCCGCCGTGCACCATGTACTGCCAGGCCAGCGACTTGACGGTCTCCGCCGCGTCGCGATGTGCCTGCCAGTGGGCGCGGGCCCGGCGGCGCTGGATGACGACCCCGGTGACCACGGTGAGGCCGTACAGCAGGGCGGACACGGCGGTCAGGACATGGCTGCCGAAGTGGTCGGCCAGGGTGGCGAAGACGGTTGCCACGAGGAGCAGGGTCAGCTGGGTCATCGTGGCCCGGAACGCCTCGCTCTGACGGGTCAGCGCCCACTGGTCGTTGGAGCGGAACAACGGCGGAAGATCGTCGTTGCCTATCGTCGCGCGCGGCCCCGGAACGTTTTGCCCAGGTGTGAATGCCGCCATGCGTCACCTCGCCATGAAGAGGGAAAGCCTCATGGTGACTTGGAGTCGTGCGGGTGCCAACACCGCGTTGTCGAGGGGGCCTTGGTGGGCATCATGGCGAGAACCGGCCGCTGGCCGGGGAGCACGGTCCCGGGTTCCTGGCCGCCGGGCGATCAATGTGCTTCCCTGAAGGCAGAACCGCATGACTCCGTCCGCAACTCGATGCGTTCCCGGCCGAGTTGCGGGTCGACGCACGCCCGCAACGACCACATCCACACCACCGTGCCCGGAACAACCGCCGGGTGTGGCGGTACGAGTGAGCACGGGGGGTTCGTGGACAAGCCAGCGACCGATGTGGATCTGGGGATGCCAGACCTGGCCGGACAACTGGAGCGGGACCTCGACGCACCCCTGCCCGCTGGTCCATTCGGGCAGGTCCTGTGGCAGGTCGTGTACGGCCACGGCGACCCGAACGGCAGTGCGGCCTCCTTCGAATCGGCCTTGCCGCCTGCCCCTGCGTCGCGCCCGGCACGGAGGCACTCCGGGCCGCAGGAGGTGGCACATGCGGAAGGTGCGGCCTTTTCGTGAGTGGGTGGTCAAGGTCGCCCAGCACTGCAACCTCGCCTGCGACCACTGCTACGTCTACGAACTCCAGGACTCCAGCTGGCGACGCAAACCCCGGGTGCTCCCCGAGGAGTCGGTGGTCCCGCTCGCCGAGCGCATAGCGGAGCACGCCCGGACCCATGCCCTGCCGGAGGTCCGTGTCGTCCTGCACGGAGGTGAGCCGCTCCTCGCCGGAAAGGAGCGGATGGAGTACATCGTGTCGGTCTTGACAAACCGGTTACAGGGTGTAGCTGGCTGTGATATCTCCGTACAGAGCAATGGAACACTCCTCGATCCTGACTGGCTGGACCTGTTCCGGCGGTACGGAGTGTCGGTGGGGGTCAGCCTCGACGGCGACCGCGCGGCGAACGACCGCCATCGGCGTTCCAGGAACGGCCGGAGCAGCTACACCGCCGTTCTGAAGGGGCTGGAACTGTTGAGGCGACCGGAGAACAGAGCGCTGTACAGCGGTCTGCTCTGCACCGTCGACCCCCACAGCGACCCGCTCGCCGTCTACGGCCAACTCCTCGCCCACCGGCCCCCGATGATCGACTTCCTGCTCCCGCACAGCACCTGGGAACACCCGCCCCCCGGCCGCGACGGTTCGGCGACGCCGTACGCCGACTGGCTGCTGGCCGTCTTCGAGCGCTGGTACTCCGCGCCGGTGCGGGAGACCCGGATCCGTCGGTTCGAGCAGATCATGGAGCGTGCGCTCGGCGCCCAACTCGCCCCCTCGGCACCCGTGCAGCACACCGTCTCCGATCACATCGTGGTGGAGAGCGACCTCTCCGTGGAACTGCCCGACAGCCTCAAGGCGGCCTACGACGGGGCCGCCGCGACCGGGCTGAACCTGCGCGACCACGACTTCGACACGGTGGCCCGGCATCCGAAGGTGGTCGCGGCCCGGGGCGCGGGGCCGGAGCCCCTGGCCGCGGACTGTGTCGTCTGTCCCGTGGTCCGGCTGTGCGGCGGGGGCCTGCGGGCGCACCGCTTCCACCCGCGCAACGGATTCCACAACCCCAGTGTCTTCTGCGCCGATCTCCGCCTGCTCACCACGCACATCCGGGACCGGGTGGCGGCGGATGTCAGGGAGTGGTTCGGGGAGGCCTCGTGAGCGAACCCGTGGCGCTGCGTCTGACGGCGGAGGACCTCGCGGCCCTGGCCCGGTCCCGTCCCGCCGCCCCCGCCCTGGCGGTGCTCCGGCGGGGCCAGGTCAGCCGGCGACTGCTGCTTCTGAAGGGCCTGGCCGACGCCGCCCGACGGACCGTGCCCGAGGCGTGGACGCGGGACGCGGCCGCCGGCTGGGAGCTGTGCGTGCGGGCGTACGCGGCTGACCCGCGGGCCTTCGAAGAGGTGCTGCTGCACCCGCACGCGGGCGTCTGGCTCAGACGGTGCCTGCGCGCCCTGCATGGCACCGGGCCGGGCGCCGACCTGCCCGTCGACCTCGCCCGGCTCGGGACGTTCGGGCACGCCGCCGCCCTGCGGGCCGGTCTGCGGCCCGCGCTGTCCCTTCCGGTGCGGGACGGGACGCTGTGGCTGCCGACCCTGGGTGTGGTCCGGCTGTCCGGCGGAGCGAACAGCGTCCGGCTGGACGGCTGGACCGTGGCCTGGGCGAACCGGACGGTGAGCCTTCGGGAGAGCCGCCGTGAGGACAGCCGTGGCAACCCCCGTGAGAACCCACGTGAGGACCAGCGGGAGCATCCGTTCGCGCCCCGCCGCCTGGTGGTCCAGCCGTCCGCGCCCGCCGCCTCCCGGTTGTCGATCACGGTGGAGGACGCCGATCCGTACCGGGACGTGTACGGCTTCCCGGTCCAGCCGCGGCAGTCGCCGGCCCTGCTGGCCGCGTGGCAGTCGGCGGTGGAGCGGACCTGGGAGCTGCTGGGCGAGCTGATGCCGGAGCGGGCCGTCGACTGCGCCTTCCTGTGGTCGGCCCTGGTGCCGCTGCGCCCCGGACCCCGAGGACGCGGACGCAGCTCGTCCAGTCGGGAGGCGTACGGCGCGCTGGCGGCCGCTCCCCAGCGGGACCCCCTGCTGCTGGCCGAGACCGTCCTGCACGAGACCGGTCACCTGGCTCTGGGCTCGCTGACCGATCTGGTCGACCTCACCGACCCCCGTGACCGGACGCTCCACCGGGTGGGCTGGCGTCCCGACCCCCGCCCGCTGGGAGGGGTGCTCACCGGCACCCACGCGCACATCGGCCTGCTGGACTTCTGGTCGCGGGCCGCCCACACGCTGGGGGGCGCCCAGGCCCGGCTGGCCGAGCAGCGGCTGCGGCTGTGCGGCACCCAGGCGGCTGGGGCGCTGCGGGTCCTGCGGCGGAACAGGGCTGCCCTGACCTCCTGGGGCGCCTGCTTCGTCGAGCACATGACCGAGGAGGCCGAGGCGTACGGCTTCCGGGTGGACCGGCGTCCCGTTCCCCCGGCCGGTCAGACCGTTCCCTCGACAGGTCAGACCGTTCCCTCGACAGATCAAACCGTTCCCCCGACCGGTCAATCCGGCGTTCGGCGGCTGACACCTTTCCGGGTGGTTCGGACAGCGGCGCAGGACGCCCCTGCGTCGGGCACCGCCCGGGTGCGGCCGCCGCCCCCGCGGTCGACCCGCAGTGCGTAAGCAGCGGTTCCGCCATGACGGGCGGGATCAGCCGGGTGGTCGGCCGAGCGGAGGAGGGGGAATGGGCGGGACCGGAGGCGCGGCAGGTGGTCGGCGAGGTGTCGAGCGCCGCTTATGGTGCGCGCAAAGCCCGTGTTCGTGTTTCTCCCACATTCGAACAGCAAGCCGATGTGGTGGGGCTGATGCCGAGGAGGGCGGCAGCCCGCATCCGGCCTCCGTCCGGCACCGCCCGAGGCAGTCCGCGTCCCGGGGCCGTGCCGAGCGACTGGAGTCACCGTGAGCCACTTCTACCTGAGTCACGTGCGCACCGTCGACGAGGAGTGGGTCGCGGCGTTCTTCCACGACCTGTGTGCGGTCGTCGGGCGCCGCACCGGACGCCCACCGGACAGTGTGGGGGCGCGCGGTGAGCCCCGTTCGTCGGACATCTCGACGGACATGCTGGGCCGTTCCACCGTCCTGGTGGTGCTGCACTCCCCGCCCTACTTCGCGCAGTCCTACTGCCTGGCCGAGTGGTCCTACTTCCAGCGACGGCTCAATCTGCACTGGTCCCGCACCGGCCGCCGCGCCGACGCCGTCGTACCGGTGATGTGGGAACCCGATCCGACCGGTGAGCTCGACGAGGTCGTCCCCTACCCGCCGCTCCGGGTGGAGTCGGAGGCCTACCGGCAGGACGGGCTGCTGCACCTGCTGCGGCTGCGGGCGCGCTACCGGGCCGCGTACGAGGAGGTGCTGGAGGCGATCGCCGACCGCGTCGTGGCGGCCACGGAACGGCTGCCGGAGGTGCACGGGTTCGACATGTCCGGGAGCCAGACGCCGGTCGGCGCCCCCGCCCCCGCGAGCGGACAGACGGTCAGCTTCGTGGTGGCGGCCCCCGCCCGGGACGAACTGCCCGAGGAACGGCACTCGCGCCAGAGCTACGGCAAGACCCCCCTGAACTGGTCCCCCTACGCCCCCGGGGAGGACGGGGCGCTGGTCTCACTGGTGGTGGACACCGCCACCACCCTCGACTTCACGGCGACCGTGCTGCCCCTGGACGAGGAGACCGTCGACCGGATCAGCCGGGAACAGGACCCCGAGCAGCTCGTGGTGCTGCTGGTGGACGCCTGGGTGACCCTGCGCGGGGACAAGCGCAGCCTCCTGGCCGCCGTCGACGAGCGCAGCCCCGAGGCGACGACGGCGCTCGAACCGAGGGCGCGCGACGACACCGAGTCGGCGGAACTCACGGTCACCCTCGACGAACTCCTGGACCGCACGCTCCCGCTGCTGCGCGCCCGCCACAGCGAGTACGAACGCTGGGGGCTGCCGGACGCGGAGAGCTTCACCTCGTCCCTGCGCAAGGTGCTCATCCGGCTCCAGAACGAAGCCCTCAGGTCGGTGCAGGCCGTGCGGTCACCGGCGCCGCCGGCCGAAGGGCTCCATACGTTTCCCCTGCTCGGAAGGTACTCCTCATGACGTTCGACCCGGGTGGCGCCGGTACCCACGACTCCGGCACGATCGTCACGTTCTACTCGTTCAAGGGCGGAACCGGCCGCACCATGGCCCTCGCGAACGTGGCCTGGATCCTGGCGAGCAACGGCAAACGCGTCCTGGCCATGGACTGGGACCTGGAAGCCCCCGGTCTGCACCGCTACTTCGCCCCCTTCCTCGGCGACCCGGAGCTGCGCTCCACGCCCGGCGTCATCGACCTGATCCGCGGGTTCGACCTGGCAAGGCCCAGGCCGGCCGGGGGCGACTACAGCCGGCAGGCCCGGGTGGAGCGCTACGCCTCCGCCCTGAACTGGAGCTTCGACAGCGGCGGCTACGTCCTGTTCGTCTCCCCCGGCCGCAGGACCCCCGAGTACTCCGAGACCATCAACACCTACGACTGGAAGGGCTTCTACGAACAGCGCGACGGAGCCGCCTTCCTCCAGGCCCTGCGCGACGACATGCGGCACAACTACGACTACGCCCTGATCGACAGCCGTACGGGCTGGAGCGACACCTCCGGCATCACCACCGTGCTGATGCCGGACGTCCTGGTCAACTGCTTCACCCTGAACACCCAGTCGGTGGACGGCAGCGCCAGCGTGGCCGCGGACGTACGGCGGATCGCCCCGCACGTGAAGATCCTCCCCGTGCCCATGCGGGTGGAGGACGCCGAGCAGGAGAAGCTGGCGATCAGCCGGGGACACGCCCGCCACCGCTTCCAGGAGTTCCTGAAGAACACCCCGCGGGCGGCCGACCCCGACGGCTACTGGGGTGCGGTGGAGATCCCCTACAAGCCCTTCTTCGCCTACGAGGAGGTCCTCGCCACCGTCGCGGACACGCCCCGTCAGCCCGCCTCCCTGCTGGGTGCCTACGAACGTCTCACCTCGGTCATCACGGACGGCCGGGTCACCGCCCTGCGGCCGGTCGAGGAGCCGGTGCGCAGGCAGCTGCTCTCGCGGTTCCAGCGGGTGCCGGTGCCCGGGGGGCGCCTGGTGCCGCGGGTGCGGATCGACTACGCCAAGCGTGACGGGGCCTGGGCGGAGTGGATCGCGGCCCAGCTCCAGGCGGCCGGTGTCACGGTGACCCAGCGGGGCAGCAGCCCGTCCGAATCCCTGCCCGGTGGGGCCGAGGAAGGCGCCGACGTGGTCGTCGCCCTCCTTTCGCCGGACTTCGCCACGACTCCGGTCGCCGACGAGGTGCGGGCCCTGGTGGCGGCGAGCGAGGGACCCCGCATCATCGGTCTGCGCACCCGGGAGCACCAGCCCGAGCCGGCGCTGCGCGGACTGCCCGGATTCACCCTGGTGGACGCTCCCGCCGAGCAGGTTCTCGGCAAGGTCTTCGCCATGCTGGAGATCGATGCGTCGGCCACCGCCGTCGTCACCGGGGGAACCGGCTTCCCGGGCCGTGTTCCCGGGATTTTCAACGTGCCGCGCCGCAACAACTCCTTCACCGGCCGGGACGTCCAGCTGGAACGGCTGCGGACCAAGCTGAGTGCCGAGTCGCTCCGCGTGGATACGCCGGTCAGTCGAGCATTTCTGTACGGTTTGGGTGGAATCGGTAAGACTCAGATCGCGCAGGAATATGTCCACCGTTACGGATCCCAGTACGACCTGGTGCACTGGATTCCGGCGGAACAGCCCAACCGGATCCCGCAGCTCCTGGCGGAACTCGGCGTTGAGCTGGGAGTCCTGGGCGACACAGTGGACGAACGCGTCCAGGCGACCATGACGGAGCTGAGCAGTGACCGTCACGGCCGGTGGCTGTTGGTCTTCGACAACGTCACCGACAGCCAGGACGCGGGCGGCGAAACGCCGCACAGGAACGAGGGAGACACGACGGTGGAGCCGTACCTTCCAGCCGAGGGGCCGGGCCACGTCATTCTCACCGCCCGGCGCTCTCCCCACCAGGAGACCGAGACCGCCATCGAGGTGGACTCCTTCAACAGGTCCGAGAGCATCGCCCTGCTCCGTCGCAGGGTGGACGGACTCTCGGCGGCGGACGCCGACCGGATCGCCGACACCCTGGGCGACTTCCCGATGGCGATGGAACTCGCGGCTGCCTGGCTGCGGCAGACGGCCATGCCCCTGGACACCTACCTCGAACAGGTCAACAGCCGGGTCAGCTCGGTGCTCAACGGCTCCGCGGGCGCCGGCGAGAGCCAGCAGGAGTCCCTCTTCGCGGTCTGGCGGCTGACCGTCGACCGGCTGGGCAACGAACGGCCCGCCGCGGTCCGCCTGCTGGAGCTGTGCGCCTACCTCTCCCCCGAGCCCATCGCGCACTCGCTGCTCTACAGCGACGCCATGCGCAACCGCCTCGCCGAGGAGACCGGCGACGAGTCGGTGCTCGACCCGATGGTGATGGGCTACCTGATCCGCGACCTCGGCCGGTACGCGCTGGCCACCGTGGACCAGCAGAGCGGCTCCATCCAGGTCCACCGGCTGGTCCAGGCCGCCGTGCGGGAGTGGCTGGGGGAGAACCCCGAGCGCCAGGCACGGACCCGGCGGCAGGCCCAGCTCGTGCTGGCCGGAGCGCTGCCCTCGGCCGCCTTCCAGGAGGACAGCGCCGCGGCCCGGGAGCGGTTCGCGGAACTGCTGCCCCATCTGGAGCCCTCGGAGGCGCTGTACAACACCGACGCGCGGGTCTGCGAGTGGGTCATCCGCCAGGTCCGCAACCAGTGGCGGATCGGCGACCACCGCGCCGCCGCCGCGCTCGGCCAGAAGGCGCTCGAGGTCTGGACGGAGTCCCTCGGCGCGGACCACCACCTCCGGCTGCGGCTGGCCGCCCAGGTGGCCAACCCGCTGCGCTCCCTGGGCCGTTACCGGGACGCCCACGAACTGGACTCCGACACCCTGCGCCGCCAGCGCGACCAACTGGGCCCCGACGACGGCTACACCCTGGTCACCGCCCGCAACTACGCCGCCGACCTGCGGGGCCTCGGCCGTTACCAGGAGGCGCACGCCGAGGACCGCAACACCCACGAGCTCTACCTGAACAGCCCGCACTTCGGCCCCGACCACGAGGAGACCCTCCGCGCGGCGAACAACCTCGGCGTCTCCCTCAACCTGGTCGGCCGGCCCGCCGAGGCGCTGGAACGGGCCACCGAGGCCTACCAGAGGTGCCGCCAGGCGCTCGGACTCCAGCACCGGGTCACCTGGATCCTCGCCAACGGAGTCGCCCTGGACCGCCGTGAGATGGGGGACTACCAGGGCTCCCTCGACCTGCTCTTCGAGATCCGCCGGCGGTTCGTGAACCTCCAGGGCGAGAAGTCCAACGACGTGCTGCGCACCGACACCTCCCTGGCGGTGACCCAGCGCAGGCTCGGCCACTACGCCGAGGCGGAGGCCCAGACGCGCTCCACCCTCAACGTCTACCGGCAGCGCTACGGCGAGGGGCACCCCGACACCATGTCGTGCACCGCCAACCTCGCCTGCGACCTGCTGGCCCTGTCCCAGCTGGACCCGAGCCGGGGCGCGGAGGCGGTGCGGCTCGGCGAGCGGAACCACGAGCGCTACCGCGAGCGCCTGGGCGCGGAGCACCCCTTCAGCCTGGCCGCGGCGACCAACCTGGTGGCCATCCTGCGCAACCAGGGGGAGACCGAGCGGGCGCTGACGCTCGCCGACGAGACACTGCCGCTCCTCATCAGGCTGCTGGGCGCCAGGCATCCCGCCACCGTCGCGTGCCGGGCCAACCGGGCCGGCGTGCTGTCCGTGCTGCGCCGCCACGAGGCGGCGCTGGCGGAGGACGAGGAGGTGCGCGACGCCTATCGCCACCTCTACCGCGACTACCATCCCCGGGTGCTCTGCGCGGAGTTCAACGTCGCCCTGGACCGCAGCCTGACGGGTGACGCCGACGCCGAGCAGGACCTGCGGAGCACACGGCGTGCGGCCGAGGAGGAGTTCGGGCCCGACCATCCCACGGTCCGGTCAATGCGTGACCGCAAGCGGATCGACTTCGACCTGGAGATGCCGCCGACCTGATCCGTTTTTGTCGTTCTTTCCCGTTTCGGGCGATCCGGGTGACCTGTCGTGACACAATTCAGGCCATCAACTCGTAACTATTCAGGGTTTTTTGGCGAATTGTCAGGTGCGATGCGCAACGTCTTCGCAGGGGTGCCACCCCTGGGAAAGAAGCAGGCCAATCTGCTCACGGCCGTCCTGCGGGGGGTGCCGGTCCTGGGGCCCGGCAAGGAGCCGCGGCCCCTCACCGACGGTGACGTCCGCCGGCTCCTGGACACCCTGCCGCCGTGCGCCGACGCGCAGGAGACCGGTGAGGTCAACCGACTGCGCCCGCGGGTGCTGAACGCGCTCGTCGGCGCCGAGGCCAGACGCTCGGGCTACGTCCAGGGCCTGCCCCGGCACGGCGCTGCCGCGCTGCTGCGGGCCGCGGGCGAGGCCGTCCGGGCCCCGCTGGTGCTGCGGATCGTGTACGGCGCCAGCACCACGGTCCCGCTGCGGGCGCTCAGCTACGTCCTGCCCGCCGTCCGGATGGCGACCCGGCTCACCGGGGCCGGACTGCCCGCCCCGTACCTCCAGATCGTGCTGGCCGGCTCCCTCGGCTGCCGCGTCAACGGCCTGCCCGGTGCCGCCGTCGCCGAGGAGACGACCCTGCTGGCCCGCTGCCTCGACCTGCTCCTGTCGCCCCTGGTGCCGGGCCGTTTCGGGCTGTACGACACCCTCCCGGAGCCCGGTGTCGTCGCCGCCCTGGACGACCTGGTCCGCACCCTGACCCCGGCCCGGCGGGCCCGCGTCCTCGAACGGCTCGGCGGCAAGGGCGGCGCCACCGCCGACGAACAGACCCTGCGCTACGCCGCCGCCCACGTCCTGGTCCACGACCGCGCCGCCGTCCCCCTCACCCTGCGCCGGGGCACCGCCGTCCCGGCCCACGCCACGGTGATCGACGTCGGCGGCCTCCAGGAACGCCACTTCCACGCCGTACGGCACCTGTTCGCGGCCGGCGCCTCCGGTGCGGCGGATCCCGGGGCGCTGGTGCTGTCCCGGCACTCGGTACCGCCGTACACCATGGCCAGGGGCGGGGACATCGGGCTGCGCGAGTTCATCGAGGGCGGGAGCCCACGGGGCGGGCCGCTGGCCTCCGCGGTCCGCCACGACCTGCGGCTGCTGTGGTCCGCGCCGCTGCCGGTGGGGCTGAGCCGTGCCGACGTGCGGCGTGAGCACGCGGACGTCCTCGAAGGAGTACCGAGTTGACCGAGACCATCCCTCTTCTCGGGGCCGAACTGGCCTCACAGTTGCGCGCGCTGGGCATCCGGCCCGGCGACACCCTGCTCGTG
This sequence comes from Streptomyces sp. 351MFTsu5.1, assembly GCF_000383655.1. NCBI lineage: Bacteria > Bacillati > Actinomycetota > Actinomycetes > Kitasatosporales > Streptomycetaceae > Streptomyces > Streptomyces sp. 351MFTsu5.1. The sequence goes on along the minus strand of NZ_KB911776.1, from coordinate 127,258 downwards.
CACACGTCGTTGCGGGCCGTCGGACCCGTGCGGGGCGGGGCGCGGGGCGTGGTCGACTCGCTCCTGGACGTGCTCGGGGCGGACGGCACCCTGGTCGTCTACGCCCAGACCCCCGACAACTCCGACCCGTCCCGCTGGCCCCTCACCCGGGGCCGTTCCGTGCCGGCGACGGAGTGGGCCGGGCTGCGGGCGACACTGCCCGCGTTCGATCCCGCCCGGACGCCGAGCTACGGGGTGGGCGTGCTGCCGGAGGAGGTCCGCACCCGGCCCGGAGCGCTGCGCAGCGACCATCCGCAGAGTTCCTTCGCCGCCCTGGGGCCGGCCGCGGCGCGGATCACCGCCGGACACGCCCTGGACTGTCACCTGGGCGAGGAGTCCCCACTCGCCCGGCTGGAGGAACTGGACGCGCGCGTCCTGCTGCTGGGCGTCGGCTACTCCGTCTGCACGGCCTTCCACCTGGCCGAGTACCGCGTACCGGGCCAGGGCAGCCGGGAGTACGGCTGTGCGGTCGACGACGGCTCGGGAAGGCGCTGGCACCGCTACCGCGACGTGGACTTCGACACCTCGGACTTCCCGGCCCTGGGCGAGGCCTACGAGTCCCTCCCCGAACACCCGGTCACCCGAGGCCGCGTCGGCACCGCCGACTCCCGCCTGTTCGACCTGGCCCCGGCGGTGGCGTACGCCGAGAGCTGGCTGACGGAGCATCGGGCGGGGCGGAGGCGGGTGGGGTAGCAGGGGGGGTAGCGGACGGCGGCTCGCCGCGCCGGGGGTGTGACTCCCGGGGTGGGGCGGGGCGGACCGGTGCGGTCGGCTTCTGGTGGTGCGGGTGGGCTCGGCTGCCGGCGTACGTCCCGCGGGGCGGGGGCCGGCGCGGCGGCGAACGGCACCTCGCTCCCCCTCAGGGCATGAGCACCCCCGAGGTCCCACCCCCACGGCCCCGGAGCGCCGGGGAACACCGGGTGCCCCTGGCCCTCCGGGGCCCCTGACCCCGCGAAGCCGCTGGTCCCGTGGGGCCCCCGACCCGGTGGAGCCGCTGGTCCTGCGGTCCCCCGGCCCCCGTGAGGCCGCCGGTCCCGCGAAGCCGCTGGTCCCGTGGGGCCCCCGACCCGGTGGAGCCGCTGGTCCTGCGGTCCCCCGGGCCCCGAGAGGCCGCCGGTCCCGCGACCCCCCGGCCCCCGTGAGGCCGCCGGTCCCGCGAAGCCGCTGGTCCCGTGGGGCCCCCGACCCGGTGGAGCCGCTGGTCCTGCGGTCCCCCGGGCCCCGTGAGGCCGCCGGTCCCGCGAAGCCGCTGGTCCCGTGGGGCCCCCGACCCGGTGGAGCCGCTGGTCCTGCGGTCCTCCGGGCCCCGCGAACCCCCGGCCCCGCGAACCCCCGGCCCCACGGAGCCGCCGGTCTCGCGGAGCCGCCGGTCTCGCGGCCCCCCGGACCCCGCGAGGCCGCCGGTCCCGCGAAGCCGCTGGTCCCGTGGGGCCCCCGACCCGGTGGAGCCGCTGGTCCTGCGGTCCCCCGGGCCCCGCGAGCCCCCCCGGTCTCGCGGAGCCGCCGTCCCGTGGAGCCCCCCGGTCCCACGGAGCCGCTGGTCTCGCGGAGCCGCCCGCCCCCCCCGGCGGGGCGCCCGGTCCTGCGGAGCCGCTGGTCTCGCGGAGCCGCCCGCCCCCCCCGCGGGGCCCCCGGTCCTGCGGAGCCGCCGTCCCGTGGAGCCCCCCCGGTCCCACGGAGCCGCCGGTTCCGCGGAGCCGCCCGCCCCCCGCGGGGCCCCCGGTCCCGCGGAGCGGCCGATCCCCCCGGAGCCCGAGCCCCCGCCCCCCCTCACCCCCTCCGCCCCGTCATCCGAGCCGCCGAAGCGATCGTCGCTCTGGCCTCCCGTTCTGTGAGGCCCGTGTCGAGGGCGGCGGAGACCAGGGGGGCGACCAGGGCCGGGCCGATGCCGTTCTCGTAGGCGCGGCAGGCCGCCCAGAACAGGCGGGTGTTGCGCTGGCCCTCGTGTGCCGCGAGGACGAACTGGACCAGGCCCTGGCCCTGGTCGCCCGCCGAGGGGTGGGTCGCGGGGTGGGTGGGGCGCGGTGGGGGCAGCAGCAGCCGGAGCAGGGCGGGCGGGCAGGGCGCCGGGGCCAGATGGGCCGTGCCCGGTGCCGTGCCGTAGGTGCCGTGGTCGGTGCGGGAGCCGGGCCCGACGAGGTAGCCGCCCGCCCCCCTGATGTCGATGCCCGGGGCCAGTCGGCCCGCCGAGTTGGGGACGGCCGCGTCGGGCGGGCCGGTGAGCCAGAGGTGGCGGCCGCCGCTCGGGGTCAGGACGACGACCGTGTCGGGGATCGTGAACAGATGGCGCAGGGCCAGCTCGCGCAGGGCCGCCGAGGAGTCCGTGCCCGACTTGGTGTCCAGGTCGATGCCGATCAGATGGTGGGGCGGCAGGCCGCACGCGATCCCGTAGCCGGTCGCCCAGGGCGCGGCGGCGAAGAGCTCGCGGATGCGGACGGGGTCGGTGGAGGCGTCGTACACCCCGTGTCCGAACGCCCCGCACTCACCGTGGCAGGGCGCGGCCGAGGGGTCGTCGCGGTGGGGGGAGCGCAGGGCCGGAAGCTTGGTGCGGGACAGGGGGATAACGGCCAGCCCGCGCTCGGCGGCTGACAGGGCGTGTGCGAGGGCCAGCGTCGTGGCCTGCCGGTCTGTGGTGGCCATGCCTCCATGTTCGTACGAGTGTTCGAAAAAAGGAAGGGTGAGCGAGCGCGACTCGCCGGGCCCGCGCGATTGGCTGGAAATCTGCCGGAACGCTTTGCCTCTTGGGGCGCTTGATCATTGAGTGCCCCGATCTCTCCGAATCGCCCGGTGAAGTAGCGAAAGGGGTTTATCGACTTGTCCTCACGCTTCAGGGGGAATAACCCCTTCCGCTCTGGTTCGCCGGTGATCCGCTGGGCAACTCTGATCTCGCGACGTCGTGCACAGCACCGGGAAAGTCGGCCAACTGCCCCGGAAACAGCCTTACTTGACGTACTACCGGCACCAGGCCGGGTTCTGGAGGAAACACACATGGCAAGCATCCGTACCGCCCGCGTCATCGCCGCCGTCTCCGCCCTCCCGCTCGCCGCCGCGCTCTTCACCGGCGTCGCCGCGGCGGACAACGGCGGCTTCGCGGACGACGGATCGAACGCGGGGGTCGCGAGCATCGTGGGCAGCGGTGTCGGACACGACAACAACGGCAACGCGTCCACCACGCAGCAGAACGCCGTCGGCTCGGGCGCCTCGAACCAGAGCAACACCGCACAGGTCACCGGCTCCGCCTTCACGGCCGTCAACCAGGGGAACAACAACACGGCCGTGCATTTCACCCCGCTGTGGTGGTGACGGTGATCCGCGAGGGCTGACGAGCCCTGGCGGGCCGCTCCCGGGGGAGAGTGGCAAGAGGAGATCGGCCAGGGGGACGGTCAGGGGGATCGGCAGGGGGGAGCGGGAGGTCCGGGGGGCCCGCCGGGGGGATCGGAACGAGGGGGTGCATCAACGGGACAAGGGGACTCTTCGGGGAGGTGACACGTCCGCGCGGCGGTGCTTCGGCGCCGCCGCGCAGGCGTGTTCGCGCATGCGGCAACGACCTTGACAACCCCTCACATCTGACGGACAGTCAGAAACCCGTGAGCGAGGGAGGCGTGCGCCCGTGGACGACGACGACCTGACGGCCCGGCTCAAGTCCTACGAAGGGCACCCCGCCGCCGTGGCCGCCACCGGCAAGGACCCCGTCAACGTCCCGATGATCCGCCACTGGTGCGAGGCCCTGGGCGACACCCACCCCGCCTACGCCGGCCCCGACGCCGTCGCCCCGCCCACCATGCTCCAGGCCTGGACGATGGGCGGTCTCACCGGACACACCGGCCGCGCGCGGGCGTACGACGAACTCCTCGCCCTCCTCGACGAGTCCGGCTGCACCTCGGTCGTCGCCACCGACTGCGAGCAGGAGTACCTCCGCCCCCTGCGCCCAGGCGACGAGATCACCTTCGACACCGTCATCGAGTCGGTCTCGGCCAGGAAGACCACCAAGCTGGGCACCGGCCACTTCGTCACCACCCGCACCGACGTCCGGGTGGGCGACACCCTCGTCGGCACCCACCGCTTCCGCATCCTCAAGTACGCCCCCGCACGGCAGAAACAGCCCCCGCCCCGCTCCGAGAGCCCTCGCCCGGAGCGATCCCCCTCCGAGCGCCCCCGCCCCCTGCGCCCCCGCCCCGTCGTCAACCGCGACAACGCCGGCTTCTGGGAAGGCGTCGCCCGGCACCGGCTCCTCGTCCAGCGCTGCACCGCCTGCGCCACCCTCCGCTTCCCCTGGCTCCCCGGCTGCGCCCACTGCGGCCACCCCGACTGGGACACCGTCGAGGCGAGCGGCGAGGGCACGGTGTACTCGTACGTCGTCATGCACCACCCGCCCTTCCCGGCGTTCACGGACGTCGATCACGCCGCTGACGCTGCGGGGCCGTACGCCGTCGTCCTCGTCCAACTCGCCGAGGGCGTAAGGATGATCAGCAACGTGGTCGGGACGCCGTACGACAAGGTGCGGATTGGGATGCCGGTGCGCCTCGCATTCCGTTCCTACGACGACGAGTTGGTGCTGCCCGTCTTCAGGGCCGCCGAGGAGGACGCATGAAGGCCGGTGACGAACTGCCCCCGCTGGAGATCCCGATCACCCGCACCCTGATCGTCGCCGGAGCCATCGCCTCCCGGGACTACCAGGACGTGCACCACGACCCGGAGGCGGCCCGCGCGAAGGGCTCCCCGGACGTCTTCATGAACATCCTGACGACGAACGGCCTGGTGGGCCGCTACCTCACCGACCACTTCGGCCCCCGCGCGGTGCTCAGGAAGGTGGCGATCAGACTGGGCGCGCCCAACTACCCCGGGGACACGATGGTGTTGACCGGGACCGTAGAAGCCCTGGAGGGCGACCTCGCGACCGTCCGTGTCGTGGGCGCCAACGGCCTCGGCCACCACGTGACGGGCACGGTCATACTCGCCCTGGGGAGCGCCGGATGAGCACACGCGCGCGGGACCGGCTCGGCGGACAGGCCGCGATCGTCGGCATCGGCGCCACCGAGTTCTCCAAGGACTCCGGCCGCAGCGAGCTGCGGCTGGCCGCAGAGGCGGTCCGCGCGGCACTCGACGACGCCGGGCTCACCCCCGCCGACGTGGACGGCATGGTCACCTTCACGATGGACACCAGCCCGGAGATCACCGTCGCCCAGGCCTGCGGGATCGGTGAGCTGTCCTTCTTCTCCCGGGTCCACTACGGCGGCGGCGCGGCCTGCGCGACCGTCCAGCAGGCGGCGCTGGCGATCGCCTCCGGCGTGGCCGAGGTGGTCGTCTGCTACCGCGCCTTCAACGAGCGCTCGGGCCGGCGCTTCGGCTCCGGGGTCCAGCACCGCGAACCCTCCGCCGAGGGAGTCGCCCTCGGCTGGTCCCTCCCCTTCGGACTGCTCACCCCGGCCTCCTGGGTGGCGATGGCGGCCCAGCGCTATCTGCACACCTACGGCCTCACCCCGGAGGCCTTCGGCCATGTCGCCGTGACGGACCGCCGGTACGCGGCCACCAACCCGGCGGCCTGGTTCCACGGCCGCCCCATCACCCTCGCCGACCACGCGGCCTCCCGCTGGATCGTCGAGCCGCTGCGACTGCTCGACTGCTGCCAGGAGACCGACGGCGGCCAGGCGGTCGTCGTCACCTCCCTCGCACGCGCGCGTGACCTCACGCAGCGGCCTGCCGTGATCGCGGCGGCCGCCCAGGGCGCGGGCCGGGCCCAGGAACAGATGACCAGCTTCTACCGCGACGACCTCACCGGCCTGCCCGAGATGAACGTCGTCGCCCGCCACCTCTGGCGCACCTCCGGCCTCACCCCGCAGGACGTCGACGTGGCGATCCTCTACGACCACTTCACCCCGTTCGTGCTCATGCAGTTGGAGGAGTTCGGCTTCTGCGGGAAGGGGGAGGCGCCGGACTTCGTCCGCGAGGACCGGGTCCCGCTCAACACCCACGGCGGCCAGCTCGGCGAGGCGTACCTCCACGGGATGAACGGCATCGCGGAAGGCGTACGCCAGCTGCGGGGGACGGCGGTGAACCAGGTGGCGCAGGCGGGACGCGTCCTGGTGACGGCGGGGACCGGGGTGCCGACGTCCGGTCTCGTGCTCACCTCGGACGGGTGACCCCCCAGGGGTGAACCCGCAGTACCCCGCCCCCCGCCCTCCACCTACAGGAGGTGCAGTCAGCCCCACCTCTACAACCTGAGGCGGAGTCGTCTTCGGGACCTGTGGCCGATGAGGGACAGGCGTCCCGAACCTAGCGTGGAGCCATGACCACACCCGTCTGCACCAGCGCTTCGAAGGCCGCCGTCCCGGCGACGCAGACCCTCGCGTACCCCTCGTTCGCCTCGTACGTGAAGGCCCGCCAGCCGGTGCTGCTGCGTACCGCCCGGTCGCTGACCGCGAACCCGAGCGACGCGGAGGACCTGCTGCAGACCGCCCTGACCAAGACCTATGTCGCCTGGGAGCGCATCGAGGACCACCGGGCCCTCGACGGCTATGTGCGCCGGGCCCTGCTGAACACGCGGACCTCGCAGTGGCGCAAGCGCAAGGTCGACGAGTTCGCGACCGACGAGATCCCCGAGCCCGAGCCCGTGCCCGGCGAGGACGACCCCGCCGAGCAGCAGGCCCTGCACGACGCCATGTGGCGGGCGATCATGAAGCTGCCCGCCCGGCAGCGCGCGATGGTCGTCCTCAGGTACTACGAGGACCTCAGCGAGGTGCAGACGGCCGAGGTGCTCGGCGTCTCCGTCGGCACGGTGAAGTCCGCGGTCTCCCGCGCGCTGGGCAAGCTCCGCGAGGACCCCGAGCTGGTGCTCGCCCGCTAGAACCGGCCCGGGAACCGAGGGCGCGGACCGTCCGTTGTGAACACAACGTGACGTGATCGATCGCCCGGCTCTAGTGACATACCGCGCGGTATGTGCGCAGAATCGGCGCACACCCTTACGACCGCGCAGGCAATGTCGCCCCGGGAGGACGCCGTGCTGAGCACCATGCAGGACGTACCGCTGCTGATCTCCAGGATCCTGACCCACGGGTCGTCGATCCACGGCACCTCACAGGTGACCACCTGGACCGGCGAGCCGGAGCCGCACCGCCGCTCCTTCGCCGAGATCGGCGCCCGCGCCGCCCAGCTGGCGCACGCCCTGCGCGAGGACCTCGGCGTCACCGCCGACGAGCGGGTGGCGACCCTCATGTGGAACAACGCCGAGCATGTCGAGGCCTACTTCGCGATCCCCTCCATGGGCGCGGTCCTGCACACCCTGAACCTCCGTCTCCCCGCCGAGCAGCTGGCGTGGATCGTGGGCCACGCGGCCGACCGGGTCGTCATCGCCAACGGCTCGCTGCTCCCCCTGCTCGCCCCGCTGCTCCCGCATCTCAAGACTGTCGAGCACGTGGTGGTCGCGGGCCCCGGCGACCGCACCGCCCTCGAGGGCACCCACGCGCGCGTGCACGAGTACGAGGACCTCATCGCGGGCAAGCCCACCGCCTACGACTGGCCCGAGCTGGACGAACGCCAGGCCGCCGCCATGTGCTACACCTCCGGCACCACGGGCGACCCCAAGGGCGTGGTCTACAGCCACCGTTCGATCTACCTGCACTCCATGCAGGTCAACATGGCCCAGTCGATGGGCCTGACCGACCAGGACACCTCGCTCGTCGTCGTGCCCCAGTTCCACGTCAACGCCTGGGGCCTGCCGCACGCCACCTTCATGACCGGCGTCAACATGCTGATGCCGGACCGCTTCCTCCAGCCCGCGCCCCTCGCCGACATGATCGAGCGCGAGAAGCCGACCCACGCGGCGGCCGTCCCCACCATCTGGCAGGGCCTGCTCGCCGAGCTCACCGCCAAGCCCCGTGACGTCTCCTCCCTCACCCAGGTCACCATCGGCGGCTCGGCCTGTCCGCCCTCCCTGATGGAGGCCTTCGACGCGCTGGGCATGCGGGTCTGCCACGCCTGGGGCATGACGGAGACCTCGCCGCTCGGCACCATCGCCCGCCCGCCGGCCCATGTCGTCGGCACCCCCGAGGAGTTCGCCTACCGCCTCACTCAGGGCCGCTTCCCGGCCTCCGTCGAGGCCCGCCTCACCGGCCCCGGCGGCGAGCGCCTGCCGTGGGACGGCGAGTCCGCCGGCGAGCTGGAGGTCCGCGGCCCCTGGATCGCGGGCGCCTACTACAACGGCCCCGAGGCCGAACCCCTGCGCCCCGCCGACAAGTTCAGCGAGGACGGCTGGCTGAAGACCGGTGACGTCGGCACCATCTCCCCCGACGGCTTCCTCACCCTCACCGACCGCGCCAAGGACGTCATCAAGTCCGGCGGCGAGTGGATCTCCTCGGTGGACCTGGAGAACGCGCTGATGTCCCACCCGGACGTCACCGAGGCCGCGGTGGTCGCCGTCCCCGACGACAAGTGGGGCGAGCGCCCGCTGGCCACGGTCGTCCTCAAGGAGGGCTCCACCGCCGACTTCGAGTCCCTGCGCGCCTTCCTGGCCGCCGAGGGCAGGATCGCCAAGTGGCAGCTCCCGGAGCGCTGGTCGATCATCGCGGCGGTGCCGAAGACGAGCGTCGGAAAGTTCGACAAGAAGGTCCTGCGCAGGCAGTACGCGGAGGGCGAGCTGGACGTCACCAAGCTCTGAGCGCAGCTCTCGGAGAGCTGCACGACACGGCGGTCAGGGCGCCCGGACGAGAACCGGGGGCCCTGACCGCCGTACGGTCCCCTCACCGCCGTACCGAAGTCGTCAGCCACCCCAGCCCCAGCCACACCCCCGCCACCGCGCACACGCCGCCCCAACCCCACCAGCCGAACGCCGAGCCCGCGAGTGCGGAGGCCGTCGCGCCGCCCGCGAAACCGGCGACGACGTAGGCCGTGTTGGCGGTGGCCGGGGTGGAGGTGGTGGTCAGGGCGAGGGTCTGGTTGGCGACGTGGGAGGCGACCAGGGCCGCGTGGACGGCCACCGCCGCGACGAACAGCGCCCACAGCGCGTGCCCGCCGAGCCAGAACAGCGGCACGGACACCGCGGCCAGCAGATACGCCGACCGTACGACCGTCGCGGCGCCGAAGCGGTCCACGAACCCGCCGGCCAGCGGCGCCACCACGCTCGCGGCCAGCCCGAAGAGACCGAACAGCCCGGCGGTGGCGGTCGACAGGCCGTAGGACGGGCCGGTCAGCAGCAGGGCCAGCGAGGTCCACAGGGCGCTCCAGGCGCCGTACATCCCCGCCTGCCGTACGCACGCGCGCCACAGGTCGGGCGAACGGCGGACGACGGACGGCAGGGTGGTGAGGCCGGAGAAGAGCGGGCCGGAGCGGCGGGGCCGTTCGGCGGGCAGGGCGTAGGCCGTGGCGAGTCCGAGGACGGCCGTCAGCACGGCCGCTCCCACGAACACCACCCGCCAGCCGAACGCCTGCCCGATCAGCCCGCCGAGCACCCGGGCCGCCACGATCCCGGTGAACAGGCCGGCGATGACGGCGGCCACGTGCCGGGCCCGGCGGTCGACGGGGGCGCGCTGGGCGACCAGGGGGACCAGCAGCTGCGGGACGACGGTGGCCGCGGAGGCGACCAGGACGGCGGCCGCGAGGGCGGTGGTGCCGGTCGCGAGGGCGGCGCCGGTCAGGGCCGCGGTGGTGACGAGGGAGAGGACGGCGACCAGCCGGCGCCGGTTCACGCTGTCGCCGAGCGGGGCGAAGACCAGCAGCCCGAAGGCGTAGCCGAACTGCGCGACCGACGCGACCCAGGCCACCGCGGAGGCGGTCGAGCCGAAGTCGTGGGCGATGAGGGGGAGCAGCGGGGCCGCGAGGTAGATGTTGCCCGCCGTGACGGCGGTGCAGACGGCGATGAGGACGAGGAGCAGCGTGCCCGCCCGCTCGGCGGGGGCTTGGGCTGGCCGTCCGGTGGTGACGGTCGTTGTCGGCATGACCGGGGGACTCCTTCGCGTCCGCTCTAACAACTAACTGGTTGGTTGGAACAGTGCAACAGTGTGGGAGGCCCCTCGATTCCCTGTCAACCAAATAGTTGGTTACTTCCCTCGCCCGCCCGTACCCTGACCCCATGGCAGCAGCAAGGGACCCCGAGGCGACCAAGGCCCGGATCTTCGAGGCGGCGGTCGCGGAGTTCGCCCGGCACGGCATCGCGGGCGCCCGCATCGACCGCATCGCGACCGAGGCCAAGGCCAACAAGCAGTTGATCTACGCCTACTTCGGCAACAAGGCGGAGCTGTTCACCAAGGTCCTCGGCAAGGTCATGCTCGACCTCGCCGTCGCCGTCCCGGTCGACCCGGACGACATCGAGAACTGGATCGACCGCCTCATGGACTACCACGAGGCCCACCCCGAGGTCCTGCGCCTGCTGTTCTGGGAGGGCCTGGAGTACGGCGCCACGGCCGAACTCCCCGACGAGGCCGAACGCCAGGAGCACTACCGCGCGAAGGTCGCCACCCTGGAGGACGGCCAGGCCCGCGGAGTCGTCACCGACGCGATCCCCCCGCGCGACCTGCTGTTCCTGCTGATCGCGGTGGCGAACTGGACGGCGGTGGTGCCGCAGATGAGGCGGATCCTGGTGGGCGGGGAGGCCGGGGACCGGGAGCGGCTGCGGGCTTCGGTGCGGGAGGCGGCCCGCAGGCTGGTGGCCAAGTGAAGTGGAGGGCTTCAGGGGCGCGGGCCCGTGGTGACGTGCGGCTCCGCCGCGTGGGCGCGACCAGCCACGACGGCGCCGCAGCTCGACTACGACAGGACCCTAGTTCGTCCCGATCCTGGCCAGCAGATCCACGATCCGCGCCTGGACCTCCGCACTCGTGGACCGCTCGGCGAGGAACAGCACCGTCTCCCCGGAAGCCAGCCGTGGCAGATCCGCCTGATCCACCGCCGCCGTGTAGACGACCAGCGGTGTCCTGTTGAGCTGCCCGTTCGCCCGCAGCCAGTCCACGATCCCGGCCCGCCGCCGGTGCACCTGCATGAGGTCCATCACGACAAGGTTCGGCCTGAGCTGACCGGCCAGGGTCACGGCATCCGCGTCACTCGCCGCGCGAGCGACCTGCATCCCGCGCCGCTCCAGCGTCGCCGTCAGCGCCAGCGCGATCTCCGCGTGCTCCTCGATCAGCAGCACCCGCGGCGGATGCTGCTCGCTGTCCCGGGGCGCCAGCGCCTTCAGCAGAACGGCGGGATCGGCGCCGTACGCCGCCTCCCGTGACGCCTGCCCGAGCCCGGCGGTCACCATGATCGGCACCTCGGACGCCACCGCCGCCTGCCTGAGCGACTGAAGCGCGGTCCGGGTGATCGGCCCGGTCAGCGGGTCCACGAACAGCGCGGCGGGGAAGGCCGCGATCTGCGCGTCGACCTCCTCGCGCGACTGCACGATGACGGGCCGGTAGCCACGGTCGCTGAGCGCCTGCTGGGTCGTCACGTCCGGAGCGGGCCACACCAGCAGCCGCCGCGGGTTGTCCAGCGGCTCCGGGGGCAGTTCGTCGTCCATCGGCTGCGGCCGGGGAGTGTCGGGGATCTCGACGGCCCCGCCGGGACCGTCCAGCGGCTCGGGCCCCTCGGCGGCGTTCTCGTCCGGCGCCCCTATGGCGTACGACCGCCCGGCCGCCTCGGTGGCGTGCGCGAGCCTCGACTGGCCGGCCAACGAGGGCTGCGGCTGGGGGGCTTGGGCGGCCTGTGCCGCCTGTGCCGACGCCGGGGTCTGCTCGGCCGCCGGGTGCGGACGGGCCGCCTGCTCCGGGGCGGTGGCGACCGCGGGGTCGGGCCGGGTGCCGAGCTTGCGCCGCCGCCCCGAAGCGCCCGGCTGGTGCGGCGGAGGCGTGGCCGCCCCCTGCTGCTGCACCTGCGCCGCCTGCCGGGTGAACGGCACACCCTGCCCGAGCGTCCGCACACTGATCGCCCGGCCCTGGGTGGAGTTGGGGTCCACGGGGGCGGCGGCGGCCGCGGCGGCTGCCGCCGCGGCGGGCAGCGGTTGTGCCTGTGCCTGTGCCGCTCGGGCCTGTGCCTGAGCCTGTGCTTGCAGCGCCTGGGCCTGTGCCTGGGCTTGCAGCGCTTGTGCTTGAGCCTGCTGTGCCTGTGCCGCGTCCGCGGGCAGCGCGACGCCGGGCGGCGGAGTGGCCGGCCCGGCCTCGGGCGTCTGTACGGGCTGGGGGGTCTGCTGGTTCGGGGGTACGGCGACGCCGGCGCCGGGCGTGTCCTGGGCGGCGAGCCAGGGCTGGGCGCCGGGCGTGGCCTGCGCCGGGGTCTGCTGCTGGGGCGCCTCCGCGGGGAGGGGCTGCCCGGGGAGCGGCTGCGGCTGACCCGGCTGCGCGAGACCAGGCTGCCCGGGGACACCCTGCGGGAGGACGGGCTGGGCCGGGGCCGCCTGTGCAGGAGCGGCCTGTGGAGCAGCTGCCTGCGGAGAGACTGCTTGCGGAGAGGCTGCTTGAGGAGAGGCTGCTTGTACGGGCGAGGCCGGGGCGGCGACGGGCTGCGGGACCAGACCGGCCTGTCCGGTGGCGTTCTGCACGGGTACACCCGGGTACTGCACCGGCGGCACCGCGGCGGGGACCTGCTGGGCAGGGGTCGTAGGAACACCCGCGGGCACGGCCTGACCGGGCGCGGCTGCCTGTGCGGGCATTCCCTGTGCGGGCGTGCCGGCCGGCTCGGGGGGCTGGGCGACGGCCCGTCGGCGTCGGCCCGTCGGCGCGGTGGTCGGGTGCGGCTGCGGGGGCGTGTGGTCGTCGGCCTGGTCGTGCGGCACGGCGTCGTGCCGACCGTCGTCACCGTGTCCGTCGGCGGGGCCGGGGACCGGAGCCGGTGCCTGCGGAACCTGCGCCGGAGTCTGGACCTGCCCGGGGACCATTCCTTGAGCGGGGACCTGCCCCAGCACCTGAGCCTGACCCGGAAGCTGACCCGCCACCAGCGGCTGTCCCTGCGCCGGAACCGGTCCCGCCGCACCAGTGTTGGCGTTGGTGTCGGCGTTGGCGTTGACGTCGGCACCGGCCGGGCGGTCCGCGTCGGCAGGCGGGAGGGCGAACACCGAGCGGGGGGCCGCCTCCTGTGCGGCCGCTCGCTCCGACGCGGCGGCGAGCGCACGCCGACGGCGCCCGTCCTGCTGCGGAGTGCCGTCACCCGGCGCGGGCTGCCCGGCGATCTGGAGCTGCCCCTGGGGCTGCTGACCCGGCCCGGCGGAGCCGCCCGCGGGCAGTGCCGCCGGCAGCGCGTGCTGCTCGCCACCGTCGCGTCGGGCCCGGCGTCCGGCCGGAGCGGGTACGCCCTGCGGAGGCACGGTCCCGCCGAGACCGCTCCCGACCGCCGCGGACCCCGCGGCATGCTCGGCGGCCATCACCACGGCACCCTCGGACACCCCGGCGTCGCCCGGGTCGCCCGCGTCAGCACCGTCGGCGCCCTCGGCGGGCCGTCCGCGGCGCCGGCCGGTACCGCCGGAGCCGCCGTCCGCGTCCTCGCCGGAGGCCTGTGCGGGCAGCGCCAGGGCCGCCTGTTCCTGTTCGGCCGCCGCACGCCGCCTGCGCCGCCCGGTGGGCGCGGAGGACTCGTCGACGTCGGCCGGGACGTCACCGTCGAGGAAGGAGTCGGTGGAGGCCCGCCGGGCCCGCCGCCGCCCGCCTCCCTCGGCGGGGGAGCTCTCCCCCGGATCGGTTCCCGGAGCGACCTCCGGGGACCCGGCCTCCATGGGCGTGGCCTGGGCGGGCGCGGCCTCCAGGGCGGCCGGGCCGGGCACCGCGACGGCCCCCGCCCCACCGCCGATGGGCACTTCGAGGACGTACGCGCTGCCGCTCATGCCCGGCACCTCGTGCGTCTGGAGCACCCCGCCGTGGGCGCGCACGATCCCGCGCACGATCGGCTCGTGCACCGGGTCGCCCCCGGCGTACGGCCCGCGCACCTCGATACGCACGCTCTCACCGCGCAGCGCGGCCGCGACGACGACCGTGTTGTCCATGTAACCGCCCGCGGACACGGGAGCGTTCCCGGTCGCGTCGACCCCGGCGACGTCCGCGATGAGGTGCGCGAGGGCGGTCGCGAGGCGCTGGGCGTCGACCTCGGCCTCGATGGGCGGCGCGTGGACGGCGAACTGGACCCGCCCCGGCCCGATCAGCTCGACCGCGCCGTCCACACCGGCGGCGACGACGGCGTCCAGCATGACGTTCGTCCGGACGACGGCGTCGGCGCCCGCGTCGAGGCGCTGGTAGCCGAGGACGTTGTCGATGAGGTGGGTGATGCGGGAGTAGCCGGCCGAGAGGTGGTGCAGGACCTGGTTGGCCTCGGGCCACAGCTGTCCGGCGTCGTCGGCGGCGAGCGCGGACAGTTCGCGGCGCAGTTCGTCGAGGGGCCCGCGCAGGGAGCGCCCGAGCAGGGTCAGCAGCTGGTCGTGCCGGCCGGCGAGGGCCTCGTAGCGGTCCTTCTCGCGCTCCCCGAGGGCGGCGTACCGCTCCTCGCCGGCGGCGATCTCCTCGTCGTGCCGCTCCTGGAGCTCCTCCAGCTCGGTGATGTGCTTCTGGCGCAGGGCGGTCAGCTCGGAGGCGTGCTCCTCCTCGAGCCGGTCCAGCTCCTCGGCGTGGGCCCGCTCGGCGGCGGACTTCTCGTCGGCGAGGGCGTCGTAGGGCCGCCGGTCGGTGAAGGTGAGCACGGCGCCGACGAGCTGGTCGCCGTCGCGCACGGGCGCGGTCGTCAGGTCGACGGGGACCTTCTCGCCCTTCTTGGACCACAGCACCTGTCCGCGCACCCGGTGCTTGCGCCCGGAGCGCAGGGTGTCGGCGAGCGGGGACTCCTCGTACGAGAACGGCGTGCCGTCGGCGCGGGAGTGCAGGATGAGGTCGTGGAGCTCGCGGCCGCCGAGGTCGCTGGCCCGGTAACCCAGTATCTGGGCGGCGGCCGGGTTGACGAGGACGATCCGCCCGTCGGTGTCGGTCCCGACGACTCCCTCGGCCGCGGCCCGCAGGATCATCTCGGTCTGCCGCTGCGACCGCGCCAGCTCGGCCTCGGTGTCGACGGTCCCGGTCAGGTCGCGTACGACGAGCATGAGCAGTTCGTCGCCGCTGTAGCCGTAACCGTCGTAGGCCTGCTGGCCGTTCTCCAGGTTGGCGCTGGTGACCTCGACGGGGAACTCGGTGCCGTCGGTCCTGCGCGCGACCATCCGGGTCGGCTTGGTGCGGCCGCGGGGGTCCATGTGGTCGGGGCGGCGCATGGAGCCCGGGATGAGCCGCGAGTCGAACTCGGGGAGCAGGTCGAGCAGCCCCCGCCCCACCAGAGCCGTCCCGGGCGCCTCGAACGCCTCCAGGGCGATGGTGTTGGCGTTGACGACGGTCCCATTGGCGTTGACCAGCACCAACGCGTCGGGAAGCGCGTCGAGTATGGCTGCGAGGCGAGCAGCGCCTCGGGATGGCCTGCTGCTCACGAGACGCTTCCTCCCTGTTACCGCACCTTGCCGACCGCTCGGGCCATCTTGCCAAGGGGCCCGCGACGTGTCACGCGAGGGAGTCTAAGCGCAGCGGTTGTGCGGGGGAGCCGGATGAGAGGGAGGTCGCACGACGAAGTGAAGTAGAACGTGTGACCGCATCTTGGGGGGCCGTCTCGGAGGCTGTATTGGAGGCCGTACTGGAAGTCGTACCGGAAGCCGTATCGGAGGCTAGGCGTCGGAGTGGGGGCCCATGTCGGGGAGCAGCGGCACGAAGCGGTCCCAGCGCGCTGTCTCGCACCCGTTGCTCCGGTCGAACCGCGCGTCCACGGGCCGCCCGGCCCAGGTGCCCGTGACGTGGGCGGTCGCGGGGCCGCCGTAGAGCATGGTGCAGACGCTGCCCTCGGGGACGGGCGCGAAGGTGTCGCGCCCCCACCGGGTGTTGCGCTCGAGGGCGGCGCAGGCGCCGGGGAGGTCGGGGTGGGTGCTGTGCCGGACGCCCTGGGAGTCCCGGTCCGGGGGACAGCTCACTTCATAGGTGGCGCTTTTTTCGCCCGCGTCCCGGACGGTGACGACGAGGTGGTCGCCGCCGGTGGCCGCCGAGGCGGTTGCGGGGGCGAGGGCGGCGAGGAAGAGGGGGAGCGGTCCCAGCCGGGCGAGCCGGCGGAACGGGGTGACGTGCGAGGTGCGCTGACTGACGTGTGACATGCCCTGACTAACGCCGGGCGGCGCCGTACGTTGCGCGGAAGCACTTTGCCCTGGGCGCCGCCCGCCTAGTACCGTGGGTGCCGATTGGTGGCGCGACCTTCGGCTGTGTCATCATCTGCACGCACCACTCGCGCTCGCGCGGGCGGCTGTGCGGGAGGCGTCGCCTAGTCCGGTCTATGGCGCCGCACTGCTAATGCGGTTTGGGACTTACATCCCATCGAGGGTTCAAATCCCTCCGCCTCCGCGCAAGATCACCGAAGCCCCGGTCCAGTGGACCGGGGCTTCGTCGTGGTCCCTACCCCAGACGGGTGTTTCCGCAGCTCACAAGGGGTACGGCAAACGGATTTCACATGCGAGCGGCAGTCATGTAATGTTCTTCCTGTCGCCGCGAGCGGCCCGAAAGGGCGGGGAGCGGCGAAAAAACAGAACAAGCACTCGTAGCTTAACGGATAGAGCATCTGACTACGGATCAGAAGGTTGCAGGTTCGAATCCTGCCGAGTGCACACAGGTCAAAGGCCCCTTGGGATCATCCCAAGGGGCCTTTGACATCAACGGCTGACATCAACGCGGTTGGATCGGGCGCTCAGCCTTCGGACTCCGGCTCCTTCTCGCCCTCCGAATTCTCGTCGGGCTCGTCGATGTTCAGGGCGTCGTCCATCTGATCGGCTGCGGCCCTCAGCGTCGTGTCCATCACGTGCGCGTAGGTGTCCAGCGTCATCGTGATCGTGCTGTGCCCCAGCGTCTCCATGATCGTGCGAGCGTCGACACCTTGGGCGAGCAGGAGCGAGGCGCAGGTGTGCCAGAGGTCGTGCACGCGGACGCGATGCACGTGGGCGTCCCTGCACAGGATGGTCAGCATGCGGTTGAGGCTCCGGGGGTCCGTGACGCGGCCGGACGACGTCGTGAAGATCAGCCCGTCCGGCTGTCCCGGGGTCGGCTGCCACTTCTTCCCCGCGACCTTCCGTTCCTGCTCCTGTTGGGCGCGGTGTTGAGTGAGGGCCCGGACGCAGTGCTTCGGCAGAGGGACCGTTCGGATTGACCGCAGGGTCTTGGGGGTGCCGAAGATCAGCTCTCGTCGGATGCGCTGCACATTCCGGCGGACACGGAGCTGACCGTTCGTGAGGTCAACGTCCGACCAGGTGAGCGCGAGAGCCTCGCCACGGCGCAGGCCAGTCGATACGAGCAGCAGCCACAGGGCGTAGAGGCGGTGGGACCGCGCGGTCTTGAGCAGCAAGCGGGCTTCGGCGGCCTTCAGAGGGCGCACCTCCTTGCGGGTCACGGTGGGTGTCTCCACGATCCGCGCGACGTTGCGGGCGATCAGTTCCTCTCGCATCGCCTGCTGTAGGGCAGACCGGAGTACGGCGTGGATGTACTGCACGGTGCGGGCCGACGGACGACGCTCGCAGCACTTGCCGATGGCGCAGCAGGAACGCTTCCCCTCGGGGCGCGCCTTGTCTGCTCCCCGGAGGCAGCACAGGCAGGCGTTCTTGAACTCCGCCAGGAATCGGCGCACGTCCGCCGGCGTCAGGCGGTTGAGCTTCTTACTGCCGAGTGCGGGACGGATGTACAGGCGGGTCAGCCCCTCGTGACTGTTGAGTGTTGAGGGCTTGAGCCGTTCCGGCGCGATGGTGGCCAACCAGGGCGTGCGTACAAGCGCAACGAGCAGACGCAGACCGTGAGCCGAGTGCAGGCGAACAGCCTCGTGGCGGAGGGGCTTGGCGTCCCAGTCGGCTCCGAGGTGTATGCACGCGCCCGAGTTGTGAAGGAAGGGACGCAGCCGACCCATACCCTGACCAGCTACTACAGGCCGGAGCACGTCGAGGGGACGCGCATCGTCGACCCCACACCGGGTCCTGTCGGCCGTGGCGGTGGATACCGGGTGCTCTACGACGCCGGATACGAGATCGACCACATGAGGGAGGCCCTGTTCGCCCGCATCCCGACGGCTGACGAAATGCAGCTCTTACAGCTCCCTGTCGGTGAGCCGGTAGTTGAGCTGCACCGCACCACGTACACCGCGGATGGCACGGTGGTGGAGTTTGCGGTGGCGTTCACTCAGCTTCTCGCTTCGCGTGGGAGTACGACTTCAAGGTTCCCGACTCGGCACAGGATAGGAAGGAACAGGAATGATCTCGGCACAGGCATGGGCGGATACTCGACTCCTGTGGGACTACCACTTTATGCACCATGAGCCGCGTCCGTGTTCGGTGGCTGTGGGACTAGGCAGTCACGACCTTGGTGTGGCTGACGTGACAGCGGAGCTGTACCACCAGGGCATGGCGCCGGTCATCGTCTTCACAGGGGCCACCAGCCCAACGACCCGGGCGCGCATGCCGCGCGGTGAAGCTGTCCACTACCGGGAGCGAGCGTTGCAGCTCGGCGTGCCTGACTCGGCTGTAATCCTGGAACCACGTGCCTCAAACACGGGGGAGAACATCGAGTTCACGAAAGTGGTGTTGGCAGAGGCCGGCGTCAAGGTCTCGTCCGTCCTGCTCGTGAGCAAGCCGTACGAGGAGCGGCGCTCGTACGCCATGATGCGGAAACTCTGGCCTGAGGTCGAAGTGGTGTGCGCGTCCACGTCGATGAGCTTGGAGGAGTATGCCGACTCCATCGGAGACGCTCGAATGGTGATCGACATGATCGTGGGCGCCCTGCAGCGAGTGCTTGTCTTCCCGGCGTGGGGCCTGGCCATCGAGCAGGACGTGCCGGACGCCGTCGTAGCCGCCTACGAGCGGTTGTGCGTCGAGGGGTTCACAAGCCGACTCCTGCCGGCTGATGTTGCTGCCCGGCCTGGCGTGTGATGTAGCGCGCGGCCTCGACGGCGCTGGCTGCCACTGTCTTCGCTCAGGCTGGCCGATCCCGGCGGCGCGCTGGCGAGTTGCGGGCATGAGGCGGGAAACCCTATGCGTCGTCCCGGCGTCGAATGCCGCCGACCGGGCGCCACCGCCCTTCCCCACCGGGCGGTGTGACACCCAGGAGCCCCATCCCGGTGGGCCTGCTGCGGTTGACCACCGCACACACAGCTACCTGCTGGCTATGGGCATTTGGCTGAAACGTTATTGCTCCACAGTTTGTGTGTCCAATCCTGCCGATTTTCACGCCCATCGGTGGCTGCGAAACTGATTTCAATTCCAGGGACGCAAGGGAGTGGAATCCCGACGGCTAGGGTGCCGTCATTTCGTACCTTGGTCGTCCAGTAGAAGTCGTGCACTCCGTCAGCGTCAATCCTGGCACCCCTGATTGTCACCTCCTTTGCATTCCGATCGAAACCAGATCCCCTGATGTGGAAGACGGTGCTTTCCCCGTTTCCGGTGGTTGTGACGCCACTAATCCTGGGTTGAGTCTGGGCAGGCGGCGGAGGTAGCGGCGGGGGATTGCTGGGGATGTCTTTTGCCTCGATTCTTTCACCTACGGGTATCGTCCAGCCGTGCCTGCATTTCGACCCAAAAGTACGCCGGTCGCAGCCTTCTACGATGTAGGAATACCACCCAGGCTGTTGATGGGTATAAGTCCACCAGCCCTCACGGTTTCCGGAGATATCCTTTTGGTTAATAAATTGACCATCCTTGTATACCCGGATGATGTAGAAGTCATAGCTGTAGTCGGTGTTGGTGTTCCATTGAATATGGGATTGATTATTCATCTTGTATGTCCATACCGTCATGTTTGGTGCCTGGTCGGGAGACCAGGCGATCTGTCCGTACTGGAAGTCCTGTATGCGTCCGTTTCGGTTCGGAACGTTGTGCTCTTCGTTGAGTGCGCACCCAATTCGACCAGAAATCTTTTTCCATGTCTCACCAATCAGGCCGTACGGCTGGATGCTGCATTCAGCCTTTTTCTGCTCTGTGGCCGTAGAGGCAAATCCGACCGATTGCGGGAGGGTCACCCCTCCGGAGAGAATGACAGCCGAAATGACGGTGATTGCTCGGCGGATATGCGTGCCCATAGTTCCCTCGCTTGATTTAGGCCTCATTCGCGGCGATGTCGCCGACCCTCAGTGCCAAAGGGATCCTGTCGGCATGCCTCGCCAGAATGGGAGCGTGGGTAAAGTCGCCAACCGCTCCATGTAAACCGCTGTGGCGTCACGAGTTGAGTGCAACGCCTGGTTGCACGCTAGTGCTCATGGGCGATGTGTACGCATGCGGCGGCGCATCGCTTATCCCATTATTGGTCCGAGACCCTCGCCTTCGCATCTCCAGAAGGTCCGCGCGCAACCGCCCAGGCCTGCCAGGATCGTTGCGGGTAGTCGGTCTGTCCGGGTTACAAGTTGCTTCGGGATGCAAAGGCCCGTTGAAGCGGGCTAAGAGCTGTCCTACCTGCAACCGGCATGGTTCTCCGGAGTACGTCCACGTCGGCGACTGCTGGAGCGTGGGCAGACCCAGTCGGAGCATCGGCCGGGACCAGGCGGGCGGGCACTCGCCGAAGGGGTGAAGGCGTGCCCGCAATGTCAGTCCGATGCGGCCCTGGGCGTGCTGGACTAGGCGGTGCGGCCGGATCTCCAGCCCGACCCTGGCTAGGGCTTGCAGGTAAGAGGGCAGGCCCGGGGACCCTGCTGACATCAGTAGGTGACATCAACAGCGGCATACAAGCGCGTACAGTCGCACACTTGCCACTCGACCAAGGGGCCATGAAACGTGGCCGGATCCAACTGGGCGGGGAGTCAAAAGGGGTGGTGCACCCGCCTACGGATCAGAAGGTTGCAGGTTCGAATCCTGCCGAGTGCACAGCAAGTCAAAGCCCCCTCGGGATCATCCCGGAGGGGGCTTTGTCGTGCCGTACAGCAGTGAAGTACAGCAATGGGTCGAGATCAGTCGGTGTCGGCGTACGTGCCGGTGCCGCCCATCGCGGTTCGAATCCTGCCGAGTGCACACAGGTCAAAGGCCCCTCAGGATCACTCCCGAGGGGCGTTTTCGTGCTGGTACAGCTTTCCCACGCGCCGGGCACCGGCTCAGCGGTAGGGCCCCGGCGCCTCGTGTGTCACTGCCTGACGGTGAAGTACTGCCATGCGCCCCATGTGCTGAGGTTGCCGGTGTCGTTGCTGCTGTGGATGTATTCGGCCCGCATACGGAACTTGCTGTTGACCGCGTTGGTCAGGCTCAGCGTCGCGTAGTTGGTGCTCGTGGTGCTGAGCGGGTGGCAGGAGGAGGTGCTCTGTGTGTGCCAGGCATGGCTGTAGTACCGCTGGGTCTGGAATTTCACGCACTGGCCGGCCTTGTTGGGCGTGACCGTGACGTTCAGCTTGGCCTTGGCGGTGTGGTGGTAGACCCGGTAGAGGAGGCCGCCGTAGTGGGTGCTCCCGTAGTAGCCGCTGAGCGACTCGGACACCTTGGCGTGGGCCGACGCGGTCGTGGTGGCCGTGGCCGGGGTGTAGCGGTAGTCACCGGCGAACGCTGCGGTGAAGGTGGTTTTGCGGGTGAGTTCGTAGGTCGTGGCCAGGTTGCCGTGGCTGTCCACCGTGCCGGTCTTGATCAGCGCCTTCTTGCCGCCATAGGGCTGGGCGTAGACCGCGAGGGTGCGGCTGTTGTAGGTCGTGCCGAGGTGGGCGGTGATCTTCGCGGTCGCTCCGTAGGCGTACGACGCAGCGTTGGTGGTGAGGGACACCGCGGTGGCGCTGCGGGAGACCTGGACGGTCGCGGACGCGTTGACGGACTGGTGGGTGGGGTCACCCGGGTAGGTCACGGTGTACGTATTGGCTCCCCCGACCTGCGGGACGTCGGCGATGCGGAAGGTGCCGTCGGCGGACAGCGGCGCGTCGGGCAGCGCAACACCGGTGGGATGCGCCAGGTCGCTCCTGAGTACGTGGACGACTTCACCGGATGAGTACGGAGCCGCCGACAACTGCCCGGAGACGGTCAGTTGGGCACCCCGGCCGGCTGTCTCCGGTGTGGTGAGGTCGAGGGTGGGCCGGCTCGGGGGCGGGAGCTGCCACGGCACCCCGAACGTGTAAGCGGCCGGCGCCTGTGACTGGTTCCCTGCCACGTCGACTCCGACGACGTAGAGAGTGTGCACGCCCCAGGGCAGGGCGGTCGTCAGACTGCCGTTGCCCCTCGCGTCGGCGGGAACCCGGGCGGCACCGATGCCCGGTTGCTGGTCCAGGCCGACCTCGAAGTGGTCCAGGCCGCTGGCCTGACAGTCCGGGGCCCCCGCCTCGGCGCACCCGCTGGGCAGGGGATCGCCGGAAGAGCTGAAACTGAACGTGGTGGGCTGCCCGGCAGCCTTCGTGGGCGTTCCCGGGCTGCCCACCGGGGGGAAGTCCG
The DNA here is from genome assembly GCF_000383655.1 of Streptomyces sp. 351MFTsu5.1. Taxonomy (NCBI): domain Bacteria; kingdom Bacillati; phylum Actinomycetota; class Actinomycetes; order Kitasatosporales; family Streptomycetaceae; genus Streptomyces; species Streptomyces sp. 351MFTsu5.1. The sequence continues at coordinate 104,865 of NZ_KB911776.1, read as the reverse complement.
GGTTGGTGACGACCGGGGTGAGGGGCGCGCTCGCGTCCACCCTGAAGTAGCAGGGCTCGGTCGGGTTCGAGTACGCCGTCCCGTCGTACGTCGACGCGTGCCAGCCGTAAGTGTGCCCGTCCGCCAGGGGCAGCGGGACGTACACGGACTGGGCAGGCCCGGGCAGTCCGGCGACGGACCCGTCGGCCGCCTGCGAACCGTCCACGTCCCACGCGTGGACGACCCCCTGGTACGTCACCCCGTCGACCGTGGGCCGCGGTACGCCGATGGAGAGGGTCATCCCCGCGGGAGGCGGACTGGACACGGACCGCCAGGTCGGGCTGCCGTCGCTGCCGCAGTCCGCTCCGGACGGCAGTGCGGGCGCCGGCAGTGCCGGGTCGATCGGGGTCTCGTCGGCCGCCGCTGCTGTCGCTGCTGTCGCTGCCGCCGGAAGGGCTGCCACGATCGCGCCGGCCAGCAGAAGCGCGAGCCGGCCGCGCCGGTGCGCGGTTCGATTCACAGGTGTCTTCCTCCCGGGCCATGCCCGTACGTCAGTGTCGAGTGCCTGCACTCTTGCCGGGGGGCAGCGTCCGGGAACTCGGTTGCGTTCGGTTGCGCGCACGGCGATTGCCAGGACCGCATGCGTCTCCCCACGCACGCGGCCTTCCACCCCCGCTGCTGCGGTAGGGGAACCGCAGAGCAGCCGGACGCTAACACCGACTCCGACGACCTCGGTGTTCCTTGATCAAACATTTACTGCGTCCAGGTTTCTGCCACAGCGGACGGCATACCGAGGTGGGTCGTATGCTAGCGCTGGAGATAGTATCGATAGAGATACTATTGTCGGCGGGAGTCCCCATGCGTCGTTTCATCGGGCGGGAACGCGAGCTGACCGTGCTCGGCAACGCCTTGCAGGCGGTTCGCGACGCCGACGGGTCGGCGAGGCCCGGTCAGTGCATCCTCATGCGCGGACGGAGGCGGGTCGGCAAGTCCAGCCTGGTCGAGGAATTCATCCGGCGGACCGGGACGCCGTACCTCTTCTTCACCGCGGCGGGCGGCACGGCGGAGGACGAGCTGACGGAGCTGCTCGACGCTGTCGCCAGATCCACCCTGCCGGAGCGCGAACTGTTCTCGGAGGAGACCCCGCAGCAGTGGAACGCGGCGTTCAGGCTGCTGGCGGAGATCCTGCCCGACGACACTCCCAGCGTCGTCGTCATCGACGAGGTCCCGTATCTGATGGACCGCATCGACGCCTTCGAAGGCATGCTCCAGCGGGCATGGGACCGGCTGCTCAGCCGCAAGCCGGTGCTTCTCCTCCTGGTCGGGTCCGATCTGTCGATGATGGAGGCGCTGAACAGCTACGACCGGCCCTTTCACCAGCGGGGTCGGGAGATGGTCCTAGGGCCTCTGAACCCTGCCGACATCGGCGAAATGCTCGGCGTCTCCCCCGCAGCCGCGTTCGACGCCACTCTGATCACGGGAGGGCTCCCCCTGATCTGTGCCGAGTGGCGGGCCGGAGCGGATGTCTGGGAATTCCTTCGCGACTCGCTGGACAACCCCATCTCGGCGCTGCTGGTCTCCGCCGAACGGTCACTGGCGGCGGAGTTCCCACCGCAGGCGATGAGCAGGGAAGTCCTGCGGGCCATCGGATCAGGGGAGCGAACCTTCACCAACATCGCTCGCGCGGCGGGCGGTATCGCCCACACCACTCTCACCCGAGCCACGGACGTCCTGACCGAGAAGAGGGTCGTGGCCGCAGAGCTGCCGCTCTCGCTCAGGCCGTCGAAGGAACGTCGTTACCGGGTGGCCGACCCCTACCTGCGCTTCTGGCTTGCGTTTCTCGATCCGCACATGGCGGAGATCGAGCGGATGCGCGGGGATCTCACTCTGAGTCGGATCAAGGAGCAGTGGACGAGCTGGCGGGGCCGCGCGATCGAGCCGCTGGTCCGGGAATCCCTCGCCCGCCTGTTGCCGGACGAGCTCCTGCCCGCCGCCCCGGCGGTCGGCGGGTACTGGACCCGCAGCAATGACGTGGAAATCGACTTGGTGGGCGCCGACCGGCAGCCGGTGGCCAAAGAGCTGCTCTTCCTCGGCTCGGTCAAGTGGTTGGAGAACTCCGCGTTCGACAGCCACGACCTGGCAGCGCTGCAGAAACACCGGGCTGCGATGACCGACGAGCCGGTTCCGCTCGTGGCGGTCTCTCGCAGCGGGACCAGGTGTTCCGGTCTCCAGGCGGCCTACGGCCCCGACGAACTGCTCACCGCCTGGCGGAGGGGGTGAGCTGGGCGATGTCACAGGGGGGGAGGTGGGCGGGGCTTCTGCGGTCCTGGACACGGCTCGTGCTCACGGGTGATGGTCAACTCGTTTGACACGGTCGTGGGGTTGTGAGGTGATCCACGGGACTGGCCTGCTGGGGGAGTTGATGTGTCGTACGTGGTCGTGACGCCCCCCGCCGGGGCCGGGACGTCTGGGGAGCAGCTCGCACTCTCCTGCCCGCCCTGTTCAACCTCGTTGTCGCGATCCGGGAGCTGATCCGATGAGCCACTCCGTCGATCACGAACTCGTTCAGGCCGCCGCCGAAGTCGCCCGTACGCGCTGCCGGGGCGACAACCACACCGTGGCCGCCGCGGGGCGCGCTCCGGACGGGCGGATCGTCACCGCGGTGAACGCCTATCACTTCACCGGAGGGCCCTGCGCCGAACTGGTCCTCATCGGGGCGGCGGCCGCGCAGGGTGTCTACGAGCTGGACACCATCGTTGCCGTCGGTGACCGCGACCGCGGGGTCATCCCGCCGTGCGGCCGGTGCCGGCAGGCCCTGCTCGACTACTTCCCCGGCATCGGGGTCATCCTCGGCGAGGGCGACCGGATCCGGACCGTCCCCGTCACCGCGCTGCTGCCCGAGACCTACGTCTGGGCCGACCACCAGCTCGACTCCGAGTGAGTCGACGTCAACCCCGCTGATCCCATACGGCAGTTGCCGCCAGGCCGTGGAACGCCTTCGTGGTGTGCGGGTGGGCGATCTCGTCCAGCAGGTGGCGCCAGTCGGGGTCGGCCGCGGACGGGTGGGCCAGGTCCCAGGCGGTGAGGAGCGGGGTCAGTTCGCTCTCGGACGCGGCCTCGGGAGCGGATGCGGTGGGGGCGGCAGACGCGGTGGACATCAGGGGGTTCATGGGAGGTCCCTTCCGGAGGAGTGCGGTGTGGTCCGGTGCGGTGCTTCTACGATGCCGCCGGTTCCGGCGCGACGACATGTGGCCCGCCGCCCGATCCGGGGTGGGGACAGCTGGACCCGCCCGATGCTGCCACCCCTCCCGGCCTCACTTCGGTTCCCTCCCGACCAAGCTCCGCGACGGCATTGTCGTACCCCTCTGCGATCGTTGAGTCCATGGGCGAGCTGGTGGACCGGGTGGATGAGAACGACCTCGTCATCGGGGTGGTGGACCGGGCGGAGGCCATCGAGAAGGGGTGGCTGCACCGGGTCGCGACCACCGTCTGCCGTGATCCGCTCGGTCGGATACTCGTCCATCGGCGGTCGGACGAGATGTCCCGGTTCCCTGGGCAGTACAACTGGCTGATCGGCGGGGCCGCCGGGGTCGGGGAGTCGTACGAGCAGGCCGCTGCCCGTGAACTCGGTGAGGAGCTGGGGGTGTTCGGGGTGTCCGTGCGGCCTGTTCTCCGGTTCCTGTGCGAGGGGGAGATCAGCCCCTACTGGCTCGGCGTGCATGAGGCCGTCGTGGACGGGGTGGTCGTGCCGGATCCGGAGGAGATCGCGTGGTACGGCTGGTTCGGGGAGGACGAGCTGCTGGAGGCGGTCGGGCGGGGGGAGTTCGCGTTCGTTTCCGACGGGGTGGAGGCGTTGCGGCGGTATCTGGAGCTGGAGCGCTGAGGGCCCGGACATCGCCCTTTCAGCGTTTCAGCAGGCCGTGCTCACCGCGAGGCGGGACAGCCGCGGTCGCCGGGCGGCGGTGGGGCGGATCTCCGGGTGGGGGCTGCGGGTGGTGGTGAAGACATACAGCCGCAGGACCAGGAAGCGACCGATGCCGGCCATCGCGGAGGCGGTGAGGTAGACCGTCTGCTCCGTGAGCAGGGTCGGGGTCGACTGAGCCGTGTGCAGGAGGACCATCGCGGCGCTGGTCATCGCGTACGCGGCGACCGCCGAGCCGGAGGACTGGAAGTGCCTGCGCAGGCCCGCGCGGCGGCCCGTGCCGAAGGTGAACAGGGCGTGCAGCTCGGTGCACAGCAGCGTGGAGACCACCGTGATCACCGCGTTCGCGACCGCCCACGGCATCGTCATGGCCACCATCGGTACGGCGAAGCTGGACAGCACGCCGACCCCGCCGCCGCAGACGACGAAGCGCACGAAGGAAGCGAGGGGGCCGGGAGCCGCCGGAGAGGGGGACAGGGACGGGGACTTTGTGCTGTCGGCCGTCTGCGGCTCCATCGTGGGGGTCCCTCCGGTTCGTCGCGAGTCCGTCGGCTTCGTCGGCTTCGTCAGCCGCATCGGCTGCATCGGCCGCATCAGCCGCATCGGCTTCACCGGCTTCGCGATCTGCCGACCCCCGGTGGATCGGCTGAGATCAACGATGCCGTCGCGCGAGCGCCGGATCGATGGAGTGCCCTCCCCGATCGAAGGTAGGGCTGGCTCCACCCCGGTGGTGGGGGGTCCCCGCCGCCCCGGGCGATTCAGCCCCCAACACCCCTCGCGATCCCTGCGAGTTCCCGGTCGGTTCCCCGCTACTCGCCCCCGGCGTCCTTCGCCCGCAGCTCCTCGATGTACGCGAGCGCCAGGTTCGTCGTACGGCTGAACCAGTCGTGGAGTACGGCGATTTCGTCGGCGGAGTACTCGGCGAAGACGGCGTCGAGGCGGTCGTAGTACGGCTGGTAGAGGGCGACGACCTTGGCCACGGCCTCGGGGCGTGCGGCGACCCGGACGCGGCGGCGGTCGGTGGGGTCGGGGACGCGGGTGACGTAACCGCCGCGTTCGAGGCGGTTGAGGATGCCGGTGACCGCGCCGGTCGTGACGTGGGCCTGTTCGGCGATGTCGCCCGCCGTGAGGAGGTCCTCGCCGGCCCTCAGGACGTAGGCGAAGGACAGCAGGTCGGTGACGTTCACACCCAGCCGTTGGGCCATCTCCTGCTGGCCGAGGTGGGCGGTGGCGATGAAGAAGTCCATCGCCTCCAGCGCCTGGGCCGCGGTGGCGGCGGGACGGGGCTCGGCGGGGTGGGGCTCGGCCGACATCGGAATCCTGATTCTCTTAGCGCGTGAGAGGTTTCTGAGTTAAATTTCTTAGGACGTGAGAGAAATGGTCGAGGAGGAGAGGATCTGTGAGCGCACATCAGTATGACGAGGGGCATACGGTCGCGGGCTGGACCGGCTTCGGCATCGCGACGGTGGGGACGGCCGTGGCGGGGCTGGGTGTGTGCCTGGTCTCCGGCGTGCTGATCGTCGGCGGTCTCGCCGTCGTCGGGGTGAGCGTCCTGGTCACCTGGGCCCTGCACCTGTCCGGCTGGGGCAAGCCGCCGGGGCGTCGGCCGCGCGAGGAGTGGGAGATGCGGGTCCGGGACTCCGGCGCGCGGGAGGGGCACGAAGAGTGTGTCGGGTGCCGGATCGCCGGGCGGAGGAGAGAGCGGCCGAGCGCTACGGCGGTCGGAGCGGAGGCGGGAGCGGGGGCGACGGCGGGAGCGGAAGCCGGAGCCGGAATGGAGGCAGGAGCGGGAGCGAGGGTCGCGGCGGAGCCGATCGCAGCGGAGTCCTCCGGCTGACCCCCCCCGTCACCCCGACCCCCCCGTCACCCCGAACCCCCCGTCACCCCCACCCACCCCCCGTTGTCAGTGGTCCCCCCTACCCTCGTCAGAGATGGCACAGGCATGGAAGTGCACGGGGCTGCGATGGTCGGTCGAGGGTCCCGTGCTGCGGTGGGACGGTGGGCGGCGCAGTGCGCTGACCTGGGGGAAGCGGGTGGCCTTCGGGGTCGTGGAGGGGGGTGTGCGGACATGCGTGGGAGCGCGGGGGCACGCGTGTGCGGCGCGGGTCGCGGTGTCGGGGCGGAGCACCGGGGCCCGGTGCGAGGAGTGCGCGCGGCTGGACCGGGCGCACTCGGTGGCCGCCGACACCCTCGCGGACGATCCACGGCCCTACCGGGTATACCTCGCGTGGTTCGGGCCCGGCATGGTCAAGGTCGGCATCACGGCATACGAACGGGGCTCCGCGCGGCTGCTGGAACAGGGAGCCGTCTGTTTCAGCTGGCTCGGCACCGGCCCGCTCATGGCGGCCCGGCGCACCGAGGAACTGCTGCGGGCCGCGCTGGCGGTGCCCGACCGTGTTCCGTACGGCGACAAGCGGGCCGTACGGTCGTCCCTGCCGGCCTCGGCCGCCGAACGGGCCGCCGAGATCGCGGAGTTGCACGCGCGGGCCCGGACACTGGGCGGCTGGCCGGAGTCCCTGGAGCGGGCGCCGTACGAACCGGTCGACCATGTCGAGATCTTCGGTCTCGCGGGTCTGCCCACCGCTGTGGGCGAGGTGAGCGGGCTCGTGGCCGGCGGGTCGGTGGGGGGCCGGCTCCTCGCGGCCGCGGGGCCCGACCTGCATCTGGAGACGGCGGGCAAGGGGGTCGTCGTACTGGACACCCGGCTGATGACGGGCTGGGACCTGGTCCCGGCAGAGGGTGAGGAAATCGCCGTTCCCCTAAGGGAGTTCAAGCAGGCGCAGGGTATGCAGGACGGGCTGTTCTGACCGGCGGAACAAGGGATTCCCAGGGGTTCCCTGAGAGGCGCCTGTGCGTTTCTCAGGGAAATCACAGATTTCCGCAAGGGTGTTCTCAGGGGGCCCCGACATCGTGGTCACCATGACCACGACCTCGCCCCAGGGGCGCACCGAACTGCTGAGGCCGGACGGGAGCCCCGTCCGAGTGCTTGTGGTGGACGACGAGCTGTCGATCACCGAACTGCTGTCCATGGCCCTGCGCTACGAGGGCTGGCAGATCCGCAGCGCGGGAGACGGCACGGGTGCCGTGCAGACCGCGCGGGACTTCCGGCCCGACGCCGTCGTCCTCGACATGATGCTGCCGGACATGGACGGCCTGGCCGTGCTCGGCCGGCTGCGCCGTGAGCTGCCGGACGTGCCCGTGCTGTTCCTGACGGCCAAGGACGCCGTCGAGGACCGTATCGCCGGGCTCACCGCGGGTGGGGACGACTACGTCACCAAGCCGTTCAGCCTCGAAGAGGTCGTGGCCCGGCTGCGGGGGCTGATCCGGCGGTCCGGTGCGGCCGACCGGCGGTCCGAGTCCGTGCTGGTCGTCGGCGACCTCACCCTCGACGAGGACAGCCACGAGGTCTCGCGGGCCGGGGACAACATCCACCTCACCGCGACCGAGTTCGAACTCCTGCGGTTCCTGATGCGCAACCCCCGGCGGGTGCTCAGCAAGGCGCAGATCCTCGACCGGGTGTGGTCGTACGACTTCGGCGGCCAGGCCAACGTCGTCGAGCTGTACATCTCGTATCTGCGCCGGAAGATCGACGCGGGGCGGGAGCCGATGATCCACACCCGGCGCGGCGCCGGTTATCTGATCAAGCCCGCCGCCTCATGAGCGGACGACGACGGCCGCGGGCGCAGAAGCGGGCAGGGCGAGCAGGAAAGCCGCGCACGCTGCGGACGCGGCTCGTCGTCGCTTCCGTGGTGCTGATCGCCGTGGTCTGCGCGGTGATCGGCACCGTGACCACGCTGGCGCTGCGGTCCCATCTGTACGACCAGCTGAGCGGCAAGCTGAACGAGGCCGCGTCACGGGCGGCGCCGCGCCACCTCCCGCCCGGGCAGTTCGACGACGGCGACAAGGACGGGAAGGACCCCCTCGGTCAGGGGAACCGGCAGAACACCCCCGCCAGGTTCGTCACGGGCCCGGGGCCGGACGGCACCATCGCGGCCAAGGTCGAGAAGGGCACGATCACCGACGCCAAGCGCGGAGTGAAGTCCGGCTCGGACCAGAACTTCGGGATGACCGCCGAGAACCTCACGGCCGCTCAGATCAAGGTGCTCAGCGCGGTCCCCAAGGACAACAGCCAGCACAAGGTCGAGCTCCCCGGCATCGGCGACTACCTCGTCCGGTACTCCTCCAACGACACCTCCGCCTACTACGTCGCCGTCTCCACCAAGGACATCGACGCCACCGTCGACACGCTGATCCTCGTCGAGGTCAGCGTCACCGCCGCCGGTCTCGGTGCCGCCGTCATCGCCGGATACGTGCTGGTCGGGCTCGCCACCCGCCCCCTGCGCAAGGTCGCCAACACCGCCACCCGGGTCTCCGAACTCCGGCTGCACACCGGCGAGGTGAACCTCAGCGAGCGGGTGCCGGAGTCGGAGTGCGATCCGCACACCGAGGTCGGCCAGGTCGGCTCCGCGCTGAACAGGATGCTGGACCACGTCCACGGCGCCCTGCACGCCCGGCAGCAGAGCGAGATGCGGGTACGGCAGTTCGTCGCGGACGCCAGTCATGAGCTGAGGACCCCGCTCGCCTCCATCCGCGGCTACGCCGAGCTGACCAGACGCGGCAGGGAGCAGGTCGGCCCCGACACCCGGCACGCGCTCGGCCGCATCGAGTCCGAGGCGGGCCGGATGACCCTGCTCGTGGAGGACCTGCTGCTGCTCGCGCGCCTGGACGCCGGACGGCCGCTCCAGTTCGAGCAGACCGACCTGATCCCGCTGGTCGTGGACACCATCAGCGACGCCCGCGCGGCCGGCATGGACCACAACTGGCGCCTGGACCTGCCCGACGAACCCGCCCTGGTCTCCGGCGACGCGGCCCGTCTCCAGCAGGTCCTCATCAACCTGCTCGGCAACGCCCGCAAGCACACACCGGAGGGGACCACCGTCACCGCACGCGTGCAGCGACGCGGACCCTGGATGTGCGTGGAGGTCGAGGACAACGGCCAGGGCATCCCGCCCGAGCTGCTGCCGCACGTCTTCGAACGGTTCGCGCGCGGTGACTCCTCGCGCTCCCGTGCCTCGGGCTCCACCGGGCTCGGGCTCGCCATCGTGCAGGCCGTGGCGACCGCGCACGGCGGTGCCGTGACCGTCGACAGCGTGCCCGGGCGCACGGTCTTCACCCTGCACCTGCCCGCTGTCGGTCCCGCGACCCCGCGTCCGGCGCCCGAAACGAACTGGCAATCGCACTCACAGGCACAGCACAGCGCCGCCATATGGGTGCAACAGGGGGCTTGACCAGAGTCGTTCGCATGCGAACCGACTCTTCTCCCGGCACCCTGCCGGCGCGGGAGCACCTCCCGGCCGGCGACGCCGGTACGCCTGTCCTGGACGTAGTGATCCCCGTCTACAACGAGGAGAAGGACCTCCAGCCGTGTGTGCGGAGACTGCACGAGCACCTCAGGCGCACGTTCCCGTACGCGTTCCGCATCACCATCGCGGACAACGCGTCGACGGACACCACTCCCCTGGTGTCGCAGCGGCTGGCGGCGGAGATCCCCGAGGTCAGGGCCTTCCGGCTGGAGCAGAAGGGCCGCGGCCGGGCCCTCAGGACCGTCTGGTCCGCCTCGGACGCCCCCGTCCTCGCCTACATGGACGTCGACCTGTCCACCGACCTCAACGCGCTGCTGCCGCTGGTGGCCCCGCTGATCTCGGGCCACTCCGACCTGGCGATCGGCTCCCGGCTCGCCCGCAGTTCCCGGGTCGTGCGCGGCCCCAAGCGCGAGTTCATCTCCCGCGCCTACAACCTGATCCTGCGCGGCTCGCTGCACGCCCGCTTCTCCGACGCGCAGTGCGGCTTCAAGGCCATCCGGCGGGACGTGGCCCAGGTCCTGCTGCCGCTGGTCGAGGACACCGGCTGGTTCTTCGACACCGAGATGCTGGTCATCGCCGAGCGCGCGGGCCTGCGTATCCACGAAGTGCCCGTCGACTGGGTCGACGACCCGGACTCCACCGTGCACATCGTCAGGACGGCGACCGAGGACCTCAAGGGCGTGTGGCGGGTGGGCAAGGCGCTCGCCACCGGCGCGCTGCCGCTGGACCGGATCACCCGCCCGTTCGGCGACGACCCGCGCGACCGTGACGTCCAGGACGTGCCGAAGGGGCTGGCCCGCCAGCTCGTCGGGTTCTGTGTCGTCGGCGGGCTGTCCACCCTCTTCTACCTGCTGCTGTACAGCGTCTTCCGGCAGTTCTGCGGCTCCCAGATCGCCAACGCGCTGGCCCTGCTGGTCTCGGCGGTCGCCAACACCGCCGCCAACCGGCGGCTGACCTTCGGGGTGCGCGGGCGGGGCGGCGCCGTCCGGCACCAGGCGCAGGGGCTGGTCGTCTTCGGTATCGGCCTCGCGCTGACCAGCGGCTCCCTCGCCGCGCTCGGCGCGGCCACCAGCGACCCGGCGCACTCCACCGAGCTGGCGGTGCTGATCGCCGCCAACCTCGCGGCGACCGTGCTGCGGTTCCTGCTCTTCCGGGCCTGGGTGTTCCCCGAGCGGGACGAGAGCCCGTCACGGTCCACGGTGGTGACCACGTACACGCCGTCCGCCGCACCGGCCTACGGCACGCGGCAGCCGTACGCCCCGCTGCCCACGCGCCCGACGGCGCACCATTACGCCACCGCGCCGTACAGCCCGCCCACGCCGTACACCCCTCAGACCACGTACAACCCGCAGTCTCTCTACGACGCCACCGTCCCGTCGCAGCCGTTGCGCCCCACCGACACCGACACCGACACCGATACCGACCCGAGGAACTCCTGATGACCACGCAGACCGACCATTCGACCCGGCAGGGTTCCGGATGGGGCCCGGCGGTGACCGTGACGGACGTACCGGACGTCGCTCCCCCGGCCCCCGAGTCCGGTGAACCCCAACAGCCCTTCGCCCGCAGACTGTGGCGCGGCCGCCCCGAGGACCCCCGCTGGGCACGCCCCGCGTTCTGGGGCCTGCTGCTCGCCACCGCCGCCCTCTACTTCTACAACCTGAGTGCCTCCGGCTACGCCAACTCCTTCTACTCGGCGGCCGTCCAGGCCGGCACCAAGAGCTGGAAGGCGATGTTCTTCGGCTCGCTGGACGCGGGCAACGCCATCACCGTCGACAAGCCCTCGGCGTTCCTGTGGCCGATGGAGATCGCGGCCAGGATCTTCGGTCTGAACTCCTGGACGATCCTCGGCCCCGAGGTCCTCATGGGCGTCGGCACGGTCGCCGTCGTCTACGCCTCCGTGAGGCGCCGGTTCAGTCCCGGGGCCGGTCTGATCGCGGGCGCGGTGCTCGCGCTCACCCCCGTCGCCGCGCTGATGTTCCGGTTCAACAACCCGGACGCGATGCTGGCCCTGCTGATGGCGCTGGCCTGCTACTTCGTCGTACGGGCCGTCGAGGACGGCCGGACGAGGTGGCTGGTGTGGGCGGGGGTCGCGATCGGGTTCGCGTTCCTCGCGAAGACCTTGCAGGCCTTCCTGATCCTTCCGGCGCTGGCGTTCGTGTACGCGGCGGTCGGCCCGCACCGGCTGAAGAAGCGGATCGGACAACTGGCGCTCGCGACGGTCGCGTTGGTCGTCTCCGGCGGCTGGTGGGTCGCGATCGTCGAGCTGTGGCCCGCCTCCTCGCGCCCCTACATCGGCGGCTCCCAGAACAACTCGTTCCTTGAACTGACCTTCGGCTACAACGGACTCGGCCGCCTCAACGGCGAGGAGACCGGCAGCGTCGGCGGGGGTGGCGGTGGCGGCACCGGCCAGTGGGGCGAGACCGGCTGGAACCGGATGTTCAACTCCGAGATCGGCAGCCAGATCTCCTGGCTGCTGCCGGCCGCACTGATCCTGCTGGTCGCGGGCCTGGTGGCCACCCGCAAGCTCAAGCGGACCTCCGCCACCCGCGGTGCCTTCCTCGTCTGGGGCGGCTCGCTGCTGATCACCCTGGTGGTCTTCAGCTTCATGGCGGGCATCTTCCACCAGTACTACACGATCGCCCTCGCCCCCTACATCGCCGCCGTGGTCGGCATGGGCGCCGGAATCCTGTGGGAGAGGCGCGCCGGGACATGGGCCTCGCTCATTCTCGCGGCCGCGGTGGTGGCCGGTGCGGCCTGGGGGTACGTCCTCCTCAACCGCACCCCCGACTACCTTCCCTGGCTGAAGTGGCTGGTCCTGGTCGGCGGTCTGGTCGCAGCGCTCGGCCTGATCTTCGTGGCCCGACTCGGCCGGCAACTGGCGCTCGGGGTTGCGGCCCTGGGCATCGTGGCCGCGCTGGCCGGTCCGACGGCGTACACCCTGAGCACGGTGAACTCCGCGCACACCGGCTCCATCCCGACGGCGGGACCGGCGGGTGCGAGCACGATGGGCTTCGGTGGCGGCGGCCGGGGCGGAGGTCCCGGCGGCGGTGGCGGCATGGGCGGCTTCGGCGGCTTCGGCGGCCAGAACCAGCAGAACGGGAACGGAAACGGGAACGCGAACGGGAATGCGAACGGCAATACGCAGGGCCAGGGCCAGAGCCAGCAGGGTCAGGGCTTCCCGGGCGGCGGCATGCCGGGGCAGAACGGCACCCCACAGGGCAACGGCACCACCCGGAACCAGCTGGGCGGCATGCGCGGCGGCGGCGCCGGCGGCCTGCTCAACGGCGCGACCGTCTCCTCCGAGGCCAAGAAGCTGCTCCAGGCCGACGCGGACGACTACACCTGGGCGGCGGCCGCGATCGGCGCCCAGAACGCGGCGAGCTACCAGCTGGCCTCCGACGAGTCCGTGATGGCGATCGGCGGCTTCAACGGCACCGACCCGTCCCCGACGCTGGCCCAGTTCAAGCAGTACGTGGAGGAAGGAAAGATCCACTACTTCATCTCCAGCGGCACCGGCGGCGGCATGGGCCGCAGCAGCAGCGGTACGTCCTCGCAGATCACGAGCTGGGTCGAGGCCAACTTCAAGAAGGTGACGGTCGGTTCGGCCACCTTCTACGACCTCACCCAGAAGGCGAGCAGCTGACGGTTCTGCCAGGAGGGGGCGGTGACATCGGTCGCCGCCCCCTTCGGCGTACGGGGGAAAGTGTGTTGTACGCCGTATAGGAATTGTTCTACGGTGTACAACATGACCGCCCCCGCCACTGCACCCGTCCCCGTCCCCGTCACCCAGGGCCACCCCCAGCGCTGGCTGATCCTCGGCGTCATCTGTCTCGCCCAGCTGACCGTGCTCCTCGACAACACGATCCTGAACGTGGCGATCCCCTCGCTCACCCGTGAACTGGGCGCCGCGACCTCCGACATCCAGTGGATGATCAACGCGTACTCGCTGGTCCAGTCGGGGCTCCTGCTCACCGCCGGCAGTGCCGCCGACCGCTACGGCCGCAAGAAGATGCTGGCCGCCGGCCTGGTCCTGTTCGGTCTCGGCTCACTGGCCGCGGGCCTCGCGGACTCCACCGCCCAACTCATCGCGGCACGGGCCGGGATGGGCGTCGGCGGGGCACTGCTGATGACCACCACACTCGCCGTGGCGATGCAGATCTTCGCGCCCGAGGAGCAGCCGAGGGCGATCGGCATCTGGGCGGCGGTGAACTCCCTGGGCTTCGCGACCGGCCCCCTTCTGGGCGGCTTCATGCTGAACCACTTCTGGTGGGGCGCGATCTTCCTGATCAACCTGCCGGTCGCCGCGCTCGCGCTGGTCGCGGTGGTTGTCCTGGTCCCCGAGTCCAAGGCGGTGTCTTCCCGGGGGACCACCCCCGGGTCCGCGGGGCGGGGCGACCGTCCCGACCTGCTGGGTGCCCTGCTCTCCACGATCGGCATGGCCTCCCTGGTGTTCGCGATCATCTCCGGCCCCGAGCACGGCTGGACGTCGGGCCGGGTGCTGGCACCGGCTGCCGTGGCGGTCGTGGTCCTCTCCGCGTTCGCGTGGTGGGAGAACCGGATCCCGCACCCCATGCTCGACATGCACTTCTTCCGCGACCGCCGCTTCACCGGCGCGGTGGCTGGCGCGGTACTGATCACCTTCGGCATGGGCGGCTCGCTCTTCCTGCTCACCCAGCACATGCAGTTCGTGCTCGGTTACGGCCCCCTGGAGGCGGGCCTGCGCACGGCACCGCTCGCGCTGATGATCGTGGCCCTCAACTTCACGGGCCTGTCGGCGAAGTGGTCGGCCCGCCTCGGCACCCCGCTCTCCATCGGGCTCGGCATGGCGGTGATGGCGGCGGGCCTGGCCTCGATCGCCACGCTCACCGGCCACGGGTACCCGGGCACGCTGCTGGGGCTCGTCCTGATCGGTGCGGGGGCGGCGGTCGCGAGCCCCGCGATGGCCCACGCCATCATGAGCGCGATTCCGCCGGAAAAGGCCGGCGTGGGCGCGGGGATCAACGGCACGGTGGCGGAGTTCGGGCAGGGGCTGGGCGTCGCGGTACTGGGCGCGGTGCTGAACTCCCGGTTCGCGGCGGGGATTTCGGTGGCCGCGGTGTCCCTGCCGGGGGCGTTGGCGGAGGCGGGGTCGGGCTCGGAGAGGGCGCGGATCACGGAGGCGTTCGCCTCCGGCCTGGAGAGCAGCCAGCTGGTGGGGGCGGTGGCTGTGTTGCTCGGTGGGGTGGTGGCGGGGGTGTTGTTGCGGCGGGCGGAGAGGGAGACAGTCGCCTAAGGGGGTGGGGGCGATGGTGCGTCGGCGGCCGCGGGTCCGCGGGGGCTGGTCGCGCCCATGCGGAGGAGCGGCGGATTGATACAGCCCCGCGCCCCTTAAGTTGGAAGGCACCTGGCATCTTTGCCAGTGAACGGATGTTTCGGGAAGGTGCGCCATGGCTAACGCAGGCCCCAATGCCTCGGCTCGGACCAGTGTCTGGCTGGAAGGCAAGGCGCGCCGGAAGGGGCAGCCCTCGGGGCTGGACCGGGAGCGGATCATCGAGGCCACCGTTCGGCTGCTCGACACGGACGGCCTGGCGAAGTTCTCCATGCGCCGGCTGGCCACCGAGCTGAACGTGACCGCGATGTCCGTCTACTGGTACGTCGACACCAAGGACGACCTGCTCGAACTCGCCCTGGACGCGGCCTTCGGCGGTCTCGGTCTGCCGGACCCGGAGGCCGACGAGGACTGGCGGGAGCAGCTGCGCACGATCGCGAGGGAGTACCGGGGCCTGCTGGTCCGCCACCCCTGGGTCTCCCCGCTGGCCGGCACCTTCCTCAACATCGGCCCCAACTCCCTTGCCCTGTCCCGGATCGTGCACCGGGTCGTCCGCAAGTCCGGCCTGCCCGCGCATGGCATCACGGGCGCGATCTCGGCCGTCTTCCAGTTCGTCTACGGCTTCGGCACCATCGAGGGCCACTTCATCGCCCGCGCCGGCCAGGCCGGCATGACCCAGGACGCCTACTTCCGCCACGCGATGGCCTCGGCGACCCGGTCCCCCGACGCCGCCGAGATCCTCAAGGAGAACGAGGAGATCATGACGGCGAGGGGCGGCGACACGGTCGAGGAGATGAGAGACAGGGACTTCACGTTCGCCCTGGACCTACTGGTCAAAGGCATCGAGGCCATGGTGGAGCGCCCTTAGGGGCGCGGGGAACTGCGCGAGAACCCCGACGGACCGGCGGCCGCCGACGAACCGAAGTCCCCACCCCTCACGCGTCCGGCGAAGCCAACCGCGCCGGGAACCCGCCGGTGGCAACCGGCCCCCACCGCTCCGGCGTGACCCGAATGATCGACTTCCCCTGCCGCACCATCGCCGAACGGTACTCGTCCCAGTCCGGGTGCTCCCCGGAGATGTTCCGGAAGTACTCCACCAACGGCTCCACGGACTCCGGCGAGTCGATGACCTCCGCGGTCCCGTCGACCTGCACCCACGGCCCGTCCCAGTCGTCGCTCAGCACGACCACGCTCACCCGGGGATCCCGCTTCGCGTTCCGCGTCTTCGCCCGCTCGGGATACGTCGACACGACGATCCGCCCCGAGTCGTCGACCCCACAGGTCAGCGGCGAGGCCTGCGGCGAGCCGTCCGCCCGCCGCGTCAGCAGGAGCGCCCGGTGCCGGGGCCGCACGAAGTCCAGCAGCTCGTCCAGGGAGACGGACGTGTTGGTCGCAATGTTCGGTGCCATGGGATCAGCCTAGTTGGAGCGCCACGGCGTGCCAGCGCACGGCGTCACGGCCGAGCCGGTCGGCGCCCTCGGCCACGGTCCGCAGCAGCCTCAGCCCCGCCTGGGTCCCCTGCTCGGCGACCTCCTCGGGCGGGATGTCGAACATCCGCCTGTTCACGGGCGGCTGCCCGCGCCGCAGGGTGATCAGCAGGAGCCCGCCGGGCGCGAGCAGCCCGGCCAGCCGCCGCATCGCGACGGGCCGTTCCTCCGGCGGCAGATGCATCCACACCGCGGACAGCAGCACGACGTCGTACGGCCCCCGCACACCCGGTATCTCCGGCAGCGCGCCCGTCCGCCAGGTCACCCCGCTGCCGGGGTGCAGCCGCTCCGCCACCCGGCGCAGCTCCGCCACCGGCTCCACCGCGTCGACCGTGTACCCGCGCCCGGCCAGCGCCGTCGCGTCCCGCCCCGTTCCCGCGCCGACGTCCAGCACCCGCGCGGGCGCCTCCGGCAACAGGTCCAGCAGCGCCCCGTGCACGTCCTCGAACGAGACGCTCTCGTAGACCTCGCCCAGCCGCTCCGCCGACTCGGCGTAGTACGCCTGCACCCCCGTGCTCTGCTCCATACCCGAACCGTACGACCCACCACTGACAACGCCCCCGACCGGCGACCAGCGGCCGTCGCCCCCGACCGGCGACCCGCCAACCGGCGTCCCGCGGCCTGACCCCGGACCGGCGATCCGCCTGCCGGCGTCCCGCGGCCGGCGCCCCTCCGACCGCCGCCCCCGGCCGTCGACCCCGACCAGCGATCCTCCGACCCGCAGCCAGCGACCCCCGCCCAGCGACCCCCGACCGACTACCCCCCCCGCCCAACGCCCCCCGGTCGCCCCCGCCTCACCACCCCGCCTCACCCCTCCGGCACCGACTCCCCCTGCACCGCCTGCACATCCAGCTCGACCTTCAGCGTGGTGCCGATCGCCGCGATCCCCGCCTGTACGACCTGGTTGTAGTTCATGGCGAAGTCCTCCCGCCGCAGCTGCGTGGTCGCCTTGAAGGCGGCCCGTGTCCCGCCCCAGGGGTCCGCGCCCGTGCCCAGGTAGGCGAGGTCCAGGTCGACCGGCCGTACGACACCGCGCATCGCCAGCTCGCCCCGTACGGTCCAGCGGTCCGTCCCGGCCACGACGAGACCCGTCGACCGGTAGGTGATTTCCGGGTACCGCGCCACGTCCAGGAAGTCCGCCGAGCGCAGGTGTTCGTCCCGCATCGCGTTCCCGGTGTCGATGGAGGCCGCCCGGATGACCGCCTCCACCCGGGACTTGGTCACGTCGTCCGGGGCGACCTCGATCGCCGCGGTGAAGTCGGTGAAGCGGCCGTGGACGCTGGAGATGCCCAGGTGCTGGGCGACCGCGCCCACGCCGGAGTGGGCCGGGTCGACGGTCCAGGGACCGGGCGGCGGCAGTTCCGCGCCGCCGACCCGGGCCAGCGTGACCGTGCCGACCTCGGCCCGGCCGCTCGCGGTGACGATCGCGCCGGCGGCGGTGGGCGCGTACCCGACGGCCGTGACGATGACGGTGTACGGCCCCGGCTCCAGCGGGGTACCGTCCCGTACGGCCCCCTCCGCGTCCGCCTCCGCGCGCAGCACCTGCGTGCCGGTCATGTCGGTCACCGTGACGACCGCGTGCGACACGGCCCATCCGTCACGGGTTCGGATCCTCGCGGTCAGTGGCATGTCTCAGAACTCCTCGAAGCGGACCGGCCCGTGGCGGGCGCGCGCCTCCGCTCGGAGCGCGCGTCCCCCGCCACAGGCCGGAGTGGGTGGAACTACTCGCCGGGGTGGGCGAGTTCGATGTCGTGTCCGTCGACCGCGGGGCCGTTCACCGTCAGGGCCGTGGCCTGCGGCGGGTAGCCCGCGGCGATGACCGTGTACTCGCCGCCGTCCAGGTCGGTGAAGGCGTACGCCCCGTCCGTCCCGGTGGTGGCGGTGCCGACCACGTTGCCGGCGGCGTCCACGAGGGTGACCCGGGCGTCGGCCAGCGGGCCCTGCGGCGCCCGGACGACACCCTGGAGGCGGGCGCCCGAGTCCAGGTCCACCTCGATGCGGGTGACTCCGGTGCCGCCGACCTCGACGGGCAGCGCGCGCGGCCGGAACCCGGCGGCGTTGACCGCGACGGTCACGGCACCCGGGACCAGCTCGCCGAAGGCGAACTCGCCCTGCTCACCGGTGGTCCCGGTGGCCAGCAGGTCGCCGCGCACATCGGTGACGATCACCATGGCGTCCTTGACCGGCTCCCCGCTCTGCGCGGCCCGCACGAGCCCGTTCAGCCCGCTGGTGCCGCTGAGGAGGATGTCGTAGGCGACCGGCTCGCCGCCCACCAGGACGGTGGACGCCTGCGGCTGGAAGCCGTCCGCGGAGGCGATCAGGACGTACGACCCGACGGCGGGCGCGTCGACCGCGTAGGACCCGTCGGCCTGGGCGACCGAGCGGCCCAGCTGCTGTCCCGCAAGGGAGATCAGCGTGACCGCGGCCTGCGGGACCGGGACGCCCTCGTTGCCGCGCACGAAGCCGCGGACCGGGATGGAGCCGGGGCCCTCACCGGAGGCCTCCGCACGGGCCAGGGTGGCCACGGCGGACAGCCGCTGGGTGCCCTCGGGGGCGGTCCCGGTATCCGAGGTGACGGACTCGGTGGCCGCCCAGCTCGGGGTGTGCCCGGCGCCGGCGGTCTCCACCGGAGCCTCGGAGGGCGCCGAAGCGGGAGCCTCCGCCGCGGCGGCCTGCGCCAGCGCGCCCTTCGTCCGCAGCGGGACCTCCTTGATGAACAGGGTGATCAGGAACGCGACGGCCGCGAGGGCGCCGGCGATCAGGAACACGTCGGCGATGCCGTGGCCGTAGGAGCTCTCCATGAGCGTGCGCAGCGGAGCGGGCAGCTTGGCCAGGTCCGGGATGCTGTCGGTGGAGGAGCTGGAACCGGCCAGGGCGGCCCGGTACTTCGGGTCGAGAGCGGCGGCGCCGTCCGAGACGTAGTGGGTGATCCGGTGGGACATGACCGCGCCCAGCGCCGAGACGCCGACCGCTCCGCCGAGGGACCGGAAGAAGGTGACCGTGGAGCTGGCCGAGCCGAGGTCGGACGGGTCGACCTGGTTCTGGGTGCAGAGCACCAGGTTCTGCATCATCATGCCGATGCCGAGACCCAGCAGGGCCATGAAGATCGACATCTTCCAGTAGGCCGTGTCGTACCGGATGGTGCCCAGCAGGCCGAGCCCGGCCGTCACGAGGACGCCACCGCTGACCAGCCATGCCTTCCAGCGGCCGGTGCGGGTGATGAACTGCCCGGACACGGTGGAGGAGATGAACAGTCCGCCGATCATCGGGATGGTCATGACGCCGGACATCGTCGGGGACTTGTCGCGGGCCAGCTGGAAGTACTGGCTGAAGAAGACCGTGCCGGTGAACATCGCGACACCGACGAACAGCGAGGCCAGCGAGGCCAGGGTGATCGTGCGGTTCCTGAACAGCCGCAGCGGAATGATCGGTTCGCTCGCCTTGGACTCGATCAGCACGAACAGCAGACCGAGGACGATCGAGCCGCCGACCATCGTGTACGTCTGCCAGGACAGCCAGTCGTACTTGTCACCGGCGAAGGTGACCCAGACCAGCAGCAGGGAGACGGCGGCGGCGATGGCGGTGGCGCCGCCCCAGTCGACCTTGACCTCCCGCTTGACCACGGGCAGGTGCAGGGTCTTCTGGAGCACGATCAGGGCGACGACGGCGAAGGGGACGCCGACGTAGAAGCACCAGCGCCAGCCCAGCCACGAGGTGTCGGTGATGACACCGCCGAGCAGCGGGCCGCCGACGGTGGCGACGGCGAAGGTCGCGCCGAGGTAGCCGGAGTAACGGCCGCGCTCACGCGGGGAGATCATCGCGGCCATGACGATCTGCGCGAGGGCGGACAGACCGCCGACGCCGATGCCCTGGACGACGCGGCAGGCGATCAGCATGCCGGAGTTCTGGGAGAGACCCGCGGCCGCCGAGCCCAGGACGTAGATGACGAGCGCTATCTGGACGAGGGCCTTCTTGCTGTACAGGTCGGCGAGCTTGCCCCACAGGGGGGTGGCCGCGGTCATCGACAGCAGGGCGGCGGTGACGACCCAGGTGTAGGCGGACTGGCCGCCGCCGAGGTCGCTGATGATGTGCGGGAGCGCGTTGGTGACGATCGTGGACGACAGGATCGCCACGAACATGCCGAGCAGCAGGCCGGAGATGGCTTCCATGATCTGGCGGTGCGTCATGGGGCCGTGCTCGCCGGAGCCTCCTCCGTGCTTGGCGTGTGCCCGCACACCGGCTGGTGTGGTCGTTGCCATGGGCTTCCTTCTCTTACGTGGTGATCGCGGGTGTACGGGTGGTCTGTTCGAGTACGGGGGGTGCGGGCGGCCGGGGTTCGGGGCCGTGCGCGCGGGTGTCGTCGAAGCTCGCTCGCAGCCGGGCCATCAGGGCCGTCAGCTGGGCCACTTCGTCGTCGCTCCAGTCGCCGAGCCGCTCGGAGAGCATCAGGCAGGTCCGCCGCGACAGCTGGTCCAGGAGTGCCCGGCCGGCCGGGGTCAGCCTGAGGATGCGCGAGCGCCGGTCCGCCGGGTCGGGGGAGCGCTCGATCCAGCCGCGCTCGACGACGTGCGCCACATGGCGGCTGGTCACGGACATGTCCACGGCGAGCAGCTCGGAGAGCCTGCTCATGCGCATGTCTCCGTAGCGCCCGAGCAGGGTCAGCACGGCGGCGGAACCGGCGGGGCAGTCGGACGGCATCATCCGCCCCATCTCCCGCTTCACGGCTCCGAAGGCGCTGAACTGGCGGATCAGCTCCTCGTATCGCGCCTGCTCGGCCATCACACCTCCCGTATTCGTTGCTTTGGGCAACCATAGGCTTGCTTGGTTGCTACAGGCAAATAAAACGGCGTGAGTGCGGCATAAAAACTTGGCAAAGGCAAGTATTGCGAACGTAAACCAGCACGTGAGACCCCCTAAGGCCCCCGTCGGCCCCGCACTTGGGCCCCATCGCCGGATTCGCTAGGGTCTCTGGGCATGGCTGACAACCAGGGCCCCCAGGGCAACTACGACCCCGCCGGCAGCACTCAGATGTTCCGTGCCTTCGTCGACGAGGCTCCCCAGGGCGGACGGCAGCAGGCCGCGCCCGCCGCCTCCGCAGGACCCCGCGTGGGTCTGATCATCGGCGTGATCGTCGCCGTCGCGGTCGTGGCCGCGGTGGCCTGGCTGGCGCTGAAGTAAGAGGAACTAACCCCACCGGACGGTGACGTCCCGCGTCTCCACCCGCATGCCCAGCGGCACGCGCCACGCGTCGACGCACACCGTCCAGGTCTCCGCCGGCCGCGCGCCGGCATCGATCGGCACCGGGAGTCCCACCGTGGACTCCACGGTCGCCCAGTCGATGCCGAGCGCGCCGATGACGTGTGTCCCGAAGACGACGGTCCCCGAAGTCACCGGCGAGCCACCGGTGTTGCGGAACTCCAGGGTGACGTCCTCGCACCAGCGCCGGTCGGTGGCCTCCCGGACCGGCTCCGACCAGACCAGGGCCGCGGGTTTCGGGCTCCCCTCCGCGGAAGGGGAAGCCGAGGGGCTAC
This sequence comes from Streptomyces sp. 351MFTsu5.1, assembly GCF_000383655.1. Classification (NCBI taxonomy): domain Bacteria; kingdom Bacillati; phylum Actinomycetota; class Actinomycetes; order Kitasatosporales; family Streptomycetaceae; genus Streptomyces; species Streptomyces sp. 351MFTsu5.1. The sequence continues at coordinate 83,272 of NZ_KB911776.1, read as the reverse complement.
GGCCGTCCCCGGCGCCCTCGGTGGGCCCAGCGGGTGCGGCCGTGGAACTGCCGACGCCGGTCGGCGTACCGGTCCGCGGGGTGCCGGCCGCCGTCGATCCTGGCGAAGTGCCGTGCCGGGCGGCCGGGTTCGCCGACGCCGGGCTGCTGCCCGGACCGGACGGGGTTGCCTGGAGCGGCACCAGGGTCACATCGCCGGTCGGCCCGACGGCCGTATCGGATGAAGGTGTGGGGCCACCCGCCGCGCCCGTGGCGACGTAACCCTCGCCGTCGCCCGCGCCGCACGAGGCCAGGACCGCGCCGAGACAGACGACGGCCGCCGACGCGCCGAGCAGGGCGCACCGACGGCCATGTGTCCAGGTCGTCCGGGGTGAACGAGGCATCGCGCCATGGTGGCTGACGCCCCGTCGGATGGGAACCCTCGCGCAGGGACGGATCAGTCGGAGATGAGACCCTCGCGCAGCTGGGCCAGCGTGCGGGTGAGCAGCCGGGAGACGTGCATCTGCGAGATGCCGACCTCCTCGCCGATCTGCGACTGGGTCATGTTGGCGAAGAAGCGGAGCATGATGATCTGCCGCTCACGGGGCGGCAGCTTCGCCAGCAGGGGCTTGAGGGATTCGCGGTACTCCACGCCCTCCAGCGCGGTGTCCTCGTAGCCGAGGCGGTCCGCGAGGGAGCCCTCGCCGCCGTCGTCCTCCGGGGCGGGGGAGTCCAGCGAGGAGGCGGTATAGGCGTTGCCCACCGCGAGGCCGTCGACGACGTCCTCCTCGGACACGCCGAGCACCGAGGCGAGTTCGGCGACCGTCGGGGAGCGGTCCAGCTTCTGGGAGAGCTCGTCGCTGGCCTTGGTGAGGGCCAGCCGCAGCTCCTGGAGGCGGCGCGGGACGCGGACCGACCACGAGGTGTCGCGGAAGAACCGCTTGATCTCGCCCACGACCGTCGGCATCGCGAACGTCGGGAACTCCACGCCCCGTTCGCAGTCGAAGCGGTCGATCGCCTTGATCAGGCCGATGGTGCCGACCTGGACGATGTCCTCCATCGGCTCGTTGCGCGAGCGGAAGCGGGCCGCCGCGTAGCGCACCAGCGGGAGGTTGAGCTCGATGAGGGTGTCCCGGACGTACGCGCGCTCGGGGCTGTTCTCGTCGAGTGCGGCGAGCCGCAGGAAGAGGGAGCGGGACAGGGTGCGGGTGTCGATGGCTCCGGACGCGGCCGGGAGGGCCGGGGTCGGGGCGGCCTCGACAGCCGGGACGTCGATGAGCGCGGGCGCAGCCTCGCTCTTCGTGAGCGTGAGCACCTTCGAGCTGCCCTGGTCTGCGGACATGCCACCCCCTTTGGGTCGCGGGACGGTACGGCGAACGCTTCGTCGAGGAACGTCAGCCTTCACCTGAATACCGGAGCCGAAGCCCCGGCAAACGCGCTTCCGGCAGAATGTCACATGTCGGCAACACGCTGTAGTGACATGTCGACACGTGAGACGCGAATCCGCCCTGGATAAAGGGGGTCTGACGGTTTTTCGGCACAGAAGGGTCGGGAACGGCGCCGGTGAGCGATTCGCTCGCCCCGGTTACGCCTCGACAGTGCTTGCGAACTGCGGTGTTACGGGATGTGCGACCGTGCGCCCCTTATGCATCCGCCATGCGCCCACAGCTATGTGTCCGCGGCTGTGTTTCGACGGCTGTGCGCCCACGCCTCTATGCGGCGATCCTCTACGCGTCGATGCGATTGGCGGACCGCAGCCGTTGAAAGCTACGCGCGAGTAGCCTCGAAACGTGCATCTGCGAGACGCCGAGTTCCGCGCTGATTTGCGACTGGGTGAGGTTGCTGTAGTAGCGCAGCAGAAGGATTCTCTGTTCGCGCTCGGGGAGTTGCACCAGCAGATGCCGGACCAGGTCGCGGTGCTCCACGCCGTCCAGCGCCGGATCCTCGTAGCCGAGCCGGTCCAGCAGACCCGGCAGCCCGTCGCCCTCCTGGGCCGCCTCCAGGGAGGTGGCGTGGTACGACCGGCCGGCCTCGATGCAGGACAGCACCTCGTCCTCGCCGATGCGCAGCCGCTCGGCGATCTCGGCGGTCGTCGGGATGCGCCCGAAGGCGGTCGTCAGGTCCTCGGTGGCGCTGTTGACCTGCACCCACAGCTCGTGCAGCCGGCGCGGGACGTGGACCGTGCGGACGTTGTCGCGGAAGTACCGCTTGATCTCGCCTACGACGGTCGGCATCGCGAAGGTGGGGAACTGCACGCCCCGCTCCGGGTCGAAGCGGTCGATGGCGTTGATCAGCCCGATGGTGCCGACCTGGATCACGTCCTCCATCGGCTCGTTGCGGGAGCGGAAGCGGGCGGCCGCGTAGCGCACGAGCGGGAGGTTGGCCTCGATGAGCGCCGCCCGCACCCGGGTGTGCTCCGGCGTGCCCGGCTGGAGCCCCTTCAACTGGCCGAAGAGCACCTGGGTGAGCGCCCGTGTGTCGGCGCCGCGGCTGCGGGGGGCCGCCTCCTGGGGAGGGGCCGCCTCCTGGGGAGGCGCGGTACTGGCCGACACGGTCAACGCCACCTCTTCGTTGGTCAACTCATCCGTCAAAAGCGGTCATAGCATCACAAGACATGTGCACTGTGTGCAAGCACCGCATAACGTTGGGTTACGCCGTGTTGAGAGGAAGGTAAGAGCGAGTTGGGGCGCAGGACGCGGAAAAGCCTCCCGTCGTTCCCGGCGGGAGGCTTCTGAACGCTCTTGATCGGCTGGGGCTCGGCTCCGGCTCAGTAGGTGTAGTCCGCGACCACCCAGGTCGCGAACTCCTTCCACAGTGCCACGCCCGCCTGGTGCTCCGGGTGCTCGGCGTAGGTCCGCAGCGCCGCCGCGTCCTCGAAGCCGGAGTTGATCGCGAAGTCGTAGGCGATGGGGCGGTCGCTGAAGTTCCAGCCCAGCTCCCAGAAGCGGATCTCGGGGATCTTGCCGTCGAGGGCGCGGAACGCCTCCTCGCCCGCCACGACCCGGGGATCGTCGCGCTCGACACCCTCGTTGAGCTTGAACAGGACGAGATGGCGGATCATGGGCGCTCCCTCGGTTTCGTCAGTGCGCCCCGTCGGCCAGCCAGGTGAAGAAGTCGCCCACGGCCTTGGCGGCGTCCGATATGCCCTCGAACCCTATCTGCACGTAGTCGGCGGCCTTGGCCGGGTCCGTGATGATCACGTACAGGACGAAGACCACGACCAGATAGACGGCGATCTTCTTACCGTTCACCGCCATCGCGGCCTCCCCCGCTTCTGCTGTTGCCTATGGGGCGCGAGTGTAACCGGGGTGATCAGTACGCATGAAGGGCCCCGTCTTGCGACGGGGCCCTTCTCAAGCGGTAGCGGAGGGATTTGAACCCTCGGTGACTTGCGCCACACTCGCTTTCGAGGCGAGCTCCTTCGGCCGCTCGGACACGCTACCGAGGGAGACCTTACAGCAAGGCGGGGCGTGGTTTGAAATCGGTATCCGGCGCCCCGGTGGCGTTCCCGGCGTCGTGCCGTCAGCGGTTCCGGAAGAAGTCCGTGAGGAGGCGGGCGCATTCGTCGGCGAGGACTCCCTCGACGACCTCGGGGCGGTGGTTGAGGCGCCGGTCGCGGACCACGTCCCAGAGGGAGCCGGCCGCGCCCGCCTTCTCGTCCCGGGCGCCGTAGACCACCCGGTCCACCCGGGACTGCACGATCGCGCCCGCGCACATCGTGCAGGGCTCCAGCGTGACGACGAGCGTGCAGCCGGTCAGCCGCCACTCGCCGAGCTCCGCCGCAGCCCGCCTGATCGCGAGGATCTCCGCGTGCGCGGTCGGATCACCGCCCGCCTCGCGTTCGTTGTGGCCGGCGGCGAGCACCGTCGTACCGTCCGGGGACAGTACGACGGCACCCACCGGCACGTCCGGGCCCGCCTTGCGAGCCTCGTCCAGGGCGAGCCGCATCGCCGCCCGCCAGCGGTCGCGCACCGGGTCCGGCGCGGTGGCTCCGGTCAGCGGACGGTCTCCAGGACCTCCGAGGCGCCCAGGGCCTCGGCGATCTCGGTGACCGCGTCCTCCGACAGGGACTTCAGCTCCTTCTCGCTGACGCCCAGGTCGTCGAGGACCGTGGGGTCACCGACCGGACCGTGCGGCACGGCCTCGGCGGAGCCGCCGCCGCTCGTGGTGTCGTCGCCCTCGTCCTCGTCGTCCTCACCGTCCTCGGTGCCGTCGAGGTCGAGGGCGTCCAGGTCGGGGTCGTCGTCGCCGGGCTCCCTTCCGAGCAGTTCGTCGGTGAGCAGGATCTCGCCGTACGAGCTGCGGGCGGCGGCTGCCGCGTCCGAGACGTAGATACGGGGGTCTTCCTCACCGTCGATACGGACGACGCCGAACCAGGCGTCCTCCTGCTCGATGAGGACGAGCACCGTGTCGTCCTCGGCCGAGGCTTCCCGGGCGAGGTCGGCCAGATCCGACAGGGTCTCCACATCGTCCAGCTCTGTGTCGCTCGCTTCCCACCCGTCTTCGGTGCGCGCGAGCAGTGCGGCGAAGTACACCGTGACTCTCCCACTGGTCATAGGCGTGCCGGTTGGGGGTCCCCCCGGCGGAGGTTACGGGCGGGGAGAGCTCGGGCTCCGAGCCCCACCCACTCGGAATCGTGGCAGAAACAAGGCGTTCAGGGGACGTCTTCGGCACCCTGTGTCCGGTGGTTTTGATCGCACGCGCGTCGGCACGTCGGTGTTGGACTCACCAGCGCACTCGTCGCCGCCACGAGCGGGATCGTACGCGGGTTTTCCAAGCGCCTTCGCACGGGCACCTGTTCAGGGCACCGGGAGGGCGTCGAGGGCGGGGTTCCGGAGCCTGCGTCGGCGTTCCTGGGCGTGTGCGGGTTCTTACCAGCGGAAGGTCCGCATGCGCATCGCGTGCCGCAGTCGGGCGACCTTCGCGCGGCGTGGCTGGACCCGGTCGCGCAGTTCGCGGGCCTCGGCGAGGTCGCGCAGGAACTGGGCGCGGCGGCGGCGGCGCTCGGCGTCGGTCTCGTGGGGGTTGCGGGGGGTGCGGAGGATCTGGGTGCCGGGGAGGTCCTGGGTGCCGGTGGACTCTTGGGCGCCGGTGGGCTCTCGGGTGCCGCGGATGTCCTGGACGTCGGGTGGGGGCGCGTCTCGGGGTTCCCCGGAAGCTCCCGCGTTTCGGGGGTCTGCGGAGGTTCCCGCGTTTCGCGTCCGTCGCGGTTTCTGCCGTGACGGCTTCTGTCGTGACGGTTTCCGTCCGGATTCGCGCTCCGGCAGGTCAGGCATAGGCTCACCACCCTGTTGTCCGTCCCTCCCACCTTCCCTCGGACGGGGGGTTTGACGCCAGCGCGAGTGCGGCGGTGGTGCCGGTTACTGTTGTGGACATGCGCCTCCACGTCGTCGACCACCCCCTGGTCGCCCACAAGCTCACCACCCTGCGCGACCAGCGCACCGACTCCGCGACCTTCCGCCGTCTCGCCGACGAGCTGGTCACCCTGCTCGCCTACGAGGCCACGCGTGACGTGCGCACCGAGGCGGTCGACATCAAGACGCCGGTCGCCGCGACGACCGGTGTGAAGCTGTCGTATCCGCGACCGCTGGTGGTGCCGATCCTGCGGGCCGGGCTCGGCATGCTGGACGGCATGGTCCGGCTGCTGCCGACCGCGGAGGTCGGTTTCCTCGGCATGATCCGCAACGAGGAGACGCTCCAGGCCACGACGTACGCGGCGCGGATGCCGGAGGACCTCTCGGGCCGGCAGGTCTATGTCCTCGACCCGATGCTGGCCACGGGCGGCACGCTGGTGGCGGCGATCCGTGAGCTGATCAAGCGGGGTGCGGACGATGTGACCGCGGTGGTGCTGCTGGCCGCGCCGGAGGGCGTGGAGATCATGGAACGCGAGCTGGCGGGGACGCCGGTGACGGTCGTGACGGCGGCGGTCGACGACCATCTGAACGAGCAGGGGTACATCGTGCCGGGGCTGGGGGATGCGGGGGATCGGCTGTACGGGGCGGCGGAGTAGCGGTCTGGTCGTCGGTCGGGTGCGGCGGGGTGGGGGCGGGCGTTTTGCGCAGTTCCCCGCGCCCCTGAATGCCTGCGGCGGCCCGTTTCTGTCCGGTGGGGGCGTGTGTAGCGCGTTCCGTCCGGTGGGTGGGTCGGTGCCGGGGTGGGGGGTATCCGTCCTCGGTCCGGCGGCTCGGTCTCTCGAGCAGGGGCCCGGTTCCGGACGCCGGCCGCTGCGGGCGGACACCCCCCACCCCGTCCCCTTCACGCCGTACGCGGCCAACAGTGCGTCGTGGCGCACGTCCACTGCACCCACCCAGGGGCGCGGGGAACTGCGCGACCAGCCCCCACCCGGCCGCGGCCGCCTGACAACCGCACCCGGTACCCCCGCAGGCGCCCTCAGCAGCTCTTCTTCGAGGACGTTGCCGTCGGCTCTGGATGTGCCAGCGCAGCCAACGCCTTGTCCGCCGCCGCCTTGCTGTTCAGGGTCTTGAACGCCGAGCCGATGATCAGGTCGACCTCCGTCCCCTTACGCGTATCCGTCCGCGTCTCCGCCGCAGCGACCTGCGTGCCGAGTACCGGCAAGGACGTCTTCAGCGCCGACGCCGGACCGAGCAGCAGCCCCGTGCCCTTGACCTTCTTGTCGTAGGCGGCCGTCGCGTTGCCCACGTCGCCGATCCGGAAGCCCCGCTTCTTCAGCTCGTCCGCCGTCTTCTTGGCAAGGCCACCCCGCTTGGTGGCGTTGAAGACGTTGACGGTGATCTGGCCCGGCTTGGGCAGCGTCGCCGTGGGTGCGGAGGGCGAGGGGCTGACCTTGCTCGCGCAGTCGGCCTTGGGCCCCGCCGCGGACGCCTTGTCGCCGCCCGTGAAGACGTCGATGAGCTGGAGCGTGCCCCAGCCGACCAGGCTCAGCGCGGCGACGGAGGCCACCACGCCGAACACGAGCCTGCCGCGCCGCCGGGGCCGACGCATCCGGGGGTACTTGTCTCCCGTGATCCGGTACTTACCGCCCATGCCGGGGGGCGTCAGCATGCTCATGGGCGCAGCGTAGTGCGCTCGGGCGGTGATTCCTACTAGATGATCATTGACCGCGGCGCAGGAGAACCCGAAAGGGCCAAACCTTTACAGCGCGGTCACTCAGTCCAGCTCGAGCACACGCGCGTGCAGCACCTGTCGCTGCTGGAGCGCCGCCCGCACCGCGCGGTGGAGGCCGTCCTCGAGGTAGAGGTCGCCCTGCCACTTCACGACGTGCGCGAACAGGTCGCCGTAGAACGTCGAGTCCTCGGCGAGCAGGGTCTCCAGGTCGAGCTGGCCCTTGGTCGTCACGAGCTGATCGAGGCGGACCGGGCGCGGTGCGACGTCCGCCCACTGCCGGGTGCTTTCCCGGCCGTGGTCGGGGTACGGCCGGCCGTTTCCGATGCGCTTGAAGATCACACGGAAAGCCTACCGGTCAAGACCTTCCGGGCGCAGCCATGGCGGGCGAGTGCGACGCTTGAAAAAATGCCAGAAAACTGGGCAAAGCGGGAACAGAGGTCAGGTATGAGCGAGCGAAAGACCGCGCCCGGGGGTGTCACGGGGGGCCCGGCGGGAACTGCCGACCGTTCCATGCCGGAGGCAAGAGCCGCTTCCGCCGCCCTTCCGCAGCCGGCCCTGGAGATCGCCTCCGGCTATGCGTTCGGCGGGCCCGCCCTCGATCTGGGCGCGCTGCTGTGGGACGGCGTCTGTCTGCCGGACGCGCAGGTCAGGATCCCCCTGCCGATGCTCAACCGGCACGGTCTCGTCGCCGGGGCCACCGGCACCGGCAAGACCAAGACGCTCCAGCTCGTCGCCGAGCAGCTCTCCGCGCAGGGCGTGCCGGTCTTCCTCGCCGACATCAAGGGGGATGTGTCGGGCATTTCGGCGCCCGGGACGCGGAACGAGAAGGTGCAGGCCAGGGCGGCGGAGGTGCATCAGGAGTGGGCCGCCACCGGGTTTCCCGCCGAGTTCTACGCCCTCGGCGGCATCGGGCACGGCATCCCCGTGCGGGCCACCGTCACCAGCTTCGGGCCGGTGCTGCTGTCCAAGGTGCTCCAGCTCAACCAGACCCAGGAGCAGTCCCTCGGCCTGATCTTCCACTACGCCGACCAGAAGGGGCTCGAACTCCTCGACCTGAAGGACCTCAGGGCCGTCGTCGCCTTCCTGACCTCCGACGAGGGCAAGGCCGAGCTGAAGAATATCGGCGGCCTGTCCACCGCCACGGCCGGGGTCATCCTGCGGTCGCTCACCGCCTTCGAGGCGCAGGGCATGGCCGACTTCTTCGGGGAGCCCGAGTTCGACACCGCCGAGCTGCTGCGGACGGCGAGCGACGGACGGGGCATGGTGTCCGTCCTGGAGCTGGCCGCCGTACAGGACCGGCCGCAGCTGTTCTCGACCTTCCTGATGTGGCTGCTCGCCGACCTCTTCCACGACCTGCCCGAGGTCGGGGACGCCGACAAGCCCAAGCTCGTCTTCTTCTTCGACGAGGCGCATCTGCTCTTCAACGGGGCCTCGAAGGCGTTCCTCGACTCCATCACGCAGACCGTCCGGCTGATTCGCTCGAAAGGGGTCGGCGTCTTCTTCGTCACGCAGACCCCGAAGGACGTACCGGCCGATGTCCTCGGCCAGCTCGGCAACCGGATCCAGCACGCGCTCCGCGCCTTCACCCCCGACGACCAGAAGGCGCTCAAGGCGACCGTGAAGACCTTCCCCGAGTCGGCGTACGGCCTGGAGGAACTCCTCACCGGGCTGGGGACCGGCGAGGCCGTCGTCACGGTCCTCAGCGAGAAGGGCGCCCCCACACCCGTCGCGGCGACCCGGCTGCGCGCCCCGGAGTCCCTGATGGGACCGGTCGAACCCGGCACCCTCGACTCCGCGGTCAGGTCCTCGCCGCTGTACGGCCGTTACGCACAGGCTGTGGACAGGGAGTCGGCCTACGAGAAGCTGAGTTCGCGGGGTGCCAAGGGCCCGGACGAGATGGCCGACGAGGTGGCCGACGAGGTGAAGGCACCGGCCAGGAAGCCGAAGGGCGCACCGGCCGGGAAGCCCGAGGACGACCCCTCCGTCGTCGAACAGGTCGTCGGCAGCGGGGTGTTCAAGTCCCTCGCGCGGTCGCTGGGCACGCAGATCGGGCGGGAGATCACCCGCTCGCTCTTCGGGACGGCCCGGCGGAGGCGGTAGCCGAACGGCCCCGCCTCCGCCGGTCCTCGGTGGGTCAGCCGCGCTTCGGTTCCTTCACCGGCGGCTTACGGTCCTGGTGCTGCGCCTTCGGCGCGCTGCGTGCGGCTTCCGCGCGCAACAGGGCGCGCAGGACCGCGTACGGGTCGGTGGGCATGGCTGTGTTCCTTGCGTGAGTGCTGAACCGGCTCGGGGGAAGCGGGCTCTGTCAGCAGCGCAGGACCACGGAACGCAGGGCGGGCAGCGCGTACGGCGGCCTCGGGGGCGCCGGGCACCGACGGCCCTCCGAGACGGCGGGTGCCGTTCGGGGGCGCGGGGCCGGTCGCAGGGGTACGGCGGCTGCCGTGCGGTGGGCGGTGCGGGGCGGTGGCCGCAGGGCCGTGTCCAGGACGTCGTACTCGGCGGTCTCACCGGCCACCACATGGGCCGCGTGCGTCTGCGCGGGGGCGCCCGGCACGAGCAGCACGAGGAGCAGCACGAGCGCACGCAGCAGGCCGAACCGGTGCTGAGGGCGTCGTACGGTGCTCACCCAAGTCGTCTCCCCCTCCGACGCGCCCGGTTCATCACTTCGGCGACGGGGTTCACCCGGTCGTACCAAGGGGGGAGGACGTCAGCTGGTGCCCTGACGGGGTGTGCGCGGCGGAGACGGGTGCGGCGGAGACGGGTTGGGCGGGTGGCCGCGCGCGTGTCCGGGGACGGCCGCCCGGTCAGGCCTTCTTCGCCGCCTTCGCCGCCGCCTTCATCTCCTGCTTGTGCGCCCGGACCTTCGTCAGCGACTCGGGGCCCGTGATGTCGGCGACGGACCGGAAGGACTTCGGTTCGCCGTACGTGCCGGCCGCCTCCCGCCACCCCTCGGGCCGGACGCCGAGCTGCTTGCCCAGCAGGGCCAGGAAGATCTGTGCCTTCTGCTTCCCGAACCCCGGCAGCTCCTGGAGGCGGCGCAGCAGCTCGCGCCCGTCCTGGACGCCCTTCCAGACCAGCTCGGCCTCACCGTCGTAGTGCTCGACGAGGTACTGGCACAGCTGCTGGATCCGCTTGGCCATCGAGCCGGGGTAGCGGTGCACGGCCGGCTTCTCGGAGAGCAGCGCGGCGAAGGCCTCCGGGTCCTGGGCGGCGATCTCGTGCGCGTCGAGGTCGTTCGCGCCGAGCCGGTCCGCGATGGTGCGGGGCCCCTTGAACGCCCACTCCATCGGAACCTGCTGGTCCAGCAGCATCCCGACCAGCGCGGCGAGCGGGGAGCGGCCGAGGAGCTCGTCGGCCTCGGCGTCCTGGGCGAGGTGAAGGGTGACGTCCATGCCCCCGATCATGCCCCCGCCCGGGTCATCCCTCCACGTGAGGGCGTACCCCCGGCACGGCTCCCCTGTCAGGGCCTCCAGTACCCCAGCGCCTCCACCCGCTCCTTCGACACGCCCAGTTCCTTGCGGACGTACGACGACAGGGTTCTGGTCGTCGCCGTGTCGCAGGCGATCCAGACGTACGCGTCCGGGTGGGTCCGCAGCAGGCCGGGCAGGTCCGCGCGGGCCCGGGAGACCAGGTGGGCGCCGGAGTCGAGGCGCGGCACCCGGCGGACCTCGTGGCGTGCGGGGTCGGTGCGGAAGGGGAGGCCCTCGTCGCCGCCCTCGAACCAGACCGTCGCGGGGGAGGAGTCCAGAGCGCCGAGGAGGGAGTTGAGGGCGGGCAGCGAGGCCGGGTCGCCGAAGGCGAAGACGTGGGAGGGCTCGGGGTCGGGACGGTCGAACCCGGTGCCGTGGACCGTGGCCTCGATGGTGTCGCCGGGCTTCGCCGTGCGGGCCCAGTCGCTGGCCACGCCCTCGTGCAGGGCGAACTCCAGGCTGAAGGTGCCGGCCTCGGGGTCCGGGTCGACCAGGGTGAAGGCGCGCTGGTGCGGTTTGCCCGCGGCGGAGAACCACAGCCGTACCCACATCGTCGGGTGGACGCCGGTGGCGGCGAGCATCCCGCCGTCGGTGAGGTGCACCCGCCGGTAGGCGTCGGTGACGTCCTCCGAGCCGGTCACGGTGAACTCGAAGTCCTTCGCGCGCAGCAGCCGCAGGACCGCCCCCTCCCAGCCGTGCCCCTGCCCCATGGTCTTCTCACCCTTCGCGTACGATCCCCACATCGGGAAACTTAGGTAAGCCTAACTTAAAGAGAGCCGGGTGTGAGGGTGAGCATCGAGATCTTCCGCGACGCCTGGGGGATCCCCCACCTCCGCGCGGACAGTGCGCGGGAACTCGCCCGCGCCCAGGGCCGGGTCACCGCCCGCGACCGTGCCTGGCAGCTGGAGGTCGAACGGCACCGCGCGCAGGGCACCTCCGCCGCCTTCCTCGGCGCCGGGGCCCTGTCCTGGGACACCCTCGCGCGACGGGCCCGCCTGGCCGACACGGCGAGACGCTGCTTCGCCGCGCTGGAGAGACGGGACCCGGAGACCGCCGACTGGGTACGGGCGTACGTCGACGGCGTCAACGAGGAACTGCCGGGCACCGAGGCCCCCGAGTTCGCGCGGGCCGGCCTCGCCCCCGGGCGCTGGGAGCCCTGGACCCCGCTCGGCGTCTGGCTCGGCACGCACATCCTGTTCGCGGGTTTCCCCGCCAAGCTCTGGCGGGACGAGGCGATCCGGCACCTTGGCCCGGACGCGGTCGGCCTCTTCGCCACCGACGGCCCCGGCACCGCCGGCAGCAACGGGTGGCTGGTCGCGGGCAGTCGTACCGTCACCGGTCACGCCGTCCTCGCGGGCGACCCGCACCGCTACATCGAGGACCCCGGCGTCTACCAGCAGATCCGGCTGTCCTGCCCCGAGTTCGACGTCCTCGGCCTGGCCGTGCCCGGCGTCCCCGGCATCGCCCACTTCGGGCACGCCGGCCCGGTCGCCTGGTCCATCACCAACGCGATGGCCGACTACCAGGACCTCTACCGCGAACGCCTGCGCCGCACGGGCGCGGGCATCGAGGCCCTCGGCCCGGACGGCGTCTGGCACCGGGCCTCCCGGCACACCGAGACCGTGGAGGTGGCGGGCGAGGCCCCCGTGGAGATCGAGGTCATCGAGACCGACCGGGGCCCGGTGATCGCGGGCGGCCCGGAGGGGCTGGACGGGGGAGTGGTGGAGGGGGTTCGGGCCTTCTCGAACCCGTCGACCCTCCCGGATTCGCCGGCCTTCGCAGACCAGTCGGCCTTCTCGGACCAGTCGGCCTTCTCAGGCCACTCGGCCTTCCCGGATCCGTCGGTTCTTCCGGATACTCCGGTCCTCCCCGACCCTCCGGTCCTCCCCGACCCTCTGGTCCTCCCGGATCCTCCGGCTCTCCCGGATCCTCCGGTCACCGGTGCCACCACCGTCGGCGCCGTCGCCGCCTTCGCTGCCGAAGCCGCCGCGGTCGACCCCGACCCGCTGGCCGTACCGGATCCGGCGGTCCTCCCTGACCCGCTGGCCTTCCCCGACCCTCCCGTCCTCCCCGACCCTCCGGTGGCCCTGTCGCTCCGGCATCCGCCCCGGGTCACCGAGGACCTCGGCTTCAGCGCGCTCCTCCCCCTTCTCCGTGCGCGCCGCACCGCCGACGTGGACCGTGCCTTCGACCACTGGGTCGAGCCGGTGAACGTGGTGCAGGCCGCCGACACCGAGGGCGGGCTGCTGCACCGGGTCGCGGGCCGGGTCCCGGTGCGCGCGGACGCCAACCGTCTGCGGCCCGTGCACGCCTGGGAGCCCGGCCACGAATGGCGGGGCTGGCACGAGACCCCTCGCGCCGGACTCACCGACGGCATCGCGGTGATGGCCAACCAGCGCGGCCCCGCCGCCCCCCTCGGCGTCGAGTTCGCCCCACCGCACCGCGTACACCGCATCACGGCCCTGCTGGCGGAGAAGGACCGCTGGTCCCCCGCCGACATGCCGGCGATCCACACGGACACCCATCTCGCCTCCGCGCAGCCCCTGTTGGACCGCATGGAGCAGCTGGAAGGGCTGAGCCCCGAAGCCGTGACGTTGAGGGACACGATCCTCCGGTGGGACCGCCGTATGGCCGCGGACAGCCATGAGGCCGCCCTCTACGCCGCCGTCCGCAGCGCGGTCGTACGACGACTGGCGGCCCACCCCGCCTTCGCCGCCCTCACCGCCCCGCCCGCCTACCCCGACGTCCTCCTCCCCTGGCTCGGCCTCCTCCCCCGGATCGCCTTCGCCCTCGAACACCTCCTGCGCGCAGCGGAGTTGTACGGCGTCGACCGGGACGGCACCGTGCGCGGGGCCCTGGAGGAGGTGGCCGCCGCGCCGCCGCGGGGCACCTGGGGCGACACCCACCGCCTCGCCCCCTGGCGGGCACTGCCGGACCCGGACCCGGTCGCCCCCGCCCTCTCCGGGGACCACGACTGCGTCCTGTGCACCTCGGCGGTCCCCGGGCTCACCGACCTCGCCGCGCGCGGCCCGGCCGCCCGTTACGTCTGGGACCTGGCCCGCCGCGAGGACAGCCTCTGGGTGGTTCCGCTGGGCGCCTCCGGCGTCCCCGGCTCACCCCATCACCGCGACCAACTCCCCTTGTGGATCGAGGGAGATCTCGTCCCGGTCGTCACCGACTGGCAGCACCTGACGAAGGAAGACTGAGGAAACCGATGTCCGACGCCCCGACCCGCGCAGCGGCCTCCGCCCCGACCCGCGCAGCGGCCCCCGCCCCCGCCCGTGAAGCGGTCCACACCCAGACGGTCCCCGGCTTCGGCACCGTCCGCGTCCTGCGTCTCGACCCGCACGCCGACGCCCCCACCGTGCACGCCTGGGTGCGCGAGGAACGGGCCGCGTTCTGGGGCATGAACGGCCTCACCGAGGAGCAAGTGGCCGAGATCTACGCCCACATGGAGACCCTCGACACCCACCACGCCTACCTCCTCCAGAAGGACGGCGAACCGGTCGGGCTCCTCCAGACCTACGAGCCGGAGGCCGACCGGGTGGGCGACTGCTACGAGGTCCGACCCGGAGACATCGGCGTCCACCTGCTGCTCGCGCCCGCGGCCGCCGGGGCCCCCGCCTCGGGGTGGTCGTCGGCGCTGCTGAGCGCCGTGGCCTCGTACGTGCTGCTCGGCCTCGACCGGCGGCGGGTCGTCGTCGATCCGGACGTGCGCAACGAGAAGGCCGTCGCCCGTTTCCTGAAGCAGGGATTCGTGGCGGGCGAGGCGGTCGTCCTCCCGGAGATCGACCTCCCCGACGTCCACCTGCCCGAGAAGCACGCCCAACTGGCCTTCCTGGCAAGGGAGGTAGCCTTCCCGGGTGACGCCTGACGACCTCGTCGCCCACTACGGCCTGGAACCGATCCCCCGTGAGGGCGGACTGTTCCGGCAGACCTGGGCGGGACCGGAGCGCGCCGACGGACGACCGCACGGCACCGCGATCGTCGCGCTCCTGACCGCGGACGACTACTCCGCCCTGCACCGCCTGCCCAGCGACGAGATCTGGCACCACTACCTCGGCGACCCCCTGGACCTCCTGCTCCTCGCCCCGGACGGCACCACGACGACCCCCGTCCTGGGCCCCGACATACGGACCGGCCAGCGCCCCCAGCTGACCGTGCCCGCGGGCACCTGGATGGGCGCCAGGACCCGCGGCGCGTGGACCTTCTTCGGCTGCACCATGGCCCCGGGTTTCACCTACCAGGACTACGAGCACGGCGACGCGGCCGAGCTGACGGTGCGTTATCCCGCCGAGGCCGCCCGGATCACGGGACTGTGCCGTCCATGAGACTCCTGGAGGGCCAGGTCGCCCTGGTCACGGGCGCGAGCGGCGGCATCGGACGCGGCATCGCGCTGCGCTTCGCCGAGCAGGGCGCCGCGGTCGCGCTCCATTGCCGTACGGCGGTGGCGGCGGCCCGTGAAGTGGCGTCCAGGATCGAGGACATGGGCGCCCGGGCCGTCGTACTGGAGGCGGACCTGCGGGACGAGGCGGAGTGCCGGCGGCTGGTGCGGGTGGCGGCGGAGTGGGCGGCCGCCGAGGGAGCGGCCGAGGCGGGAGCGGCCGCGGCGGGGGGCGGGTCTCTGACCGCCCTGGTCAACAACGCGGGTGTGCAGCCGACGCGGCCGCTGCCCGGGATGACGGCGGCGCAGTGGCGGGAGGTCGTGGACACCAACCTCACCAGCGTCTTCGCGTGCACGCAGGCCGCGGCGGAGGTCATGGGGCCGGGCGGGTCGGTGACCCACATCGCGTCGATCGAGGCGAGCCGTCCCGCGCCGGAACACGCCCACTACTCCGCCTCCAAGGCCGCGGTCGTGATGCACGCACGGTCCGCGGCCCTCGAGTACGGCTCGCACGGCATCCGCGTCAACACCGTCTCGCCCGGCCTGATCGACCGCGAGGGACTGGCGCGGGACTGGCCGGAGGGCGTGGAGCGCTGGACGCGACAGGCGCCCCTGGGCCGGCTCGGACGCGCCGAGGACGTGGCCGACGCGTGCGTGTTCCTGGCCTCACCGCTGGCGTCCTGGATCACCGGGCACGACCTGGTGGTGGACGGCGGGGTGTCGGTGGGGCCGGCGTGGTGACGGACGGTGGGGTGCTGGTGGGGCCGACAAGGTGACGGCGGGGATGGTGTGGTGAGCCGCACGGCGCCGCCGGTGAGCGCCGCGGCCTCCGCGTCCGTACCTATCGGGAAGACCGTGAGCCCAGGTACGGAGTAGTGACGTGAGGTGTGAGCGTACGCGCAGCAGCACAGGCCGGCGAAGGCGAGGACTTCAGGGGCTGGTGCTGCTGGGCACCGCGCTGGTCCTGCTCCTCCTCGGGGGCGGAACGGCGTCGGCTCACGCGGCCCTGCGTGCCACCGACCCCGAGGACGGGACCGTCCTCAAGTCCGCCCCCCGCTCCATCACCCTGACCTTCACCGAGTCCGTCGGTCTGCTCGACGACTCCTTCCGGGTCCTGACCCCCGAGGGCAAACGCCTCGCGACCGGCGAGGCCGAGCACGGGGCGGGCGGCTCGGACACGGCGAGCGTCACCCTGCCGCCCAAACTCGCCCAGGGCACCTACACGGTGGCCTGGCGGGTGGTCTCGGCCGACAGTCACCCGGTCTCCGGCGCCTTCACCTTCTCGGTCGGCAAGCCCTCCCCGGCCACCGTGCTCGTGGACACCGGCCCGACCGAGAACCCGGCCACCGAGAGCCTCTTCAACATGGGCCGTTACCTGGCCTACCTCGCCGCGGCCCTGCTCATCGGCACCGCGGTCTTCCTCGCCGCCTGCCGTCCCCCCGAGCCGGCCCGCCTGGGCAGGCTGCTGTGGGCGGGCTGGGGCACCCTGCTCGGCTCGACCCTGTTCCTGCTGGTGCTGCGCGCCCCCTACGAGGCGGGAACGGGCCCGGCGTCCGCGTTCTCCCTGAAGGCCTTCGAACGCACGCTCAGCACCCGCCCCGGCGAGGCCCTCCTGGTCCGCCTGGCACTGCTGCTGGTCGCGTACTTCTTCGTCGTACGACTGCTGCGGCTCGGCGAGTCGAGGCTGTCCCGCCCGTGGCAGGCGGCCGGGGCCGTGCTCGCCGTGGGCCTCGCGCTGACCTGGGCCGCCGCGGAGCACGCCTCGGCCGGGATCCAGGTGCCGGTGGCGATGACCTCCGCGGTGCTGCATGTGCTGTCGATGGCGGTCTGGCTGGGCGGCCTCGCGGCCCTCCTCTCGCTCCTGCACCGGACCTCCGCCCAGCTCCCGCCCGCCGTGGTCGCCCGCTTCTCCCGGCTGGCCTTCGGCTGCGTGACCGTCCTCGTCGTCACGGGCGTCTACCAGTCCTGGCGCGGCCTGGGCTCCTGGAAGGAGATCACCGGCACGACGTACGGCCATCTCCTGGTCCTCAAACTGATCGCGGTGGCCCTGCTGCTGACGGCGGCGCGGCTGTCACGGCGGTGGACCGGACGACTGACGACCACGGGCGCGCAGGAGAAGTCGGCCGTCGAGGAGAGCGTGCGGGAGCGGGTCGGAGCAGTGGCGGGTGTCCCGACGGCCTCGGCCGGTACGGGCGCGTCGGCTGTCGCGGACCTCGAGGGCGCGGCGCCCGCCGCCCCGGACGCCGACGGCGAAGCGCCCGCGGTCGCCGAGCCGGTGGTGGTCGAGCCGATGCCCACCACCCCCCACCGTGACGCGCGGGCCGACGCGGCATACCGGCACGGTCTGCGCCGTTCCGTCCTCGCCGAAGTGACCGTCGGTGTCGTGGTGCTGGTGCTGAGCACCGTGCTGAGCGGCACCCTGCCCGGCCGGGCGCAGGCCGAGGCGGCCGAGGCCGGTCCGGCCACGGGCGGACTGCCCACCGCATCCGTGACCAACATCCCGTTCACCGTGGCCGGCGCCTCGGGGAAGGTGCAGATCACCCTCGACCCGGGCCGCACCGGCCAGAACTCCGTGCAGGCCCTCGTCTACGCGGTCGACGGCGGCCTCGCCACGGTCCCTGAACTCCGGTTGTCCTTCACGCTGCCGGCCAAGCAGATCGGCCCGATCGACGCCGGGCTCAAGGACAAGGGCGGCTACTGGGGCACGAACGACCTCACCCTGCCGCTGGCCGGCGACTGGCAGATGAAGGCCACGGTCAGGGTGTCCGACATCGACCAGATCAGTGTGACGAAGACGGTGCGGATCGTGGGCTGAGCAGGTCGTCCATGGTCTCGGCGGCGTGTACGGCGGCTGTCGCGCAGCAGTTGTTGAACAGGACGTGCACCTGGTCCACCCGCTCGGCCAGTGCGCGCACCCGCGGTACCCACTCGGCGAGTTCGGCGCGCGAGTAGTCGTAGCGGAAACGCTCCTCCTTGCTGCCGCGGCCCCAGGAGGAGCTGCGCCCGTGGAAGCGGACGACGGCCGGCCGGTCGGAGGTGACGGGGGTGACGGGCGGCAGGGAGGCGGGCAGTCCCTGGCGCATGTCGACGGCGACGGCGGCGAAGCCGTACTTGGCCAGCAGCGCGCAGGTGAGGTCCTGCTGCCGCTCCTGCCACCAGGACGGATGCCGGAACTCGACCTGGACGGGCCACCCGGCGGTCCGTTCGGCGGTCTCCTCCAGGAACCGCTCGGCCCGCGCCCCCGGCCGGAACCACGGCGGGAACTGGAACAGCACCCCGCCGAGCCGCCCGGCCTCCCGCAACGGCTCGATCCCGGCGGCGAACCGTGCCCACACCTCGCCCGGCGGGACGTCGGCGAGCGCGGCCTGCCGGGCGGGGTGCCCGGTGAGCACGGCGTAGGCCTTCACGTCGAACACGAACTCGGCGGGCGTCCGCTCCACCCAGAGCCGGCTGTTGCGTTCACTGGGCAGGGCGTAGAAGGTGCCGTCCACCTCGACGACGGGAAACCGCCCGGCGTAGAACCGCAACCGCTTCTCCGCGTCCCGCCACCCCGGCGGGTACCAGCCACTGCGGACGAGCGCGGGGTCGGTCCAGGAGCACGTGCCGACAAGGATGTTGGTCATGGACCTCGGGTACCGACTTAGGGTGCGGCCATGACTTCCCAGGCGTACCTCTCCCAACTGTTCTCGCTGGACGGCCGCGTGGCCCTGGTGACCGGCGGAAGCTCGGGCATCGGCAGGGCGATCGCGGGGGCGTTGGCGCGGGCGGGGGCGAGCGTGGTGATCATGGCCCGCAGAGAACCCGAACTGGCAGCGGTGGTGGCCGAACTGGACGCGGCGGGCTGCCGATCGGCGTGGGTGAGCGGCGACTTGAGCACGAGGGACGGGGTGCGTACGGCGGCGGAGGCGGCCGCGGCCGTGTTCGGCGAGCCGGACATCCTGGTCAACTCGGCGGGGGTGAACCTGCGTCCACCGATGAACGAGCTCACGGACGAGGTGTGGGACACCACGATGGCCGTCAACCTGGAGGCCCCCTACCTCCTGGGCCAACGCTTCGGCCCCGGCATGGCGGAGCGCGGCTTCGGCCGCATGATCCACATCACCTCCCAGCAGGCCCACCGCGCCTTCGTCCAGAGCGGCGCGTACGGCGTCTCCAAGGGCGCCCTGGAATCCCTGTCCCGCTCCCAGGCCGAGGCCTGGTCCCCCCACGGAGTCACCTGCAACACCCTGGTCCCCGGCTTCGTCCTGACCCCCCTGAACGCCCGCCTGGCAGCCGACCCGAAACAAGTGACCCACCTGGCCACCCGCACCATGACAGGCCGCAACGGCCTCCCGGAGGACTTCGCAGGCGCGGCGGTGTTCCTGGCGAGCGGGGCGGCGGGGTATGTGACGGGGCAGTCGATCTTTGTGGATGGGGGGTTGTCGGTGCATTGAGGTTGTGCCCCAGGCCGCGTGCAGGGGCTGGGGGGCTGGGGGGCGGGCGGGCACCGGGTCGTTCGACATGCAGACGGGCGTTCGCGGGGTCATCGTGGGTGTAGGGCGGCCTTTGGGGCAGTGGGCGCCGGTGAGCGGCGTAGGGGCGGGAGACCCCGGGTTGATCGGACCTGACCCTCACCTCAGGAGTGCACCATGCAGCAGCAGGATCTGACAGTGAGCCAGAAGAAGGCCTTCGAGGACAACGAGGCCGACTTCCGCAGATTCGACGACGAACTGCGCGGCATCCGGGAAACCGCACGAGCACGTCTGAGAGCCCACGGCTGGGACACCGATTCCGACGACACCAAGCCCTGCCTGTCCTGCCCGTGCCCCGACTTCCTGCCCGGCGGTGCCCTGGGCAACTGCAAACGAGGCGGCTGCCCGCACTCACTCCTCGACCACGACATGCCCCGGTGACCGCCGGCCTCGGGGGCGGCCTCCCGTCAGCCCCCTCTCGCCGCGATCCGGATCCGGAGCCGGTCGGACACGGGCGGCTGGACAGAAGCAGCGGCTGGACATAAGCACGGGGCGGTATGCCGAGAAGGGGTGATGCCATGTCGCGCAGGCATTACGGGAGCGGCAAGAGGCTTCACATGTACGTCGCTGCTGGGTTACTTGCAGCTGGAACTGCAGTAGTGGCTCCGCAATCCGCGCACTCCATCACGGGCGGCAACGACGTCACCGACACATCGATGGGGTATGTCGCCCAGATCTCGCATTCCCTCGGTGGCTTCTGTACGGGCACGCTGATTTCTCAGCAGTGGGTACTCAGTGCTGCGCACTGTGTCGGCGGCGAAAACGATGCCCGCAACTTCACGATCCGCCTCGGCGCCAGTGTACGCGGCGGTGGGCAGGTCTACCGAGGCGGGGAAATCTTCGAGTATCCGGGCTATGTGGGAGCCCACAATGATGTGGCACTGCTGAAACTGGAGAACCCTGTCTACGGGGTCCAGCCTATCCGGCTGGCGTGGCCGGAACAGAGTTGGCGGTGGGACGGCCACCAAGGTGGACCCTTCACCAAGTATGACGACGGCGTGATCGCCGGATGGGGAAAGAACAGCACCGGATGGCCGAGTCATCTGCAATTCAAGGGCGTTTCGATATACCCGGTGCAGTACGACCGGGACAACTGGCCGCTGATTCCTGTGAGCGGCGGCCCGTGTGGCGGCGACAGCGGCGGCCCTCTCATGGTCACCATCGACGGCCAGCTGTACCAAGTAGGCGTCATGAAAAGTCAAGACTGCGCAACAAGCGGAAGCTACAGTGATGTCGGGCAAGGTGTCCTGCACAAGTGGATCACTGAGACGGTGCAGAACCATTCTCGCTGATTTCCATGCACGAATCCGGCGGACCGAGAGCCGGATCTCGTCACCGCTCGGCAAGGATCGAATCAGCTCATGGGACAGCCCGGTGCCCATCACAGCTGACGTGACTTCGCGGGCACCTGGAGGACCGGGTTGGCAGCGATGCCTCGCGAGGGAATTGATGTAGCGAAAGCGGCGTGCCTCGCAAGATGGGAAGAGTGAAATACAGTGACTGTTGGGATCAGATCAGCTGGCTCATTCAAGACCTGGCCAGGACCTGTCTACGCCACGTCTATTAGATCCATTTGACGCTCGGGCTGCTCGGTGGAACAATCCCCCCATCTCCGACCGCGGGTACTGGCAGGGTATAAGTCGGAGCACGGGGGTCTTCATGGAAGCTTTTTTGATCCTGGCCATCCTGATCATTTTCGGTGGCGGTATTGTTTGGGCGTTGCATGATTCGGCGCAAAAAGCAAGAAATCCGGTTGCGGCACTAATTCTTGGCGCACTTGCTGCAATCGCAGCTACTGCGGTTCATATGGCCGTGCCGAAGCCGTCATATACGCCCCCCACACCGTACAGGCCGGCACCAGAAATTCTGGACCAACATTATTCTCCGTAGCTTCCTGGACGGCCCCTGCGTAAAGAGGTCTGTCCGCGGATCCGCCACAGTAGGGTGTCGTAGCGTTCAGGACGGCGTCCCGGACGTCGTGATCGACTCGATCATGGGGTAGGAGGACGGTCGCGGCGGTGTGGCGAGCGTCATGGAGACGGCCGTTCCTGCCGCGCAACCACCCGGACGAACCGTCCCGCAATACGGCCCATGCCAGCTCGCGATCCGAGCAGGGCGTCACGCCACCCACCCGCGCGATGATCTCGACAGGGTCCGTGCGCTTGTTCTCGCGGTCGCAACCTGGGCGGAGCCGGTTGTCACCGAGGAGAGCGCCCCTCGCGGTGCAGGTCAGAGCGGGTGCGCGTACCAGCCGGATCACGTACCGAACACCCGGCCCGCCAGCCAGCGCCAAGACCTACGCGGGCCGGATGCGGGCCCGGTACATCCATGTCACCGGTCCGGTGCTGAAAATGAAGGCCCCGAGGCTGGGCGAGTACGCGACGACGAGCAGCGCGGCGACGCCCAGAACGGAGCCGGTGGTCATCACGGCGCGTGGGCCTCGGCGGTCGAGGATGCGGCCTACGGCGATGCCGATGGCGGCGGGGACCAGCAGGGCCCCGGAGAAGGCTGCGGTGGTGGCGGTCACCGACCTGGTGATCTGGGTGGCGCACAGGGCGGGCAGGGTGGCGCGAGGCCGCGACCGGTCCCCCGCGCCGGTCGCGGCCCCGCTGGTGTGAACATTGGTCATCGGCGGATCAGCAGCAGCTGCCGCCTGCGGGGACGGTGTCCTTGGTTTCGTCGGCGGCCATGTCGGCGCAACAGGTACTGCCCGATTGCTTGGCGAGGGTGTCGGCGTCGGCTTTGACGACGTACACCTCCCAGGGTTCCTGGCCTGGACCGTGGACCCAGACCTTGTCCTGGAGGGCGTAGCAACAGGTGGTGTCGTTCTCCTCGGTGGTGGCCAGGCCCGCCTCGCTCAGGCGGCTGGTGGCGACGTGGACGGCTTCCGTCGA
This sequence comes from Streptomyces sp. 351MFTsu5.1, assembly GCF_000383655.1. NCBI lineage: Bacteria > Bacillati > Actinomycetota > Actinomycetes > Kitasatosporales > Streptomycetaceae > Streptomyces > Streptomyces sp. 351MFTsu5.1. The sequence goes on along the minus strand of NZ_KB911776.1, from coordinate 60,949 downwards.
TTCGACCTCAACTCCGAGGTGGTCCAGGCGGGTTGTCTCTTCCGTCGCGCCTTCGATCAGGACGAGCTTGAGCGGGGGCTCGGCTACGGCGAAGTTGGCGTAGCCGTCGCGGAGTTTGGCGGGCTCGGTGCCGAACAGCTTGCTGTAGAAGGCGATGGAGGCGTTCAGGTCGGGGACGCGGAGCGCGAGTTGTACGCGGGACATCGTGAACCTCCTTGTGTGGGCGCGGGGATCAGCAGCCGCCGGACGTGGCTGCGGGGGCGCCGACGCCGATCTGAAGAGTGGCCGGGGCGGCGCAGCAACCGCCGCCGTCGCCGCCCTGGGAGGCGTCGGGGTCGTCGTACAGACCCGCGCCACCGCACACACCGGTCTCGGGCAGGGTCAGTTCGACACGCTCGGCGGCCTCCTGATCGCCCGCGAGGGCGGCGGTGATGGAACGGACCTGCTCGTAGCCGGTTATCGCCAGGAACGTCGGAGCGCGGCCGTATGACTTCATGCCGACCAGGTAGACGTCCTGCTCCGGATGGGACAGCTCGCCCACGCCGTGCGGGTAGACGGTGCCGCAGGAGTGGACGTTGGGGTCGATGAGCGGAGCGAGCGCGGCCGGCGCCTGGAGGCGTTCGTCGAGGCCGAGCCTGACCTCGGAGAGGAAGGACAGGTCGGGGCGGAAGCCGGTCAGCACGATCACCTCGTCGACCGGGTCCAGACGGCGGCTGTCCTCGGCGACCAGGACGAGCCGGTCGCCGTCGCGCTCCACAGCCTGTGTACGGAAGCCGGTGACCGCGCTGGCGTGTCCGTCCTCGACGGCGGCCTTGGCACGCAGACCCAGGGCGCCGCGGGCGGGGAGCTGGTCAGCCTCGCCGCCGCCGAAGGTGCTCGCCCCGATCCCGCGGCGCAGAACCCATGCCGCCTGCGTGCCCGGCTCTTCCTTGGCCAGGTCGGCGAGGTAGGCGAGGGCGGTGAAGGCGGAGGCACCGGAGCCGATGACGGCGGTGCGCTTGCCCGCGTAACGGGCGCGGACGGCCGGGTCCTTGAGGTCGGGGACGCGGTAGGAGATACGGTCGGCCGCCGACTTCTCGCCCAGGGCGGGCAGGCCGTCGGCGCCGATCGGGCTGGGGAGCGACCAGGTGCCGGAGGCGTCGATGACGGCGCGGGCGCTGATCCGTTCCTCGCGTCCGTCGGCGAGCTCGATGTGCACGGTGAAGGGCTGCTCGTCACGTTCGGCGTCGACGATCCGGTCCCGTCCCGCGCGGGCGACGCCAGTGACCGTGGTGCCGTATCGGACCTTGTCGCCGAGGACGTCGGCAAGTGGCTGGAGGTACTGCTCGGCCCAGTCGCCGCCGGTGGGGTAGGTGGTGCCGTCAGGGCGCACCCAGCCGGTAGGGGCGAGGAGCTTCTCGGTGGCCGGGTCGGTGACCTCGGCCCACGGGGAGAACAGGCGGACGTGCGCCCAGCCGCGGACCGCTGCGCCGGCGGACAGGCCGGCTTCCAGGATCAGCGGGTCGAGGCCACGCTCGACCAGGTGGGCAGCGGCAGCCAGGCCGATGGGACCGGCACCGATGACTACGACGGGCAGCTGGTCGGTGGTGGGCGCGTTCACGAGGTTCCCCTTTGCTTCGACGTTTGTCGATGTCCTGCGCCGCCAGCATGGCACCTGTATCGATAAGCGTCAACATAGACATTCATCGAATCCGCAGCCCTTCGGCTTCCTGATTCGACATGTGTCAACATAGATGCATGTCGAACACCAAGGTGCTGCCGCTGATTGAGCCCGAGTCCGACGCAGTGGCGCCGTGCTGCCCGTCGCTCACCGAGCGGCCGTTCTCCGCGGAGGAGGCCGAGACGGCCGCGCGGATGTTCAAGGCGCTCGGTGACCCGGTGCGGCTGCGGCTGTTCACGGCGGTCGCCTCACACGAGGGTGGCGAGGCGTGCGTGTGCGACATCTCCGACGTCGGCGTCTCCCAGCCGACCGTCTCCCACCATCTGAAGAAGCTCAAGGAGGCCGGCCTGCTCACCTCCGAGCGGCGCGGGACCTGGGTGTACTACCGGGTCGAGCCCTCGGTGCTGGCCTCGATGGGCAAGTTGCTGACGATCGCGCCGGCCGCAGCCTGAAGGCGACCGGCAGTCGAGGGAACCCACCGTCGGGGTCGGCTCGATGAGCGCATGGCCAGGCTCATCGAGTGCCGCAGTCCCTCCACCCGCTGAACGCCCACGACCGCGTTCAGGCGGCTTCGGCGGGCTGAGGGTTCCAGAGCTGGGTGTACCGCTCCACCTCCTCGGAGCTCAGGCCGTTGTCGCCCTCGGTGCGCAGCAGGGTGGTGTCCCACGGTCGGCGGCCGTCGGTGCGCGGGGTGAGCAGCACGCCGAGGGTGGAGCTCTGTTCGGCCAGGCCGGTCTGCTGGTGCAACTGGTGGTGGCGCAGCAGTACGTACGACTGGAAGGCGGCTTCCACCTCGGGACCGAAGCGCGTGGCGCATCCGAAGATGAGCTGGCGGGTGCCGGAAGGATCGATGGAACGGCGCCAGCGCCACCTGGATTCGTGGTCAGGCATCCCGCGCACGTCGGCCAGCATGTCCAGCAGCAGTTGCCCCCACTCAGCGCGCGCTCCGACCGGCAGCTTGTCCAGGTCGGAGAGGAGGAGCTGCCGGTTGGCTTCTCTGACCTGCGAGCGGATGGCGCTGGTGGCGACGTCCTCCATGATGAGGCGCATCACCCGGTGGGCGTGGTCCGATCCCACCGGGGCGTGCGGGAGCAGCGGGGTGGAGAAGTGGGTACCGCCGAGTGCGGCGACATCTGGGTTGAGGGGGCCGGGGGGTGCCTCGGCGTCGGCCGCGGCGAACTCGTAGTACCGCACGGGCTCGTCTCCCAGGGCTACGGGAGGCTCGACGGCGGCGCGGAAGAGGTAGTCGAGGACAGCGGTGGTGGAGCGCAGCTGGTCGAAGAGGAAGTCCCAGTCCCGCCGTGTCAGGGCGATCGTGGGGATACCGATCGGCTCCAGCGAGCAGATCGTGCCCTCGGGTACTTGCTCGTGGTCCAGCAGGAACACCCCGATCCACTCGTAGGCATTGCCGTCGACAGACAGCGTGCGATCGCGGCCGTTGGTCATGTCGGCGGGCAGCATGCGCAACTGGCGCACGGTGCCCTTGGCCTGGCGTACGGCCTTGGTCGCCACCTTCCGTATCCAGGCCACCTCGCTGTCCGTGTCCTTGGGCTGGATCGTGCGTGCCTTGACCTGGATCACCGCACCGCGTCCGCCTGCCAGCAGCAGCCGGTCGCCGAGCTCGCGCCGCCCGGAGCCCTTACTGGCGTAGGCGGACTGGAACACGAAGTCGGACAGCCCCCAGGTGGAGGCGGCGGTGTGAACCGCCGCCTCGGCGCCCGGGCCGTGCTCCACGCCGGACGGCAGGGGCAGCGCCGGACGTATGCGCCAGTTACGTCCCCTATTAGACGCACCGCACGGCCACCAGTGCCCGCCGTTTTCTGACGGTACGTGTCACTCGGCATTCTCCCGCCCGGGCATGAAGATGAGGGCCACCAGCGCCAGCCCGACCACCGCGCCGACGAGCTGCATGCCGATGAACCCCGCCACCGACCCCGGCGCGATGCCCGCGAAGGTGTCGGTGAAGGCGCGGCCGATGGTCACCGCCGGGTTCGCGAAGGACGTCGACGAGGTGAACCAGTACGCGGCGCCGATGTACGAAGCCACAGCCACCGGGGCGAAACGGAGGCGGTCCGTGCGGGCCAGGCCGAAGATCAGCAGGATCAGCCCGGCCGTCGCGACGACCTCGCCGAGCAACAGGTGCCCAGCCGACCGGTCGTGGGTCGACCACTTGACCAGCGGCTCGCCGAACATCCCGTCGGCCAGGATGGCCCCCAGAATCGCACCGACGATCTGTGCGGGGACGTAGACGGCCGCGTCCCGCACGGTGACGCCGGCGCCGCCTCGGCGAGCGGTCCACCACTCGGCGAGCGTGACAGCGGGATTGAAGTGCGCGCCGGAGACCGGGCCGAGTAGAAGGATCAGGATGCCGAGGCCGAAGACGGTGGCCGTGGAGTTGGCCAGGAGCTGGAGGCCGACGTCCTTCGTCAGCTCGGTGGCCTGGATGCCGGAGCCGACCACGACCGCGACGAGCGCCGCGGTGCCGATCAGTTCGGCGGCGGCCTTGGCGAGCAGCGGAGGCGCCTGGGGAGGGGTGGCTCCTGGGGCAGGCTGAGGCCCAGCGGCTGGGGCTATGGAGGGCTGCCCGGCTCCGTCGTGCTCGGTGGCCTCGGTGGCGGTCAAGTGGACTCCTCGGTGCGGGATGCCGGCAGGCGGGGGTGATCAGGGGCAGGACCGCTTGACGTTGTTCTCGGCGGTGGTGCGCGCGGTCTCCGCGAGATCGGTGAACTGACTGGCGAGCGAGGCGATGACGTCGGGCTTGAGCCGGTAGTAGGTGAACCGGCCGCAGGGCTCCGTCTCCACGACCCCCGCCTCGCGCAGCACCTTCAGATGGTTGGAGAGGTTGGTCTGCTTGGCCCCCGTCTCCTCGATCAGGTGCGTGGTGCAGAGGGTCTCCTTGGCCAGCAAGGTGACGATCTGGAGGCGGAGCGGGTCGGAGAGAACCCGCATCAGATCAGTGTCGACTGACGTCAGCATGGGCTGATACTTTCACATCATTCCAGGCTGATACCAGCATGGGCTGATCTCCCGATCCGCCGGCCTCGCTGCCGAGCGCTTCACTCCGACTCCCGCGCGACCCTCTTGATCTACTTGAGAAGGAAGAACCGATGTCCTCCAGCCCGCTCGCCTCCGTCCTGTTCGTCTGCGTCCACAACGCCGGGCGCTCGCAGATGGCCGCCGGATTCCTCAACCACCTCGCGGGCGACCGGATCGAGGTCCGATCCGCCGGCTCCATTCCGGGCGACCAGGTCAACCCGGCCGCGGTCGAGGCCATGAAGGAGGTCGGTGTCGACATCGCCGGCCAGAAGCCCAAGATCCTCACCACCGAGGCCGTCCAGGCGTCCGACTACGTCATCACCATGGGCTGCGGCGACGCCTGCCCGATCTTCCCCGGCAAGAAGTACCTCGACTGGGCCCTGGAGGACCCGGCGGGCAAGGGTGTGGAGGCCGTCCGTCCAATCCGCGACGAGATCAAGTCCCGCATCGAGGCGCTGATCGCGGAGATCGACGCCAAGTAGGGGGCGTGACCTCGGCGGTCGACACCAGGAGCTGATGGGGGTCGGTTGACCTGATGGGCGGGACGACGGTTACCGGCCACCAGCCGCTTTGATGAGCTGACCAAGGCGCTTCAGCCCGTCGGGGCTGATGCCTTTGGCGGCCATGGCACCGACGATCACGTCATGGTCCAGCAGGCCAGCCGACCGGAGGTCGTCGAGTACGTGGGCTGCCTGCTGACGGTCGAACGGCGGCCCGTAGCCATTGTTGCCGTAGAACTTCAGGCTCTCCAGCGCCGACGTGAGCCGCTCGTCCACCTCCTCGACCTCGTCCTCCGGGCGGGTGAGATCGATGGCCTGAACCTGCGCGGCCCATCCGCGCAGAGGGAACAGATTGGCGCCTTCTACCGCCACAAGCGAAGAGCCCCGTGCCAGTCCAGTGGCGAAGTCCATAGTCTTCGCATCCGGTACGTAGGCCAGGACAGGGCCGACACCGCTCCCCACACGCTGCCTGCCTGATCGCGGGGTTGCGACAAGGTGTCGCTCGGCAAATTGGCGCAGTGTCGGGATCGACTGCTCCGCGCCGAAGGCATTGAGCACGAGCACCGCGGTCGCACCCTGCTCGGCAGCCTCGCGCTCCACCCAACGCACGGCGAGCTCCGCGCCGACCTCCCAGTCCCGCTCGGGATCGTCATCCGGCACCCACGCTGCCCGCAGAATGCTCATCACCGTCCCCTCACCTGCTCTGTCGTGCCAGAAATGCTCCGTAGTCCCAACGGTAACGACGGCCACTGACATCGAGGTGGGCTGCCGAGCACTGCGAGACGGTCTGCGCGTGACTGCTGGCACCTGTTCGCCGAGGTCCACTCGGGCCCGATCACAGCAACTGCAACCAGACACGTCGAAGGGCCCCACCGCGAACGGTGGGGCCCTTCGACATCGTGCCCGGTGAGGCACTGGCGGAGGATACGAGATTCGAACTCGTGAGGGGTTGCCCCCAACACGCTTTCCAACTATCCGCGCGGCTGTCCCGGTTCGTTCATAGGAGTTCAAGGGGCAGGTCAGAGGGAGTGTGTGTACGTCACTGAACGGGGGCGGTCTTGGGCGCACTGGACAAAGACCAGGACAACGAGCGGCTCAGACTCGGGGGATGACGCCGACGAACTCTGCCCCCTTGTGGTTGCCCATGACAAATGCGAATCCATGTCCATCGCTGCACGTGAGGTCGATGCGAACGTACCCGCCACGCGTCCCTAGCGGGCTCTCGTAGTCGTCTCTGTCGGGCTGCACGGTCACTGCCTCGTGGTCGCCGGTCTCGTCGGCTCGGTCAACTGCGTCGTTACCGCATGCGGGGCACTTGAGCTGCCACTTGAGATTCCAAGACCCCCCGGCACTTTCCGCTGGTATCAAGATCTCTGCGTGAGACATGGGCATTGCGCGTCCTCCAAGATGAGTAGGCCGTGTTCCATCACACCGGATAGCGGGCGGCTCCATCTGGCGATCGCCCGTTTTGGGGTCTCCGCCGCCCAGCAGCTCCAACTGAAGTTCTCGATCCTCCTGACCTCAGGCATGCACATGTACCACAATGGCTATATAGATAGGCAGATTCGTCGCTTCTCCATCGGAGGCTTAAGAATGAGTGAGATTTCAGGCTTTGAGATCGCTGGATTCCGAAGCTTCTACTCAGACCCGCAGCGGCTATTCCCTCTCGGCAAGATGACGGTTGTTGCTGGTCCGAACAATAGCGGAAAGAGCAACATCTTCAGGTTTGCCGAAAAATTCCTTTCTCCATTGTCTGGGGGTGGAACATCGATCGCGGATTTGGATCCCCTGGATGTTCCAATCCTCCCCGAGGGGAGTGCAATCCCGCCTTTCGGATTCGGGGTTGCGATGCAAAGCGATGAACCCACCAGCCTTCTGGAAGAGGTATTTCAGCAGGTTCCGCACATCGAGCAGCGTTCCAAGAATGCTTTGCGAGCTATCGTTAGTCACCCTGGGGTTTATAGTGCCGAAGATAAGGCATTTTGGTTTCGGTTCAAGCGTGATACCCAAAGTGGAACGCCTGTCCTTAGTAGTGGTGCACTCCAGCAGGTCATTGAGGAATTGCAAGGAATGGAACGGGAAATCGCCTCTGCTGCTGGCTCGTTGACGGGTAGTGCTGGAGGGATCGAGGGAAATATCCTGAATATCATGTATCGACTCGTCGGACCTTTGGTTTATCCAAAAGTAATTGTCATTCCGGCCTTTAGGGAGATTGTTTCGGGTGGATCTCCGGAGCCCAATTTGGCTCGCCTGGATGGGCGAGGTCTCCCGGGCTTTCTGCACGCTCTCCACTCTCCGTCGGCGGAACGATATCGCGAAGACTCGAAGAAATTTCAAAGAATCAATACGTTTCTTCAAACCGTACTTGAGGAAGGGGATGCCCAGATCGCTATTCCCTACAACAGCACCACAGTGCATGTAAGCGTAGGAGGTCGAGTTCTCCCCATTGAGAGTCTAGGGGCCGGAGTCTCGCAGGTGGTTATGCTCGCAGCAGCGGCTACCTGGTATTCGGGCGCCCTTGTCTGTATCGAGGAACCTGAGGTCCATCTCCATCCCATTCTGCTTCGTAAGCTCGCTCGATATTTGATGGATGAGACGGATAATCGCTATCTGTTGAGCACCCATTCGACAAGCCTGATGGACAATCCTCAAGTGATGGTAGTCGATATTTCTCACACATATGAACGTGGAACGGAGATTCGCACTGCGGTCACGGAGCACAACAGGGCGCGAATCTCCCAGAGCCTAGGATATCGAGCATCCGACATCCTGCAATCTAATTACGTAATTTGGGTTGAAGGGCCTTCGGATCGGATCTACTTGAACCACTGGATCCGCCTTTTCGCTCCTTCACTCGTTGAAGGCATCCATTACAGTGTCATGTTTTATGGCGGAAAGCTGCTATCCCACCTAAGTGGCGCAGAGTGGCTTGCCCCTCAGAGCGCCGTGGAGGATTTTATTCTTTTGCTGAAGATTAATAGGAATATGGCGATCGTGATCGATTCCGATCTGAAGTCCGATAAAGATTCTCTGAGGGCGACCAAGGTGAGGATTCTGGATGAGTTCTCTTCCAGTGGTGGCTTCGCATGGGTTACTGCCGGACGAGAAATTGAGAATTATGTGCCAGCGGAAATTTTCGAGTCGGCGGCCAAGGAGGTTCATTCATCCGCAAGCCCCGTCAAACCGCGGGGGAAATATGGTGACGTTTTTTCTGGCGTTAAGCGCAAGAAAGAAGGTGAGCCTGGTGTCGTAACTCCGGACAAGGTCGAGATTGCTCGCGTTGCGGTGCGTGGGTCGCAGGAGATTTGGGATGTGCTGGACCTGAAGGAACGTGTAGTGAACCTCGCTAATTCGATTCGTAAGGCCAACCAGCACTGAGGTTCTCGACCCAGAGGGCTGAGGATGGTCCCACCATGGGAAGCTGGGGTAGAGGTGAAGGGCAGACGCCCAGTGAAGTTGCGAAGGGGAGGCCACGTGCCGCAGGCCAGTCCGCGAGGTACGTACTTGCAGGTCTCTGACTCACTGCGCCGAAAGATCGAGGCAAGTGAGATCACTCAGGCTCTGCCCTCACAGGCCGAACTTATGAGTGCGTACAACGTGAGCCGCAGCACCATCGAGAGGGCGCTTGCCGTGCTCAAGGCCGAAGGGGTCATCGAGTCAGTCCAGGGAGCCGGTTGGTACGTCGCGGGCAGTGGCGACCGCCGGCCGTTGGTCGAGAAGGTGACCGACCTGTTGAGGGCCGACGGGGTCAACGTCGGTGACCGCTTCCCCACAGAGAAGGAACTGTGCGACCGGTTCGGAGCCTCGCGGACGGCCGTCCGATCCGCCCTCGCACAGATGGAGGGGCAAGGGCTCATCGGCAAAGGCGCCGCGCGAGGTCGGCAAGTACGTGCGTTGCCTGTCGGTCGGGGGACACAGACGGCATGACGACGACCAAACGAACTGAGTTCGACGCTGACGCCGCGGGCGCCATCCTGCGCAAGGCGTGCGAGGTCGCGCGCGTGGACCCGGATGGCATCGAGATGCTGCGGTTCGGGGACCATGCGGTGTTCCGTATAGACGGCGGCCGTATCGTCTCCCGGGTTGGCCGCAGCCCTGACAGGCTGCCCTCCGTACGGAGGGAAGTGGCCGTAGCGGAATGGCTCGCGACCGAGGGATACCCGGCGGCGCGACTCGTCACGGCTGCCGAACAGCCGGTCGTCGTTCAGGGGCACCCGGTGACGTTCTGGGAGGGTCTCTCCGACGGCGACACGTACGCGAGTACGGGGGAAATGGGTGCACTGCTGCGTTGGCTCCACAAATTGGAGCCGCCGCCTTTTTTGCTCCCGCCTCTCCAGCCTTTTGACAAGGTTGCACAGCGCTTGAATCATGCCGCCATCCCGGATGCAACGCGCGCGTTCCTCCGATCCATGGCCGACGATTTGACGGCTGACTACGGCCGTCTCCAGTTCGCGCTTCCGGTAGGACATCTGCACGGTGACTTCAATGTCGGCAACGTCCTGCGTGACGCGGACGGCCGTCCGAAGGTCATTGATCTGGACGGGTTCGTCACGGGCCCCCGAGAGTGGGACCTCATGCAGACTGCCATGTACTACGACAGCTTCGGTTGGCACACAGAATCCGAGTATGCCGATTTCGTTGCCGGGTACGGTTTCGACGTGCGGGAATGGTCCGGGTATACCGTTCTCAGGAGCATCCGTGAACTGCTAATGGTTACGTGGCTCTCGCAGAATGCCGGCGCCAATCCGCGTGCAGCGGAGGAAGTCGAGAAGCGGGTGGCGACTCTCCGGTCGGGAGGATCACGCCGAGACTGGGCGCCCTTCTAGGACGTCAAGGTGCATTGCTGCCACAGGCGGAAGGTGCGTGCTTCTTCCACGAAGGTGCGGAATTCTACAGCGCCCCGCATCATTGGTCCAACGCGTTCGCGAAATTCTCGAACGTATTGAACGCAGCGCGCTGACTTCAGCCCCTCGCCGAGTTGCAGCGCAGTCTTGGCGATTTCACAGCCGCGCCCGACTTCACCTTGATTGATAAAAGCTTCGGCCTGCACCATCGTGGCGAAAAAATCGCTTCGATTGTTCAGGCCGTCACCGAAGATTGACCCCGCGCCACGTTCTGCCGCTTCTGCGGACCGACCCAGATCGCGGAAACAGTGGCCGATCTCGGCTGCAAGTTCTATTTCATCGAAATAGGCGATGTACGGCGGATCGCTGTCCGGGGTCCGTTGGCTGAGCTTGCGTTCTGCCTCCACCAAAGCGAGGTCGCACCCTCGTTCGTCGCCGAGACGGGCCAGGGCTCGCGCCTCCATGGCGCGGAACTGCGCGGACATCGTAGGGCCCAGCACGCTGGCCGGTCCTGTGTAGGCCGCCCTAGCAAGGGTGGCCGCGTCCTGATAGCGCCCGAGGAACGTGGCCTGGTGGCTCATCGCGGAAAGGATGCTGCCGCCAAGGAGCCGGTCTCCTGCTGCTTGCGTCATGCGCAGTGCCTGGATGAAGTACCGCTGAGCGATGCCGTGAAGGCCGCTGTCGTACGACATCCACCCGGCAAGCAAAAGCGCTTCCGCCACGGCCGAGTAGAGCTGTTTGCCCACAGAGTCGGAGTACTTCCCGTCCAGCATCGGCCGGACGTCGGTGTGCAGGTACTGGATCAGCGCGCGTCGGGCGTGACCACCGCCGAACTTGCCATCGAGCATGCTGAAGGCGTCAGCGGTGGAACGGATCATTTCAACGTCTACCGTGCCGATCGCACGGTTACCCGCGCGCGTCAGCTCCCCGTCCGGCGGGGCGACGATCCAACGTAGGGAAGCCGTGTTCCAGGCGGCTGAATCCGGCTGCGCTCTGACCAGAACCTCAGCCTCAGCGAGGTCGGCCCGCCAGAGGTCCCTGACGGTCTTGGCCGTTGTATCGGGTCTGTCTGCGAACTCAAGTCCCAGGTCAGGCTGTACTGAGGACACGGCCGCGTCACCCATGCCGATGTCGTCCAGGGTGAGCCGGCGCCCCACCTTCTGCCCGACGGCATCCGCGAGGAACTGCGGCATGTTGCCGCGCGGGATCGCCCCCTTGAGCCATCGCGCGACGTACGTGTGATCGCAGGTGATGTCTTCACCTGACCGAGCGGCCGCGGCGACCACCGCGCGAGCAAGGGACTTGTGCGAGAAGTCGCCTTCCTGCATGAGCGCGGCCAGCCTGGCGTTCCGGTCTGCCATGGGACCCCCAGAGTGCGGCCGTAGTAGCAGCTTGACTCATCGTCACTCTACGCAGGTCAGGCCCGGGGTGCAGAGGGTTCGCACCTAGGAGTGCACGAGTGCACCCCCAAGTACTCGCTCCCGAACTGGGCCCCGGATGGCGACAGTTGAATCACCACCGCACGGGGCAGGCCGGCGGTTCCGAGTCGAAAGCCACGGGTTGACGGCGCGGAATCCTTCTGCCAACGTGAGTGGTAGGTAATACACACCACGCATTGCGGGTGTGTGGCACCGCAGCACGACCAATGGGGGCCATGTCCACCGGACGCGGTCTCAAGGGGCCCGGGACAGAGCGGGCCGAGGGCGCACCCGACCCTGGTCATTCGGGAGGGCTTAGACCGAAAGGTCACGTCTCCATACGCCTACAACGGGGTCATGCCGAGCTACCTGATACGGGCGCGGCACCCCCGAAGGAGACATCGTCACCGCCCCGGCATCACGCCGTGAGGGCGCCCGATCGGATCGGGCCCGGGGCACTTGGCCCGTCGCTTCGTGCGGCGTTGGCCTGCTTACCGAGCGCGGCGGCTCCCGGACAAGGACAACTCGCCGTGCTCGGTCTTCCTTTCCCGACGCAGTCAGGAGCAGTAGCCCATGACCGAGCGCGTTTTCGTCTCCGAGACCTCCGGCCCCATCGTGCTGGGCCTGTCGCTGCCGGTCGGCAGCGTCCGAGTCCAGGTGCTCGACAGCCTGACCACCGCCCGCGTGGTCCTTCGCACCGACGACCCCACCGGCCCGGCGGCCGACGCCGTGAGCCGCGCCCGCGCCACACAGAACGGGCAGGCGTTCGGCATCGAGGTGCCGGAGATGCCCGGCAACGTGATGGTGCAGAGCCACCGCGGCAACCGCATCGTGCAGAACGTCAGCACGGTCTACGGCTCGGTGACCGGCGTGACCATCGTCAACGGCCGCGTTGTCTCCGGCGGCATGAACAGCATGCAGACCGTGAGCCCGATCGAAGCCACGGTATGCCTGCCCCCGCACTCCTCCCTCGCGGTCGTCTCGCAGTCCGCCGACGCCGAAGTGTTCGGCTACGTCGACCGGATCGAGTTCCGCTCCGTCTCCGGCGACCTGGACGCCGACGGGGTGCGCGAGCTGCGGGCCAACACCACCTCCGGCGACATCCACGCCGGCCGCGTCACCGAGCAGATCACCGCACAGTCCGTCTCCGGTGACATCGACATCGATCTGTACGACGGACAGGCCGCCACCCTGGGCACCACCTCCGGGGACATCGAGGTGCGGGCCACCAACGGCGCGTCCGGGCACGTCAGCGCCCACAGCGTCTCCGGTGACGTCCGCCTGGCCGGTGCCCGGCACCTGAGCGTGTCCGCCAACACCGTCTCCGGCCGCGTCCGCAACGGCTGAACCATCGCCCGGCCCTGCCACCTCTGACTAGGAGTCGCCCGATGCCTGCCGTCTTCGCCGCCGTGTTCATCGTCCTGTACGTCGCCCACAGCGTGGGGGATCACTGGGTGCAGACCTCACACCAGTCTGCGCACAAGGGCCGCCCGGGCTGGGTCGGCCGTCTCGCGGACGCCCGGCACGTCGCCACCCTCACGCTCACCAAGCTCGCCGTGCTCATCCCGGCCGCCGCGCTGTTGGGGTTGCCCCTGTCGGTACCCGGTGTCGTCGTCGGCCTCGCGGTCGACGCGGTCACGCACTGGTGGGCCGACCGACGCACCACGCTCGCGTGGCTGGCCCGCGTGACCGGCAAGGGCGAGTTCTACCGACTCGGTGCCCCGCGCGCCGGCCGCGACGACAACCCGCACATCGGCACCGGCGCCTACGCGCTTGACCAGTCCTTCCACCACCTGTGGCTTCTGGTCGCCGCGCTCATCATCGCCACCGTCTGACCCCCGTTCTTCGCGGGGCGGTCGCTCCCGGACAGGACAACCGACCGCCCCGCGCCCTTCCCGACGCTTCAAGGAGAGACCCCATCATGCGTATGCGCACTTACGTCGCCGGCCAAGAGGCGTATGGCGACCTGGAGTTCGCGGAACTAGCGCTCGGCATCGACGTCGAACTGTTCCGGGGCCCGCTGGAGTTCGAGACGGACGACGACCGCACGGCCCGCGAGGACGCGGCCCGCGACGTCCTCGCCGACCTGCGGGCGGAGGCGGCGGCCGGTGACGAGATCGCCGGTTGGGACGCCCTGTACGCCGACGCGCTGACCCGCACCGTGCCGTTCCTGCGCTCGGTTCGCGGCCACCGGTCGGGGACGGGGGAAGCGGCATGAGCGGGCTGATGTTCGCCGCCGCTGCCGGTCTGCCGCTGGCGGCCGGATGGTCGGTCCACGCGTTGCGGCTCGCGCGTCGGATCGAAGCCGCCCGCCGCGACCCGCTGACCGGTCTGTGGACGCGGGACGCGTTCGAGGCCCGCGCCGCACAGAGCCTGTCCAAGGGACAGCAGCGCGCCGTGCTCGTACTGGACCTGAACTGGTTCAAGGAGATCAACGACACCCACGGCCACGCGGCCGGGGATGCGGTGATCCGCGCGACCGGCATGCGGCTGGGAGTGTGGGCGGCCGGGCACCACGGCGTGGCCGGACGGCTGGGCGGGGATGAGTTCGCCGCCGTTGTCGACGTGTGCGGCGAGGCCGACACCGTCACCGGCAACGTGAGCGCCAAGGTGCTGGAACTGATTGGCAGCCTTGAGCGGCCGGTGCCGTTCGAGGGCCGGGACATCGACGTGTTCGTCTCGGTCGGGGCCGCCCGCTACTGGCGCGGCACCGCCGACCTGTCCGCGTTGCTGCGGCAGGCGGATGAGCACATGTACCGGGCCAAGCGCGAGGGCGGGGGAGCCAGCATCGCCCCGTACTTCGAGAGGACTCCCGCGCTGCCCACCGTTCACGGCCGCCGCTACGGCCGGCCGGGCACCACCGGCAAGGAGGTGGCGTGATGAACGCCCGCACATCGCTGACGAACACGCAGATCGGTGTCCTGACCGCCGCGTTCGTGCCCATGCTCGCCACCGGCGTGTTCGGCGGGATCGGCACGTACAGCAACATCGGGCACGCCTACGGCAAGGGCACCGCGCTGGGGGCGCTCGCCGCCGGTGAGGGTGCCACGGCCGTGCTCGCCCTGGTCCTGCTGGGACTGACCATGCTGGGCCAGTCCTCCCCGCGCATCGTCCGGGCGGGGCTGTGGGCGCTTCCGGCCGCCGCCGCCGTCATGGGCGCCATGGCCGCGCCGGATGCCGGCCGGACCGTGATCTACGCCCTGACCCCGATAGGCATGTCAGTGTCGGCTGAGGGCATGGCGTTCCTCGCCCGCCGGATCGTCGTGCACACCGACGGCCGCGACGCGGAGCATGAGCGGCGCACCGCCGACATCGTCCAAGCCCTCGCCTACCACCGCGCCCGCGCCGCGCAGCACCCGACCGCTTGGGTCAGGAAGTTCTCGGAGCGTAAGTCGTGGCGTCTGGCCCGCAAGGTCGGAGTCGGGGACGCGGGGCTCGGATCGAGGCTGTTGGACGTCCAGCGCGACCGGATCACGGCCGGTGCGGATGCCGCGCTCGGCTCGATGTTCGGCGGGACTGCCCCCGCTCTCGCCCCGCTTCCCGACGTGGATGCGAATGCGGAGGAATCTACCGATACCATGAGGAATCGGTCTATGGCTGACCTGCGGGAATCGACCCCGGCGCCGTCGGTCGTACTGACCCGACTTCCGGTCCCCGATCCGGTCGCGGTCGACCTGGGCAAGTCGACTCTCCCGCTCAAACCGGTCGCCCCCGCCCCGGCCCCGATTGCGCCGCCTGCGGCGCCGGTCGTGCGGTCGGTCCCGGCGGCATCGAGTCGACCCCGTCGGGCCACCGGTCGGGTACCTCAGGCGGCGCGGCCGGTCCGGCACAAGCGCACGGCGGATGAGTTGCTGGCTGAGGCCCGCACGGTCACGGCCACCTGGCCGGACAGCAGGATCACGGCGGAGGGCATCCGCCGCGAGGTGCACACCTCGCCGGCCAACGCCCGGATGCTGCGGGACACGCTCCTGTCCGAGCGTGTTGCCGTGGCCACCGGCCCGTGAAGCGGCTGACGCTGGCCGACTGCTTCGACCCGGACGGCGAGCGCTTCGGAATCCCCACCTACCCGTGGCGCTACGCGCCCGACGGCATGGCCACCCGCCGCCAACTCCGCATCCGTGGACTGCGGCCCGGCGGTCAGGAGATCGCGGCTCAGGTCCTGAGGCCGCGTCGCCGTCGGGAGGCGCTGACCGCGTACCTGTACCGCATCGATCTCGCCCGGCCGGTGCGTCCGATGACGCCGGGCCGGTGGCGTGCGCACGAAGCGATGATGCGCGCCCGCCGCCGCTGCCCCGAGTGCGGCGCGGATGCCGGATACGTCATCCCGCCCACCCTCGGAGCCTGCGTGACCTGCGCCTTTCCCGAGGAACAGCGCGCTGCCTGAATCACACAGGGCACGCACTTTGCGTGCCCTGCATGGCCCTGTCTGGGCTGACTCTCTTCTCACGGGCCCGGCCGCCCACCTCCTACAGCGTCGGCCGGGCCCGCTCTCCCTCACACCCGAAAGTGGAAGGAATCTCAGTGAAGCACCCCGACGACGACAACGAACTCTTCAACCGACTGGAAGCCGAAATGGCCTCCGACACCACCCCCAGCGAGGGGGCGGACGTGGTCGACCTCGACAAGGCCCGCGCCGCACGCGAGTCGACCACCCCCGACCCCGAGTCGGCCGACCCGACCGCCCGACGGTTGGTCGACGACCCGGCCGTGAAAGCGGCCGGTCCCGGCTACCTCGGTCGACTGGCCGCTGCCAAACGCCGCGACGTGGTCCCGCTGTGGCTGCGCTCGGTCGCCGAACTCAAGACCGCGACCGCGTGGGTGGCCCGCCACTACGCCCACACCGCCGGGTACCACGCCCTGCGCACCCCGGTGTATGCCGCCCGGCTGACCATGCAAGCCCCGTCCGGGCTGGCCCGGTTCGTGGGCGGCACCATGCGCTGGATGGCCGACCGCGAGGGCGAACCCGTCCGCCTCGCCGCCGTACGGCGCGAGGACGCTGCCGAGTACTTGAAGCTGTCCCGGCAGCGCGACGGCCGGGTCCGACTGCGCACCCTGGTCACGGTGTTGGGCATGTTCATCGGCCTGGGTCTGGCGCTGGCGATTTATGTCATGGCGCCCGACTGGTTGCAGGCCCTGTCGGTGGGCGCCCTGGTGCTGGCGCTGGGCGTGAACGGCCGTAAGGCCGACCAGCCGGTCATTCACCGGGCGGTTGAGGTGCCCAAGGCGTCCAAGCTCACCTCGGACATTGTGCTGCGGGCGCTGGGGGCGATCGGCATTCCCGCGATCAACCAGGCGCAGGCCAAGGGGCGGGACGGGTTCGAGTTCACCGCCCCGATCACCCGCGACGGCCCCGGCTGGCGCGCGGAAGGCAACCTGCCCTACGGCGTGACCGTCACCGACGTCATCGAAAAGCGCGAACGCCTCGCGTCCGGTCTGCGCCGGCCGCTGGGCTGCGTCTGGCCGGAAGCCGAGTCCGAGGAACACCCCGGACACCTCGTGCTGTGGGTGGGCGACCAGACTCTCAAGGCCGCTCCCAAGCCCGCATGGCCGCTGCTCAAGTCCGGAACGGTGGACCTGTTCAAGGCCATCCCGTACGGCACTGACCAGCGCGGACGCTGGGTTGACGTCACGCTCATGTTCATCGCCGGCGTCATCGGCGCAATCCCCCGCATGGGCAAAACCTTCCTCCTCCGCCTGCTCATGCTGATCGCGGCACTGGATCCGCGGGCAGAGCTGCACACCTACGACATGAAGGGCACCGGCGACCTCGACACGGTCGGCGAGGCGGTCTCCCACCGGCACGGCGTCGGCGAGGAAATCGAGACGATCCTGTACGTGCTGAACGACTTCCGCGCTCTGCGTGAGGAGTTGCGGCGCCGTACCAAGGTGATCCGCTCGCTGCCTAGGGACATCTGCCCCGAGTCCAAGGTGACCAGCGCTCTTGCGGACAAGCGGTCGCTGGGGTTGCACCCGATCGTGATCGGGGTGGATGAGTGCCAGGTGCTGTTCGAGCACGCCGAGCACGGCAAGGAGTTCGAGGAGATCGCCACCGACCTGGTCAAGCGCGGCCCCGCCACCGGGATCGTGCTGCTGCTGGCCACCCAGCGGCCCGACGCCAAGTCGCTGCCCACCGGCATCTCTGCGAATGCCAGCACCCGGTTCTGCCTGAAGGTCATGGGCCAGACCGAGAACGACATGGTCCTCGGTACGTCCTCCTACAAGCGCGGGGTGCGGGCGACCATGTTCGCCTGGGGTGACAAGGGCCTGCACTACTTCGTGGGTGAGGGCTCGGACGCCCGGATCGTCTCCAGCACGTTCCTGGACGCGCCGATGGCCGAACGCGTCGCCGCCCGCGCCCGCACCGTGCGCGAGAAGGCCGGACTCCTGTCCGGCTACGCCCTCGGGGAGGCCCCGGAGGCGGTCACCGGCCCGGCCTATGACCTGCTCGCCGACGTCGTCGCGGTGGTGCCGGAGGCGGAGGAGCGGGTGTGGAACGAGCGGATCGCCGCCCGCCTGGCCGAACTGCGCCCCGACGTCTACGGCGGGTGGAAGGGCGAGAACGTCACCTCCGCGCTCAAGCCGCACGGCATCAAGACCCGCGACGTGGCCGGCACGACCGAGGACGGCGCCCGCACCACCCGGCGCGGCATCGTCCGCGCCGACCTCCTCAAGGCGATTGCGGAGCGTAACGAAAAGCCGGGCGCCGCATAGCCCCGACACGGTGCTACCGGTAGCAGGGGCACCTGCTACCGGTAGCACCCCCGCTAGCACCTCAAACCGCACCCCATCTGCGATCTAGCGGATAGCACCCCACCTGCGGAAACCCGCGAAAACCCGCCCGGAGGGCCCCCGATGACCCCCATCCTCGCTGCTATCGCATGCCTGCTCATAGTCACGCTCGGTTACAGCTGTCTGTGTGCGGCCTCGCCGTTCGGCAACTGCCGCAAGTGCCACGGCATGGGCCACGCGCTGAAGACCGACCGCAAGGGACGGCCCAAGCGCGGCAAGGACTGCCGCCGCTGCAAGGCCACCGGCAAGCGCATCCGCGTCGGCCGCTGGCTCTACAACCGCTGGGCCCGCATCTACCGCGCCGGCACCGACACCCCCTGACCGCCCGCCCGGAAGGCACCCCGTGATCTTCGACATCTCCGCCGTGCTGCTGTTCGGCGCCGCGTCCGCCCTTGCCGTCAAGACCAAGTCCGCCGGCGGCGGCGCCGCGATCGTGCTGTTTCTGTTCGGGTTCTTCACCGCCGGGACCGGCGCATACGACCCCATCGTCAGCGTCGTCAAGGCGACCGCCGACGCCCTGTCCGCCCTCGGCAACTGAAAGAGGCTCCCGTGCACGAGTCCAGCCCCGTCCCGGACCGGACCGGCGTCCCGCTCACGGACGACCAGGCCGCCACCGAGGCCGCGCGCATCATCGCCGACGCCTACCGTCCCGCCCCCGTCATCCCCACCTCCTACCGGGACACGAACCCGCTGCCCGCGCACGGCGACATGCCGCCGGTCGCACAGCCGGGGGTGCCGCCGATGTCCCAGCGGGCCGTGGACGCCTCCCGCCTCATGCTCACCGCCGGACTGGCCACCGTCCCGCCCGGCCTGATCGCGATCGGGGTACTGGTCGCCTCCCGGGAGGCCGACCCGACGGTCATCGGGATGATCTGCGCCGCGCCTGCCGCCGTCGCCGTTCCCGTGCTCGCCCTCGCCCGCCTGTTCCGGCGGATCGGCGAGGCCGCCCCGGACGAGCACCACCACCACTACACCGGGCCGGTCCATCAGGAGCACACCACCACCCACACGCGCGGCATCTTCGCGCGCACCCGCAACGACCACCGCCGCTGACCGAGGGAGAGCAACCCCCGTGATCCGACTGCGCATTCAGGTCGCCCACTGGCCTCGCCGGGTCCTGGTCCTGACCGACACCCCGCGCCCGAACTGCCGTGACTGCGGCGGCGAGGGCGGGTTCGAGTACGACTACGGCGACCACACCGGCGAGTACGCCGGCTCCGAGTGGGAGCCCTGCGGGTGCTGGAACGAGAACCAGCGCTGGTTCCTGCTTCCCCTGCCGCACCGGCCCCGGTGGCTGCGCCGCCGCAAGGCCGCTCCTGACCCGTGGGGGCCCGGCGGCTACAGCAACGAACCGCCCTTCTAGCTCTGCCCGAGGGCGGCGGCTCCCGGACAAGGACAACACGCCGCCCTCGGTCTCCCATCCCGACGAAACAGAATCAGGAGACCTACAGCATGACCCAACCGCGCGCATTCGGCGAGGGCCGCATGGCCCTTGTCACCCGGTCGGGGCGAGAGTCCCGGCCGCGTCTGCTGGATCTCTTCTCGTGCGCCGGCGGTGCCGCCGTCGGCTACCACCGGGCCGGGTTCGCGGTGGACGGCTGCGACATCGCCGACCGCCCCAACTACCCCTTCCCGTACCACCGGGGCGACGCGCTCACCTACCTCGCGCTCCTGATCGCTTCCGGCGAGATCCGCCGGTACGCGTTCATCCACGCCTCCCCGCCGTGCCAGCACGGATGCGCGCTGACCGTGGGCACCAACGCCTCGCAAGGCTGGGGCCGGACCCACGTCGACCTCGTGGCGCCAACCCGCGACCTCTTGGACGCGACCGGACTGCCGTACGTGATGGAACAGCCCAACGGCCGCGCGAAGATCCGTAAGGACTTGACGCTGTGCGGCGAGATGTTCGGTCTCGGGGTGATCCGGCACCGCAACTTCGAGTTGGGCGGCTGGACCACCGATCGGCCGGCGCACGTCCCGCACCGGGGCCGGGTACGTGGCTACCGACACGGCCGCTTCTACGACGGCCCCTATGTCGCCGCGTACGGCAACGGCGGCGGCAAGCCCACCGTCCCCGAACTCCAGACAGCCATGGGCATCACGTGGACCGACGTCCGCGAGGAACTGACCGAGGCCATCCCGCCCGCCTACACCGAGTTCATCGGCCGCGCCGCCCTCGCTCACCTGGGAGCGCCCGCGCTGGGGGTGGCTGCGTGAACACCACACCCAACTCCCTGAATGCCGCGCTCACCCTCGCGACAGCTGGCGTCCCGGTCCTGCCCCTGCGGGCAGGCAAGGTCCCGTTCGGCAACTGCCGCACCTGCAAGGACAATGCGTGCGGCGGACGGCCCCACATGAAGGCGGCCGGTCCCTGCCGGTGCCCGGCGCCGTGTCACGCGTGGGCCGCCGCGACCACCGACCCGCACGTCCTCACCTCGCCCGCGTGGGCGCCGGCGTGGCGCGAGGCGGTGGCGATCGCCTACCACCCCGGCGGGGCCGGGCTGACGGTCGTCGACCTGGACAACGCGGGGGCCGTCGACTGGGCCCACGCGACCCTGCCCGCCACGCGGATCGTGCCGACCACGCGCGGCGAACACTGGCTCTACCTGGGCGCCATGCCGTCGGCGAACGCGGTCCGGCCGGGTGTCGACGTCAAGTCCCTTGCTCAGTACGCCCGTTGGCTCGGTCCCGGAACCGGCCGCATGGCCGTTCTCCCGGCGGCCGTGCGCGCCCTGGTGGTGAAGGAAGACACCACCCCCGCCCCGCGCGGGGTGGCCTCTTCTCTCCCCACCCGCGCCCCGTGGAACCGGTCGGTGGCCACCGGGTGCCGCCACACCGAGCGCTACGTCCGCACCGGACTGGAACGCGGCCTCGCCCTCGTACGCGCCCGCACCGAATCCGGCGCCGGATCACAGGCGTTCGGCGTCGCCCGGTTCCTCGCCGCCCAACACACCGACTGCCCCGGGCCGTGCGGCCTCGCCGCGATCGGCGAGGAGATCGTCACCGCCGCCGTCTCCGTCGGCGTCCCCGAGGGGTACGCGCGCCGCGCGGTCGCCAACGGCCTTGAGACGGCTGTGGAGCGGGCGGCATGAACAAACCATCCCGAA
The DNA here is from genome assembly GCF_000383655.1 of Streptomyces sp. 351MFTsu5.1. Classification (NCBI taxonomy): domain Bacteria; kingdom Bacillati; phylum Actinomycetota; class Actinomycetes; order Kitasatosporales; family Streptomycetaceae; genus Streptomyces; species Streptomyces sp. 351MFTsu5.1. The sequence goes on along the minus strand of NZ_KB911776.1, from coordinate 39,595 downwards.
ACCCCGCGAACGACCCTCAGGGCGCCGCACAGGGTCTGCCACGGCCAACCGTGGGCGAACCGAAGGGCGCCGCCCGCAAGGGCGTCCTTTCTGCCGTTGGCTCTGACCCGCACACGGTCACCGCCACCGGCATCACCCCGGGACTCCAGATCCAGTTGGAGGGCATTCCCGTCGCGGACTGGCTCTGTGCCTGCGGGGAGCACGAACGCGCCCGGGGCCGTGCCGCCGTCATCAGGCTGACCGCCCGCGTCATCGTCGGCATCTGCCCCCACACCACCACCGCCGAAGGGAGGGCCGCCTCATGACTCCACAGCCTGTGGACAGCCCCGACCTGTGGGCCGGACTGCCCACCCTGCAAGACCCGCCCGGTGAGGACGACACGGCACCGGATGTGTGGGAGGACCCCATTCCCCTCACCGGCCGCCGCGAGCGTCCCCCGTTCCCCGCCCACGTCCTCCCCGCCTGGCTGGGGGAGTTCGTGACGGCCGTGGCGCAGGAGACGCAGACCCCGGTGGACCTCGCCGGATCGATCGCCCTGGCCGTGCTCGCCACGGCGGCCGGCGGCCGGTCCGTGGTCCACGTGCGCGGCAACTGGCGGGAACCGACGAACCTCTACACCGTGGTGGCGCTTCCGCCCGCGAACCGCAAGTCCGCCGTGTTCGCGCTGCTGACCAACCCGCTCTATGAGGCGGAGAAGCAGCTCAAGACCGCAATGAAGCCCGTGATCGTGGAAGCGGAACTGACCGCGAGGTTGGCCAAGGAAGCGGCCGACAAGGCCGCCGCCAAGGCCGCGTCCGCCGACGGTGACAAGCGCGACGACATGGTGCGAACCGCCGTGGGCCTCGCGCAGACCGCCGACACGCTCACCGTGCCGGCCGAACCGGTCCTGTTGGCGGACGACTCGACACCCGAGACGGTCACCTCACTCATGTCCGAACAGGGCGGCCGGCTGTCGGTGATGAGCGCTGAGGGCGGCATCTTCGACATCATCGCCGGACGGTACTCCGGGGCCCCGAACATGGAGGTCTTCCTCAAGGGACATGCCGGGGACCGGCTGAGGGTCAACCGGCAGACCCGCCGCGAGTACATCGACGCCCCCGCCCTGACCATCGGCCTGGCCGTGCAGCCGGACGTACTGAGGGACATCGGCAAGGTGAAGGGGTTCGAGGGACGCGGACTGCTGGCCCGCTTCCTGTACTCCCTGCCGGTGTCCACGGTCGGTGACCGCGAGATCATCACCGACCCCGTCCCGGAAGAGACGGCCGCCGCCTACACCGCCAAGGTCATCGACTTGACGCTGTCGTTGGCGGAGTGGACCGACCCGGCTGTCATCCAACTCTCTCCCCAGGCGGACGCGGCCCTGATCGCTTATCAGAAGCGCATCGAACCAAAGCTCAAGGCACGCGGCGGCACGCTGGGCCACATCTCCAACTGGGCCGGAAAACTTGCCGGGGCGACCGCCCGCATGGCCGCGCTGCTGCACCTCGCCGGCCAGGGCGGAGGCGGTTACGCCCACCCCGTCACCGCCGACACCATGCACGCGGCGATCGAACTGGGGGAGTACTACACCGCCCATGCCCTCGCCGCGTTCGACGTCATGGGAGCCGACAACGCCACCGCTCGCGCTCACAGCGTCCTCGAGACACTGCGCACGCACCGGTGGGCCGAGTTCAGCAAGCGCGACCTGATGGTCAAGCTCTCTCGCTCGGAGTGCCCCACCGCCGCGGACCTGGATCCGACGCTGAACCTGCTGGAAGACCACGGATACGTGCGAGCCCAACCCGTCGTCCGTACCGGCGGACGCGGACGACCGCCCTCGCCCCGCTACTGGGTCCACCCCCGGCTGACCGACCCCACCACCTGAAACCGCCCACAGAAACCACAGAATCACAGAAATACCCGCCGCAAGCCGCCTGACCTGCACAGACAGACCGATCGGGGGGCTCGCGGCACTCCGCCACAGAATCTCGCAGAGAAGCCACAGAAATAAGCCCGACCCGCCCCGCCCGACCGGCCCCCTTATTTCTGTGGAACCTTCGTCGATTTCTGTGGCAGCGGCCACCGCCCCGCATCAGTGCAGGTCAGCCCCGTGGTCCCGGGTTTCTGTGTATTTCGTGGTTTCTGTGGCGGCACCTACCCACGCACTCATCCCCACCGGAGTGAGCCTTGGACGAACACGACACCCTCGCCACCCCCACCGACGACGACCCGACCCTCGTACTCCTCAAGGTCGAAGAGGCTGCCCGCCGACTCCGCATCGGCCGAACCACGTGCTACGCGCTGATCCGCTCCGGAGAGCTGGAGTCCGTACCCGTCGGGCGCCTCCGCCGCGTCCCCGCTGACGCCCCGGCCGCGTACGTCGCCCGTCTCCGGGCAACCCAACGCGCCTCCTGACGAAATCCGGGGCGGCGGTGCTCCCGGACAGGACAACCCGCCGCCCCGGCCCCCATCCCGACACCAGAAACAGGAGCCTGCCTGTGGCAGAGAAGAAGGGCACCCGCCGTGCCAACGGCGAATCCGCGATCTACTTCGGGGCGGACGGTCGTTGGCACGCCCGCGTGCCGATGGGCTACAAGGACAACGGGGAGCCCTACCGCCGTCACATCACCCGAAAGACGCGCGATGACCTGGTTGCAGAGGTCAAGAAGCTGGAGAAGCAGCGCGACACGGGTTCGGCTCAACAGCCGGGCAAGGCGTGGACGGTTGAGAAGTGGCTTCAGCACTGGGTTGAGAACATCGCCAAGCCGACCGTCAGCGAGAACACCTACGACGGCTACGAGGTCGCCGTCCGCGTCCACCTCGTGCCCGGTATCGGCAAGCACCGGCTTGACCGCTTGCAGCCCGAGCACCTGGAGAGCCTGTACCGCCGCATGCAGGCGAACGGGGAACGCAAGGCGGGTACGGCTCACCAGGCCCACCGCACCGCCCGCACCGCGCTGGGGGAGGCGGTCCGGCGTGGCTACGCGGCGAAGAATGCCGCTGCACTGGCCAAGCCGCCACGTATGGAAGAGGACGAATCCGAGGTTGAGCCCTACTCCGTTGAAGAGGTCCAGTGCCTGTTGCTCGAAGCCAACAAGCGCCGGAACAGCGCCCGCTGGATGCTCGCGCTTGCGCTCGGACTGCGACAGGGCGAAACACTCGGACTGCGATGGTCTGACGTTGACCTGGACAACGAGTACCTGAAACTGCGCCGGAACCGTTTGCGCCCCCGATATGAGCACGGGTGCCCGGAAGCCTCGCCGTGCGGCCGGAAGGCTGGGTACTGCCCGTCCAAGGTGCAGGCACGGCGTGAGACCAAGAACACCAAGTCGCGCGCCGGCCGCCGTGCCGTGCCCCTGCCAGGCCCGCTGGTCGCCATGCTCCGTGCGCACCGCGAGACGCAAGCGCGCGAGCGCAAGGCGGCCGGCGACCTGTGGACCGAGTCGGATTACGTGTTCACCAAGCCGCTCGGTGGCCCGCTGAGCCCGAACACGGACTATCACGACTGGAAGCGCCTGCTGGAAGACGCGGGGGTCCGGACCGGCCGGCTGCACGATGCCCGGCACACGGCCGCCACCGTGCTCATGCTGCTCGGTGTCCCGGCCCGGGTCATCGATCAGATCATGGGGTGGGAGCCGGGTACGTCCGCGAGCATGCGGGCGAGGTACCTGCATGTGCCGGACGCCATGCTCAAGGACGTCGCCCGGAAGATCGCCGAAGCCATCTGGGGAGCCCCCGGAACACCCGCTGTGGACAAAAACCAGGACAACGAGGGCTGAGGACAACGACGAAGGGCCCCACCTTGCGGTGGGGCCCTTCGACATCGTGCCCGGTGAGGCACTGGCGGAGGATACGAGATTCGAACTCGTGAGGGGTTGCCCCCAACACGCTTTCCAAGCGTGCGCCCTAGGCCTCTAGGCGAATCCTCCGCGGCAAACAATACAAGACGTTGAGGAGTGCTCGCGAACTCGTTCCCACCCCCCGCCATCGGGTACTGTTTGGGCAGCCCCTCACGCGGCGCTATCTGACTGAACTCCCCCAGGGCCGGAAGGCAGCAAGGGTAGGTTGGCTCTGGCGGGTGCGTGGGGGGCGTCTGCGTTTCCTGGGCCGGGCCCGGGTGCGGGCCGAGCGGGGTGGGTCCCGGCGGAGGGCTCGCGAGGGTCTCGTTGTCAGTGGGCGCCTATAACCTCGTATGCGTGTCGTCTCTCGCGCTGTACCGCCGTTATCGCCCGGAGTCGTTCGCCGAGGTCATCGGGCAGGAGCATGTCACCGACCCGTTGCAGCAGGCGCTGCGGAACAACCGGGTCAATCACGCGTACCTGTTCAGCGGTCCGCGCGGGTGTGGCAAGACGACCAGTGCGCGCATCCTGGCCCGCTGCCTGAACTGCGAGCAGGGCCCCACGCCGACCCCGTGCGGCGAGTGCCAGTCCTGTCAGGACCTGGCCAGGAACGGCCCGGGTTCCATCGACGTCATCGAGATCGACGCCGCGTCCCACGGTGGCGTGGACGACGCCCGTGAGCTGCGCGAGAAGGCCTTCTTCGGGCCCGCCAGCAGCCGCTACAAGATCTACATCATCGACGAGGCCCACATGGTCACGTCGGCCGGTTTCAACGCGCTGCTCAAGGTCGTCGAGGAGCCCCCGGAGCACCTCAAGTTCATCTTCGCCACCACCGAGCCCGAGAAGGTCATCGGCACGATCCGTTCGCGGACCCATCACTACCCCTTCCGGCTCGTGCCGCCCGGCACCCTGCGCGAGTACCTCGGTGAGGTGTGCGGCAAGGAGAACATCCCCGTCGAGGACGGTGTCCTGCCGCTCGTCGTGCGCGCCGGTCAGGGGTCCGTGCGTGACTCCATGTCCGTCATGGACCAGCTCCTCGCCGGTGCGCGTGAGGAGGGTGTGACGTATGCCATGGCCACCTCCCTCCTCGGCTACACCGACGGCTCCCTCCTCGACTCCGTCGTCGAAGCCTTCGCCACCGGGGACGGCGCCGCCGCCTTCGAGGTCGTCGACCGTGTCATCGAGGGAGGCAACGACCCGCGCCGGTTCGTCGCCGACCTGCTGGAGCGGCTGCGGGACCTCGTCATCCTCGCCGCCGTTCCCGACGCCGCCGAAAAGGGGCTCATCGACGCCCCCGCCGACGTCATCGAGCGGATGCAGGCCCAGGCCGGCATCTTCGGCGCCGCCGAGCTCAGCCGCGCCGCCGACCTCGTCAACGAGGGTCTGACCGAGATGCGCGGCGCCACCTCGCCCCGCCTCCAGCTCGAGCTCATCTGCGCGCGCGTGCTGCTCCCCGCCGCCTACGGCGACGAGCGCTCCGTGATGGCCCGCCTCGACCGCATCGAGCGCGGCGTGAACTTCTCCACCGGCGCCGGCACCCCCGCGATGGGCATGGGCATGGGCCCGGGAGCGGGAGTGGGAATGGCAGCGGGGTACGTGCCGGGACCCGAAGCACATGGGGGAGCGGCTCCCGGTGCCCACAGTGCCCACGGTCCCGCCGGTGCTCCGACGGCTCCTGTCCCGCCCGGCGGAGGCCCGGCCGCGGCCCGCGCCGCGGTGCGGGCCGCGGGGGCGACGGGGGCGGCTTCGGGAGCCCCCGGCGGCCTCCCCGCCGGAGCGGGCACCACTGGCGGACACCCCGGCGCTACGGTCGACTCGGCGCCGCCCGCAGCCACCGGCTCGCCCACCGTTCAGCCCACGGCCACCGGCACGCCCTCGGGGGCGCCCACCGCCCCGGCGCAGAGCTCTCCCGCGGATCAAGGCCTCGCCCCCCAAGCCCCGCAGCCCAACCAGCCCAGCCCGCCCACCCAGGGCGACCCCCACCAGCAGCCGCCCACATCCACCTCCGCCCCAGCCCTCGGCGCCTGGCCCACCGCCGCCCCCGCCGGTGGTGGCCGACGTCCCGGAGGCTGGCCCACCGCCGCTCAGGCCGGCACCGGTCAGGCCCAGGCGCCCGCTGTGCAGCGCCCCGCGGCCACCCCGGCGGCACCGGCTCAGCCCGCCCCCGCGGCTCCCGCCTCCACCGCCTACGCGCCTCCAGCCGGAGGACTCGACCCCCGCCAGCTCTGGCCCAACATCCTCGAAGCGGTCAAGAACCGCCGCCGTTTCACCTGGATCCTGCTCAGCCAGAACGCCCAGGTCACCGGTTTCGACGGCACCACCCTCCAGCTCGGTTTCGTCAACGCCGGCGCCCGTGACAACTTCGCGAGCAGCGGCAGCGAAGAGGTGCTGCGCCAGGCCCTCACCGAGCAGTTCGGCGTCCAGTGGAAGGTCGAGGCGCTGGTCGACCCGTCGGGCGGCGGAGCCGCCGGCCCGGCATCCGGCGGCTTCAGCAGCCCCGGCAGCTACGGCAGCCCCAGCAGCTACGGCGGAGGCGCAAACCCCGGCCCCACAGGAACCCCCAGCGCCCCCGGCGGATACAACTCCGGCACCGCCCAGGGCCCCAGCAGCCCGGGAGGCTACGCCGCCCCCGCCCCCCAGACCTCGCCGTCACCCACGTCCACGGCCCGGCCCACCCCACCCCCCACTCCGACCCCGGCCCCCGCGCCCCGCCCCTCCGCCCCGGAACCCCCACCTGTCTCCATCGAGGACGACATCCCGGAGGACGACGACCCCGACCTCAACGAGTCGGCCCTGTCCGGCTACGACCTGATCGTGCGCGAACTCGGAGCGACGGTCGTCGAGGAATTCACCAACGAGTAGAGGCAACAGCCGCGCCCGATCGACGCAGGGCGCGGAGTCGGCAGCCCCGGTAGACCTCGTCAGGCCTCAGCCTCGGCAAACCCCGCACCAGGTCTCGTCGGACCTCGGCAAACCCCACACCAGGCCTCGTCAGCCCTCAGCAACCCCGCGCCAGGCCCGGCCGAACTCAGAGACACCCCAAGCCAGTTCACCCCCACCCCCGGCACAACACAGCCCCGGACAGCACCCCCCTCCTTGGACGAACCTACGAGTCCCGAGTCCTCACCCCTTAGGAACCCCCCACAAAAACCCCGTTAGGCTGACCCCCGTGAAGGTCCTCGTCATCGGTACCGGCGCCCGCGAACACGCCCTGTGCCGCTCCCTGTCCCTCGACCCCGACGTCAGCGCTCTGCACTGCGCCCCCGGCAACGCCGGCATCGCCGAGGTCGCCGAGCTGCACCCGGTCGACGCCCTCGACGGTGCCGCCGTGACCGCGCTCGCGCAGCGACTCGGCGTCGACCTCGTCGTCGTAGGCCCGGAGGCCCCGCTCGTCGCGGGCGTCGCCGACGCCGTGCGCGACGCGGGCATCCCGGTCTTCGGCCCGTCCGGGGAGGCCGCGCAGCTCGAGGGCTCCAAGGCCTTCGCCAAGGACGTCATGGCCGCGGCCGAAGTCCCCACCGCCCGCTCCTACGTCTGCACGACCCCCGAGGAGGTCGCCGAGGCCCTCGACGCCTTCGGTGCCCCGTACGTCGTCAAGGACGACGGTCTCGCCGCGGGCAAGGGCGTGGTCGTGACCAGTGACCTCGACGAGGCCAAGGCGCACGCGGCCGCCTGCGAGCGGGTCGTCATCGAGGAGTTCCTCGACGGCCCCGAGGTCTCCCTGTTCGCCATCACGGACGGCGACACCGTTCTGCCCCTCCAGCCCGCCCAGGACTTCAAGCGCGCGCTCGACGGCGACGAAGGCCCGAACACCGGCGGCATGGGCGCGTACTCCCCGCTGCCCTGGGCCGACCCCAAGCTGGTCGACGAGGTCCTCCAGACCGTTCTCCAGCCGACCGTCGACGAGATGCGGCGCCGCGGCACCCCCTTCTCGGGCCTGCTCTACGCCGGTCTCGCGATCACCTCCCGGGGCGTCAGGGTGATCGAGTTCAACGCCCGCTTCGGCGACCCCGAGACCCAGGTCGTGCTGGCCCGTCTCAAGACCCCGCTGGCCGGTGTCCTGCTCGCTGCCGCGAGCGGCAACCTCGAGGACCTGCCCCCGTTGCGCTGGAGCGAGGACGCCGCGGTCACCGTGGTCATCGCCTCGCACAACTACCCCGGCACCCCGCGCACCGGTGACCCGATCACCGGCCTCGACGAGGTGGCTGCCCAGGACGCCCCGCACGCCTACGTCCTGCACGCCGGCACCAAGCGGGACGGCGACGCCGTCGTCAGCGCCGGCGGCCGCGTCCTGTCGGTCACGGCGTCGGGCAAGGACCTCACCGAGGCCCGCGAGCGCGCGTACCGCGCGGTGACCCGCATCGGCCTCGACGGTTCCCAGCACCGGACGGACATCGCGGCGAAGGCGGCCTCCGAAGCCCGATAAGTCGAGCCCGAGAAGTCGAGCCCGATAAGTCGTACAGCCCCGAACAGCAAGTTGCGCGGCCCCGAACATCAAGTCGTACGGCCTCGAAAATCGGGGCGAACCGCCCGCCCCCGAACAACCCGATCGGCCCCGGATCCGTCTAAGGATTCGGGGCCTGATCTTTGCTGTACGTCATCCACCTTTCCCCAAAGCCATTCCATCGAGTGACCGGGGCGCCATACGGCTGACGGGGGCGCGGGGCCCAACTAGGGTGCGGCGCAAGCGGTCCGGCACTTGGCCCACCGGCATTGCGATGTCAGTGGCGGCTGCCACAGTGGGGGAGTGAGCAACGCCAGGACAGCTGGGCATTCAGGACCGCAGGGAGGGGGTGAGGTCCGGTCGTGACCGGAATCGGTGTGGAGGCAGGCGCGCAGGCCGCGCGCTCCCGGGCTCTCGCCGTGCTGCGCATCCGCAGCCGCGCGCTGGCCGTGGCGCTGCTGCCCGCGGCGGTCGCCGTGGTGCTGCTCGCCGGAGGTTCCACCGGGCATCTCGTGGGCGGGGTCTGGGACGTCGCCCGGCTGGTCATGAGCGTGCTCGGCGTGCTCGTGCTGCTCGCGGCCGGGGTCGTCGCCCTGGTCGTCGCCCGGGCCCGGCCGGCCGTCAGCCCGACGGTCGCGATCGCCGAGGAGGCCGCGCCCGACCTGTACCGCATGGTCCGCGACCTCGCCGACCGGCTGGACGTCCCCGCACCCTCCGCGATAGCGCTCACCCCGGACTGCGACAGCTGGCTGGAGGACCGCACCCACTCTGCCCACGGCCCGCCCCCGCAGGAGGGCCGGGACGACGAGATCGCGGGCGCCGGCGGCTCCCACCGGCGGGTACCGGCGGCGCCGGTCCTGGTCATCGGGTCGCCGTTCCTGTGGTGGATGCGCGTCGGAGAGCTGCGCGCGGTGCTCGCTCCCGTCGTCGCCGGTACGGGACCCTCGGCGCACCCGGACATAGCGGCGGCCCGCCGTTTCGTACGGGGTCTGGACGCAGCGGTGGCCGTCGGCTCCACCCCCGGGCGCTGCCCGCTCACCCGGGTGCTGTGCGCGGGCGTCGCCTCGGTGGCCCGCCTCATGCTGCGCGGCTGCCGGGAGCACGCGGCCCTCATGGAGCGCGGGGTCGCCGCGGCGGCCTCGGAGCGTGCACAGGCTGTGGACTACGGACTGAGGATCGTCGCGCAGGAGCAGGTGGGTCTGGCGTACGCGGGCTGGGACCGCCTTCTCACCCGGGTCGCGCTGCCCGCCTGGCGGATGGGGCGCTGGCCGTCCCGTCTGGACGCGGGCGTGGTGGCCGCTCTCACCGAGCTGTCCCGGCGTGACCGCCTGGCCGAGGGGTTCGCCTCCCGCCTGGGCGAGCGCCCGGCGTGCGACCTGCTGGAGGAGCCCGGCACGATCGACGAGGCCGCCTCCCTCCTTGCCGCCCGCCTCTTCCACGGCGGCCCCGCGGAGACCGGTCCGGACTGGGCCCCGGTGGACTGGCAGGAGTACCCGGAGGAGGTCGTGGACCGTAAGTGGCGGCTGGACGCGGCCCGCCTCCACCGAGTCCTGGACGCCCAGGGCGTGACCCACACCCGGGGCGCCACCGCGCCGGACTCCCACGCCCCCACCCTCGCCCGGGTCCTGACCCACCTCTCGGCCTCCCCCCACACGGTCCCGGAACCACCCCCGGCCCGACCGGCGGACCCGGCCCCCGATACCTCCCCGCCTGCCGCAGCACCCTCAAACACCTACGCAGCCCCCTCGAACACCCCCGCAGCCACCGACGGCGAAACCGCCCCGCAGGGGCCACCCGCAGCCGACGGCGAAACCGCCCCGCAGGGTCCACCCGCACCCGACGACGAAAGCCTCACGACGGGTACGGGCAGGCACGCAACGGCCGAAGGCGAAGCCGAGACGCTCGCCGCCGCACTCACCGCCGAGCTCGCCCGTGAGGAAGCCACCACCTCGCGGCCAAGCGGCACCCCCGAGACCACCCCCTGGGACGACACCGCGCTGCCCCTCTTCCCCCTCCAGCCACCCCGCACGGCCCGGGAACTCCTCACCGACCACGTCACCGCGATGGTCTGCTGCGCCGCGATCGACACCGCGGGCGCCACCCCCGGCCTGGACTGGCTCGACGGCCCGTCCCTCCTCATCAACGGCGAACGCGCGGCGGACCTCACCCCCCGCGTCCTCAGCCTCGTCGAGGACGGCGACCCCGCACCCCTGCGCGCCTGGCTGGTCAGGTCGGGGATACGCCCCGAGAAGCCGGTCCGCCTCGTCTGACCGATCCGGAAACCCTGCTTCCACTTTCGGTCAATTCGCAACGAATAGTGATAGTCCGCGTGCGGTATGTGATGTGCTGGGACCGATCGCGCACATGGCATGGGCACACGCCATAGGACAGACGCACAAAGCACCGGCACAGCACCAGCACCACACCACACGACCAAGGCACAGGCACAAGCACCGGCCAAGACGATCAACGGGGGCACAGGGAGGGGGAGCCACCATGGGCCCAGGACCGGAGCACATCCGCCGTTGGGAGTCAGGAGCACTCGCGCACGCCGTGACGGATCCTTTCGGCCAGGGCCCCGTCCCCTGGCTCCGCGGCACCGAGACCTACTTCGACGACACCGGCCAGGTGGTCCCCTGGTACGTCGAGTCGGACCCGGCCCACACCCCCAGGAAGGGCGCCCGAGTCCCCTCCCCCCGCACCGCCCCCACCGGCGGCGCCCCCCGTTCCGCGGACGACGTCCGCCGCCAGATCAAGGGCTTCACCTCCACCGGCGCGGTCGCCCCCGGCGAGGCCGTCGACTTCCACATCACCGTCGACCCGCCCCAGGAGTTCGCCGTCGACATCTACCGCATCGGCCACTACGGCGGTGACGGCGCGGCGAAGATCACCACCAGCCCCCGGCTCTCCGGCATCGTCCAGCCCCCGCCGCTGGCCGCGGACCGGACGGTCTCCTGCCACCACTGGTGGCTCAGCTGGCGCCTCCAGATCCCGTCGTACTGGAGCATCGGGGCGTATGTGGCGGTCCTCACCACCGCCGACGGCTACCGCTCCCACATCCCCTTCACGGTCCGCGACAACCACCCGGCGGACCTGCTGCTCCTGCTGCCCGACGTGACGTGGCAGGCGTACAACCTCTACCCGGAGGACGGCCGCACCGGCGCCAGCCTCTACCACGCCTGGGACGAGAACGGCCGGCTCCTCGGCGAGGCCGACGCCGCGACCACGGTCTCCTTCGACCGGCCCTACGCGGGCGCGGGCCTGCCCCTGCATGTCGGCCACGCCTACGACTTCATCCGCTTCGCCGAGCGCTACGGCTACGACCTCGCCTACGCCGACGCCCGCGACCTGCACGCGGGACACCTCGACCTCACCCGCTACCGGGGCCTGGTCTTCCCCGGCCACGACGAGTACTGGTCGACGGCCATGCGCCGCACGGTCGAGCGGGCCCGGGACAGCGGCACCTCCCTCGTCTTCCTGTCCGCCAACACCATGTACTGGCAGGTCGAGTTGGGCCCCTCGCCCTCGGGCGTCCCCGACCGCCTGCTCACCTGCCGCAAACGCAAGGGCCCGGGCAGGCCGGTGCTCTGGCGTGAAGTCGACCGCCCCGAGCAGCAGTTGGTCGGTATCCAGTACGCGGGACGGGTGCCCGAGCCGCACCCCCTGATCGTCCGCAACGCCGGCCACTGGCTGTGGGACGCCACCGGCGCCCACGAGGGCGACGAGATCGCCGGCCTGGTCGCGGGCGAGGCCGACCGCTACTTCCCGCGCACCCCGCTCCCCGAGCACGACGACCGCATCCTGCTCGCCCACTCGCCGTACGCCGACAGCGAGGGCGCCCTGCGCCACCAGGAGACGTCCCTCTACCGCGCTCCCTCCGGCGCCCTGGTCTTCGCCGCCGGCACCTTCGCCTGGTCCCCGGCGCTGGACCGCCCGGGCCATGTCGACCCCCGGGTCCAGCGCGCCACCGCCAACCTCCTGGACCGCATCTGCAAGCGTGACTGAGCTCACGTACAGGACCGAGCCCTGACCCCCGGTCCAAGGTCAGCGCCTCATACGGGACAATCGACCCGTTGGACATACCCACGGGGAGGAACCGTGTCCGGATTCGTAGAAAAGCCCGAGCCGCTCGAGGTTCCGGGCCTGGTGCACCTCCACACCGGCAAGGTGCGCGAGCTGTACCAGAACGAGGCGGGCGACCTCGTGATGGTCGCCAGTGACCGCATGTCCGCCTTCGACTGGGTGCTGCCGACGGAGATCCCCGACAAGGGCCGCGTCCTCACCCAGCTGTCCCTCTGGTGGTTCGACCAGATCGCCGACCTGCTGCCGAACCACGTCCTCAGCACGGACGTGCCGGAAGGCGCCCCCGCCGAATGGGCCGGCCGCACCCTGGTCTGCAAGTCGCTCCGGATGGTCCCCGTGGAGGCCGTCGCCCGCGGCTATCTCACCGGCTCCGGGCTCGTCGAGTACAACGACTCCCGTACGGTCTGCGGTCTCGCCCTCCCCGAAGGCCTCACCGACGGCAGCGAGCTGCCCGCCCCGATCTTCACCCCGGCCACCAAGGCCGCCGTCGGCGAGCACGACGAGAACGTCTCCTACGAGGAGGTCGCCCGCCAGGTCGGCGCGGACACCGCGGCCCAGCTGCGCCAGGCGACCCTCGCCGTCTACAGCCGGGGCCGGGACATCGCCCGGGACCGGGGGATCATCCTCGCGGACACCAAGTTCGAGTTCGGCTTCGACGGGGACACCCTCGTCATCGCGGACGAGGTCCTCACCCCGGACTCCTCCCGCTTCTGGCCGGCCGACCAGTGGGAGCCGGGGCACGCGCAGCCGTCGTACGACAAGCAGTTCGTGCGCGACTGGCTGACCTCGCCGGAGTCCGGCTGGGACAGGAAGAGCGAGCAGCCTCCGCCGGCACTGCCGCAGGAGGTCGTGGACCGCACCCGCGCCAAGTACATCGAGGCGTTCGAGCGACTGACGGGCACGAGCTGGTCGTAATGCGAAAGGCCCCCGGTGAGAACCGGGGGCCTTTGCCGATACAGAGCGAACGACGAGGTTCGAACTCGCGACCTCAACCTTGGCAAGGTTGCGCTCTACCAACTGAGCTACGTTCGCATGCGCCGTGGCGCGGGAACCACTATACCCAACCTCGCTCGCGTGCGAGCCGCACGGCCGCATGACGGTTCTCGGCCCCGAGCTTGGACACGGCCGACGACAGGTAGTTCCGTACGGTGCCCTGCGACAGCGCGGCCCGTTCGGCGATCTCCGCGACGGGCGCCCCGTCGGCGGCGAGCTCCAGCACCTCGGCCTCCCGCGCGGTCAGCGGCGAGTCCCCGGCGGAGATCGCGTCGGCGGCCAACTCCGGGTCGACGTAACGGTTTCCGGCGTGCACCGTGCGGATGATCTCGGCGAGTTGCTGCGCGCTGACGGTCTTGGGGACGAACCCGCGCACACCCGCCGCGAGAGCCCGCTTGAGATGTCCGGGCCGCCCGTGACTGGTGACGATCAGCACCTTGCACGACGGCAGCTCGGAGCGCAGCGATGTGGCGACCTTCACACCGTCCGCCCCGGGCATCTGCAAGTCGAGCACGGCGACGTCGGGCCCGTGCGCCCGGGCCATCGCCAGCGCCTCGGGACCGGTGGCCGCCTCCGCGACGACCGCCAGGTCGTCCTCCAGGGACAGCAGCGCGGCGAGCGCGCCCCGGATCAGATGCTCGTCGTCGGCGAGCAGCAGACGCACGGTCACGCGACCACCCCGTCGCTGACCATGCCGCCGCTGCCAACCACCCCGCGGCCGACGACGGCCGCCGCCACCGGCACCCGCGCCACCAGCCGGAACACGCCCTTGCCTACCGGTCCCGCCTCCAGCGTCCCGGCCACCGCGGCGAGCCGCTCCCGCAGGCCGGCGAGCCCGGACCCGCCGCTGCCCGACGCCGTCAGCGCCCCGTCGTTCTCCACGGTCAGCACCACGCGCCCCTCTTCCTTCCGTACGACCACCTCGCACCGCTTGGCGTCCCCGTGCCGCAGGACGTTGGTGGTGGCCTCCCGCACCACCCAGCCGAGCGCCGACTGCACCTCGGCGGGCAGCCCGGCCGGTTCCCCGGTGATCTCGCAGTCGATCCCCGCCGCGGTCAACACCCCTCGCGCTCCCGCCAGTTCGGCGCCCAGGTCGGCCTCCCGGTAGCCCCGTACGACATCCCGCACCTCGCGCTGGGTCTCCTGGGCGATCCGCTGCACCTCGGTCATCTGGTCCACGGCCTCCTCCCGTCCGCGCCGGGCGAGCTGCACGGCCAGCTCGCTCTTCAGTGCGATGACGGCGAGGTTGCGCCCCATCACGTCGTGCAGGTCCCGCCCGAACCGCAGCCGTTCCTCGGCGACGGCGAGCCGGGCACGGGTCTCGCGGGCTTCGTCGAGTTCGTAGACGGCGGTGAGCAGCCACACCGAGAAGATGGAGGTGAAGGCGAGGAACCCGGAGCCGAGCAGTACGCCCACCATCGCCGCGAGGGTCGCCGGCGCGGGCATCCCGAGCGGGAAGGCGATGACCCCCGCGCCCGCCGCGAACCCCGAGACGATGGCGAGGACCCGTTTCCGGGCCCGCACCCCGAGCGCGGTCACTCCCGCACCGAAGATCAGCACGACCGCGAAGATCCCGCCCGCCGCGGTGTCGACGTCCTTCCCGCCTGGTCCGTGTTCGGTGATCGCTACGGCCGTCACGGCGACCGCGAAGGTGAGCGTGCCGAGTATCCACAGCATGTGGACGGGCTGCTCGCGGCGGCCGCGCGTCCAGTCCAGTGCCCGGGACGCGGTCACGGCACAGGTCCCCGCGTGTCCGACCACCATCACCAGCATGAGGGCGGTCAGCCAGCCCGGCATCGCACCGAACAGCGGCAGCCCGACCGAGGCGACCTCGGCCAGCGCGAAGAAGTGGAACGACCACCGCGTGTACGTCTCGACCTTGGCCGGCGTGCTCTTCCGCCGCCACCAGCCCCCCGCCTTGCGCATGCTCACCCCGTACCTCAGCGCCTCGGTTCCCACCGGAACCACCGTCCCACAGCAAACACCGCGAGCACGGTCCAGGCCAGTGCCGTCCCGAGGGCGCCGAAGGCCTCGTACACCGAGAGCGTGCCCGACCAGCCACCGCGGATCAGGGTGATCACGGGGGAGAGCGGCAGCAGCTCGCACACCGACGCGAGCCGGTCGGGCAGCATCTCCAGGGGGACGGTGACGCCCGAGACGGTCATCGAGACCAGGACGAACGGCAGGGTGGTGACCTGCGCGCTCTCCACGGTCCGGGTCACCGTCGCCGTCACGGCCGCGAGGGCCGCGCACATCACCAGGCCCAGCAGCAGTCCCAGGACGGCGAACTGGGGTGCCCGCGGCGCGGGCAGGTCGAGCAGCACCGCGCTTCCCGCCGCGACCACCAGGGACTGCACCACCGCGGTCGCGCCGATCGGCAGCGCGGTCCCGCACAGGATCTCGACGTCCCGCGGCTCCCCGGTGCGCAGCCGCTTGAGCACCAGCTCCTCGCGGCGGGCGGTGTAGATCCCGACGAGGGCGGTGTAGACCCCGAACAGCAGGGAGAAGCCGATCGCGGCCGGCAGCAGCACCAGCCCGACGCTCAGGCCCTCCTTCTGGACGTCCATGCCGTCCACCACGGACCGCAGCGTGAACGGCAGTGCGAGCGGCACCAGCACGGCCGTCAGGAGCGTGGCCCTGCTGCGCCCGAGCAGCGTGAACTCGGCGCGGGCGAGGGCGCCGAGCCGCTCGGCGGGAGTAGTGAGGACGGCGCTCACGCGGCGCCCGCCTCGCGCGACGGGGGCCCTCATGCCGCGATCGGTGCCTGCGCCCCGATCCGGGCTTGTGCGGCGATCCGCGCCCACGCTGCGATCCGTGCCCGTGCCGCGATCCGCGCCCATACTGCGATCCGTGCTCATGCCGCCACCCCCTCACGCGCCGCGATCCCCAGGAACGCCTCCTCCAGCGACGCCGACCGCACATCGAGCCGCCGCAGCTCGACCCCGGCCCGTTCGGCCCAGGTCAGCAGCCCGGTGGCGGCCCGCTGGAGTTCGTGCGTCCGCAGCCGTACGACCCGTCCGTCGACCTCGTGCCCGGACACGCCGAGGCCCCCGAGCGGCGGCAGGTCCCCCACGAACCAGCCCTCCGGCAGTTCGAACGAGATCCGCGACGGCTGTGCGGCGGTCACCTCGTCCGGTGTCCCCTCGGCCGCGACTTGCCCCTCGTGCAGGATCGCCAGCCGGTCGGCGAGACCCTCGGCCTCCTCCAGGTAGTGCGTGGTGAGCAGCACGGTCGTGCCGCGCTCCCGCAGGTCCCGCACCAACTGCCAGGTGTCCCGGCGCCCTTCGGCGTCGAGCCCGGTCGTCGGCTCGTCGAGGAA
Source organism: Streptomyces sp. 351MFTsu5.1 (assembly GCF_000383655.1). NCBI lineage: Bacteria > Bacillati > Actinomycetota > Actinomycetes > Kitasatosporales > Streptomycetaceae > Streptomyces > Streptomyces sp. 351MFTsu5.1. The sequence goes on along the minus strand of NZ_KB911776.1, from coordinate 22,938 downwards.
CAGCACCTCGGGGTCGCCGAGCAGTGCGAGCGCCAGGTCGAGGCGTCGCCGCTCCCCTCCGGACAGCTGCTTGACGCGTACGCCGGCCCGCCGGTCGAGCCCGACCAGTTCCAGGGCCTCCAGCGGCGGCCGGGCCCCGCTCACGCAGCCCGCCCACATCCGCGCGGTCTCGCCGACGGTCAGCTCGGAGGGGAAGCCGCCCTCCTGGAGCATCACGCCGGTACGCGGGCGTACGACGGCCCGCTCGGTGTACGGATCGTGGCCGAGGACGCGGATGCGCCCCTCGGTCGGCCGGGCGAGCCCTTCCAGGAGCTCGACCGTGGACGTCTTGCCGGCGCCGTTGGTGCCGAGCAGGGCGAAGATCTCTCCCCGTGCCACGGAGAAACTGATTCCGCGCACGGCCTCGAACCCGCCCCCGTACACACGCCGCAGGTCGGTGACCTCAATCACGTGTTCGTCGGTGTTCATGAACCCAGCGTCCCGGCGGACGGGGGGCGACAGCAGTGCGCGCTGTCACCACTCCGTGTGACAAATGTCAGAGGGTGCAGTGGGCAAGAAAAAACCCCGGTCCAGGGGACCGGGGTCTTCACTCAAGAGCGAACGACGAGGTTCGAACTCGCGACCTCAACCTTGGCAAGGTTGCGCTCTACCAACTGAGCTACGTTCGCATTGCCTCCGACCGGCTCTCACCGATCGGCGCGAGCACCATCCTACCTGATCCACAAGGGAGCAGGACCGGTGGTGCAGAGCGGGTGACAGGAATTGCACACTGCGCCTTCCTCCTGGAAGGAGGATGTTCTACTACTGAACTACACCCGCATGTACTCCGTGAGCTGGGCCTTTCGGCCTCGCCCCTCGGCGTGCTCCAGACTCTAGCTGACCGGGTGGGGTGCAACGCAAGTCGGTTGTCCCGAGGGGCGGGTGACCCGGCGTCGACCGGGAGCTACTGCGCCTCGGCGAACGCCTCGTAGACCTTCTTGGGGATACGTCCGCGCGCGGGGACGTCCATCTTGTTGGCCTGGGCCCAGGCCCGGACCGCCGCCGGATCGGGGGCGACCTCGGTCTGCTTGTACGCCTTGCCCGACCTCGACCGCTTGCGGCCGGCCTCCACGTAGGGCTCGAGGGCCGTACGCAGTTTCTTGGCATTGGCTTGATTCAGGTCGATCTCGTACGACTTGCCGTCGAGTCCGAAGGCGATCGTTTCCGCCGCTTCCGAGCCGTCGATGTCGTCAAAGAGAGTGACCACGACCTTCTGCGCCACGAATATCGGTCCCTTCGTACGGCACGTCAACAATTCATTTGTACCGTGCCAGACAATGCATTGTGAAGCTCGACTAAATCCTTCCGCGTGTCCGAGCGCAATAGGTATCGGGTGTCGATCTGAGATCTTTCCCTGAAATTTTCGCGAACACCCGAGCGGCCGGCTGCCCGTGATGGCCGTCACGTAGATTCCTACAACTCAACGCGCGTAGAAATTTTGTGCGGGTAGTCTGAAGGAACCTGCTCAGCACCACACCACCGGGAGTGCCAGTGGCACGCGTCGTAGTCGACGTCATGCTCAAGCCGGAGATCCTCGACCCCCAGGGCCAGGCGGTCCAGCGCGCACTGCCGCGACTGGGTTTCGAAGGCATCTCCGACGTACGTCAGGGAAAGCGATTCGAACTGGAAGTTGAGGGTCCGGTCGACGAGGCCGCGCTGGCCCGCATCCACGATCTTGCGGAATCCTTCCTCGCCAACACCGTGATCGAGGACTTCACCGTGAAGATCGAGGAAGTCGCGGAGGCCGTGAAGTGACCGCTCGTATTGGCGTCGTCACTTTCCCCGGCAGCCTCGACGACCGGGACACCCAGCGCGCGATCCGCCTCGCGGGTGCCGAACCGGTCGCCCTGTGGCACAAGGACAAGGACCTCCACCAGGTCGACGCGGTCGTGCTCCCCGGTGGTTTCTCCTACGGCGACTATCTGCGGGCCGGCGCCATCTCCCGCTTCTCGCCCGTGATGGAGACGGTCATCGAGCAGGCCAAGGCGGGTCTCCCGGTCCTCGGCATCTGCAACGGCTTCCAGATCCTCACCGAGGCCCACCTGCTTCCCGGCGGGATGCTCGGCAACGACCACCTCCACTTCATCTGCCGCGACCAGAAGCTGCGGGTGGAGAACGCGGACACCGCCTGGACCGTCGACTACGAGTCCGGCCAGGAGATCCACATCCCGCTGAAGAACATGGACGGCCGGTACGTCGCCGACGAGTACACGCTGGACAAGCTGGAGGCGGAGGGCCGGGTCGCGTTCCGCTACGTCGACTTCAACCCCAACGGCTCGCTCCGTGACATCGCCGGCATCACCAACGAGGCCGGCAACGTCGTAGGCCTCATGCCGCACCCCGAGCACGCCACCGAGCCGCTGATCGGGACGGGCCGCACCGACGGTCTCCCCTTCTTCACCTCGATCCTCAAGAAGCTGGTCAACGCATGAGCCGGACGCCTCTGGACACGGTCGAGCACGCGGCCGCGACCCCCGACGTCGAGCTGCCCTGGGCCGAACTGGGCCTGAAGAAGGACGAGTACGAGCGGGTCGTGGAGATCCTCGGCCGCCGGCCCACCGGTGCCGAGCTCGCCATGTACTCGGTCATGTGGTCCGAGCACTGCTCGTACAAGTCGTCGAAGGTGCACCTGCGCCAGTTCGGCGAGAAGGCGCCCCAGTCGGACGCGCTTCTCGTCGGCATCGGTGAGAACGCCGGCGTCGTGGACGTCGGCCAGGGCTACGCGGTCACCTTCAAGGTCGAGTCGCACAACCACCCCTCCTATGTCGAGCCCTACCAGGGTGCGGCCACCGGAGTGGGCGGCATCGTGCGCGACATCATCGCGATGGGTGCCAGGCCGGTAGCCGTCGTGGACCCGCTGCGTTTCGGCGCCGCTGACCACCCCGACACCAAGCGCGTGCTGCCGGGTGTCGTCGCCGGCATCGGCGGCTACGGCAACTGCCTGGGCCTGCCGAACATCGGCGGCGAGGTCGTCTTCGACGCCTGCTACCAGGGCAACCCGCTGGTCAACGCCGGTGCCATCGGTGTCATGCGGCACGAGGACATCCACCTCGCGAAGGCGTCCGGCGCGGGCAACAAGGTCATCCTCTACGGGGCTCGCACGGGCGGCGACGGCATCGGCGGCGCCTCGATCCTCGCCTCCGAGACCTTCGACGACGCCAAGCCGTCGAAGCGTCCGGCCGTCCAGGTCGGCGACCCCTTCCAGGAGAAGCTCCTCATCGAGTGCACCCTGGAGGCCTTCAAGGAGAAGCTGGTCGTCGGCATCCAGGACCTCGGCGCGGCCGGTCTGTCCTGCGCCACCTCCGAGCTCGCCTCCAACGGCTCCGGCGGCATGCGCGTCACCCTTGACGACGTACCGCTGCGCGACTCGACGCTCTCGCCCGAGGAAATCCTCATGAGCGAGTCGCAGGAACGCATGTGCGCGGTCGTGGAGCCGGAGAAGGTCGACCGGTTCCTGGAGATCTGCGACAAGTGGGACGTCATCGCCACCGTCATCGGTGAGGTCACCGACGGCGACCGCCTGGAGATCTACTGGCACGGCGGCAAGATCGTCGACGTCGACCCGCGCACGGTCGCGCACGACGGCCCGGTCTACGAGCGCCCCTACGCGCGCCCGTCCTGGCAGGACGAGCTCCAGGCCGACGACGCCAACAAGCTGCCCCGGCCCGGGACTTCGGAAGAGCTCAGGCAGCAGGTCCTCCAGCTGGTCAGCTCTCCCAACCAGGCCTCCAAGAAGTGGATCACCTCGCAGTACGACCACTTCGTGCAGGGCAACACGGTCCTCGCCCAGCCCGAGGACTCCGGCATGATCCGCATCGACGAGGAGACCGGCCTCGGCGTCGCCATCGCGACCGACGGCAACGGCCGGTACGCCAAGCTGGACCCGTACGCGGGCGCCCAGCTGGCCCTCTCGGAGGCGTACCGCAATGTCGCCACCACGGGTGCCAAGCCGCTCGCGGTGTCGGACTGCCTGAACTTCGGCTCGCCCGAGGACCCGGCCGTCATGTGGCAGTTCGCGGAGGCCATCCGCGGTCTCGCCGACGCCTGCCAGCAGCTCGGCACCCCGGTGACCGGCGGCAACGTCTCGCTCTACAACCAGACGGGCGAGGCGGCCATCCACCCGACCCCGGTCGTGGCCGTGCTCGGCGTCATCGACGACGTGGCCCGCCGCACCCCGGTCGCCTTCCAGGAGGAGGGCCAGCTGCTGTACCTCCTCGGTGACACCCGCGAGGAGTTCGGCGGCTCGGCCTGGTCCCAGGTCGTCCACGACCACCTCGGCGGCCTGCCGCCCAAGGTCGACCTGGAGCGCGAGCGCCTGCTGGCCGAGATCCTGATCTCCGCCTCCCGCGACGGCATGATCGACTCCGCGCACGACCTCTCCGACGGCGGCCTGATCCAGGCGGTCGTGGAGTCGGCGCTGCTCGGCGGCAAGGGCGCGCGTCTGGTCGTACCGGACGGGCTCGACGCGTTCACGTTCCTGTTCTCCGAGTCGGCGGGCCGTGCCGTGGTGGCGGTCCCGCGCTCCGAGGAGCTCCGCTTCAACGACATGTGCGGCGCCCGGGGCCTGCCCGTCACCCGCATCGGTGTCGTGGACGGCGACTCGGTCGAGCTCCAGGGCGAGTTCGAGTTGTCGCTGGAGGAACTGCGGACGGCTCACGAGGAGACGATCCCGGCGCTGCTCAAGTAGCCGGCAGTCGTACGACCGTGAAGGCCCCGCCCGTCGTCCTGACGGGCGGGGCCTTCGTCACGGGGACGCGGGACTAGGCTCACCGTCATGCCCACGGCCAGGAAGCGCGCCCGTACGTACGACCCCGTCAAGATCCGCAAGGCCGTGCAGGCCCAGTTCGGAAACGTACGAGAGGCCGTACGCGCGCTGACCCCGGAGCAGTTGGCGCTGCCCACGCGGCTGGGGGAGTGGACCGTACGCGAGCTGGTCGCGCACATCGGGATGGCGGTCACGGCCGTCCACCGGAGCCTGGACCGGCCCGCCCCGGCCCGGCAGGACGCCACGGTCCTGGACTGGCCCTTCGCCACCGCCGCGAGCTCCGCGGCCATCGCCGAGTTCACCCGGGACCTCGCCGAGCGGCACCCGGACCTCGACGCCTACCTCGGCGAGATCGAGCGGACCCTGGCCGAGCTGCTGGACGCACACCCCGGTACGCGCCTCCTGGAGACGAACGCCGGCGCGATGCCCCTGGCCGACTACCTGGTCACCCGGACCGTCGAACTCGTCGTCCACACCGACGACCTGAACGCCGCCGTCCCCGGCCTGGACATCCCGTACGACCGTCAGGCCCTGGCCGCCTGCACCCGGCTCCTCGCCGACGCCCTCGCCGTGAAGGCGCCCGGCGGGTCGACCGAGGTGCGGGTGCCGCCGTACGCCGTGGTGCAGTGCGTCGAGGGGCCCAGGCACACCCGCGGCATCCCGCCGAACGTCGTCGAGACCGACCCGCTGACCTGGCTCCGGCTCGCCACCGGTCGACTGACCTGGACGGACGCGCTCGGCGAGGCCAAGGTCAGTGCGAGCGGGGAGCGGGCGGATCTGGGCGGGCTGCTTCCGTTGATGGAGTGAACCCTTCACGGGTCCCGTGCGTCCAAGGTGCATGAAGCGGACGACACGTGTGAAATGCGCCGCCCTGGCCGCCGCGGGCACCACGCTGCTGGCCGCCTGCGGCTCGGAAGCCGGCACCGGGAGCGACTCGGTCACCGACGGCGCGAAGGTCACCGGGGCCGGTGCCCTCACGGACGTCGAGTGGCTGCCGCAGAAGGTGACCGTCAACGGCAAGGAGTACGTGCTGCCGAAGAACGCCGAGGACGCCCACATCACCTTCGAGTCCGGCACCAGCGACCCGGACGTCGGGGGCGGCGATTCCGGCGGCTCGGTCGGCTGCAACAGCATCGGTGCCGACGCCGAGATCGACGGCGACACCGTGCGGATCACCGACCTGGTCCAGACGCTGATCGGCTGCCCCGACCCGATCGGGGATTTCGAGACCCGGTTCACCAGCGTCTTCGAGGGCACCCACAAGGCCAGGATCTCCGAACGCGACGGCACCAGGACCCTCACCCTGACCCGCGCCGACGGCGACAGCATCACCTTCCGGGAGAAGACGGCCCCGCCGCTCAAAGGCACCCGCTGGGCGATCGGCCCGCGGGCACATCTCACCCTCACCGCGAACAACACCGTCACCGGCAGTCTCGGCTGCAACACCTTCCGCGGCACAGCCGTCGTCAAGGACGGCACCATCGACTTCGGGCCCCTGGCGACCACACGCATGATGTGTGCGGGCCCGGTGATGAAGACCGAGCGGGAACTCGCCGGAATCCTCTCCGGCAAGGTGTCCTACCAGCAGGAACGGGATTCTCTGAAGATCACGAACCCGTCCGGCGGGAGCGTTACGGCCCGAGCGGAGTAAGAAAGCCCACTCTCCACGAATTCGGACCAGTGGTCGATCTCGCCTACACTCGGAGCCGTGCCACGTGGTGACGGTCGACTCAATCATGATCTGCTCCCCGGTGAGAAGGGCCCCCAGGACGCCTGCGGCGTCTTCGGAGTCTGGGCTCCCGGTGAAGAGGTCGCCAAGCTCACTTACTTCGGGCTCTACGCCCTCCAGCATCGGGGCCAGGAATCCGCGGGTATCGCGGTCAGCAACGGCTCCCAGATCCTCGTCTTCAAGGACATGGGCCTTGTCTCCCAGGTCTTCGACGAGACCTCGCTCGGTTCGCTCCAGGGTCACATCGCGGTCGGTCACGCCCGCTACTCGACCACCGGCGCCTCCGTGTGGGAGAACGCCCAGCCGACGTTCCGCGCCACCGCGCACGGTTCGATCGCGCTCGGCCACAACGGCAACCTGGTCAACACGGCGCAGCTCGCCGAGATGGTCGCCGACCTCCCGAAGAAGGAGGGCGGCCGCACCCCGCGCGTCGCGGCCACCAACGACACCGACCTCCTGACGGCCCTGCTCGCAGCGCAGGAGGACGAGGACGGCAAGCCGCTGACCATCGAGGAGGCGGCCCACTCCGTCCTCCCGAAGGTGCGGGGCGCGTTCTCGCTCGTCTTCATGGACGAGCACACCCTCTACGCGGCCCGCGACCCGCAGGGCATCCGCCCGCTGGTCCTCGGCCGCCTGGAGCGCGGCTGGGTCGTCGCCTCCGAGTCCGCGGCCCTCGACATCTGCGGTGCCAGCTACGTCCGCGAGATCGAGCCGGGCGAGTTCGTCGCCATCGACGAGAACGGTCTGCGCACCTCCCGATTCGCGGAAGCGAAGCCCAAGGGCTGTGTCTTCGAGTACGTCTATCTGGCGCGCCCCGACACCGACATCGCCGGCCGGAACGTCTACCTCTCCCGCGTGGAGATGGGCCGCAAGCTCGCCAAGGAAGCGCCGGTCGACGCCGATCTGGTCATAGCGACCCCGGAGTCGGGCACCCCGGCCGCGATCGGCTACGCGGAGGCGTCCGGCATCCCCTTCGGTGCCGGTCTGGTGAAGAACGCCTATGTCGGCCGTACGTTCATCCAGCCCTCGCAGACCATTCGCCAGCTCGGCATCCGCCTGAAGCTGAACCCGCTCAAGGAAGTCATCAAGGGCAAGCGGCTGGTCGTCGTCGACGACTCGATCGTGCGCGGCAACACCCAGCGCGCCCTGGTCCGCATGCTCCGCGAGGCGGGCGCCGCCGAGGTCCACATCCGGATCTCCTCGCCGCCCGTGAAGTGGCCCTGCTTCTTCGGCATCGACTTCGCTACCCGCGCGGAGCTCATCGCCAACGGCATGACGATCGACGAGATCGGCACCAGCCTGGGCGCCGACTCGCTGGCCTACATCTCCATCGACGGCATGATCGAGGCGACCACCATCGCCAAGCCGAACCTCTGCCGCGCCTGCTTCGACGGCGAGTACCCGATGGAGCTCCCGGACCCCGAGCTGCTCGGCAAGCAGCTCCTGGAGACAGAGCTGGCCGCCGGGCCCGCCGCCACGGCCGCCGCCGACGCGATCCGTCGCCCGTAGCCGGCCCGTCCCACCTGCAGTACGACACGAAGGTTCTCACCACCCATGTCTGAGACAACTGGTGCCAGCTACGCAGCCGCGGGCGTCGACATCGAGGCGGGCGACCGCGCCGTAGAACTCATGAAGGAGTGGGTGAAGAAGACCCAGCGCCCCGAGGTCCTCGGCGGCCTCGGCGGTTTCGCCGGACTCTTCGACGCCTCCGCCCTCAAGCGCTACGAGCGCCCCCTGCTCGCCTCCGCCACCGACGGGGTGGGCACCAAGGTCGACATCGCGCGCCAGTTGGGCGTCTACGACACCATCGGCCACGACCTGGTCGCGATGGTCATGGACGACATCGTGGTGTGCGGGGCCGAGCCGCTGTTCATGACCGACTACATCTGTGTCGGCAAGGTCCACCCCGAGCGGGTCGCCGCGATCGTCAAGGGCATCGCCGAGGGCTGTGTGCTCGCCGGCTGCGCCCTGGTGGGCGGCGAGACGGCCGAACACCCCGGTCTGCTGGGCCCGGACGACTTCGACGTCGCGGGCGCCGGTACGGGCGTCGTGGAGGCCGACCGGCTGCTGGGCGCGGATCGCATCCGTAAGGGTGACGCGGTGATCGCCATGGCCGCCTCGGGTCTTCACTCGAACGGGTACTCGCTTGTCCGGCATGTGCTCCTGAACGAGGCGGGGCTCTCCCTGGACGCCCGGATCGACGAGCTGGGCCGCACCCTCGGCGAAGAGCTCCTGGAGCCGACCAAGATCTACTCGCTGGACTGCCTGGCCCTGATCAGCACGGCCGAGGTGCATGCCTTCTCGCACGTCACCGGAGGCGGCCTGGCCGCCAACCTGGCCCGTGTGATCCCCGACGACCTGCACGCGATCGTCGACCGCACCACCTGGACCCCGGACCCGATCTTCGACCTCGTCGGCAGGACGGGTCAGGTCGAGCGCCTGGAGCTGGAGAAGACCCTGAACATGGGCGTCGGCATGATCGCGATCGTCCCCGAGGAGTCGGCGGACGTGGCGCTGGCGACCCTGGCCGACCGCGGGGTCGAGTCCTGGATCGCGGGCGAGATCACCGACCGGGACGACAAGGAGACCGGCGCCGAGCTGGTGGGCGACTACAGCGCCTGACAGGCAGCGCAAAACCCGGTCCGGTGGTGTGGACCACTCGGACCGGGTCAAGCACAGCTAGAGCGTCAAGCGCCGCGGCGGTGTTGGGACGACGGACCGGACTCGTCGTCCTCGTCCTCGTCGTCGTTGTAGAGATCCGCGTACTGGGCGTACGGGTCGTCTTCGTCGTCGTCGTCCTCGAACGGCTCGCCATTCGGCGGCTGGCTCGAAGTCGAAGCGCCCAGCTCATTGGCCAGACGCGACAGATCAGTCCCGCCGCTGCTGTACTTCAGCTGGCGGGCGACCTTCGTCTGCTTGGCCTTTGCCCGGCCGCGCCCCATGGCTCGACCCCCTCGGATACGGGGCTCGGTGGCCCCAGAGTCTTGACACGCGTTCATGATCTGGAACGGACTCTCCACAGAGAGTCCGGTCCGTAGGGCTTCCACGGTACCTGAGCCCACGCCCATACGGTACGTCGCCCGCAGCACGGGCCCGGCACCGGCACCCGCGGGGAGCCCCGTCCCCGCTGGTCAACCGCGATTTTAACCACTTCTTCGCGGCCGACCCGCCGACGAACGTGAGAGTTCTCTCTAAGTGTGCGCCGACGGGTACCGGTCAAACGTCAGCGGGCCCCGTTCATGACCGCGTTCAGGAACGCGTCAGGGCCGCCTCGTGCATCCGCTGCTCGGCGATCCGGTCGGCCGCGGCGGCCGGCGGAATCCCGTCTTCCTTCGCACGTGCGAAGATGGCGAGCGTGGTGTCGTAGATCTTCGCCGCCTTGGCCTTGCACCGCTCGAAGTCGAACCCGTGCAGTTCGTCGGCGACCTGGATGACCCCGCCGGCGTTCACGACGTAGTCCGGCGCGTAGAGGATCCCGCGGTCCGCGAGGTCCTTCTCGACGCCCGGGTGCTCGAGCTGGTTGTTGGCGGCGCCGCAGACGATCCGTGCGGTCAGCGCCGGCACGGTGGCGTCGTTCAGGGCACCGCCGAGCGCGCAGGGGGCGTAGATGTCGAGGCCCTCGGCGCGGATCAGGGTCGCGGTGTCGGCGACGGCCGTCACACCCGTCGGGTGGGCGGCGAGGACCCGCCCCACGGCCTCCTCGCGGACGTCCGTGATCACGACCTCGGCGCCCTCGTCGCGCAGGTGCGCGACCAGGTGGTGCCCGACCTTGCCGACGCCCGCGACGCCGACCTTGCGCCCGCGCAGGGACGGGTCGCCCCACAGGTGCGCGGCGCTGGCCCGCATGCCCTGGTAGACGCCGAAGGCGGTCAGGACGGAGGAGTCGCCGGCGCCGCCGTTCTCGGGGGAGCGGCCGGTCGTCCAGCGGCACTCCCGCGCGACGACGTCCATGTCGGCGACGTAGGTGCCGACGTCGCAGGCGGTGACGTACCGGCCGCCGAGGGAGGCGACGAAGCGGCCGTAGGCGAGGAGCAGTTCCTCGCTCTTGTCGCGCTCCGGGTCCCCGATGATCACGGCCTTGCCACCGCCGTGGTCGAGTCCGGCCATGGCGTTCTTGTACGACATCCCGCGCGCGAGGTTCAGGGCGTCGGCGACGGCCTCCGCCTCGGTGGCGTACGGGTAGAAGCGGGTCCCGCCGAGTGCGGGGCCCAGCGCGGTGGAGTGGAGGGCGATGACGGCCTTGAGGCCGCTCCTGCGGTCCTGGCAGAGCACGACCTGCTCGTGGCCGCCCTGGTCCGAGTGGAACAGGGTGTGCAGCACATCGGCAGCGGCGCCGTTTACGTCGGTCACTGTGGTGACTCCTGGGTAAGTCGCGGCGATCGGTGCAGGCTTCCCGTACGGGTGGCGGGGGCCTGTGAGCACGAGATTAGAGCGTGTGACGCCCCGAGACCGTGCAGTGCTCAGGATCACCTTCCCGTGACGTGCGGGCGTGCGACGATTTGCATAGTTTTCCCGCGCGTTTGTGTGCGGGTTTCGCAGGTTTTCCCGGCAGGCGGCGGGGGAGAGAGCAGGCGTGCCCAAGGTGTCCTCGGTGATCGTCCCGTACGCGACCTATCTGCGCGTGTACGAACCGCTGGCCGCCTTCCCCGAACCGGAGCGCACCCACTGGGCCCGCTACGCCCGCCGCCGGGAGCGCCCGTCGTACCAGGACGAACTGCGTCGCTCGCTGGCCGACCTGCTGCCCACCCCGCCGGTCCCGGTACCGGTGCACGAGAGCAGCGACGCGTTCGTGCTGGATGTGGACGGCGTGGTGTGCGTGTGCCCCTGGCGCACCCGGCTGCGCGGCTGGCTGGCGATGGAGGAGCTCGGCGAGGAGCTGCCGGGCCCGGTCCTGGACGCCGTGCTGCCCGAGGTCGTACGCCGGCAGACGTCCCAGGACTACGAGCGCTGGCTGGCCCGGAACCCGGACGCCAGGCCCTGGATCCGTACGGCGACCTGGCAGGTGCCGCTGCACTGGTTCGTGCTGGTGGGCGACGAGGAGCGGCGTTTCGACAAGGGGTCCGGGGAGGTCCCGCCGATGCTGCGCTACCGCACGCCCATGGTGCAGGCCCGGCGGCGGGTGGCGCGGGCGCTGCGGGCCCTGAAGGACGGCGTCGACGAGGGGCCGCTCATCGACGGCCTGATCGACGTGGGGCGCTGGCTGGAGGAGTTCCACCCGCGCTCGCTGGTCGAGCTGGACTACGGCGGGCTGGTGCACGTCCTGCCGCCGGGCGAGCTGGAGGACGACCACTCGGCGGCCGACGTGGCCGAGGGCATCGAGGCGCTGAGGCTCGGTGACGGGGTGGCCGCGGGCGAGGCCTACGGGCGGCTCGTGGAGCGCTGGCGGGCGGTCAGGGACCGGCGCTCGGCGAACTGACGTTTGACGTGACGCCCTTTTTGGGGTTTCGTCCTCGCTCAAGGTGTCACGAGGTTTCGCTGATGTCCCATCAACTAGGGGCAAGCGTGACGGACCGCACGTATCCGGCTCTTGCGTCTCTTACCCCTCCTCATGCCAAAATAGGACAAGGGGCCCGGGGGAGGTTCCGCTTTGGGGGGTCTGGTGACTCCTGAGCGCCTCTGTGACTGATCGTCACAGAGGCGTGACTGTCCGCTATGGCATGGTCCATCGGCTTCCGTCGCCGATGAACACCTGGGGGGCAATTCCATCGGTTTGGCCGACGAGGCTGGACGGATGGTGTAGTTGTAGTGCCGAGGACAAGCCGTTCGTCCTATAACCGACTCGACCCGCATCCGCCATTTCGGGCAACGCGGGTCAAGGTGCAGAATTTAGAGGAAAGAACCGAGAAGGTTCGGTTCTCCCGAGGAGGCCGCTCATGACCGCTCGCACCCCTGATGCCGAGCCGCTGCTGACCCCGGCTGAGGTCGCCACGATGTTCCGCGTGGACCCGAAGACGGTCACGCGGTGGGCGAAGGCCGGCAAGCTCACGTCGATCCGTACGCTCGGCGGACACCGCCGTTACCGCGAGGCTGAGGTCCGCGCTCTGCTCGCGGGTATTCCGCAGCAGCGCAGCGAGGCCTGAACAACTCAATAACCGGACAAACCGGCTGGTCCCCCAACTGGTCGCGGCGTCCGAACCCTGGCTCCAAGCGACGCGGGTCCTGCCCCAACAGGGCCCATTCTCAACCCCGTCGTCGATCGCGCTGGACTCCGCCGAGTCCAGCGCGATCTTTTTTGTGCGTGCGCAGGGGTGGGGCGGAGCCGCTGTGAGTGGGCTTGTCGGAGTCTGGGGAGGGGTGTCGGATCTCCTGCGGAGCGGGCCCTGGGACAGGTCGGATCAGTAGTGCAATTGCACATATTAAATTGACCTGTTGTAGGGGAGGGGTAAGTTCCACCGTTTTGAAAACTCATGCGGTGACTCCCGTCACATGCCAGAGTCCTTGTTGCCCTTGGGACTTGTGCGCTAGAGGGGCGACGCGGTCCCGTCCTCCGTCGGCTGCTCCACCGGTTCCTCCGGGGGGTCGGTCGCTCGGGGCGCGGAATCCATCGCCAGGCGCAGGAGGCGGTGGCAGATCGGGCAGTGCCGGGTCAGATGCCGATACGACGACGCGGCCGACAGGTGTGCGCGGAGCAGGGCCCGCGTCTCGTGCCTGACCGATGCCGCCATATGCCACCTCCGGGCTCCGTCGGGAACGGGGGCCTGGTTTCTGGGTACCGGGGCTTTGAGGCGCCGTCAAGATGGCGTGGGGCTCCGCGGGGGCGCCGTGGCATCGCTGAACGCCCGTCCTGCCTCACCCGGCGCTGCCGTGACCGCCCTGGGGGCTGCCGCCCCCAGCCCCCCGTTTCGGCCCTGAAGGGGCCTCGTCCTCAAACGCCGGACGGGCTGGGATGCCTGGGCCCGCGTACATGACGAAGAAGGCCCGCCTCCCGTTGCCGGGATGCGGGCCTCACTTCCTACTGCGGTCCTGACGGGATTTGAACCCGCGGCCTCCACCTTGACAGGGTGGCGAGCACTCCAAACTGCTCCACAGGACCAGGTTTCGCGGCGCTTACTGGTGCGTTGCGCTGCGAGAAGGACTGTACAGGAGCAGGGACGTCCTGGTCGAACTCACCCTGTGTGAAGGTGTCGTCACGGAGCCAGCGTGTCGATCGTCTTCACGATCCGCTTGTCCGAGATCGGGTACGCCGTGCCCAACGCGTGGGCGAAATAGCTGACCCGGAGCTCCTCGATCATCCAGCGGACGTCCAGGACCTGCTGCGGCACGGGCCGCCCCTGCGGGAGCTGCTCCAGGAGCCAGGCGTACTCGTCCTGCATCTCGTGGACCTTCTCCATACGGGTCGTGTCCCGCTGGGCGTTCGCCGGCATCTGCTGGAGCCGCCGGTCCGCCGCCACCAGGTAGCGCATGAGGTCGGGCAGGCGCCGCAACCCCGTCTCCGTGACGAAGCCGGGCTTCACGAGGGCGTCCAACTGCTTCCGCACGTCCGCCAGGTTCGCCAGCAGCGCCGGGCTCCGTACGGCCTTCAGACGGCGCTCACAGGCCTGCCAGGCGGCGAGCACCTGCTGCACCTGGCCGACCGTGCGGACCGTGGTGTCGACGATCTCCGAACGCACCTTGTCGTACAGCTTCCGGTACGACTCCTCGTCCCACGCAGGCCCCCCGAAGTCCCCGATCAGCTTGTCCGCCGCCGCGGTCGCGCAGTCGTCGAACAGGGCCTGGATGGAGCCGTGCGGGTTCGCCGACAGGGCCAGCTTCTGGGGGTTCGTCAGCTTCTCGGACGCGAACTTCGCCGGGTTCACCGGGATGTTGCGCACGATGAGCCGCCGGGTGCCCTTCCACATCGCCTCGGCCTGCTCGGCCTCGGTGTCGAAGAGGCGTACGGAGACGGTGTCGCCGTCGTCCACCAGCGCCGGGTACGCCTTCACCGGCTGGCCCGCCCGACGGGTCTCGAAGACCCGGGTGAGGGAGCCGATCGTCCAGTCCGTCAGGCCCTTGCGCTCCAGGGACTCGCCGCCCTCGCGGGACGCGGTCGCGGCGGCCGCCTGGGAGAGCGCCTGGCGCGCCTTCGGCCTCAGCTGGAGCCGCAGTGCCTCCAGGTCCTTGGCCTCCGCCAGTTTCCGCCGCCGCTCGTCCACGATCCGGAAGGTGATGCGGAGGTGGTCGGGGATCCGGGACTGGTCGAAGTCCTCCGCGTCGAAGGGCACGCCGACCATGCGCTTCAGCTCGCGGGCCATGGTGACCGTGAGGGGCTCCTGCAACGGCACCGCCGTGTCCAGGAACCGTTTGGCGAAGTTCGGCGCCGGCACGTAGTTGCGGCGGATCGGCTTGGGGAGGGAACGGATCAGCTCCGTCACCAACTCCTCCCGCAGGCCCGGGATCTGCCAGTCGAAGCCCTCGTCCTTGACCTGGTTGAGGACCTGGAGCGGGATGTGGACCGTCACACCGTCCGCGTCCGCGCCCGGCTCGAACTGGTACGTCACCCGGAACTTCAGCGGGCCCTGCCGCCACGAGTCGGGATAGTCGGCCTTGGTGACCGCCTCCGCCGACTCCCGGATGAGCATCTCCCGCTCGAAGTCGAGGAATTCGGGTTCCTCGTGCCGCTTGCGCTTCCACCAGGAGTCGAAGTGGGCGCCGGAGACGACGTGTTCGGGCACCCGCTGGTCGTAGAAGTCGAAGAGGGTGTCGTCGTCGACCACGATGTCCCGGCGCCGGGCCCGGTGTTCGAGCTCCTCGACCTCGCTCAGCAGCTTGCGGTTGTCGGCGAAGAACTTGTGGTGCGTGCGCCAGTCACCCTCGACCAGGGCGTTGCGGATGAAAAGCTCGCGGGACGACTCCGGGTCGATCCGGCCGTAGTTCACCTTCCGCTGGGCGACGATCGGCACGCCGTACAGCGTGACCTTCTCGTACGCCATCACCGCGGCCTGGTCCTTCTCCCAGTGCGGTTCGGAGTACGTCCGCTTGAGCAGGTGCTCGGCGAGCGGCTCGACCCACTCGGGCTCGATCTTCGCGTTGACCCGGGCCCACAGGCGCGAGGTCTCCACCAGCTCCGCCGACATGACGAACCGCGGCTGCTTCTTGAAGAGGGACGAGCCGGGGAAGATCGCGAACTTGGCGTTGCGGGCGCCCAGGTACTCGTTCTTGTTGCCGTCCTTCACGTCCTTCATCCCGATGTGGGAGAGAAGGCCGGCGAGGAGGGAGACATGGACGGACTGGTCGGCCGCGTCCTCCTCGTTGAGGTGGATGCCCATCTGCTTGGCGACCGTGCGCAGTTGGGTGTAGATGTCCTGCCATTCGCGGATGCGCAGGAAGTTCAGGTACTCCTGCTTGCACATCCGGCGGAAGGACGACGAGCCCCGCTCCTTCTGCTGCTCGCGGACGTACCGCCACAGGTTCAGGTACGCCAGGAAGTCGCTGGTCTCGTCCTTGAAGCGGGCGTGCTGCTGGTCGGCCTGGGTCTGCTTGTCGGCCGGGCGCTCGCGCGGGTCCTGGATGGACAGCGCGGCGGCTATGACCATGACCTCGCGGACACAGCCGTTCTTGTCGGCCTCCAGGACCATGCGCGCCAGGCGCGGGTCGACGGGCAGCTGGGCGAGCTTGCGGCCGGTCTGGGTCAGCCGCTTGCGTACGTCCTTCTCGGAGGGGTCCAACGCGCCCAGTTCCTGGAGGAGTTGGACGCCGTCGCGGATGTTGCGGTGGTCCGGCGGGTCGATGAAGGGGAACTTCTCGATGTCGCCGAGGCCGGCCGCGGTCATCTGGAGGATGACGGAGGCGAGGTTGGTCCGCAGGATCTCCGCGTCCGTGAACTCCGGGCGGGCCTCGAAGTCCTCCTCGCTGTAGAGGCGGATGCAGATGCCGTCGGAGGTACGGCCGCAGCGGCCCTTGCGCTGGTTGGCGCTGGCCTGCGAGATCGCTTCGATGGGCAGCCGCTGGACCTTGGTGCGGTGGCTGTAGCGGGAGATACGGGCGAAGCCGGGGTCGATGACGTACTTGATGCCCGGGACGGTGAGGGAGGTCTCGGCCACGTTGGTCGCCAGAACGATCCTGCGCCCGGTGTGCTGTTGGAACACGCGGTGCTGCTCGGCGTGCGAGAGACGGGCGTAGAGGGGGAGCACTTCTGTGAAGCGGTAGTTCTTCTTCACCAGCGCGTCCGCGGTGTCCCGGATCTCCCGCTCGCCCGAGAGGAAGACGAGGATGTCGCCCTTGCCCTCGCCCTGGAGCTCCTCGACCGCATCGCAGATCGCGGTGATCTGGTCGCGGTCGGAGTCCTCCGAGTCCTCCTCCAGCAGGGGCCGGTAGCGGACCTCCACGGGATAGGTACGGCCGCTGACCTCGACGATCGGGGCGTCCCCGAAGTGCCGGGAGAAGCGCTCGGGGTCGATGGTCGCGGAGGTGATGACGACCTTGAGGTCGGGGCGCTTCGGCAGCAGCTGGGCCAGGTAGCCGAGCAGGAAGTCGATGTTGAGGGACCGCTCGTGGGCCTCGTCGATGATGATCGTGTCGTAGGCGCGCAGCTCGCGGTCGGTCTGGATCTCGGCGAGCAGGATGCCGTCCGTCATCAGCTTCACGAAGGTCGCGTCCTGGTTCACCTGGTCGGTGAACCGCACCTTCCAGCCGACGGCCTCGCCGAGCGGGGTGTCCAGCTCCTCGGCGACCCGCTCGGCGACCGTGCGGGCGGCGATCCGGCGGGGCTGGGTGTGTCCGATCATGCCCTTGACGCCCCGGCCGAGCTCCAGGCAGATCTTCGGGATCTGGGTCGTCTTGCCGGAGCCGGTCTCACCGGCCACGATCACGACCTGGTGATCACGGATGGCGGCCGCGATCTCGTCCTTCTTCTGGCTGACCGGGAGCTGCTCGGGATACGACACCGAGGGCACGCGGGCGCGTCGTGCGCCCATCCGCTCCTCGCCCTTGCCGACCTCCGCCTCGATCTCGGCCAGCACGGCGGTGCGCGCCTCCGGCTTGCGGATCCGGCGCGCGCCTTCGAGCCTGCGCCCGAGCCGTTGCGCGTCACGCAGGGTCAGCTCGGTCAGGCGGGCGGCGAGATCCCCGAAGGTGGGGGCGCCGGGGGCGGGGGCAGGATGCGTAGACATACGCGATCCAGGATCTCATCCCCGGGAAATTACTGGCGAACGGTTTTGTCCCGGGGCGGCGGAGCCCCGCGATCAGGGAGTGCGCGCGGCCGGGGGCGCGGCCACCGGGGGTGCGGTCACGGGGGGTGCGGCCACCGGAGGCGCGGCCACCGGGGTGCGGTCCCGGCCGTCGCCGAGGGCGATGGAGCGCGCGGTGTTGGAGATCGCCTTGATGCCCAGGTAGGCGGTGGTCATGCTGCTGACCGCGGTGAACGCGGCGGTGAGGACGCCGACGATCACCGCCTTGTCGCCGTCCAGTCGCCAGACCCCGACGACCGCCACCCCGGCGATCGCCAGATTGCTCGCCAGCACCGCGAACAGCCCGTATCTCGCCCGGGCCAGCTCCAGACCGTCGTCCTGACTCATCGTCCCCACCCCTGTCCACGACAGATACAACAAGACCCCGATCCGGAGATCGGGGTCTGTGCTGTGGCTGGGGCCGGGGTCGAACCGGCGACCTACCGCTTTTCAGGCGGTCGCTCGTACCAACTGAGCTACCCAGCCGAGAGGCTTCCGGGGAAACCTCAGCGGTCCTGACGGGATTTGAACCCGCGGCCTCCACCTTGACAGGGTGGCGAGCACTCCAAACTGCTCCACAGGACCAAGCGTTGTGCACGAACAGTGTCGCACACGGTTTTGCGTGCCCCCAACGGGATTCGAACCCGTGCTACCGCCTTGAAAGGGCGGCGTCCTAGGCCGCTAGACGATGAGGGCTATCGGCCCGCCTGGGCGCTTCTCAGCGCGTCGGGGACGTGAGAAGCATATGGGATGCCGGGAGGTATCGCCAAAACGGTTTACGGGCTGCCCGTGGGCGAGACCGAGGGCGAGGCCGACGGCGAACCGGTGGACGACGTGGTCGGTGACGGCTTCGCTCCCGGCTGGTTGTCCTGCGGGAGGTGCCGGCTGACCTCCGCCGTCGTGAGGCCCAGGCCGCCGAGTCTGATCTCGTCCCAGGCCTGGAGGCGGCGGGTGTCGCGGTCCAGGTAGAGGATCGAGGCCTCGATGGGGTCGGGGTACTTGCCCTCGACGGCCCGCAGGCCGCTGCCGCCCGTGGAGCCCTCGACGCGCAGCCGGGTGCCCTTCTTCAGGACCTCCATCTCCTGGTGGTGGAGGTGGCCGGACAGGATCATCGGCACCTCGCCGTCGACCTCGCGGGCGGCCGAGGGCTCATGGGCGATCGCGAGGTCGACCGGGGTCCCGGCGGCCCGCTGTGCGCGCAGGGCCGCGGCCAGGCGGGCGCCCGCCGCCTCCTCGGACTCGTCGGCGCCCGGGTTCGTGGAGCGGTCGGGGGTGAACTGGGGGTCGCCCATGCCGGCGAACCGCAGCCCGGCGACGGTCTCGGCCTTGCCGTTGTCGAGGACGTGGACCCGCTTGAGGCCCTCCATGTAGCGCTGGGTGGTCAGGGAGTCGTGGTTGCCGCGGACCCAGACGTACGGCGCCCCGAGGTCCGGGATCGGGTCGAGGAAGCCGTTCTCCGCCGCCGTACCGTGATCCATGGTGTCGCCGGAGTCGACGATCACATTGACCTTGTACTGCTCCACCAGCGAGGCGATGATCTTCCAGCTCGCCGGGTTCAGATGGATGTCGGAGACGTGCAGGACCCGGATGGTGGTGGGGTCCGGCTGGTAGGCGGGGAGGGTGGACGTGACGTCGTAGAGCTTCGTCACGTTGGTGACCAGGCGGGCCAACTCCTTCTGGTAGACGTCGAATTCGGTGACGATGTTGCGCGCGTTGCCGACCAGGGACGGGGCCGAGGAGAGCAGGCCCGAGAACTTCGGCTCCAGGACCGATTCGGGGTTCCAGGTGGCGTACGCGGTGCCGCCGGAGGCCGCCAGGAGGGTGAGGGCGAGGCCGCCGGCGGCGAGGGCGCGGCGCGGGCGCCGGTAGACGGCGAGGCCGAGGGCGGTGGCGCCCGCGACCACGGCGACGCAGGAGCGGACCGCGAGATCGAGGGTGCCGTGCTCGACGTCCGACGCGACCTCGTCCTGGAGGCCGGAGAGTCGCTCGGGGTGGTCCACGAGGGCCTGGGAGCGTTCCGGGTCGAGCTGGTCGACGTTGACGTCCAGGCGGACCGGCGCGTGGTGGCTGTCCAGCTCGAGGGCGCCCAGCGGGGACACGTTGATCTTCGTGCCGCCGGTCAGGGAGGGGCGCAGGGTCATCGTCGTGTTCATGGGCCCGACCGGCACCCGCACGTTGCCGACGATCAGCAGGCCGAGCCAGGCACCCAGAAGGACCACGGCGACGAGACCGAGGGCTCGGGTCCAGGGATGAGCCGGATGGACGAGTTCGACGGACGGGTGGGAGCGGCGACCGGCGTAGTGCCGGGTGAGGGCGTGCGGTGCCTTCCTTACGGCGGACAGGATCTTCCGGGCGGCGGCGGGGACGCGGGCCATTGGTCCCGTATGCCCAAGTCCGCGCGCGGATATGCGGGCGCGCTCCGCACTCTCGTACGGCGGGGTCGTACCGGAGAATGGGCATGTGCTGGAGATGACGCGCGAGGAGTTCGAGGAACTGGTCGCCGAGGCGCTGGACCGGATTCCGCCGGAGTTGACGCGGCTGATGGACAACGTCGCGGTGTTCGTCGAGGACGAACCGCCGGCGGACGATCCCGAGCTGCTCGGCCTGTACGAGGGCACTCCGCTGACGGACCGCGGCGAGTGGTACGCGGGGGTGCTGCCGGACCGCATCACGATCTACCGGGGGCCGACGCTCAGGATGTGCGCGACGCGGGACGAGGTGGTCGCGGAGACCGAGGTGACGGTGGTGCACGAGATCGCCCACCACTTCGGGATCGACGACGCGCGGCTGCACGCACTCGGGTACGGATAAGCGGTTCGCGTGTCCTCTTGTGGGCGGCGGGAGTTGGACAGGTTGACTCTCTGACGACCGCCCTCGGAGGTGGCTGCTCGTGCGCCCCTTGTACGTACCCGTCCGTCTGGCCGCCACGGTCATGGCCGTCGCCGCCGCAGCGGGCTGCATGAGCGTGGGCGGGGACGACGGAGACGGCGGTGCCAAGCCGTCGCACTCCGCCGGTGAGCGGGGCGGTGCCGGGCCCGACGGGGGCTCGGCGGGCTCCGGTGGTTCCGTGGGACTCGGCAGGGCGGCCGCGGACGGCAAGCACGGGAAGAAAAAGGGGAAGCACGGCGAGGAGTCGGCGTCCCCGTCGGCGTCCGCCTCGGCGAGCGCGTCCGCCTCCGCGGGGGCGCGGCCGGGGAAGTCGGCCAGGCCGGCGCCCTCGGCGACGCACGACGACCCGCCCCCCACGCACACGCCCGATCCGGAGCCGCCCGCGTCGAGCGAGCCGCCCGCATCGCCCACCCCGTCGCCGCCGCCCGCGGAGCCGTCGTCGTCCGCGCCGCCGGAGACGGCACCGCAGCTGAGCCAGCGCGAACCGGCGCCCACGGCGGGTGCGCCGGTGTGACGCGGCGGCCGCCTACGTGACCTGCACTACACCGGCAGCCTTTGGTTTGCCTCGGGGGGTGGGGGGTGCGTATGGTGGTAGATCGTTTGATCCCATTGCCCGGCGCCATTGCAGAGAGCGCCGTGTGGCGCGTTCTCTCCCTTGCCGTGGCTGACCGCATAGAGGCGGTCGTATTGCGAATCACGGAGTTGACGGGCGCGTGCCGACGAGACTCCGGAAGGTTTCGCTTACGCATGTCCATTTCCAGTACTGATCACGCCGTCATGCCCGAGAACGAGGGCACCGAAGGCGCTCCCGAGGTCACCTTCGCGGACCTCGGTCTCCCCGAGGGCGTGGTGCGCAAGCTCGCCCAGAACGGCGTGACCACCCCCTTCCCGATCCAGGCCGCGACCATCCCGGACGCCCTGGCCGGCAAGGACATCCTCGGCCGTGGCCGCACCGGCTCCGGCAAGACCCTCTCCTTCGGTCTGCCGACGATGGCCCGCCTCTCCGGCGGCCGCACCGAGAAGCACAAGCCCCGCGCCGTCATCCTCACCCCGACCCGTGAGCTCGCGATGCAGGTCGCGGACGCCCTCCAGCCGTACGGCGACGTGCTCGGCCTCAAGATGAAGGTCGTCTGCGGCGGTACGTCGATGGGCAACCAGATCTACGCCCTGGAGCGCGGCGTCGACATCCTCGTCGCCACCCCGGGCCGGCTGCGCGACATCATCAACCGCGGCGCCTGCTCCCTGGAGAACGTCGAGGTCGCCGTCCTCGACGAGGCCGACCAGATGTCCGACCTGGGCTTCCTGCCCGAGGTCACCGAGCTGCTCGACCAGATCCCGGCCGGCGGCCAGCGGATGCTGTTCTCGGCCACGATGGAGAACGAGATCTCCACCCTGGTCAAGCGCTACCTGAGCAACCCGGTCACGCACGAGGTCGACAGCGCCCAGGGCAACGTCACGACGATGTCCCACCACATCCTGATCGTGAAGCCCAAGGACAAGGCGCCGGTCACCGCGGCCATCGCCTCCCGCAAGGGCCGCACCATCATCTTCGTCCGCACCCAGCTGGGCGCCGACCGCATCGCCGAGCAGCTGCGCGAGGCGGGCGTGAAGGCCGACGCGCTGCACGGCGGCATGACCCAGGGCGCGCGCACCCGCACGCTGGCCGACTTCAAGGACGGCTACGTCAACGCGCTCGTCGCCACCGACGTCGCCGCCCGCGGCATCCACGTCGACGGCATCGACCTGGTCCTGAACGTGGACCCGGCCGGCGACCACAAGGACTACCTGCACCGCGCGGGCCGTACCGCTCGCGCCGGCCGCACCGGCACCGTCGTCTCCCTCTCCCTCCCGCACCAGCGCCGGCAGATCTTCCGGCTCATGGAGGACGCGGGCGTCGACGCCGGCCGTCACATCATCAACTCCGGTACGGCCTTCGAGCCCGAGGTCGCCGAGATCACCGGCGCCCGCTCGATGACCGAGGTCCAGTCCGAGTCCGCGGCCAACGCGGCTCAGCAGGCCGAGCGCGAGGTCGCCCAGCTCACCAAGGAGCTGGAGCGGGCCCAGCGCCGCGCGACCGAGCTGCGCGAGGAGGCCGACCGCCTCGTCGCGCGTGCCGCCCGCGAGCGCGGTGAGGACCCGGAGACCGCGGTCGCCGCGGCCGCCGAGGCCGTCGTGGCCCAGGAGGCGGAGGCCCGCGCCGAGGCCGCCGTCGCCGAGCAGCCCGCCGAGCGTCCCGCGTACGAGCAGCCGCGTCAGCGCCGTGACGAGCGGGGCAACTACGAGCGTCGGGACGACCGTGGTGGTCGTTCGTTCGAGCGTCGTGACGACCGCGGTGGCTTCAACCGTGACCGTCGGGACAACGACCGTGGTGG